>PMAE01000077.1 GCA_003152485.1 Gemmatimonadota bacterium | reverse complement strand
CCACCACCCGCCACGGGCGATGCAGCACGCGCAGGAGCGCCTGGTCGTATCGTCCCGCAAGGTTATCCACCGCCCTGCCCGCCCCCGCGAAGATCCCCGCTCGGTGGGTGCCGCTGTTCGCCATGGCGTCGCCAAGCGATGCCGCGCCCACGCCGGTGCCGGCGGCAGTACCGACCATGTCGTCGGGCCGCCGAGTGGGCTCCGGTCCGACCGCCGCGACGAAACGCTCGGCGAGCAGCGGGACGACGGTCAGCGCGAGTCCGAGCGACACGAGCACGGCAATCGTGAGGGTGACCGACAGTGCGATGAAGAACTGACCCACCACGCCTTGCAACAGGCCCAGCGGGAGAAACACGACGACGGTGGTGATGGTCGACGAGGTGACCGGCCAGATCAACTCCTGGACAGCATCTCGGATCGCGAGATGGCGGTCCGCCGTCAGGGCGAGATGGCGCGCGATGTTCTCGGTCACTACCACGGCATCGTCGATGACGAGTCCAATGGCGATGGCCATCGCGCCGAGCGTCATCAGATTGAACGTCTGGCCGACGAGCCACATGACGAACACCGTAATGGCGAGCGTCAGCGGGATCGACGCCGCGCTGACGGCCGTGATGGCCCCGTGGCGTAGGAACACGAGCAAGACGACGGACGCGAGCAGCGCGCCGATGAGCATCGCATCGCGCACTGAGGCGACCGCGTCGCGGACGAGTGCGGCCTGGTCATACACCAGCTCGAGGCGCACGCCTGGTGGCAGCGTGGGGCCGATCGCGCGCATCACACCGGCCACGCTATCGGCGAGTTCGACCGTGCTGCCGCCGATCTGGCGCGTGATATTGACCTGGGCCGCCGGCCGGCCGTCCCCGGCCACGACATGCGTGTGGTCCTCGGTGCCCACGCTCACGGTGCCCAAGTCGCGGACCCGCACGCCGGACCCGACGGCGGTCGTGACCACGACATTGCCGATGTCTTCCGGCGTGTGGGCTTCCTGATCGGTCACGATCAGCAATTGCTTGTAATTTTGCACCAACCGGCCGACCGCGTCTACGGAGGTAGCTTGGCGGATGGCGGTCGCCACATCGTCGTACGATAGACCCTGCGCGGCCAAACGGGCGGGGTCGCACACGACCTCGATTTCGCGGACGTCGGTTCCTTCCACGTCGACGCGGCCGACGCCGGGCAATCGAGAGAGCACGGGCCGGATCTGATATCGCGCGATGTCGAACAGCGTGGCCGGGTCGCCACCCTCGAGATTGTACGACAGGATGGGAAATATCGACGGCGTCAGCCGCTCGACTTGCATGTCGAGTCCTGGCGGGAGATCGCCCCGCACTTCGTTGATCCGCGCCTGCACGAGCTGCAGCGCGTAGAGCATGTCGGTGCGCGGCGCAAACGTCACGGTGATCTCACTGGCCCCGCGAATCGACCGCGAGTGCACTCGCGACACGCCGGGCACGACGCTGACCGCTTCTTCGATGGGTCGCGTCACGCTGAAGACGATCTGCCGCGCGCCGAGGGACGACCCGCGGGCGACGATCGTGATGCGCGGGAACGTGAGTTCGGGGTAAATCGCGGACGGCAAATGCAGGCCCTCCCAGACGCCGGCCGCGCTGACCAGGGTGACGACCAGATAGACGAAGCGGCGGTGCGCGCTGAGGACGTCGAACAGCATCACCGGACGGGTACCACCTTCGCGCGATCCTCGACCCCATATGCCCCTTCGGTCACCACCGTCTCGCCCGGACGAACGCCGTCGAGGATCTCGGCCATCGTTTCCGAGCGGCCACCGACGACGACCGCTCGGGCGTGCGCGACGCCATCGGCGCCGACGACGAACACCTTGAGCCCATCACCGTCCGGCACCAGGGCCTGCAGCGGCACCGTCGTGGCATGCTCGCGGACACTGAGGTTTATCCGTCCGAACACCGTCTCGCCGATGCGGAGCGTGCGGGCGGGATGCGTGAAGCGCGCGCGAACGGCCACCGTGCGAGTCGCCGTATCGAGCGCGGCGCCGAGTGTCGCGACCACGGCCTGCCCCACGGGCTCTCCCTGAGACTGCCGGCCGGTCGTGAGCGCCACGATCGCGCCCGGGTGGACTCGCGCCGCCTCGACCGGCGAGAGGCTGAAAACGAGGTCGAGCGAGTCGGGATCCGCGACGCCGACCACCGCCTGCGCCGGATCCGCCGTGGCGCCCAGGACGGCGGACAGATGCGTCACGACTCCAGCAATGGGCGCGCGAAGGGTCGCGAGTTGCTGCGCCCGCTGCGCCGAGACATCCGCACCCTCGGCCACCGCAAGATCAGTCGCAGCCTGATCGACTTCTTTGCGAGCCACGATCCCGGCGTCCGACAGCCGTTGCGCGCGGTCATAGGCGTGCTGGGCCATGGTGAGCGCGGCATCGGCGCTGGCCGCTGCGGCGTCAAACGGTGCCCGCTCGAACTCCACGAGCGGTGCGCCCATGGTGACGCGATCGCCAGCCGCGACATAGATGTGCGCCACGCGCGCGGACGCCGGTGGGGCGAGCTCCGCGTAGTGGCCGGGCCGCGGGGCGACGACGCCCATGGCAATCACGGACTCGGTGAAAGGCTGCTGCGTCACCACGACCGTATGCGCCCCGACGACCGGGGGTACGGCGGCATCGCCGTCGCTCGTCGCGTCGTCGACGGAATCCTCGTGAGCCGTGGTGGCCGAATCGCCACCGGGATGCTCCGCCGCCAGCTTCGCTGGCGCCCCCGTGTCGACGGCCTTCGCGTCGCGGCCGCGGCACCCGGCGTGTACGCCGATGAGGCAGAGGACAGCGCAGATGGTCAGCAGTCGCGTCATCGTGAGGCCGCGGTGAGAGTCACCAATCGGACGGCCGCGGCGGCGGTGTTGGCGGCCGCCAGATCGTCGACGTACTGGCCGCGGGCCTCGCGGGCGCTCCGCTGGGCCTCGATGACGCCAGTCAACGCGCTCGCGCCTTCCGCGAATGCGGTCAGTGACCGGGCCGCGACGTGCGTCGCGGCGTCGAGCAGCGCGCCGTCGCGCCGCACACGCATCATCGCGACGGCAAACGCGCGGGACGCGCGGGCGACCGCCCCCACACTCTCGCGGCGTGCGAGATCGAGGTCGAGACGGGCGCGATCCCGGTTCGCCGTGGCGAGCGCGATCTCGCCACGGTCGCGATTGAAGAGCGGAAAGGGCAGGGAAACGCCAATGGTGGGTAGCAGGAACGGCTGCGACGGGTCGCCGCCTTCGAGTCCCGCTTGGATCGACGGTTGGGCGAGGACTCCCCGCCGGGCGACTGCAAGCGCGGACTCCTCTGACCGCAACGTCGCCGCAGCGGCGGCAACCGGGAGCGGGTCGGTCCGCTCGGCGCGGGCGGATACCGTGTCGGTCGGCATCGGTGACTCCCGCGAGACCACCTGCGACCCGTTGGATGCACGGGCACCAGCGCTCCGCTCGGTGGACTCCCCCGCAGCCACGAGCGCGGTCGCGACTGCGGTGTCCGGGAGGGCGAGCGAGTCGACAAGCGCGATCATGGGGCGATCCACGGGAAGCCCGATGAGTGATTGCAGCTCGAGCAGCGCGGCGATCGAGGTCAGCGAATCGGCGGCGGACAGATTCGCGACCTGCCCCGCATTGATCGCCGCCAGATCCACATCGAGGTCGCTCGCGTCGCCCGCGTCCCGCCGCAGGATCGCGAGTCGGCGCAGGCTGTCGGCGTCCACCGCGTTCCGGTGCGAGAGCGCCGCGCGCTCGCCCGCGGCGAGCGCGCTGGTGTACGTCGAGTCGACCTCGAATCGAGCGTTTGCCTGCTCAGACGCATAGTGGTAGGCGGCCGATCGCAGGCCGAGCTCCGCTGCGCGGACGCGGGGCCCGCGGACCCAAGGGTAGTCGATCGGCAGGCTCACGATCCCGTGATAGTGTGGGGCGTCCCGCGAATAGGTGAGGTTGGCCACGGGGTTCGCGTACCCGCGCGCGGTCGTCAGGGCCGCGCGTGCGACGGCCGTGTCCACCCGCGCGAATGCGGCCCGCGGGCCCCGGGCGAGCGTGGCGTCGATCGCGGCGGCGCGAGTGAGGGGCGCCAGCGAGGGTTGATCGGCTGATGGCGGCGATTGCGCCCGCACCATATCGACTGAGGTCGCCATGGCGAGCGCGCCAATCGCGGCACGCGACAGCGACAGACATCGATGAGGTCCGACACGCATGAGGGCAAGAGTAGCTCGACAAGCTGTCGGTAGGATTACAAGCCGCTACTGGTCGAGCCACCACCCTCGGCGGTGTGTTGGGTGTGTCACGATTGGGCCTCGGACGCGACGAGGTGGCGGGTTGTAATCGTACGGTCAGATTCGCGGACTACGTTCGAGTGCATCGAGGGCGTCGTACCGAACACGGGATCCACCATCACACCCCATCCGCACACTGAGGATTTATGACCTTACATCACTCCATCCGCCGGGTACGAGCTACGGCCGCGATGCTCGTGGCCTTTGTGATGGCGTCCGTCATGGCGAACGCGGTGGCGGGTGCCCAGGCGCCGGGGTACACCGTGACCAAGCAGTATCCGCTCCCCGGTGACGGCGGGTGGGACTACCTCGAGTTCGACGGCGTTGGCCACCGGCTGTTCATCACGCACGGGACGCACGTAATCGTCGTCGACCCCAAGACGGGCGCGCTGCTTGGCGACATTCCCGGCACGCCGCACGTGCATGGTGTCGCGCTGGCACCCGACCTCGGTCGGGGGTTCATCTCGGCGGCCGGCGACTCGGCGATTCACATCTTTGACCTCAAGACCCTGCAGCCGCTGGGCACCGCCAAGGCCGACCCTGACGACGACGCGATGTTGTACGATCCCAAGACCCACTACGCCGTCAGCTTGAACGGCGACGCGGGCACCGCAACGGTGGTCGATGGCGCGACGGGGCGTGTCGTTGGCACCGTGACGCTGCCGGGCAAACCAGAGTTCGGAGTCTCGGACGGGCGCGGAACGGTATTCGCCAACATCGAGGACAAGAGTCTGCTCGTCGCCATCGACCTGGCGACGCTCAAGGTCGTCCGCCAGTGGCCACTGGCGCCGTGCGAAAGCCCGTCAGGCCTAGCGATCGACGCACAGCATCACCGGCTCTTCAGCGGATGCCACAACAAGCTCATGGCGATCTCGGACGGCGACGCGGGTAAAGTCATCGCAACGGTCCCCATCGGCGCACGGGTCGATGCCAATCGGTTCGACGCCGGCACGGGCATGGCGTTCAGCTCCAACGGCGACGGCACGCTCACGGTGGTGCACGAAGACGCACCGAACAAGTTCACCGAGGTGGGCACCGTGCAAACCGTCGTCGGTGCCCGGACGATGGCGCTGGATCCCGACACGCACACGATCTACCTCGTGACGGCGAAATTTGCGCCCGCGACCGGCAATGAGCGCCCCAAGCCGATCCCGGGAAGCTTTACGCTGCTGGTGGTCGAACGGGCGCACTGACGTCGGTGACCGACGGTCAGTAGCCAGTGATCCGTGTCTGGGCGGAGTCCGGGGCGCCGCGACCACGCTGAGGCCCACAGCCGCGGGTCACTGATTGCTGACTGCCGGGAACCGGATCGTGATCCGGGTGCCCGCCCCGGGAGTCGACGCCACCTCGATCGTCGCACGATGGGCGTCGGCGATCCACCGCGCGATCGACAAGCCGAGTCCGGCGCCGTTGCCGCGTGAGCGCGCATCGCCTCCGCGATAGAACCGGTCGAAGATGTAGGGAAGTTCCGAGTCGGCGATGCCGACGCCGGTATCATCGACAGTGACGACCGCGCGCCCATCGTCGGCGCGCACGCGCAGCGAGACACGGCCCCCGGTCGGAGTGAACTTGATGGCGTTGTCGAGCACGATCACGACCAGCTGACGCAGCAGTTGGGGATCGGCGTCGACGGCCGCCTCCTCGAATTCGGAGACCGCGAGCTCCACCCCGCGTCGCTCGGCTAACACCCGGACGCCGTCCACCGCTTCGAGCACGACGTCATCGAGGTAGAGCCGTCGGCGTACGACCGGCCGTTCGCCCGCATCGGCCCGTGCGAGGATCAGTAGGTCGTCGACGATGCCCCCGAGACGCTCCGATTCGGCGCCGATCGCAGAGAGCGCGGCCACATAGGCCGCCGGCTCCCGTTCGCGCTGCAGCGCCACCTCCGAGCGACTCCGAAGCACGGCCACCGGCGTCCGAAGCTCATGGGCCGCATCGGCCATGAACCGGCGCATGTGGGCGAGCGCGCGCTCCACGGGCGCGGTCGCCTTCCCCGCCAGGAACCAGCCCCCCGCTGCCACCAGGAGCAATGCGGCCGCGGCGGCACCCGCGAGCGTGCCGATAAGGGCCGCGTAGCGATCCTCGAGTTCCACCCGATCGGCCACTGCGGCGGCCACGTACCGCGTGCCACTCCGCAGGGTGAACCGCTCGGCATGGACCTGCAGCGTGCGCTCGCCGGGCGCCGCAGTCTGGCGTTTGTAGTGCTGGTCCGCTGCACCAGCCACGGCCGCGCGCCGCGCCACCTCGACGATTTGGGGCGACGCCTGTGACGGGGTCAGGGGACGCCCGGCTGAATCAAAGAGATACAGCTCGCGACCGGGAATCGTGAGCTCCTCGACGGCATCGACGACGCTACCGGTCGCCGACACGGCTTCAACCTCGCGGATCTGCGCGGCCTGCGCGACGGCCCGCGTAGCGGCGTGGAGCGACGCGTCCAGATCCCGAGCCAATTGACGGGCGATGACCGCGAACAGCGCGACGCCCAAAACCGCGAGGATCAGGGCAAAGGTGCCGACATACCACGCGGTCAGCTGCAGCCGGAGCCGGCGCAGCGCGCGCGCGGTCAACGGCACGACCCGGTTCGGCGACCCAAGCGTGTCCGAGGTCGCGGCATGCGCCCTATCCGCGCCGCCGTCGGCTCTCCGCGAGAGCGCGGAGCCGACGATGCCCGTCTCCGGCCGGTCAGGGACCAAACCGATACCCCGCCCCGCGGATGGTATGGATCAACTTCGGCTCGAACTCATCATCGATCTTCCGCCGCAGGCGACGGACAAGTACCTCCAGCACGTTCGTGAATGGGTCGTGATTGTCGTCCCATACATGGGCAGCGATCGCCGCGCGGTCCACCACGATGCCTTCGTGCCGGGCAAAGAACTCGAGTAACGCGAACTCACGTGCGGTGAGCGGAATCGCCTGGCCTGAGCGAGCCACGCGGCGGGCGGCAAGATCGATATCGAGGTTCGCGACCTGGAGCCGCTCGGGGGCAATCGCCGGCCGGCGCCGGCCGAGGGCGCGCACACGCGCGAGCAACTCGCGGAAGGCGAACGGCTTCGTCAGATAGTCGTCGGCGCCCGCTTCTAAGCCGCGGACCCGATCGTCCACCGCATCGCGGGCGGTCAGCATGAGGATCGGGGTCGTGATTCGCCGGGCCCGGAGCGCCGCGCACAGATTGAATCCGTCGCCGTCCGGCAGCAGCACGTCGAGCACAATGACATCGTAGGTGCCGAGCGCCGCGCGCTCGTGGCCGTGCGCGAAGGTGGCCGCCACGACCGTTTCGATGTGATGCTCGCCGAAACCCTGAGCCAGGATTCCGGCGAGATCACTATCATCCTCGACTACCAGTACGCGCACGCCTGGGCACCCGCCCCGCCGCCGTACGCGGGACCGTGATCAGGCGGTCGTACGCTCCGCAGCCGCGCCCGCGGGCTGGCAAAAGCGATCGAACGCGTCGGTGAGGTCTCGCGCGATGGCCGCGGCATCACGGCCCTCGATCTGGTATCGCTCGATCATGTACACCACCTGTCCATCGCGCATCAGCGCGATCTGTGGCGACGAGGGCGCGTAACCGGCGAAGTAGCTGCGGGCCTTGTGCGTGGCCTCCGTATCCTGTCCCGCGAAGACCGTGGTCAGGTGATCGGGGCGCACGGCGTGGGTCAGTGCTTGAGCCACCGCCGGTCGCGCGTTGCGGGCCGCACATCCGCAGACCGAATTGACGACGACGAGTGTCGTACCCGGCGTGGATTTGATGGCGTCATCGACTGCCGCGGTCGTGCGCAGCTCCTGGACCCCGAGGCGCGTCAACTCTTGGCGCATAGGCGCCACAAACCGTTCGTCATACATATGTCGCATTACTCCGTTGAGAGCCAAGTCGTGCGGGAAAGATATCCGGCGGGATGGGGCGAGGTTCCGGGACGGCCATTTGCCAGGGGCTAGGGGCCGCTACTCCACGGCTACCGGCGGCCGTGAAGATCAGCCGTCCGCTCCCGTCGTCAACTGAACGCCGGCTACGATCGTTCCGCGAGCCCAAGCGCCGCTGCGACAGCCTCGACGGTCGCCGGGAGGGGAGCGGCCTGATCGTCGAGCCCGGGTGCGAACTGGGCGTCCTTGAGCCCGTGTCCGGTACACACACAGACGCACGTCGCGTCCGCGCTCGTGCGCCCGGCCGCTACGCTGTCCCGCAGGGCAGCCACACCGGCGGCGGACGACGGCTCGCAAAAAATGCCTTCACGCCGCGCCACCTCGCGGTAGGCCTCGAGAATCTGGGCGTCGGTCACCGCGCGAAACTCGCCGTGCGACTCCGTGGCGGCGGCGACCGCCGTCTCCCAACTGGCGGGCCGGCCGATGCGGATCGCGCTCGCGATCGTATCCGGCGACTCGACCGGATGGCCAAGCACGAGGGGCGCGGCGCCCGCGGCCTGGCCACCTAGAATGACGGGCAGCGAGGTCGTGTACCCGGCCTCTCGATACCGGCGAAATCCCGCCCAATAGGCCGAGATATTGCCACCGTTTCCGACCGGGAGCGCGAGCACGTCGGGCGCGTCGCCCAAGATGTCGCAGATTTCGTACGCCGCCGTCGCTTGTCCCGCGATGCGATGCGGATTGACGGAATTGACCAGCTCCACCATGTAGCGCGCGGTCAATCCCCGCGCGACGTCGAGCGCCGCATCGAACCCGGTGTCCAGCGCGATGGCGCGCGCGCCGTAGGCCAAGGCCTGCGACACTTTGGCGCCGGCGACCTTTCCCCTGGGAAGTAACACGACCGCGGTGATACCGGCTCGCGCGGCATACGCGGCCGCGCTGGCGGCGGTGTTCCCGGTCGAGGCACACATGATCGTCCGGGCCCCGCGCTCGACCGCCTTGGCGACGGCAACCACCATCCCGCGGTCCTTGAAGGAGCCGGTAGGGTTCATCCCCTCGAACTTCACGAACAGCTCCGACACGCCGACCCAGGCCGCGAGTCGCGGTACCGCGATCAGCGGGGTGTCGCCCTCCTGCAGGGACAGACGTGGCGTAGCCGGTGTGACCGGGAGAAAGCTCGCGTAGCGCGCCAGGACGCCCCGTTCGTCGGACGTCACCCCTCGAGTCGAGCCGGTCATGCGCGACTCAGTCAACGGTCGCCCCTCTCGCATCCGGCTCGGCCGCAAAAAAGACGACACCCGCGCCACTCGTCGTCCGAAACGCATCCGCCATCGCGTCGGCAACATCGAACGCCCGGTCCGGTGCGGCGATGGCGAGCAGACCGGACCCGGCGCCCGAGATGGTCGCCCCCCACGCGCCGGCCGCGCACGCGGCCTGCATCGCCTGTTCCGCGCCCGGGATGAGCGGCACGCGGTAGCGTACGTGCAATCGGTCCGACAAGCCGAGCCGCATCAGGTCGGGATCACCGATGGCGAGCGCGCGGACGAGGGCGGCCATGGCACCGATGTTGTGGACGGCATCGCCGTGCGACACGGTACGCGGCAGCGCGGCCCGCGCCCGTCGCGTCTCGAGCTCGAGACCGGGCGCGGCGAAGGCGAACCCGACGCGGTCGGAGAGCGGCAAGCGAAACGCATGCGGCGCTCCGCCATCGCCTGCGGTGACGGCCACCAATCCGCCGAGGATTGACGGGGCGATGTTGTCGAGGTGGTCTTCGTATTCCCGGGCCACGTGGAGCGCGTCCGCGAGTTGGAGTGGCATGTCCGCGGCCGCGGCGGCGAGTGCCATGCCCGCCACGACGGCCGCGGCCGACGAACCGAGCCCGCGCGCGATCGGGATCTCGGAATCGAGTGTCAGCGTGCCGACGGGCGCGACGGCGCCGAGTCGCTCGAGAAAGCGGTGAAACACGCGGACGATGAGATCGCGATCATCCGGCCGGTCGTCGAGCGCGCGGAGTGTTCCGCGTCGTTCCACCTGGAGGCCAGGCCTGCGCCCATCGGGTGACGGCACGTACTCGGCGGTGAGATAGCGACCGAGCGCGATGCCCAGACAATCGAACCCCGCGCCGAGGTTGGATGAGCTGGCCGGGACACGGACGCGCGCCCGTCGGAGCGGTGCTGGCGATGCGGGTCGATTCATGGCCGGCTCACGGTGGCGCGAATGCAGCTACCCGCCGGTGCGGCCCTCGCGGACGGCTGCCACGGTCGAGCCGCGGTTCGTATGTCGTAACAGCGCGTTCCGCACGACCTGCACGACCCCCGCCAGGACGAGGGCGAACAGACAGACCATCAGCGTACGGAGTGCCAGGGCGTGGACCGCCAAGGAGGGCCAGTCGTCCCAATCGGCGCGCGCGGTGCCGATGCGTTCGCGATGCAACGCGATGAGCAATACGCTGGTGGCCATCTCGCCGCACACCTCGAGGACCGCGAACAGTGGAACGCGCCATACCCAGTGACTGATGGGATAATTGCCGAGATGCGCCGCGGCGGCCCCGCACAGGAGCAACGCCAGCACGACATAGATACCGCCCACGTACACGATGCTTCCGCCCGGAACGTGCGCTAACAGGAGCGCCCGGACGAGGCGATAAATCACCCCGGCCAGGAGCCCGATTTCGACGACCGACAGCGTCAGTGCGCGAAACGCTGGCGGCTCTTCGACCTTCCATGCGATCGTGTGTCGCGGGAAGAAGCCGGGCATGTAGAGCCTAAGGTACCGATACCCCGACCCGGGCGCGACCCGGGCGCGACCCGGGCGCGACCCGGGCTCGGTCCGCCAGCTCGCTCTCAGTCGAGGGCGCGCCTGGTGGCGGGGGCGCCTGTGCCGGCCTGCGTGAGGTCGGCGGCGCCGGACTTGAGGGACCGGACGGCATCACGATGTAACGTCACCCGCTGTACGCGATCGACGGCAGCGTGCGTGAGCCCGCGCAACATGTCGCCGGCAGCGGTCCGCACGGCGGCCGCGTTCCCGTGATCGGGCACGGATCGCTCGTGGGGGCGAATCCCACCCGCGGCATCGACGCCGACGCCATGTGCGTACACCATTTTCGTCCCGAGAAACGCCGAGTACCCCAGGAGTCCCACGCCAGCGAGCCCGAGCGCGAGGTACCCGGGCGATGCGGTACGGCGGCGCCACCGCCAGGCCGCGAGGGCAGTCGCGAGGCCCACCACCGTGAGGTTCACATTCCGGTGCGTGATCAACATGTCGCGGGCCCGGCCGTCCGCCTGGACCTCGTGCTGGGCGATGAGTCCCGTGAGGGCGGCGGCGGCGGCGCCGACCGCGGCAATGGGCATCAGGTGGCGCCCCGCCTCGCGGAGCGAACGGCGATGCGTAATGCGGCCGAGTACGTCAGCGGCGATCGCCAACGGGAGCAGGGCGATCGGGGCATGAACAACGGCGGGGTGTATTTCGCGGACGCGGACAGCCATGGCATCGGCTCCTCGGAAGGGGAGACCTGCGAGTGGTGCCCGTGCAAGAGCGGGACCTCAGCGAATCCAGTGCCCCAGACGCCCCCAACGGATCTCGGTGATCCCCCGGAAGTATGGGAGACCGGTCTCGGTGTCGTAGGAGTAATACACGAAGAGCGGCCGGCCGCGCAAATTCTCGCTGGGCACGAACCCCCAATAGCGACTGTCTTTCGACTCGTACCGATTGTCGCCCAGCATGAAGTAGTGCTTCGGCGGTACGACGATCGGTCCCCAGTTGTCGTGCGTTGGCTCCAGCGGCGCCGCACCAAACCGCGATGCCGTGAGTCCGTAGCGTCGCTGCCAACTGAACAGCGAATCGGGCCGGTCCGGCTGCTGGATGTTGTTGGCGAATTCCGGTCCTTGCGGCAACGCTTCGCCATTGATGCGCAAAATGCCGTCGCGCATGAACAGCGTATCGCCGGGTGTCCCCCACAGCCGCTTGACGAGGATCGGTGTCGGGTCGGCCGGCTCGTCGATCTGGGGCGGTGATTTGAACACGACGACGTCGCGGCGCTTGGGCGCGGTATATCCCGGAAGCGACAGGCTGGTAAAGGGGATATGCGGGCCGTACGCGAGGTTGTTGACGAACAACCAATCGCCGATGAGCAGCGTCGGCTCCATGCTGCCCGACGGAATCCGATACGCCTCGACGAGAAATGTGCGTACGAACAGAAAAACGAGGATCGCGCCGAGGATCGACTTGACGTTGTCCCCGGCAAACAGTGACTTGATCTCGTCACCCAGGGGGCGGCGATCCGGCGAGCGGACGGCGGGCGTGTGGTTCCCACCCGCCGTGCTCGCTGATGCGCCGGATCCCGCTGGACCGGTCCCCCGAGGTGTACTGCCCTGAGGCGTACCGGCCATTATCGCCACCGTGGTCCCACTCGCCGCGGTCCGGATGCCCGGCGAGAATCGCCGAGCCGGGTCCGCGGCCGAAATGGGTTATGCGTCCTTGAGGTGTTTGTTGACAAGCTTCGTCATGTCGAACATCGACACGCGGGCCTTGCCACCGAAGACCACCTTGAGCGCGTCATCGGCGTTGATCATGCGGCGCTCCTTCTGATCCTGGAGACCCTTCCGCTTGATGTAGTGCCACAGCTTCTTCGTGACTTCCGTGCGCGGCATTGGCGATGATCCCACGACTGCGGCCAGCGCGGCCGTCGGGTGCATCGGCTTCATGAATGCGGCGTTCGGCTTGCGCTTCGATGCCGCCTTCTTCTTCGCCGGGCGCTTCGCCGCCGTCTTCGCCGCAGGGCGTTTCGTAGCCTTCTTCACGGCCTTCTTCTTTTTTGTGGCCATCGGGTGTCGCTCCTCGGAAGTGAGACGAACGCGGGTCCGGTGTCGCCCAACGCGCACGCCCGTGCGCGAAGGGGCAGACGCGGTGCAAAGTACACCCCACCAAGCAGGGCGCAAGGTGAGAGGGGCAACCGCTACCCGCTGTCTTTCCCGCTGAGGTCCAACATCTTCGACCCGTGCACGTACTCGACCGACCGGGGTTCACGCAACGATCCGAGCCGCCGCACGACCGTGGCGATCCGCATAGCCTGCTCGGTGATCACGCCGATGCATTGCTTCTCCTCGTCGGGCGTGGCCAGCCCGGCGGTGATCAGCGCGACGTTGCCGAGCAGCGCAGCCAGGGGATTGTTGATCTCGTGCTGGACCGCGACCACCGTCTCGCCGATCCCCGCGTACCACTGGGCACGGGCCAACGCCGCCTCCGCGGCGCGGCGCGCCTGGTCGACCGCAATCGCGCGCTCGGCGATGACGACGCGCGTCCGTAGTGCCTCAGGGGTGAGCGGCTTCGAGACGTAGTCGTCCGCCCCGGCATCGAGGAGGCGAAGCAGATCCGCGGTCGCGCCTCGCGAGGTGACCATCACGACGTACGCGTCTCGATAGGCGTCCCGCGCGGCCTCGCTGGCACGGATGCGCTCGCACACCTCGACGCCGCTCAGCCCCGGCATCTGCCAGTCGAGTAGCACCAGCGGAGGATGCTCCCGTTCGAACAGCTCCCACGCGCGAGCGCCGTCCTCGGCCGTGATGACGTCGTGGCCGGCATCGGTCAGGATCGCCTCGACCAAACTCCGCATGGCCTCGTCGTCGTCGGCTACGAGCGCCTTCATGCATCGCCCCACGGACGGAGCGCGGAGATCCGGTGCCGCGCTCGCGCCGGCCGGCTGGCCGTCCTGTGCATCATGGGGCTCATCGTACGGTTCATCGCAGCGTCCCGACGCGGACCACCGGGCGGGAGGCCGCGGATGTATCCGACGCACCGCTCGAGCGGATCGCCGACTCCCACCATGCGACGGCGACCGTCGCGCCGTCGAGACCGATCGCTGGATCACGCGCTTCCACATTGTCTCCGGAGACGGGCATCCGTGGCGCGAACGTGTGTCCCGCGGTCACCGACACCGCGAGTGCGATCTGGGGTGCCGCACGATTCGGGTCCTGATAGGCGACGACCACGGTATCGCCGTGCCCCGCGACACTCGCACGGCCCGGTACCTCGCCGTAGACGAGCGCGACCGGGGCATGAAACATCGAGACCCCCGCGGCCGTCGCACCGGGCCGGGACGCGACGGGCAGATCCATCAGGTGTTCGTAGAAGACGCCCGCGCCGGACGCCGGCTCGAGGAAATACGCGAGATGGGTGTACCCGCTCACCGGGTCGGCGGCGACCGCGGGCGGCGGCCGGGCACAGCCCCGGACGCCGTGATCGCGGGCATCGGCCGTGAGGGTCGTATCCCAATGCGCGCCATCGTCGGGCGACCGTGCGAGATACAGGACGACGCTGCTGTCTGGGCGGGCACCCCACCACGCGGCGGCGACTGCGTGCCCCAGGCGCGCGCGCGCCCACCGAATCGACGACAGACAGCTCCGCGGCGCCAGCGTCGGCAATCCGCCGCTGGGCGCGGTGGCCGCTTGAGGGACCGCGCGCACGTCGCCGGGCTGACCGCGCAGCGTCAGGACGCTGGCGTCCGTGAGGGTCCCGCCGAGCGGCGTGGGGTCGCCGCCCCAGGCGACCGGCGGCTGCTCGCACGCCGTCACGAGCAGCGCGAGCGCGAGACAGAGCCAGGCGCTGACCGATCCGGAGCGGTGCCGGCGGTGTGGCATTGATGGGGGAAGCTAGCGACTCGCGGCACGCGGCTTCCAGCACGCAGGTCGCACGCCGCTCGCACGCGGCTCGCGGGGCGCTGTTCGCGGGGCGCGGCACGCGGCTCCCCGCCGGGGGCTGTGGGAGATGCCTCGGGCCGATAACTTTCTCGCATGTCGATATTCGCTGGCGTCCGGCACGTCCCGACGCCCATCAACGAACCGATTCGATCCTACGCGCCCGGCTCCCCAGAGCGGCGCGCGATCAAGGCACGACTCGCCGCGATGGCGGCCGAACGCGCGGACATCCCACTCATCATCGGGGGCGAGGAGATTCGCACCGGAGATATCCGACACGCCGTGATGCCCCACGATCATCGGCACGTGCTCGCGGACTGGCATCGCGCGAGCCCGGCGCATGTCACGCAGGCGATCGACGCCGCCCGCGTGGCCCACCGCGAATGGAGCCGGTGGTCGTGGGAGGATCGGGCGGGCGTGTTTCTTCGGGCCGCGGAGCTCCTCGCAACGACGCATCGAGACACCGTGAACGCGGCGACTATGCTGGGGCAGTCGAAGACGGTGCATCAGGCGGAGATCGACGCCGCGGCCGAGCTGATTGATTTCTGGCGGTTCAACCCGCACTACGCGCAGGAGCTGTACGGCGAGCAACCGATCAGCCCCGCCGGATCGGGGGCCTGGAATCAGCTCGACTACCGTCCGCTCGAAGGATTCGTCTACGCCGTGACGCCGTTCAACTTCACGTCGATCGCGGGGAATCTGCCGACCGCGCCGGCGATGATGGGCAATACCGTCGTCTGGAAGCCCGCTGGGACGGCGATCCTCTCCGCGTACTACCTCATGCGGGTGTTGGAGGCAGCGGGCTTGCCCCCGGGCGTGATCAATTTCGTGGCGGGCGACGCCGCCGCCATCTCCGATGTGACGCTCGCCCATCACGACCTGGCCGGCGTGCATTTCACCGGCAGCACGGGCGTGTTCAACACGATGTGGCAGACGATCGGCACGAGCATGTCGCGCTATCGGTCGTATCCCCGCATCGTCGGCGAGACCGGAGGGAAGGACTTCATCGTCGCGCATGCGTCGGCCGATCCGCAGGCGCTCGCGGTCGCGATCGTCCGTGGCGGGTTCGAGTATCAGGGCCAGAAGTGCTCGGCCGCGAGCCGCGTGTACATCCCGACATCACTGTGGACGGAGACGCGCGACCGCGCGGTGGCGATGATGCGGGAGATCGGCGTCGGCGATGTCACCGACTTCCGCAATTTCATGGGCGCCGTGATCGACCAGCGGGCCTTTACGAAGATCAGTGGATACCAGGCCGAAGCGAAGCGAACGGGTACCGTCATCCAGGGCGGCGGCGCGCGCGGTGACACGGGCTATTTCATCGAGCCGACGCTGGTCCAGACGAATGACCCCGGCGCGCGGCTCATGTGCGAGGAGATCTTCGGGCCCGTGGTCACCGCGTATGTGTACCCGGACGCGCGGTGGTCGGAGATCCTGGGTGTCATCGATGGCACCTCGCCCTACGCGCTGACCGGTGCGGTGTTCGCGCGCGAGCGGGGCGCGGTGGACGAAGCCGCGACGGCGCTCCGCCACGCGGCGGGCAACTTCTACATCAACGACAAACCCACGGGCGCCGTCGTGGGACAACAGCCCTTCGGCGGCGGTCGGGCGTCGGGTACGAATGACAAGGCCGGGTCCAAACTGAATCTCACCCGGTGGGTCAGCGCCCGGTCTGTGAAGGAGACGCTTGTCCCCGCGCTCGACCACCGGTATCCGTTCCTAGGCGAGCAGTGAGGCCGGTGATGCGCGCGGGCGCCGGCTGGCGTCCGTAACGCCGACTCGGACTCCCGCTCCGGTGTCCGGCCCCGCGACCCGGCGACCATCGGGCGGCGCGTCGCCCATCCCCCCGGCGCCCACTGAAGCATCGGCCCCGCCTGATGCGCAGTCACGCCGCGCGTCATGCGATCCGTCATGCGATCCGTCATGCGATCCGTCACGCGACGCATCGCGCGACGCCCCTCACGGGCCGCCCTGGCGGCCGGTGGTCATAGCGTTCGGGATCGTCTACGTCATCTGGGGGTCGACGTATCTCGGTATCTACTACGCCATCCAGACCGTCCCGGTGTTTCTCATGGGCGGCGTCCGGTTCATCGTCGCGGGACTGGTACTGAGCGGCTTCGCGGTGGCCCGCGGCGCGGGACGGCCCCGCGGACGCGAACTGTGGACGACCGCGGTGGCCGGAGTCCTGCTGCTGTCGTGCGGCACGGGCAGCGTGATCTGGGCCGAACAGCAAGTGCCCACCGGGGTCACCGCATTGCTGCTCACCACGCCACTGTGGATGGCGATCTTCGAATGGATGCGCGGCCGTCGTCCATCGTGGGGCGTGATCCTCGGACTCGTCCTGGGGATGGCCGGACTCGCGATCTTGGTCGATCCTCGGCAGGTCGGTGCCCAGCGCGTGGCGCCGGTTGCCGCTGCCGTGCTCGTCTTCGGCTCGTGCTGCTGGGCCGCAGGATCGCTGTACGCCCGCTACTCGCCGTTGCCCGCGTCGCCGGCGCTCGCCACCGGACTGGAGATGATCTGGGGCGGCGTGGCGTTGGTGCTCGCCGCGGCTGTGACCGGTGAGTTTCAACGATTCGACGTCGCACACGTGTCCGCGATCTCGTGGATCGCGTGGGCCTACCTGGTCGTGTTCGGGTCGCTCATCGCGTTTACCGCGTACATGTGGCTGGTCCGCAATGTCCAGCCCGCGATGACCGCCACCTACGCCTTCGTCTGTCCCGTGGTCGCCGTCGTGCTGGGATGGGCCGTGGCGGGCGAGCCGTTGAGCGTGCGCACGGCAGCGGCTGGGGCAGCCATCGTCGCCGCGGTCGCGATCACCACGCTGGCCCCGGGCCCCGCATCGCAGCCGAGGCCTCCGGACGCCAGTTCTCAGCGACGGCGTTAATTTCGTTGGAGCGGCGGCGGATCGCCGATCACGCTGGGCGCGGGCGTGTGCCCGCGTGCACGCGGGCAGCGCGCGCCGGGGCGTCGGCGCGTTCGGGCGGGGCGTACGGTAGGTCCCACGTCCATCACCGGGGCCGACGATGAATGACTTGCTCGCGGCACGCTCCCAAATGGGAATGTCGCTCGCCTTCCACATCATCTTTGCGGTGGTGGGCATCGGCATGCCTGCGTTGATGGTGATCGCCGAAACCCGCTGGCGGCGTACGGGTGATGCGCACTACCTCGAGCTGGCGAAGCGATGGGCCAAGGGGACGGCGATCCTGTTCGCCGTGGGCGCGGTATCAGGGACCGTGCTGTCCTTCGAGCTGGGGTTGCTCTGGCCACGGTTCATGCAGTACGCGGGCGCGATCATCGGCATGCCCTTCTCCCTGGAGGGGTTCGCGTTTTTCACCGAGGCCATTTTCCTCGGCGTATACCTCTATGGGTGGGATCGGGTGAGCCCGCGGGCGCATCTCGCGGCGGGCGTCATCGTGGCGATCAGCGGCGCCATCTCGGGCGTGTTCGTGGTGATCGCGAACGCGTGGATGAACACGCCCGCCGGATTCCGACTCGTCGATGGGCTCCCAACGGACGTGCATCCGCTGCGCGCGATGGCGACGCCCGCGGCGTTTCCCGAGACGCTGCACATGACGATCGCGGCCTACGCGGCGACGGGACTGGTGGTCGCCGGGATTCACGCGTTCATGTTGCTTCGTGACCCACGGAATGCATTCCACCGACGCGCACTCCTCGTGAGCCTGCTCGTAGGGGCGCCGGCGGCAGTCCTCCAGCCGTTCTCCGGAGACATCAGCGCGCGCTACGTGGCGCGGTGGCAGCCGATCAAGCTGGCGGCGATGGAGGGCGATTTCACGACACAACGCGGAGCGCCCCTGCACATCGGTGGCATCCCGGATGAAGCGCGGCGCGTCACCCGGGGCGCGATCGAGATTCCTTACGGCCTCTCCCTCCTCGCGTTCCACGATCCAACCGCCGTGGTGCAGGGCCTTGGCGATTTTCCGCCCGACCGCTGGCCGCCGGTGGCGATCACGCACATCGCGTTCGACATCATGGTGGGACTCGGGTCGCTCATGGCGGTGATTTCCGCGTGGGCACTCGTCGTCGTCGCGCGGAAGCGCGAGCCCGCCGACTCACGCCCACTGCTGTGGGCGTTGACGGCAATCGCGCCCGCGGGGTTCATCGCGGTCGAGGCGGGATGGACGGTGACCGAAGTGGGGCGGCAGCCATGGATCGTGTACGGGATCATGCGGACCGCCGACGCGGTGACCCCGATGCCCGGACTCGTCGTCCCGTTCGTGACGTTCACCCTGCTCTACTGCTTTCTCGGCGTGACCGTGGCGTGGCTGCTGTATCAGCAAGTCATCAAGAGCCCGCGCGTCGGCCAGCACGCCCCCGCGACATGAGCCGACCCGACATCAGGCGCGGCACCCAATGACGATCGACGCGATGGGAGCCGTCGGCGCACGCATGGCCGCGGGATTCGCTCAGTCGGCGAGAGTGTTCACGCTCGGCTGGCCGCCCTCGCTCGCGCTCGTGATCGCGGGTGTCATCATCGTCGCGCTCATGGCGTACGCGCTGCTGGCGGGCGCGGATTTCGGCGGTGGCGTGTGGGACCTGCTGGCGTCGGGTCCGCGGCGGGACGCGCAGCGCGCACTGGTCGCCCACGCCATCGGACCGATCTGGGAAGCCAATCACGTGTGGCTCATCATCATCGTCGTGCTCCTCTTCAGTTGCTTCCCCGTCGCGTTCGCGCGCCTCGCGGTCGTCCTGCATATCCCATTCACGCTGCTGTTGATCGGCATCGTGATGCGCGGGTCGGCGTTCATCTTTCGGGCCAACGACTCCGCACACAGCGACGTCCAGGAGCGGTGGGGACGAATATTCGCCATCGCGAGCGTCGTCACCCCGGTCATCCTCGGCATCGTGATTGGCGCCATCGCGTCAGAAGGCGTGGGGCGGGCACCGATCGGCGTCGCGGGCGCGACGTTCGCGCAGCAATATCTCGCGCCCTGGCTCACCCCATTCGCGTTCGCCGTGGGCGCGCTCGCGTTGGCTCTGTTTGCGTTTCTCGCGGCCGTGTATCTCACTGTCGAGGCGGCGGCCGATCGCCCGCTCCAGGAGGATTTCCGCCGCCGGGCGCTGGCGGCGGCGGCGGGGGTATTTGTGACCGCGGTGGTCGCGCTGTGGGCCGCGCACCTGACCGCGCCTCGGGTGCGCGACGCGTTGGTGTGGACGTCGTGGGCGATTCCCTTCCACCTGGCGACGGGCGCCGCCGCGGTGACCGCCATCGCCGCGCTCCTCACGCGTGCGTACCGAGTGGCGCGGGTCGCGGCCGCGGCGCAGGTGGTCCTGATACTCAGCGGCTGGGCCATCGCGCAGTATCCCTATCTCGTCCCGCCCACGATGACCGTCGCCGGCGTCGCCGCGCCCCACGACACGCTCGAGCTCATTCTCGTGGCGCTCGCGCTCGGCGGGCTCGTTCTGTTTCCGTCCCTCGGATATCTCTATCGAGTGTTCAAAGGGCGGGATGCGGTGGCGGCGAGCCGGTGACAATTCGCACTACGGCCCCGCGTGTCGCCCGAACCGGCCCCACCGTAGATGGAGCGTCCGCGGCACGACCGAGTACGAGATCATCACCGGACGGGCAACGACTTCGGTATCGGCGACCACGCCATGGTATCGGCTGTCCATGCTCTGGCCGCGATTGTCGCCGAGCACGAAATAGGTGGCCGGCGGGACGACGAGCGGACCCCACGTAGCAAGCGTCGGGGTGTAGGCGGTACGGAGCGAATCCGGGACGAACGCCCGCTGCCAGGCGAACTGCCGGTCCGTGAGCTCGCCCTCCCCCACGTGCGACGCATACGGCTCGCTGACCACACGTCCGTCCACCGACAGCACACCCGCCACCATCGCGACCGTGTCGCCGGGTAAGCCGACTACACGTTTGACGTACCCCGTTCCCCACTTCCGATAGACCACGATCTCGCCGCGCCGAACAGCAGCGCCCCAGCGCGAAACCGCATAGACGTGATCGCCGGCCACGAGCGTCGGCGCCATGGTGTCGGTGGGGATGCGCATCCTCGTGGCGATCACGCGATCGACCACCAGGTGCCAGGCAAAGGACGCGACCCCGACGGCGCCGAAGACGGCGAGATAGATGAGGCCGTGATTGAACCACCGGAGCTGATAGGCGGTCGGCGCACGTCGCGCCGTCCGGAACGCATCGGCGGCCACCAGCTCCCAGGCCGCGCACAAGCCGACGACCTGCAGCACGAACCCCGCGCGGTCGGCCAACAGAACTGCCGCACTGAGGAGCGCCGCCGTCGCGAGCCCCATGGCGACGAGCGCCACCGCCGCGCGGCGCGGTGCACCCGCATAGAGATGACCGAGGCCGGGGCACAGCTGCGAGAGCATCGCCGCGCGCCACGGTCGGCGGGGGGATGCCGCTACGCCCGTCTGCGCCCCTGCTCGGGCGGCGATGCCTCGTCGCCGCGGTCGCCCCCGTCGCGAGCGTCGTACATCGGATCGTCGCCCGGAGTCTGTGCGCCGCCGTCGCCAAGGGAGGGATATTCGCCGCTCAGCACATCCAGCTCGCGCTCGAACGCCCGCGCGTGCGGATCCTCGGTGGGCTGTTCGGTCCGCCGAACATAGAGGAGGACGAGAATCCCCAGCAGCCCGGCGACCGCCAGTCCGACCACGTCTTCGTAGCGGCGGACGTGCCGCATGACGAGTTCCGCGGACCGGCCGAACACCCACCCCAGCACGGTGAACAGGCTCGCCCACGTGAGGGCACTGATGGCGCTCCCGGCGAGGTACTCCGCCACCGGCACGTGTGCCGCGCCGCACGCGATGGGCAGCGTGATGCGCAGCCCGTAGGCGTATCGGACGGCGAGGGACGACCGCCATGGCGCACGCCGGACGCCCATGAGCGTCCGCGTGAATGCCCGTCCGATGCGGGGCCAGCGCTTCCTGATCCACGCGCCCCGCCACCGGCCCAGATAGTACAAGCCGATGTCGGCCGCCCAGGTGCCGGCCGCACAGCTGCACGCGACCCAGATGAGCACGAGATGCCCTTCATGCGCCGCGACGCCACCGGTGATCGGCGCGAACTCCTCAGTGACGAAGCTGACCGCACCAAGCGTGATATACGCCCAGAGCGAGCTCAACTGACTAACGAAGGCGTACACGCCGGAAAGGTATAGCGCGGACAGGGGGTTAGCGGTTGGCGGATGGTGGATGGCGATTGGCGGGGGGTGCAGGCCGGGAGGGGCGGTCACGAATGGCGCCTGCGGTTACGCATGCGTTGAAATGCGAACGAACCGGAATTGGCGATTGCCGGGCCCTGACGGGCCTTGTCAATCGAGATGCCGGTGGCATAGACTATGTATAACGAGGCTATGTATAACAGAGTATCGACAGCCGCCCAAGGAGTACGGTCCATGGCATCGCGTGTGGACGCTCTTGATTGTCGTCGCGGCAATCAGCTTTCGCCTGAGTTCCACGCGACCGCGTTCGGTGGCCATACCCATCTATGCCGCCGTAGTCATGAAGATTGGCATTTTGCTGGCCACCACTCAGGCCGCCCCGATCATGCTGAGTGTGGCGCACATCGGCAACGATCCCGCAGCGCTGCAGCGGGCGTTCGACGGCTTTGCACGGTGGGACAATCTACGCGCCGTCATTGGCGCCCTCGGATACTGTGCCGATGTGTGGGCGCTCGTGGCAATTGTTCGAGTCTCCGCCACCAGCCGACCAACAACGGTGCTCGACGCGATCTCATAGCCGGCGCAAGGTAGGGTGAGTCGACGCGTCACATCCACCGAGGCATTGAACGAGATGGACTTCGATCGCGAACTATTGAAAGGGAGCATCGCGATACTTCTCTTGAAGTTGCTCTCCGAGCGAGAGATGTACGGCTACGAGATCATCCAGGAGGCGAGCCGTCGCAGCGAGAAATCGTTTCAGTTCAAGGAAGGCACACTGTATCCAGCGCTGCATCAATTGTACAAACGTGGCTATCTGCGATCGGAATGGCGTTTGGGGACGAACGGACGCCAGCGAAAATATTACAGCATTACGGCCAAAGGCCGGAAGGTGGCGCGAGCGGGGCAACGCGGCTGGCAATTGTTCACCAAAGCGGTCGATGCTGTGTTGTTGTCTAACGGGTAAACCACGGATGCGTCCGAAAGCCCTCAGGGGAAACGGGTATCTAGCCTCCTGGGAAGTGGGGCTGATGATGTGGGGAGGCATGACACATTCCTGCGCGGCCATGACGTCGCTCACCAACTTCGTTGACCGAGAGGTCTTCACGGCCTTGGATTTGAACCTGGCGCCCTGAACGGGTATCGGACGCCGGTCCGCCGGTCACAGCGCAGGTGCTCGCGGTCCGCCTCTCCCATCCGAGGCCCAGTGGTCGCCGATCTCGCGCCCGACACGACGGTCGCGCGAGGGGTCACTGACCGCTGGCCGTCAAGCGCGTCAGTCCCCGGCGGAGGGACCGGCAAGGGGCCCGGCGGTGAGGCCGGGACCGGTGGAGGCTGGAGGGATGGCGTGAGCGGTAGCATGGCGGCCTAAGAACCGTTGGACCGCGGTGCGCCACTCGTCGAGGATCTCGTAGAACGTCGGAATGACAAGGAGCGTGAGGAAGGTGGACGTGATGACGCCACCGATCACGGCCCGGCCCAGTGGCGAGCGGAAGTCGGCGCCTTCGCCGACGCCGAGGGCCACGGGGATCATCCCGGCGATCAACGCCATCGTGGTCATGAGGATCGGACGCAACCGGATGCGGCCGGCTTCGATGAGCGCATCGCGGGTCGAGAGCCCGCCCTTTTCCTTCGACCATTTCGCGAAGTCGATGAGGAGGATCGCGTTCTTCGCGACGATGCCCATGAGCAAGATGACGCCGATGAGGCTCATGATGTTCAGGGTGTCGCCGGTGATGATGAGCGCGATCACGACGCCGATCAGCGACAACGGCAACGACATCATGATGGCCAGCGGATCGAGAAACGATCCGAATTGGATGACCAGGATCAGGTACATCAACATCACCGCGAGACCGAGCGCGGCGAAGATGCTCCCGAAGACCGTCGCTTGATCCTTGACCTGGCCGCCCTGGGTGATCCGCACGCCGGGCGGAACCTGCAGCGTGGCCACCTTGGCGTTGATGGCTTTGGACACGTCGGACAGGTCGGCGCCGACCGGGTTGGCGCCGACGGTAATGACTTCGTCCCGGTCAAGATGGTCGATCTCGGCGGGACCGAGCGTGGTACTGATCGTGGCCACCTGACCAAGGGGTATCGTGACCAGCGACGGACCGCCGGCCGCGCCGCCCACTCCGGTGCCCGGCGCGCCGGGGAGCACGAGTGGCAGTTGCGCGAGGTCGGCGATGTTGGTGCGCGACTCGGGCGCCAGCCGTACGGTGACGTCGCGGGTCTTGCCGGTCGGGTCCACCCAGTCACCCGCGTGGAGACCGGCGAACGCGGGGCGCAGTGATTGCGCGACCGTGCCGACGGTCACACCGAGCGTCCCCGCGAGGCCGCGATTGAGATCGATCTGCAGCTCTGGGCGCTGTCCCTTGGTGGACAAGCCGACGTCACCGGCCCCGCGCACGGTTCGCATCTGGGCGAGGACCTGCTCCGCGAAGTGGGCCAGCACCGCCTCATCTGTGCCTCGAAGCTGGACCTCGATCTGCTTCCGCTTGTCACCGAAGCCGTTCGAAAAGACATACGGCGTCACACCGCCGACGCGCGCAATCTCGGTTCGAATGATCTGCGCAAATTCTTTCTGCTCCAGATGGCGGTCGGACTTTGGGACCAGCCGCACGTAGATGTCCGCGTCATCCACACGCCCCGAGCCAGCGGCATCGCCGACCGTCGCGTAGGTGTACTGCACCTCACGGTGCGCACGGACCAGCCGGCCGATCTCATCGAGCTTGAGCCGCATGTAATCGAGATTCGAGCCGGGCGGCGTTTGGACGTCGATGTCGAATTCCGAGCGATCGCTGTCCGGAATGAACCCGCCACCGCCGACCGTGAATTGGAGGGCGAGCGCGCCCGCGAACGACGTCACGGCTACACCCACCATCGTCCAGCGGTGATCGAGCGCCCAGCCGATGACCCGCTTGTAGCGGTCGGCCTGTCGATCGAACCAGATGTTGAACCGGTCGAGCGCACGGGCCAGCGCATTTCGGCGTTGGTGGGCCTCGAGCTGCGGGTCGGGCCAGTAGGCCGACAGCATCGGATCGAGCGAGAACGACACGAACAGCGAGACGAGCACGGCGCACGCGATGGTCAGGGCAAACGGTTTGAACCACTGCCCAGCGATGCCGTTCATGAATGCCACGGGGACGAAGACGGCGACGATCGAGAACGTCGTGGCGGTCACGGCGAGTCCGATTTCGTCGGTGCCCGAGTGCGACGCGGCGACGTGATCCTCCCCGAGCTCGATGTGCCGGACGATGTTCTCCCGGACCACGATGGCGTCATCGATCAGGATGCCGATCGCGAGCGACAGCCCGAGGAGCGACATCGTGTTGAGCGTGAAGCCGCAGGCCCAGACGGCGATGAACGCCGCGATCGTGGAGACCGGCAGTGCGAGTCCGGTGATGACCGTCGAGCGCCAGCTATTGAGGAACAGGAACACGACCAGCACGGTGAGCAGCGCTCCCTCGATGAGCGCTTCCTCGACGTTGCGCACCGAGTCGCGGACGCGCACCCCGGCGTCGCGGACCAACTTCAGGCGCACGCCGGGCGGCAATGTCTGCTGCAGCCCCGCGATCTTGGCCCTGATGTCGTCGGCGACCCGGGTCGTGCTGATACCCTTGGACTTCGTGATGTCCATCCCGATCCCGAGCTGGCCATTGAACAGGGCAACCGATCGGGCCTCGACCGATGTGTCCTTGACGTCCGCCACCTGGCCGAGCCGCACGAGCTGTCCGCCGCGATTGGCCACCACCAACTGCAGGAAATCCTGCGGCGTCTCGAGTCGCCCGAGGAGGCGGATCTGCTGCTCGGTGAGGGTCCCGGTGACGGCGCCGACCGGCGCGGCGAGGTTCTGCGAGTTCAGCGCGTTCACGACATCGGCCACGCTCACGTGGGCCGCCTGCAAGTCGGCGGGCCGGACGTTGACCGCGATCGTGCGATCGACACCGCCCGATACGGTGACCTGCGCCACGCCCGTGATCGACCGCAACTCTTTGGTGATCCCGGGATCGGCCAGAATGGTGAGCTCCGATGGGCTCATCGTCTGCGAGGTCAGGGCCAGCGAGACGATCGGCAACTCGCCCGGGTCTTGCCGCTTGATGATCGGCTCTTTCATCTCCGCGGGCAGTTTGTCCCGGATCTCGGAGATGGCGTCGCGAATGTCCTGGGCGCCCTGGTCGGGATCTTTGCTGAAGACGTACTGGACGATGATCTGGGCGAAGCCATCGGTGGACGTCGAGGTGATCTGATCGATCCCGCTGATGGCGTTGAACTGTTCTTCCATGCGGTCCACGACTTCGCGCTCGACCTGACCCGGGGACGCCCCGGGATACGGCACGGCGACGAGGACGATCGGCTGCTGGATGTCCGGGAACTCGTCCACGTCGGTCTTGATCAGCGCGAAGATGCCGAACACGACGATTGCGATCATCGTCGTGACGGTGACGATGGGCCGCTTGATCGCAAAGTCGGAGATGAACACGGGCGCTACCTCGCGGCGGTCGTCGAATCGGTGATCGCGGTGACCCGCACGCGCGTCCCCACGGTGATCCCCTGCGCCGACCCCACGAGTAAGGTGTCACCGGCCGCCACGCCGGCCGTGATCTCGACCTGGTTGGTCTGAGGATCCCGGAGCCCGAGCTGCACGTCGATCCGCTCGACACGTCCCCGGGTCAGGCGTTCGACGGCGGGGCGCAAGTTCCGGGCATCGATGGCATCCGCCGGAGCCACCAGCCCGCGCGCACTGTCCGTGACCACTCGCCCGCTCGCGAACAGCCCGGCGACCAGCGAGTTGTTGGGATTCTGTATCGTGGTATACAGCTGGACCTGACGCGTGCTCGGGTCGGCGACCGGGTTGATGCGCGTGACGGTCCCGAGAAAGGGCCGGTCGCCGTATCCGTTCAACGAGAACGCGACCGGCTGCCCGACGCGCACGACGCTCAGCTGCTCCGCGGGGACGGCGGCCTGCAGTTGAAGCACGGATGGATCGACCACCGAGAACAGCATCGCGCCCGGCTGGACGACATCGCCGGCGCTCACGCTCCGCGCCGAGACGACCCCGGCGAAGGGCGCGCGGACGCCGGTGTAGTCGAGCTGTTTCCCGGCGGACACGAGGCGCGCTTTGGCGTCGATCAGCGCCGCTTGGGCTTGCGCGTTCGACTGGACGACGGTCTCGCGGTCGCGTTCCGACACCGCGCCCGCGGCCAGGAGGGTGTCATACCGTTGGCCCTGGCGCGCCGCGTAGTCGGCGGCGGTCTGCGCCGCGTCCACCGCGGACCGCGCCGACACGAATGCGTCGTGGAGTCCGGCCGCATCGATCTGCGCGAGCTCCTGGCCCGCGGACACGCGCTGTCCCTGGTCGGCCGAGATGCGGACGACGGAGCCGCCGACCTGCGCCCGGATCTGCGCATCCCGGACCGGCGCGAGGGTGCCCGAGATGACGGGCCCGCTGCGAAGCCGCGCCATCGTCACGACCGCCACGTTCTCCGGACCGAGTTGGATCGCGTCGTCGGTTTCCACGACCGGCTTGCGGCACGCGGCGAACGCGGCACCCGCGAGCGCGGGCGCCAGCAGCAGCGTGTACATCCCGCGCGCACACCGCACACGCACGGTGGATCGCGATCGTCGCGGCGACCCGGGGAGCAAGAGGTCGGTCGAGCGGTCGAGCGGAGTCCGGTTCGCGGTCATGGGCTCGTGCTCCCGGGCTGGCCGGATGTCGGAAAGGTCGTGGATTGTGCCGTCGCCGCGGGACTCGGCGACCCCGGGACCGTCGGCGACCCGGACACCGCAGCGCCGGGCTGCTGCGTCGCACCCTGCGGAATCGTCGGGCTACCCTGCGCCGCACTCTGCGCCGCACTCGCGCCGGCGCCCGCGCTCGAGAGCGGGAGATCGGCGATCAGTCCGAGTCGGACTCGCGCCACCTGGAGGTTGCGCGCGGCCTGGGCCCGATTGGCGAGCGCCTGCTGCTGCGCGATGCGTTGATCGGTGAGCTCGATCTGCGTCGAGATGCCTTCCTTGTACCGGAGCTCGGCGATCTGATACGCGCGCGTGGCCTGGGTCACCGTCCCGACACTCGCGGACCACGCGGCCTGCGCTTGCCGAAGCGTCGCGATCGCGGTTCGCGAGTCGAGCACGGCGAGCTCCCGCGTCTGTTGCAGCCGCGTCCGCGCCTCGATGAGATTGGCCTGCGCGACCATCTCGTCACCTTTGATCTTGCGGCCCGTAAAGATCGGGACCGAGAGTCCGACGCCGATGTTCCAGTTCGTGAGGAAGTCGGACCACGACGGCAGATTGAAGGGGTACGCCACCTTCTGGTATTGCGACGTCAGGACCAGGGCCGGCAGCCGCTCCGAGTTCGCCGCCCTGAGGAGCGCGGCATTCTCTTTGACGGTCTCGACCTGCTCACGGACGGTCGACCGCCGGTCGGCGCCGGTATCCACGGCCAGTGCGACCGTATCGACCGCGGTGACCATGCCGCCGGAGTCCAGCACCGTCGGAACCGACGCGAGCCGGACGCCATCGGGGGCCGCGGTCGAGTCCTCGACGTCGGTCGTGAGCTGCAGCGGCGTGTCGAGCGGAAGTTTGACCAACTGCTTGAGGCGATAGTACGCGACGTCGCGATCACCGCGCCGTTGAATCACGACCGGCACTTGGTTGTTGCGCGTGACCTGCGCCTGCAAGAGGTCGAACTCGGACTGCGTGCCCACCCGCTTGGTCAGTTGCGTCTGCTGGAGCGTGCGATTGGACTGGACGAGCGTGGATTCGGCGATGGTCACGAGTCGGTCGGCGAGCGCGGCGTCGTAGTACGCCTGCGTGACGTCGAACGTCACCTGCGCCTTCTGGGCCGCCACTTCGATCTCGGCCGCGCGGCGCGGCGATTTGACGGCCTGGGCCTGCGCGAGGATCTGACCGTTGAACAGCGTCTGAGAAAAGTTCAGGCCGAGCGTGTATTGGTTGAGCGAGCCGAAGCCAACTTGGGCGAAATTGATTCCGCCTATCCCGGTGTTGTTGGGACACGACTGCGCGGCGTTGAACGCGGCCTGGCGCTGCGCGACGGTGGACAGCGAGTCGAGGTGCGGGGAGCACAACGCGACCTGGGACGTATGACTCGAATCCACGGGCGTCGCGGTCGCCTTGGCCAGCGCGGTGTACTGCGTCTGGAGCGTGCGGGTGTACCCCGCCGTGCCACTCAGTTGTGGGAACCAGCCCGACAACGCCTCATCCACTTGGCCGCGCGCGCGCAGCACACCGGCCTGCGCGATCCGGACAGCCTCGCTCTTGGAGAGCGCGGCGCGGACGGCGTCGGCGAGCGACATGGCCGATGTGGCCGGGCTCCGCGAGGAGGCGGACGCCAGCGTCGTGGTCGTCGTCCGGGCGGCGCTGTCGGTGGTGGCGCCTTGTGCGTGCAGCGGCCGCGCGGTGGCCAGCACCGCCAGGATCGCGGACGCGCTGCCCCACCGCCGCACACCGGCGAGCACGGATTGAGTCTCAGGTGATCGCGTCATACGGATCCTGCGCGCAGCGACGGCGCGGGCGTGTAGCTCGAGGGTAGCTGCGCACCGAGTGCGGCCAAGAAGACCCGGACGTAGGCGGCCGGCGCTCGTTCAGCAGGCTGGGGATACATCGTGGGCATCATGTCACGGCCCATGGCGTCGGCAAAGAGCGCCGACATGAGCATGGAGGCGGCCGCGTCGCGATCAGGCGTGTCGTGGGCGCGCGAGGTCGCAAGGGGTGGCAGGAACCCGTGGACGCTCAGGCGCGCGACGTACTCGTGCAACTGTGCGGCGGCGTGCATCGGCCCCTCGCCGACGCACGGCGCGACGCCAGGGCGCTCCTCCATCTCGCTCATCATCCGCCGGATGAGCGAGCGGGCATCGCTCATGTGGGCGCGGACCGTCTCCGCCCATTCGGTGAGCTCATGCTGCGGATCGACCGGGGCGATCGGGAGATCGGGGTGCGGCGGACGCACGGCGTGGGTCCGGACCACTTCGTTGATCAACGCTTCCTTGGAGCCGAACTGCCGGAAGATCGTGATCTCGTTGACGCCCGCCTCATCGGCGATCCGCCGAGTCGTCGCACCCCGGAACCCGAATTCCCCGTACACACGGGCCGCGGCGTCCACCAATTTGCCCCGGTCAATTGTCATCGGGCGCCAGAAAATTTGAGCATGGCGCGGAAGTATAGGCGCCCTCTATGCTGTAAGCAATTGACTACTTGCAAGGCTAGGCGACGCGCGAGCCATGATGCGCCGATTCGCGATGACCGATTCGCGATGAGCGATTCGCACGTCCAATCGATGCCACCATGACGCCAACGGACAACGCAGCAGCCGCCGTTCGCGAACGGCGCCTACCCAGCCTCGCCATGATTTCCAGGACGCGCAAGACGGCCGGCCCCACCTGCTCCCAGGCCGGCCGTCATCCGCCGTTCGAGTGGCACCCCCGCGACCAGCTCGCGTTATCCCTGATCCGCGATCGCCGGCCGCCGCCTACGCACCCTTCGCGATCGGAGAGCGGACAGCGTTGCCCCATTCGGTCCAGCTCCCATCGTAGTTACGGACCGTGGGATAGCCGAGGAGATAGGTCAGCACGAACCACGTGTGGGAGGAGCGCTCGCCGATGCGGCAATACGCGATGACGTCGTCCGTCGGCTTGAGCCCCTGCTCCGTCTCGTAGATCGCGCGCAGCTCGGCCGCGGTCTTGAAGGTGCCGTCCGCGTTGGCGGCACGCGCCCACGGGACGCTCTTGGCGCCCGGGATGTGGCCGCCGCGGAGCGTGCCCTCCTGCGGATAGTCGGGCATGTGCAGCTTCTCACCGGTGAACTCCTGCGGAGACCGGACATCGACGAGCTTGCCGGAGCCCGCGAGGTGTTGGCGCACTTCGCCGAAGAACGCGCGGATCGCGGAATCGGACCGCTCGGCCGCGGCGTACTGCGTCGCCGGGTAGCGCGGCACCTCGGTGGTCGTGGGGCGCCCTTCCGCCTCCCACTTGCTGCGACCACCGTCTACGAGGCGGGAGTTCGTGAACCCGAACAGCTTGAACACCCAAAACGCGTACGCCGCCCACCAGTTGTTCTTGTCGCCATAAAAGACGACGGTCGTCGTGTCGTCGATGCCAAGGCGACGGAGTAGGACCTGGAACGCGTCACGCGTGAGGTAGTCGCGAATGACCGCGTCATTCAGGTCGAGGTGCCAGTCGATCTTCTGGGCGCCGGGGATATGGCCGGTGTCGTAGAGCAGCACGTCTTCGTCGCTCTCGAGGATTCGCACCTTCGGGTCGTTGAGATGCTCGGCGACCCAGGTCGTCGTGACGAGGACCTCCGGGTGGACATACCCCTTCGCGGCGATTGCCGGATCGACAACCGCACCAGGAACGGACGGGACGGCTTGTGGTGTCGCAGTGGCGGGTGTCATGTCAGCTACTCCAGTTGCGGGTTCGATTGCGGAGCCGAATGCGGGGTCGACGGTCAGAAAACACAACGGCCGCCCTCGTCGAGCGGCCGGCCGGTATCGCAATGCGTGTGGTACAGGTTGTTCCGTTACGCCGCGAGCGCACTCCGTCCGGGCCGCCGAGCGGCGGTACAGGCGCAACAACACATACGGTCGCGGAAGGACATGATGGTAGGGTACGCGGCGATCGAGTCGCCTGTCAAGGCTGCCCCGCGGTCACGGGCGGCGAGCCGGGCGCAGGGATGTCATCGCGACGACCACTAAGGCGAGCAGTGTCAGCCCCGACGATAAGGGCAGTCTCCGGAGAATGAACATCTCCGTGCCCGCGGCGCCGATCATGAGGAGGCTGAGCAGACACGTCCCCGGCAACGCCGTGCGCGGGGAAGCCAGCAGTAGCGCACCGGTGAGCTCGCCGATCCCGATGACGTACCGGAACCATTGTCCGAAGCCCACGGCCGTGAACAGCGCGACCATCGAGCTGACGCCGAGCAACTTGGCGCTACCCGCACCGACGAAAACCGCGAGCATGATCCACCGCAGCAGCGTGGCCACCGCAATCCGCGGTCCGCGCGACGCCAGCGGCGCCTGACGTGGTGGTGATACCGCGATCGGCTCCTGTGCCGCGACTGGCATCTCTACCACAGGCGGTAGCGCGCGGTGACCCGCCACGTCGTCAGATCCGCGGGCACAGAATACACCTCCGCGCCCGCGTCTAGAGCCCGGAAGATCCGCACATCTACGCCACCGAACACCGCGGCACGCTGGAGATCGATCTCGACCAACGTCCGGTCAGTGACATCATTCTCGTTCGTGAACCCCACCCGGAAGTGGGGTGACAAAAACGTGTAGCCGCCGCCCGCAAAGACGGTGACGCGCCCGCCTGGTGCCGTGACCCCCAGCGAGCCTTCTCCGCCCTCCGACGTCGGGTAGAACGTGTCTTTGGACGGCGCACTGCCGAAGCAGGGCGCGCCCTCATCCGTGAGTTGGAGCGCCGACGTTGGACAGGTGATCGGGCCTTTCACGCTCCCCATCGTGGCGTGGGCCCGCAGTTGCAGCAGGACCGCGACGCCGGACACGTTCGCCGGAGGTGCGATCAGGCTTCGCGTATACGAGAGCGCGAGGCTTCCGAGATTCGGTTGTGCGCGATCCACCGTCACGGGCGGGAGGTAGCTCCCTTCGATCGCGAAGCCGAACGGCAGGCCGACCGTGAGGCGCACTCGCGGCAACAGGGGGGAGAGATGCGTCGCGTCCTGCGTCGCCGGGTAGCAGAAATTCGTCCGCTGCGTGTTGGCCGCGGGCGCGGGCACTCCCACAAGCTCACCGGTGAGCGCGAGGCCGCCAAGCGGCAGGCGCATGGGCGCATCGGCGGTCGCGAACACGATCGGCGCCTCGTAGAACGCGAGCAGCTTCGCCTCGTTGCTGTTGGCGGGCGGCGTGCACTGCGCGGCGGCCGACGCCGCGGAGAGCGCACACAACGCGGCGGCGAGTCCGGTCGCGGTGCGCCCCCCTCGCCCCATCGCGGAGCCTTTCATTGGGCGATGATCGTGCCGGTCATGTACGTATGGATCGAGCAGTGATACGTATAGGTCCCGGCGGTCAGCGTGCGCGTCGAGTCGGCATTGCTCGTGGCCGGAATGTTCGCCACGCTGCCCGGATTCTGATCGAAGGTCACGGTGTGTGCGACATCGTCGAATTGAAAGGTGACCGTCGACCCGGCAGCGACCGTGTCTGGCGTCGGACTGAAGAAGTACATCCCAGCACTGGGGTCGGGGTTGGAGTAGCCGTTGTTACTGCCCGTCGAGCCCGCCGCGACGATCGTCCCGTTGGCCCCGCCGGTCGCGCCCGATGTCCCGGGCGCCGCGACGTCCAAGGCCGGCACGTTGCCGCATCCTGCGACGGCCAGAGCGAGCGCCGAGATGCTGATCACTACATGTCCGTTGCGCATGACCCGTACTCCACGCGTTGGGGTTGCCGTAGATACGCCAGGCCGTGCTGCACTGACCATATGCGCACTGCACATGGGCCGCGCGTTGCCTGGGGCGAATGACTAGGATTGCGGGGCGAATGGGCCGCGGGCTTCGCTCGCGACGACCACCCCAGCGGATCAGGGCTCGAGCAGCGCCTGCACCGCGGTGCGATACCGTCGCCCGGTCGTCAGCTTCGTGCCGTCAGTGAGAATCACCACGTAGTCGCCCGCGAACCATGGTTGCACCTCGCGGATCCGCTCAATGTTCACGATCGCCGAGCGATGAATGCGGAGAAAGGTGGTGCCTGGCAATCGCGTCTCGAGATTCGAGAGCGTCTCGCGCATCATGTGGACGTCGCGGCCGATGTGCAGCCGCACGTAGTTGTCCATCGCCTCGACCCAATCGACATCGGCGATGCGCACGAACACGACGCGACCTTCCCCCTTGATGGCGAGTCGCCCACTCGATGCCGTGAGGCTCGGGGGTGCGACAGCCGCCGAGACCTCGGCGACCAACGCAGCCAGGCGCTCGCGAAGGTCGCGATCGTCGCCGTGGCCAGCACCGCCGGCGCTCGCCGCAATACGACGCTGGGCGCGCCGCACCGCCTCCGCGAACCGGTCCGGATCCACCGGCTTGAGCACGTAGTCAACGGCGTGGATCTCGAACGCCGCCACCGCGTGCTCGTCGTGCGCGGTCACGAATACGACCGCCGGCATGCGCTCGACGCCCACCGCCCGGACCACGCCGAAGCCATCGAGCTCCGGCATCTGAATGTCCAACAGCACGAGATCAGGACGGTCACGGGCAATGGCGATGACCGCGTCGTCGCCATTGCCGCACTCGCCGATGACTTCCACGTCTGCTTCCACACCGAGCAGTTCGCAGAGCCGCGCGCGCGCGAGCGGCTCATCATCCACGATCAACGCGCGCAACGGGCGCAACGGGCGCGCAGAGGCGGCCGCACCGGCAGGCGGGGCGGCGGGCGGAGTAGAGCGAGGTGTCATATCCGATAGGGCAAGTCGATCTCGACTGCGAAGCCCGATCCGGGCGCGGCGGACACCGCCAGCCGATGTCGGTCTCCGTAGAGATGCTGCAACCGGGCCCGCGTATTCCCGAGCCCCACCCCCTCGCGCGCAAGGCGCCGTTGGCGGTCCAGTCGAGCGCCCACTCCGTCGTCGGCGACCCGAAGACGGAGCACATCGTCGTGACGTGTGACGCTGATGTCGATCGACCCGCCGGCGGCGCGGGGACCGATGCCATGGCGAATCGCGTTTTCGACGAGCGGCTGGAGGAGGAGATTCGGAACGAACGCACGCCGCACGCCAGGATCGATGGCCATCTGCACGGTGAGGCGATCCTGAAAACGGAGCCGTTGGATCCCCAGGTAGTGGCCCAGCAACTCCAGCTCGCGATCGAGACGGACCTCGTTTTCCGCCGAGCTGTTGAGGGAGAGCCGGAGTAGCTCGCTCAGGCCGTGGACCGTCCGCTGCGCGGCGCGCGCATCGGTGGGGATGAGGGCGGTGATGGCATTGAGCGCGTTGAAGAGAAAATGCGGCTGTAATTGATTCTTGAGGCTTTCGAGCTGCGCCCGGGTGAGGCGCATCTCGAGGCGCTCACGCTCGCGCGCGGCGCGGGAATAGGCGACCACCAACCGCTCGTGCCACGCCGTGGCGTAGATCGCGATGGTGCCGGCCACCGCGAGCAGGAGCAGCTTGGCGCCTTCGTCGAGCGGCGCGATGCCGGTTCCAGCGGCGGCCGACAGCGGGCTCGCGGCGAAGGACACGCCGCGCTGCACGACGAAGTATCCGACGAGCACCGTGTACTCCACGACTGTCAAGACGGCGGCGGCGGCGGCGCGGCGGGTGGACGAGGTGACCGGTCGCGCGGCGAGAATCACGAAATAGGCGAGGAACATCGGCGATTTCAGCGCTAGCGTCGCCGATTGGGTCAGCCCGTAGCCTGCCATCGCGGCGGTCACGGCGGTGATGTCCACGACGGGATTGGCGAGCGTAAGCCACCCCGGAAGTCGCGGCCGGTCGTACCAGCGGAGATACTGGGCGAGCGTCCACGCCAGCGTCGGGACGAGGATCGATATGTTGACGACGCGCAGCGCGGGGGTGAGCGATGGTGCGTAGGCGAATGCCGCGGTCGCGAGGAGCGTCAGCACGACCGCGCGCACGGCGTTGAGCTGGCGCTCGGCCCGGTCTCGAAGTTCGGCGAGGGGTCCGCTCTCGAATGAGCGGTTTGGTCCCACGTCAGCGTCCGCGGTCCCGTCCAGCGCGCTGGGAGGGACCGCCGCAGCCGGCGGCGAAGGCGAAGGGGCAACCAAGGTCATGACGGTAAAATGCGACAATGCGGACGCTCTGGATCGCTTTGTCAATATCGGCCGAGTGTGAGCCGGCTTCGGCGCGCCCGGAAAAGCGTTCGGCAACACGCCCGGGAACACGTTCGGAAACCCGCCCGTCACCACTGGTTTGGCGACCGCCGCGTGAGAGGATACCCCGCGCGGCCCGCGCCTGTGCCCCGCCACGGTCGGACGACATGCGCCAAGCCCGCGGCGGCGCCTGCAGAGGCCGTTCTGGCTCCGCCGCCGACCGCGGTGTTCCCGGAGACGCCCCGGCAGCTAGGCTCTCGGACCATGCCGATTCGACTCACGAGGCTGTAAATTTGGTGTTCGCAGGTCTCGCACCGTAGTACTGCCTGCCCTCGCCGACACATTCGGTCTTCCACCGGAGTAGCTCCATGTATCGATTCCGTCACGCGGTCGGCCGACGCGCCATGCTCGCCGCGGTCGCGGCCAGCGCCATGACCGCTACGCTCGCCGCCGTGGGGCACGGACAGCCGGCGATGCGCCAGCCGGCAGCCGAAAGTGCGGCGCCGAGCGGCACGTTCATGTACGCAAGCGGAACCCGGCACTACCGGATCACATCGGTGGACACGCGGACGCAAGATCAAGCGGGTGGGCGGGCGCCATTCGAATTCGCGACCACGACCACGCAGTTCGTCACCCTGGTGCTCGCGTCGAAGGCGCGCGACACGCTGGCGCTCACGTTGACGCTCGACTCGGTTGCGGTGACTTCGACGCTCGACGCGCCGGCGGCGGACCTGCAAGGCTATCGCGGCGCGCGGATGGAAGGGACGATGTCGCCGCAGGGTCGGCTCTACGTGTTTGCGCCACCGGCCAGTGTCACCGACACCAAGACGATCGCGTTGTACCGCGCCTTCGGTCGGTTCCTAGCCGCGGTACCGGCACAGGTGGGGCCCGGGACTACGTGGACAGACACGAGCTCCGACACCTTCAAGCGCGGCGAGTTCGACATCAAGACCTCCACCGTCACGACATCGAAGATCACCGGCGACACGACCGTCGCGGGCGAGCACGCGTGGCAATTGGAGCGGACCGCGGTGATATCGACGACGGGCGAGGGGAAGGAGAAAGACAAACCGATCCATTTGGTGGCAGATGGCACGATTCGCACCGTCCAGCTCCTCAGCACATCGGGGATCTTCCTCGGTTCGACTGGTACGCAGACGAGCCGGATGCAGATGTCGATGGAAGAGTCGTCGGGTGGGTCAAGCGCACCGATTCAGGAAGTGATCAAGTCGAAGATAGAGTCGCTACCGATTGGCGCGACCGCGGGCCAATAGCACCGTAGACCAGTAGCAAGACGCCGGCCCAGCAGAGACTCCCGGTCAGGAGGCCGAGGAGCTCGACCGTCAACACCGGGCCAACGACGCCGAGGATCTTGGCGGTCATTGGAGGGAGCGGTTGGGGCTTGGCCATCGGGAAGTCGCGAAGGAACGCTGGCGGCGGCGGTGGATGCTGCTGCGCCGCCTCGACCTCTGTCGCCATTTTCGCGGCGATGCCGCGCATCGGACCGAGCGTGGCGGCCCAGATGACCGCGACCGTGATGATGGCGGAGTAGGACAGGACGCCTGCGATCCAGCCGTTGGCGAGGGTCAGGTGGCGACCGCGGCGACGGAGGACAGACGCGGCGACCCACATGGCGATCGGCACGATGATCGCAGCCCCGACCGAGACCACGAGTGCCATGATCACGAGTGCGACGCCAACGAGGAGTGCCAATATCCGGTACGCGGTTGTTCCCATGGCGAGCCTCAGGCGACCCGGTCCGCTGAACAATAAACTGCACCGCGGACAGTCGGTGCTTTATGTTGCACGGTCGAACGGCCCTCGGTCTCAGGAACGGGGGCCGTCGTTTGGGG
>PMAE01000034.1 GCA_003152485.1 Gemmatimonadota bacterium | reverse complement strand
CTGAGCGCGAACGCCGGCTCGCTGCATAACCCGGCTGGGTTGGCCTTCGACGCGAGCGGTAATCTCTGGATCTCGAACGTCGCCAGCGCCTCGGTGATCGAATTCGCCCCCAGCCAGCTCGTGACGAGCGGCAGTCCCTCGCCCAACACCACCATCACCGGAAGCTCGCTGAGCAACCCGTTCGGGCTGGCGTTCGATCCCCACGCTGCAGGATTGCCCCTAAAGCCATAGCGAAGCGACCTACCCACGCGGCCCAGACGAGAGAATCTGGGGCGCCCCGCGACCCTGTTGCTCCGCCCTGGATCGATCGTCCCTCCCGGCAGTAACGGCCGACCCCTGACCGGCGCGTCCGCGGGCGCAACGCCCTCCGTCCACGAGGCGTTCGACGCGGTTGGGACATGACCATAGATGCGCCCCGGCACCACGCGCCGCGACCAGCGGATCACCGTCATCAACACGATCAATTCGGGGACCAACATGATACTGCACTTCTCAAACCGTTCCACACGGGGCCGCGATGCGTTGCTGCTCCTCGCCGCTGCCGGGACGCTCGTGGCCGCCGCAGGATGTAGCTCGACGGGCCCCAAAACCGGGAGCCTCGACGTCACCCTCACCGCCCCCGCGGGCGTGACGCCCAGTGTCACGGTAGCTGGCGGCAATGGCTACTCCAAGACGATCACTGCGACCACCACACTGACCGGGCTCTCGGCGGGAAGCTACACCGTGACGGCGGCAGCCGTGACGTCCACGAATCCGATCGTCGGCACCCTGAACACCGCGACGGTGTCCGGGAGCCCCGCGACGGTGACCGCTGGACATGCAGCGGCAGCAGCGTCGGCGACCTATACCCAGCGGCCAGGGAGCGGCGGGATGTGGGCCGCGAATTTTGGGGCAACCCACACGGCGATTCAGTACACGAGCGCGCAGCTCGCTACCACATCGTCGGCAGCCGCGGCGGCCGCGATTGCGTTCGGCACCCAATCACTCGCCGCCGCATTCGATGCGAACGGTAATCTCTGGATGTCGACCTATACCGGCCAAACCGTGGTCGAGTACTCGGCCAGCCAACTCGCTGCGAGCGGTACTCCAACGCCCGCCGTTACCCTCGCCACGAACGCAGGCTCACTGAACGCACCGGCTGGCCTGGCGTTCGACGGCAACGGCAATCTCTGGGTCGCGAACGCCGGCGACAGTTCCGTTGTCGAGTTCACACCCAGCCAACTTGCGTCGAGCGGAAGTCCAGCACCTGCCGTCACCATCAGCGCGGCCACCGGATCTCTGAGCCTCCCGATCGGCATCGCGTTCGACGGTAGCGGGAATCTGTGGGTCGCAAATTCCAGCAATACCCTGGTCGAATTCACCGCAAGTCAATTGGTAGCCTCCGGTGCTCCCACACCGATGGTCACCCTGTCCGCCTCCGCAAGCTCGATTGTCGGTCCGCTGATGATCGCGTTCGACGCGACCGGCCGCCTTTGGGTCGCGAACGGAAACAATTCTCAGAACACTGTGGTCGCGTTCTCTCCGAGTCAGCTCGCCGCGACGGGTAGCCCAACCCCCGCCGTCACCTTGAGCGCGAGCGCCGGCTCCCTGGCTAACCCCACTGGGTTGGCGTTCGATGCGAGCGGGAATCTCTGGGTCGCGAATACGACCGCGCCTTCCATAGTTGAATTCTCCGCCAGCCAGATCGTTTCGAGCGGCGCTCCGACACCCAATACCATCATCACCGGCAGCTCGCTCAGTGAGCCGTTTGGGATCGCATTCGATCCTCACGCCAGCGGTCTGCCGATCAAGCCGTAGCAGAACGACACCTACCTGTCCCCCGCGCGGCTCAAGACGATTCGATCTGAGCCGCGGCTGGCCGCCACGCAGAACAAGCCGCGCGATCCATACCCAACGGATCGCGCGGCTTCTTCTAATGATGTTGGGCGAGGCGGGGGGAAGATCAGGTCCACCGTCGTGATCTACGCGCTCTTCTCAGCGGCGTACGGCGCATTCGTCTTCCCGACCGAACGTACGAGACGCCACGCGGTAATCACATGGTGATCACGGAGCGCTGTGGCCACACCAGGCGCGTCGGCAAGCCGAGGTCGTTCGCCGGCATCATGGTAAACAAGAACTTGGCCATCGAGCCCCTCCGCGATTTGTGTTAGTCTATCCTCAACGCAGCTCACTAATGGGGGCGCCTCTTTCCGCCAGCACGAGTTTCTGCCATTCGGCGTAGGCATCACCGCCGTGGCCCAGTGGCGTACGATCCACGAGCGCCGTAACAAAGTCGCGGAACGCGCTTCCAAATTGATCGGCTGATAGCCGCCACGCAGCGCGCATTCCAGGGGACGCCATGTAGAAGCGGACACCCGCGAGATAGCTGTCGAAGGCCATTTGGTCGAGCTGTCCGGCCTTGTATTGCAGAAAGGAATCCTCTCCGCTGAGAAAGAGGGCACGGCAGATCATCATCCATTGCGTGAACTCTTCGCGCGTGAGCTCCGTCTTTCCCGCTGTGCCTTTGTAAAACACGCGCGCCAGCTCCGGGTTGGCAATGGAAATTGCACCCTGAGAGGCACGATCTGCCCGCCCCTGTTGCATGATCGCGCGCTGACTACGCTCGGCTGAACGCACCTGCAGTGCGAGATAAATTAGTGAGCCCACCACGGCGACCGATGCGACGGACTGACTGATGTAGAATATTGTCTCGAGCGACATCGTTGACTCCGAGCCGATGATCGATGGGCCGATCCGCGCGGTGTACGCGGGGTCTGAGGTTTCCCGAATTATTCCCCAAGCCGAAATGAAACTACCTGAATGGCCATCGTACGTCAGCAAACCGACGCGAAGACACAGCTGCTACCAACCGTGTAGCTCCCGTGCTTACCGGTAAGTACACCCAACTACGCACGCCTGCAGCAATCTCACCGTTCCGGACTTTTAATCCGTAGGTCGTGGGTTCGAGTCCCACCCGGCGTATTGCTTGGCCGCCGTTGGCCGCGGTGCCCCGCGCCGGCTACCGGCCCGCGAGGAGCGCGACGAACCGCGGTTGACCATGCAGAGGGTCAAGATCCGAATCGTGCTCCAGCCACTCCCAGTGCCCAAAGCCGTTTTGGATCGCCCGTTCGAGACAGGAAATCGCCTCGTCCGGCTGGCCCGCGTTTGCGTACACGCAGGCGACGTTGTACAGCACCCCAGAGTCGTCCGGATCGAGAATCAAAGTTTGCCGGACGAAATCCAGCGCCCGTGCCACGTTTCCGAGCCGGCAGTGGGCTGACGCGCCAAGCACCAGGGCCCGAGACTCGTCCGGGTTGAGAGCCAGCCGCGCCTCGGACAACTGCACGCCGCGTCGGTTGGCGGCTTCGGCATCGGCGGAACGGCCCAGTGCCTTGTAGACCTCTCCGAGGAGAATGGGTGACTGGTAGTCCTCCGGGCGCAGGTCTGACGACTGTTCGAACAGCCTCGCTGCCGCCTCGTACTTCCCCTGCGCCAAACAGGCGCGGGCAAAGAAATAGTGGGCCTCGAACAGCTTCGGATTCAACTGGAGCGCTCTCTCGAATTCCGTTTCCGCTTCTTCGTACTGCTTCCGCAAGGTGAGCGCGAGTCCGCGAGCCTCGTGCGCCTCGGCAAGCTCGGGATCCAGTACGAGCGCTCTCCGGCTGTAGCTATCGGCTCCCTCGAGATTCGCCTTGCTGGCGTCCCACCAGGTGTAAAGGGCCGAACAGCAGTCGGCGGCGCCGGCATGGGCCAGCGCGTAGTCGGGATCGATATCCATCGCCCGCTCGAACATCCGCCGGGCGTACTCGACCCCCTTCTTGCGCCACTGGTGGAAGTACTGCCGTCCCCGGAGGTAGAAGTCGTAGGCCTGGACATTCGCCGTCGGAGCCTTTTCGATGGCGCGCTTTTCCTTCTCGCTGAGGACCACACGGAGCGCTTTGACGATGTTCTCCGCGATTTCGTCCTGAATCGCGAAGACATCCTCTAACTCTCGGTCGTATCGCTCGGACCAGAGCTGGTAGCCGTCGGCGACTTTCACCAGTTGGGCCGAGATCCGGAGCCGATTGCCGGACTTGCGGACGCTCCCTTCGAGAACCGTTCCCGCGCCGAGCTGCTCGCCCACTTTGCGCACGTCCTGGTGGCCCTTGAACGCAAAGGCCGAGGAGCGGGACGCCACGTGCAGCGCCTCGATCTTGCTCAGCGCGTTGATGATCTCTTCGGCGATCCCCTCACAGAAGTAATCCTGGTCCTTTTGCGGACTCATGTCGGCGAACGGCAACACGGCGATCGACTTCTTGGTGGCCGCGAGTGGGGTGGCCAGCGGCGTGGCGTTCGGCGTGACCACTTTCGGGGACCCGAGGGCGTGCACGAGAAGGCTCGCGGTCTGGAACCGATCGGTCGGGTCCTTGGCCAGTGTCCTCGTGACGACGAGGTCGAGCTCGGCCGTAATGATGGAGCGGGCGGCCCGCACGGAAGGCACCGGGTCTGTGAAGCGCTTCATGATGAGAGCCTGTACCGTGGCGCCGGTGAACGGTGCCGAGCCGCTCAGCATCTCGTACATCACGCACCCCAGACTGTAGATATCGCTCCGGCCGTCGGGCTCTCGCTCGCCGGAGGCTTGCTCGGGACTCATGTAGGCGGGAGTCCCCACCGCCATGCCGATCTGGGTGAGGCTCTCGCCTCCGGCCTCACTCACCGCCTTGGCGATCCCAAAATCCGTGACGATCGCCTCGCCTTCATGCAGCATCACGTTCTCAGGCTTGATGTCGCGGTGCACCACGCCGTGACGGTGCGCGTAGTCGAGCGCGGCGGCAACATCCCGGCCGATCCGCACCGCGTCATCCACTGGGAGCGGCCTTTCACGATTGAGCCGGTCCCGCAGGGACTCGCCCTCGACGAACGGCATGACGTAGTAGAGCAAGCTGCCCGCCCGACCGGAATCGTACAGCGGCAAGATGTGGGGATGTTGGAGCCGCGCGGCGATCTCGATCTCCCTGAGAAATCGCTCCGATCCGAGGGTCGCGGCGAGCTCTGGGTGCAGCACCTTGAGCGCGACCGGACGATGGTGCTTCCTGTCCTGCGCGAGGTAGACGGTCGCCATCCCTCCGCGACCGATCTCCCGATCCAGAGAATACTGCGTCCCGAGGGTCGTCTGGAGCTGCTCGCGTACGTCCAAAATCGCCACTGGGATGCCACCGAGGCGGAGGGGCCCAAGAGTGCCGCTTGGGCAGGTGAGGGTTCAGCAATCTGCACGTTGAGCCGTTGGCAATCCAGCGCCACACCGAGGCTGGCGCATCGCCAGACCGCGCCCTGAACCTCGTGCCGTCCGCCCTTCGTCGAGGATCACGGAACTGACCTCCGCTCCGCGTTGTCTTCGCTCGCAGCAGACTGCGCGGGGTCGATGGCAGGGTAGTCAAGTAGGTAATCGCGGAATCGCACGCCGAGCCGCCAAAGCTGAAGCGCATCGGGTGACACGCCAGGTCCGGCAAGAGGCGCGAGACACCAACGCGCTCGGACAGCGCTTTGGCTCCGGGCTCCTAAGCGGCCCCACGGTGCCGTTCCCGTCGCCGGCCTCGGCGGCGCGGCGCCGACGGATCGCGCGGCCGTGACGGCGAGGAGCCGACGGCTCCAGACCTACTCCCCGGCGGCCAATTTGTCCGCTGCGTAGTCAATGCGACCGAGTCCACCCGTCGTCCGTTACCGGGCGCATCCCGACGCTATGGAGTCGGCGACGTCGCGGTCGCAGCGATCAACTGCTGGAACCGCGCCTCGCCCTTGAGCGGGGCCCACGTCGGGTCGATCGTGAGCCACTTGGGTGAGACGAAGTACGGCGTCGCAAGTATCGCCTCGAGCTGATCGAGCGCGTCTGCATGATCGCCTGTTGCGACGTAGAGGCACGCCAACACGTGGCGGGCGAGCGGGATGAGTCTAGGTTGTGCGCCGACAGCCTAATCTCAAGTCCGCGCTCCCCTTCCTGGGCCGCAGTGGCGCGCTGCCCGAGGTAGACCCGCGCCAGCCCGCGATACAGGTGCGCCTGGGTTCGCCGAGACCGAGACCATAGCCGGTGAGACAAATCCGCTGTTCGGATGGCAGCATCGAGCGCGATCTGCACGGCATTTCCAGATCTCAACTTTCCCGAATTATTCCCCAAATCGAAATGAAACTACATGAATGGTCGTCGCCGGTCGGCAAACACCCATAAAGACGCAACTGTCTGCAAGCAGTTAACTCGCGTATTTACCAGTAACTACATCCAACTACGCACGCCTGCAGCAATCTCACCCTTCCGGACTGAAAATCCGCGTGTCAGAGGTTCGATTCCTCTTCTGGCCACTGTGGGACCGGTTCACCTACAATGGCTTAGCATTGCGAACGGGCATCCATTCGGGTGCCCGTTCTGCGAAAGAAGCCCGAAATATTCCCCAAATCGTTAGCGCCGTGTTGGTCCTGCGGCTTGGACCGAGTCGTATTCGATTGGGCGAGGTACGCAAACGCGCGCGAAGACGGCGGCGCCACCAACCGTGTAACTCCCCTCAGCGCGGTCGTCGCGCCACCTCACCGGGTTTTCGGCGACCGCTGGAATGGAGACTGTGTCGCGGAATGACCGAACGGCGAGTTCCTGGTGAGCGGCACGCCTTCCGTGGTTCCCGATCAGGACCACACCCAGTCGGTCGAGCTTGGTTTTACACAGACGTGATTCGCGCGTGAATGATGGACCCCGTGGAGCATGGTTATTGCTGACGTCATCGGTGCGGGCGCGTTTCTATCCAGTCCCATATGTTCACCTTTCTGGAGGATCCTCATGGCCACGCACAAGGGCGCGGAACATCATCGAAAGGCAGCCGAACATCACGAGCACGCCGCTCGTCATCATCGCGAGGCGGCAAAGCACTACGAGGGCGGTAAGCACGAAGCAGCCGGCCATCAGGCGCATATTGCGCACGGACACACCTTGCACGCGGAGCATCACGCCGACGAAGCCGGCAAGCAGCACGCGACTGATCACGGCGGTGCGATGGCAGGGAAGCAATAGTCACGCTTCGAAAACCGGGGCAGACAGACGCGTCACGAGCGTCAGGTCGAACTGTCCGCGCTGGCAAGCCTTCCGAATAAGCATTCGCTGTCTTCCCCGGTGGTGCGACGCCGAGAAGGTTGGGCACGAGATCGTTCACCGCGGCGACCGACGTCCGACTACCTCTTCGCGCGCGAAGGCGCGCAATCGCTCCAGTTCGGGGATGCGGATCCGATCGCTCCCGAGCGGCTCCACGAGCCCTTTGCGCGCGAGCTGCTTGAACGCCCGTGACACCGATTCTCGCGCCGTGCCGATCTCGAGCGAGAGTTCGCGTTGCGTGCGCGCGAGTGTGAGATCCCAGCCCGCGGCCGTTCGCTCGCCACGCTGCTCGGCATATCCCGCCAGAAGTAGGGCCAGCCGCGCTGCGACATCACGGAACGCAAGCGCATCTGTCACCTGCACGAGCTGGCGGAGCCGCGTCCCGAGGCCACGAATGATGGCGTGCGCGATGTCCGGATACGAGCGATACAGCCGCTCGAAGTCCGCGCGGGCCAGAAAGACAAGACGCGAGGGCTCAGCCGTCATGGCGGACGCCGGGTAGACACCGCCATCGAAGAGCGGCAGTTCGGCGACCGGCCGGCGTGGCCCTTCGATATGGAGAACCTGTTCTTTGCCGCCGGGGCTCGTCCGAAAGACGCGGACCCGCCCGGTCTCGACAATGTAAAGGCCGTGACACTCGTCACCCGCAGCGAACAAAAGGTGCCCGGCACCCACGCTCCGCGCGACGCAGCGCTCAGCGACGCGTCGGAGCGCGCCGTCGTCGAGCTCGGCGAAAATGGGGATGTTGTGCAGCAATGCGGCGATATCCGTGGTGCATCCATACCGCGGGCCGAGGCGGCGCAGAGGAAGGGCGGCACGCCCCGAGAGCCGCACCGTCGCCTGCACGAGAAATAAAACATCGGCCGGACCATCTCGCCACGCTGACCGCACCGAAAGTGGACGGTTGTGACAACCGTCACCCCCCCGTCCCTTCCTCCGAGCGAGGATTCAGTGGCGAGGGGAGACCGCGTGCATCGCGGCTACCCTCACGCCATCCCGCACTCGAATCCATCAGGGACGGACGGGGACATCATGGATTGGTTCGTCATGGCCTTTCTCAAGGCCAGTCTCGCCTGGCTCGCCTTAGCTGTCAGCCTCGGTGTTGCTATGGCGGTGCACCCCGCGTGGGGCGTGTACTATCCGGCGCACGTGCACATGGCTCTTCTGGGCTTCGTCACGATGATGATCTATGGCGTCGCATACCACGTGATCCCGAGGTTCCTCGGCCGCTCGCTCCACAGCCGCCGCCTCGCCACCTGGCAGTGGTGGGCGTCCAATGGAGGGCTGGCGCTCATGGTGGCGGGCTTTGTGATGCGACCCTCAGGTCTGGCGCTGGCCACGCCTGCGCTGGCCGCGGGGGGCGCGCTCGCCGCGTGCGGCGCGTACGCCTTCGTCTACAACGTCTGGCGGACACTCGCCCCCGGCGCGCGCGGCGCGGCGCCGGCGCGGCGCCCGACGTTACCGATGGCGGCCCCGCCCGCGCCCGAGGCGGGACCGCCCGATTCGGCGATGATCGACCATGCATAGCCTCGTGCGGCGCTACATCAAGACCGCGATCCTCTTCCTGGCCGTCGGGCTCGCACTCGGCGCGTGGCTGATTGTCCGTCGCGAGCTCGGTGGACACACACCCGCCCCGTACCTGGTGAGCGCGCACACGCATTCGATCCTCGTTGGCTTCATGATGATGATGATCCTTGGCGTGGCACTCTGGGTTTTTCCGCGCCCCGACCGGGAGGACGCGCGGTACCGCCCGGCAGTTGCCGAGGTTGCCTACTATCTGATCACAGTCGGCACGGCCGCGAGGACCGGCGGCGAAATACTACGGGATACGCGGTCGGATGGCTGGCTGCGGGTGACCGTCGCCCTGGGAGCGGCACTCCAGGTTGTTGGACTCGCGCTGTTCTTCTACACGATGTGGAACCGGATTCGCTCTGCGGGCAGCCGCCAGCGGGAGATGCAGGGCGAGCGGTTCTAGGCCGTATCATTTTCGCGCTCACATACTATGCGTCGAGGCCAGATGCCGATGCGATCGCCCTGCGTCATCCCGCCCACCGTCATTTAACCATACCTGTAACCATACCTGCCGATGCCCACCCCCACGCCCCGCCTCTCCGACATCGTCGACCAGTCGACGTCCCGTCGCGCGTTCCTGACCCGCGCCTCCGTTCTCGTAGCGAGCCTTCCGATGGCCGAAGCGGCGGTCACAGGCTGCACGAACCCAACCCCCGTCGCGCGTGCCCCGGGCGGCCCGCAGGACCAGACTGCTACGGCCACGACGCCGTCGGAGAACCCCGATAGTCGGCTGGACTCGAGCCTCAAGTCCGGCCAGCCCAGTGCGTCATCCGCCACGCCCGGCGCAGTGAACGCTCCGCCCACAGTCCCGTTTCACTGGTACGATCCCGCGTTGCCACCGCTCACATCGGAACGGACCAAGCAGATCCACATGACGGTGCGCGAGGTGCCCATCCGCGTTACGGCTGATACCATCGTCGCGGGCTGGACCTTCGATGGGTCCATCCCAGGACCCATGTTGCACGTGCGCCGCGGCGACACGGTCGAATTCACACTGACGAACCAGGGATCGATTCCACACTCGATGGATTTCCACGCGAGCCAACTCGATCCCAAAACCGCCTTCCAGTCCGTGCCCCCGGGACACTCGGTGTCGTACACGTTCCGTCCGCGCTATGCCGGGGTGTTCTTGTACCACTGCGGCACAGCCCCCGTGCTCATGCACATTGGATCGGGTATGTTTGGGGCAATGGTGGTGGATCCGCCCACGCCCCTGCCTCCGGCCCGTGAATTCGTGCTCGTGCAGAACGAGTACTATCTCGCGGCCGCCGCCAATGGCGTCTCCCAGTTTGACTACATTAAGATGCTGGCCACGGTGCCTGACTACGTCGCCTTCAACGGCGGACCAAGCCAGTACCAGAGCAAGCCGCTGCGGGTGCGGCGCGGCGAACGGGTGCGCTTCTATGTGGTGGCGGCCGGCCCCAACCACCCGTGCTCCTTCCACATTGTCGGCAAGCAGTTCGATACTGTGTACTTGGGCGCTCCGCCGGGGAACTCGATCCAGGGAGTCCAGACATTTAGCGTGGCGGCGGGCGGCGGGATGATCTTCGAATTCATCGCTGACATCCCGGGCGAGTTCCCCTTCGTGAATCACGCGTTCGGGCACGGGCAGAAGGGCGCCATCGGCATCCTCGTCGTCGAGTGAGATACCAGCACTATCCCATCCGGATCCTCCCGCGCCCAACAGGCCTTCATCTTGCTCGACGGACTCGCCCGGCCCGACATGTTTCCCGGCCACGACAGGGACGCTGGGATCGTAGCGCGGCGTTGCTGTACTTCCGTCTGCTGCTTGGGCGTCTGGAAGCCCGCGGCGAGATCGACTGGGCGTTCGATGTGGCGCGGTAGCGACTCGCCGCGCGCGCGCGAACCTACACTTGCCTAACGGAGCCCACATGTCATCCATGCACCGCATCTTGGACGGCGGCGTGCTAGTCCATCATCTGACGCAGGACGAGCGGATGCTCGATCCCGATCTCCTCGCCCGGCACGGCCGCACCGCGCGCACTCTCGTCAAGGAAGGGCCGCTCCGCCTCACCCTCATGGGTATCGCGGCGGGCGGCGTGCTGCCGACACATAGCACCGACGCGCACGTGACGATCCATCTGCTCGAGGGAGAAGTGATATTCACCGCCCGCGGTCGTGAGTATCCGCTGAACACCGGCGACGTGCTCGTCTTCGCGCCTGGCGTGGAGCACGAGGCCCGGTCGGTCACGGGCGGCGTGTTCCTCCTCACGGTGGTGTACATGGGGCACGAGGGCACGGACACCGGCGCGACCGGCATTTCCTGAAACCCAACGGTACACGAGACAGGGTGTCGTCAAGCACCTCGAGTGCGCCCGGCATCCTGAGATCTGGTAAATTGCGCGCGCTGATGATCGCGGGGCGACAAGGTCGCTTTCATCACGCCACCTCGGCGAGCATCTGGTAGGTGGCGAGGTCACGGCGTGGGACCGCGTTGCCTGGGCGACGGCCCTGGTGAGACTCGCGGGTGCGCGCACATCGACGAGTGCGGTGTCGTCGAGGCCGCGGTCCGTGGCCAAACGGAATAACACGGCGGGGGAGAGCGCCGGCGGTGAGCGCGGAGACGGTGACGCCCATGGCGGCGTTCACTGCTTGGACCGCGCACGCACGCGAAGACGTCGCGGAACACGGGGTCCGTGCACGTGACTCAGCGCCGTCCGAGAAATACTCGTTGTCGGAGTCCGCGCTCAGATCGACAAAGGGCAGGACCGCGATCGAGAGATCCGGTCCGACCCCCGCCGGAGTCGCACGGCCACGTTCGTCGAGGGCGAGCGCGTGAGCGAATGCCGCCGCCGACCGGTATCGGTCTGCGGGCGCCGGCGCGAGCGCCTTGCGCAGCGCCAAGTCGATGGACCCGGGCACACTCGGCCGGACGACGCGCACAGACGGCGGGAGCGTGGAGAGCCGCTTCGCGATGAGCGCCTGCGCGGTCCGGCCCGTGAAGGGCAACTCGCCAGCCAGCATCTCGTACAGCACGGTTGCCAAGCTGTAGATGTCCGTCCGTCCGTCGAGCGACGGATCCGCGGCAGCCTGTTCCGGACTGACGTACGCGGGTGTGCCCACCACCATACCGGTCGCGGTCAGCGTGTCCGGCGCGTCTGGCGGCGCGGCTCCCACCTGCATTGGCCGCGATGCCGAAATCCATCAGCAACGCATGCTCGCCCGACAGCAGGATATTGGCCGGCTTCACATCGCGGTGCACGATGCCATGGGCGTGAGCGTACTCGAGCGCGTCGGCCACCTCCCGGGTGATCCGTAACGCGTCCTCGATCGCCATCTGTGGCTCTCGGAGGAGCCGGTCCCGAAGGCTTTCGCCCTCGACGTACGGCATCGTGAACCACAACTGCCCCGACCGCGTCTCGCCGGAATCGAGCACCGTGAGGACGTGGGGATGCTGGAGCCGCGCCGCGAGTGCCGTCTCGCGCCGAAAGCGCTCCGCGCCGAGTGACGCGGTGAGCTCGGCATTCAAGAGTTTGAGCGCGACGAACCGATCGTGCTTGGCATCGTGCGCGAGAAACACCGTGGCCATGCCTCCGCGCCCAATCTCGCGGTCGAGGCGGTAGGCCGTTCCGAGCGACGCCTGTAGGTCGCCCCCCGGCTTGGTCGGCTTCACCCCGTCCGCTTCTCCGGCATTGAGGAGGTCCAGAACATAACGCGGCGCGTAGTCCGGGGCCCAGAAGACGATTTTGGCCGCCTCCCACGGCAGCCGACCAGCGATCACGCTCGGGTAACGCTCAGCGGACGGCCACGGGACGCCGTCGCCTCACCTTGGTGCGGAATCAGAGCGCAAGACGCGTCACTCTCGCATCCACCAAGGAGGTCGTATGCATGCCCTTCGTCTCCGCCCGCTCGCTGCGCGGGTCGCACTGGTCGCCGTCATGGGCGCCGCTGTTACGTCGTCGGCGTGGTCTCAGACCGGCGCGGCGCCGGCCACCGCTGCGTCGCTCGGAATCCTTCCTGGCGCGCGGGCCCGTGTCATTGTCTCCGACTACGGCGAGGATCTGCAGACGGGAACCATTACCGCCGTTCGCGGCGACAGTTTCGTGTTCCGTCGGGACAAGGCCGGCGACAGCCTGACGGTCGGGTACACCCACGTGGCGCGGTTGGACGTCGGCCGGGGCCGTCACGCGCGGACCCTCACCGGATTGGCGCTGGGACTCTTGGGGTGCGCTGCTGCTGGCGCCGCGCTCGGCGCAGCGACCTACCACGCGCCGTCCCCCTGTACCAACAACCCCTTTTGCGGTCTCGTCCTGTTTACCCAAGGCGAGAGCGTCGCGGGGGGTGCCGCGCTGGGTGCTGCGGGGGGCGCTCTGCTGGGCACCATTATCGGCGCCGTCATACACACCGAGCGGTGGCACACGGTATCGATCAATGGATTGCTTGACCACTCACGGGCGGCCATCGCCGTGATCCCCTCGCAATCGGGGCCACGGCTGGCGCTTCGCGTTGCGGCCCGGTTCTGAGCCGCGGCGGCGGTCGCGGTGGCGACCCCCGTTCGACCCTGGGATTCGGGACACCGGGCTATGCGAGCCGTTGCCGCGCGAACCCACTACGCGTACGATTGCAGGCGGCGTGCGCACGGCGCGTTCGCCGCCGGTTCCGTTTGGAGCGGCTCCATGAGCCCGAGGCGGATGTGGGGAGTCGATCGCGGACCGCTGGTCTCGTTCCACGCCTGCGGCTATTCGGAGGCGTCGAGTTGCGTGCGGCGACCGGCGAGCCCGTGGCGGATCTGCTGACACAGACCAAACCGTTGGCGCTCCTTGCCTACCTGGTCATCGCGGAGCCCCGCGGTCATCACCGACGCGATCGGCTGCTCGGGCTGTTTTGGCCCGAGCTGGATGAACCGCATGCGCGCGGCGCGCTGCGCAAGACGTTGCACGCGCTGCGTCGCGGGCTTGGGGACAGTGTGCTCGACGCGCGGGGTGATGAGGACGTCGGGATCGCGGCCGGCGCATTGGCGTGTGACGTGCTTGCGTTCGACGAGGCAATCGAGGGCGGACAGACGGCCAGAGCGCTCGAGCTTTACCGCGGAGATCTGCTGCCCGGGTTCTATGTCCGCGAGGCGACGGAGTTCCAGCAGTGGCTCGATCTCACCCGCGCCAGCTATCTGAAACAGGCCGCGACCGCGGCCTGGATCATGGCTGAGCGGTCCGAGCTCGAGGAGCGCGCGACGATTGCCGGTGAATGGGCCCGGCGCGCGGCGACACTCTCGCCCTTCGATGAACGAGTGGTCCGCAAGGCGCTCGCCCTGCTCGGCCGCGTGGGTGACCGGGCATGAGCGGTCGCGCTCTATGAGAGTTTCCGGGCGCGCCTCGCCGAAGAGTACGACGTCGAGCCAGCACGCGAGACCGTGGCGTTGATTCGACAGATCCGTGGTCGATAGCCGCGAAGAATTAGTGCTGCGCCAGGAGTCGCTCGAACCGCGGGTCGCCTTTGAGCGTCGCCCACGTCGGGTCGATCTTGAGCCACGCTGGCGAGACGTAGTACGGTTTGGCGAGCAGCGAGTCGAGTTGGGCGAGGGCGTGCGGATGATCGCCGACTATGAGGTAGATCCGCGCCAACTCGTACCGAGCGTCGGGGATGTAGATGTATCCGTCGCCCGTCGCCTGGGCCAGCGCGAGGCCGCGCTCCCCATCCCGCGCGGCGGCCGCGCGCTGCCCGAGGTATGCCAGTGCCAACCCGCGAGACCGGTGTAGCACGTCGTCGCCCGGCGTTGCCCGGAGCTGCGCCTCGAACGCTGCCCGCGCCGAATCAGCGAAGCGACGGACCTGCACGGTGTCACCCGCCATTCAGTGGAGCTGTGCGCGTACGAGCCCCCACTGAGGAAGGCGGTCCGGAGTAGGAGAACACCGAAGGGTACGGCTGGAGCGGACACGCAGCTAGCGCACCAACCGGCTGAGCGTCGAGACCACGTCCTCCGCTCGAGGGCGCGACCAGCACCAAGTCACGCGGCGGTAACGCTCAACGGACGGCTACGGAACGACTGTCCGTCACCTTGATGCAGTAGGAACGGACAACACTCCCAATGAGGAGATCCCCCATGCGCTCCGTCACGCTCCGCGCCGCTGCCTTCTTCGCCGCAATCGCTTTCTTGGCCCCCATTCTGAGCTCGTGCAGTCCGACGATGACCTCCCCGCCTGAAGTCTTCCCGCCGAACCCCGTTCCGCCAAAGACCGCCGCACCACTGAGCTTCACGACAGTGAGTGCCGGGACCCATCTAAGCTGCGGAGTGACGACGACCGGGGCCGCGTACTGCTGGGGAACGAACGTCGCCGGCGCGCTTGGCAACGGTACGTCCGTCGGGCACAGCACCGTGCCGGTCCCTGTGTCGGGCGCGTTGATCTTTGCCATGGTGAGCTCAGGCGAGCTTTACGCCTGTGGGGTGACCACGGCCGGCACCGCTTACTGGAGTTGACCCGATCCGTG
>PMAE01000039.1 GCA_003152485.1 Gemmatimonadota bacterium | reverse complement strand
CCTGCGGATCAAACCCGATTACGCCGAGGCGCACAACAACCTCGCCGTTGCGCTGGCGCAGGTGGGTCGGGTTGACGAAGCGAGGAAACACTGGGAAGAGGCCCTGCGGATCAAACCCGATTACGCCGAGGCGCGCTACAATCTGGGGACCGCGTTGTCGCGAGAGGGCAGGATTCCAGAAGCCATCGCACAATACGACCAAGCGTTGCGACTCAAGCCCGACTACGCCGAGGCGCACAACAACCTCGGCAACCTCCTGGAGCAGACGGGCGACACCGCGGCCGCGGTTGCGCAGTATGAGGAGGCGGTCCGTGCAAAGCCGGACTACCAGGCGGCGCTCGCGAACCTCGGCAGGCTGGGGGTTTCGCCGCCGGCGCGGTGACCTACCGGAGATTGTACTTGAGGATCGCCCAGAGCGCCCGGAAACCGTCGCGCCAGCCGATCTTCTTTCCCTCGGCGTAGGTGCGTCCGGAGTAGCCGATCGGCACCTCGAAGATCCGGGCGTTCGCCTGGGCGAGGCGGGCCGTGATCTCGGGCTCGAACCCAAATCGGTCGGAGGTGAGCCGCAGTCCGCGCGCGAGATCGCCGCGCACGGCTTTGTAGCACGTCTCCATGTCCGTGAGATTGAGGTTCGTCAGCATGTTGCTGAACGTGGTCAGCCCCGCGTTCCCGACGGAATGCCAGAAATACAGCACCCGATGGGCGCCGCCCAAAAAACGGGACCCGAATACGGCGTCTGCCTGCCCCTCGACGATCGGCTCGAGCAGCGCGGGCCAGTCGGCCGGATCGTACTCCAGATCCGCGTCCTGGACGATGACCACGTTGCCGGTGCTCGCCGCGAGCGCGGTCCGAATCGCGGCGCCTTTGCCGCGATTGACCGGGTGATGGATTAAGCGGTCGATCCGGCCAGCGGCGGCCAATCGGTCGAGCACGGCCGCTGTGCCGTCGGTGGACTTGTCGTTGACACAGATGACCTCCTTCTGCACCGGTACGGCGTGCACTTGGTCCACGATCATCTCGATGGTCAGCTCCTCGTTGTAGACCGGAATCAGCACCGAGAGCCTGACTTGCTCACGCGGGAGTGGCGTGCGGCCACGCATGCGGGACATCGCCCGCACGGGTGCGTTGGCGCCGGGGCCGGTGACGGCCGCGCGATCAGTGGGGAGCGGGGGCGCGCCGGCAGGCGTCGCGGGCGAGGTACCGATGTCAGTCATCGAGTGGTCCGTGCGAAAACGGCGAATCCAGCGGTCAGTGTATCCACCGGCACCAACGCCGGTGATCGGGATTGCGACAGGCGCAGCGCGGCCAGGCCACATGCGGGCCCGGTCGCCACCACGGCGCCCACCGGGAACCGGCGCAGCACGAGGTCGAGCACCGCGCGATCGCGGGCCGTGTCACGCGGATAGATGTACTCGTCGGGCGTGAATGAATTGCAGGGCACGCCGGTCCGCCCCGCATATAAATAGAAAGCGGGTTCCTGATCGCTCGCCACGACGCCCGGAAGTGTCGGGTGCGACGCCAACCATGCCAGCGGAACTGTCATTTTCACCGAGAGGCTCTCCTGCATGGTGTTCCACCAATGTCCGCGCACGCCGAGCACGTTGTACCAACCGATCCCGCATCCCACGACCACCGCACCCCCGACCGCGAACGCGCGGGCCACTCGCAGCCCTCGGAGGCGCGCTGCGGTCCGCGCGTGCGGCCGCCACTCCCAGACCCCGACCGCGCCCGCCCCCAACACCAACACGAGAATTAGCCACGCGGCCCAGACGAATCGGAACGGGGGAAACGGCCAGAATACTACCTCACCGGCGTACAACACCGCGAATCCCGCGGTGACCGGCGCCACCCGTGCCATCCGGATGAGACCAACCCCGACGAGCATCGCGCACGACACGATGGCGATCCGCTTCACCCACAGCGGGAGCTGCGGCGCGAACTGCACCTCGAGCATGGTGACGATGTCGCTCATATTTTGGCGCGCCGTCGAGAATGCAAAGCCGGGGCCGTGACGGCCCAGGGCACCACTGAGCCATCCGGAATACGACCCATATTCTCCCTGCAGCACCGGCGCCAACTCGCCCGTGTGTCTCCACACCCAGAGCTGCCAGGGCAACAGCACCGCGAGGGCCGCCGCACCGACGAGGAGCGCGGCGCGTGGGCGCCGCCGGATCAGACAGGCGACGATGGCGGCGGGCACGACGACGATCCCGACGGTACGCACGAGTGCCACGGCGCCGCACAGCGCCCCCGCCAGCACGGCGGGCATCACACCGCCCCCGCCCGGGCCCGCCGTCGGCTCACGGGGCCCTCCGACGACACCCTCCGTCACGAGGAGCGCAGCGAGCAGCACCGCGAGAAACAACGATTCGGACAGGACGATGGTGGCCAGCGCCAGCGGGGGCACCGTAGCGGTCCCGATGAATGCCACCGCGGCGGCCCATGGGGCGGTCATCCCCAGTCGGCGGTGGGCGAGCAGGTACGCCATCGCGGCCGACGCGCCGAGCAAGCAGGCGTTAGCTCGCTCGAAGAGCATCACGTTGTCGGGGAATTGCGGCGCCAGCCGCCAGAGTATCGCCAGGAGCGCCGGATACCCCGGTGGATAGTGCGTCGCACTCGGCGCGCCCGGGAGATGTAGGTAGCGGTACCCGGCCCCGGTGGCCAGCGCCCGTCCCAGGATGACATAGATCGCGTCGTCATGGAAGGCGCCGATCACGTACGGGCGCACCACGGACATCGCGACGACGAGCGTCACGACGCCGACCGCAACGGCGGCCACCCACGGCGGGAGCGCGACGACCTCCCGCCGGGCGGCCGCGGCTGTCACGCCTCGACCTCGAAGCGCGACAGCTTACGATAGAGCGTGGACGGATCGATGCCGAGCACCTCGGCGGCGCGCGTCTTGTTCCCGCCCTCACTCTGCAGCACCCAGAGGATGTACGCGCGCTCGATCGCGTCGAGCGTGGGGTTCGTCGGCACGCGCTCGGAGATCAGCGGCTCCGCCCGGCGCTGGGTGACTCGCTCGGGCAGCACCGCGACGTCGATGACGTCGCCCGTGGAGAGAATGACTGCCCGCTCCATCGCGTTCTCGAGCTCGCGAACATTGCCGGGCCAGGAGAAGCTCTGCAGGATCTCGAGCGCTTCGGGGCTCACGTGCTTGACCGGCTCGTTGCGCGCCTGCGATGACCGGTGCAGGAAGAGATCGATCAGCAACGGGATGTCATCACGGCGGTCCCGCAGCGGCGGGAGGTGCATCGCGATCACGTTGAGCCGGTAGAAGAGATCACTGCGGAAATTGCCGCGTTTGATCTCCTCTTCGAGATCCCGGTTCGTGGCCGCCAACAGTCGCACATCGATCGGTTGCGCATCGGTGGCGCCGACCGGGATGACCTCGCGGTGTTGTAGCACGCGAAGCAGCTTGACCTGGGTCGCCGACGTCGTCTCCCCGATCTCGTCGAGGAAGAACGTGCCTCCAGCGGCCGCCGAGAACAGGCCGCTCTTGTCTTTGATCGCTCCGGTGAACGATCCCTTGACGTGGCCGAACAATTCCGATTCGAGGAGACTCTCGGGCAGCGCGCCACAGTTGATCGAGAGGAATTGTCCCTCGCTGCGGTGCGAGAGCTGGTGGATGTACCGGGCGATGACTTCCTTACCCGTCCCCGACTCGCCCTGGAGCAGGATCGTGGACTCGGTGGGCGCCACGGTCTCCGCGAGACGGACCACGTCGAGCCAACACTTGCTCGTCCCCGCCGGCCGCCCACTCGCGGACCGCTCGCGCCTCGTAATCTCCTGGCGGAGCGAGCGGTTCTCGACCCGTAGCTTCCGGTGTTCGGCGGCGCGACGGAGAATGGCCAGCATCTCGTCGTTCCGAAACGGCTTCTGGATGTAGTAGAACGCGCCTTCATTGACCGCCTGCATCGCCGATTGCAGCGTCGCTTGAGCGGTCATCAGGATCACCGGAATCTCGGGATCGAGCGCCCGCGCCGCGCTGAGGACCTGGACGCCGCCGACGTTCGGCATCCGGACGTCGCTCAGGACGATGTCGGGCCGGAGATCGGCGAGCTGTTCGAGGGCCTGCTTCCCGCTGTTCGCGATGATCGGCGTGAATCCTTCGTTCTTGAGCAGGATGCGCAGCGACTCGAGGATCCCGGTCTCATCATCGATCACCAGGACCGTGGGCTTCGCGTCCGGCGTCATGCGTAGCCACCCGCCGCGGTCTCGAGCTCCGCGTCATCTGATTGATCGTAGGGGAGGAGCACGGTGAATCGCGTTCCGCAATCACCCGCCGAGTCCACCAGCACGACACCGCGGTGGGCCTCGATGGCGCGGTGGACGATCGGCAAGCCAAGTCCACTACCCCCGCCCTTGGTGGTGATGAATGGCTCGAACAAGTGATCTCGCACTTCAGGCGCGATCCCCGGTCCGTCATCGGTCACCCGCAGCGAGACCGCGCCCCGCTCAAAGGTCACCCCACTCGGCAGTTGGTCCGGTGGGATGTGTGAAACCTCGAGCCGCACGTGGCCGCCCGCGGGCGCCGCCTGCACGGCGTTGAGCGCCAGGTTGAACGCGGCGCGGTGGAGAAGATCCTCGTCGCCGTCGATGATCACCGGGGTCTCCGGAGTCGTGCAGTTCACAGTCAGCCCCTCTTTCACATCAGGATGCGCGGCGGCGAGATTCGCCGCCCCGCGCGCTACCGCGCCAATATCGACTGCCGACACGCGCGTCACCCGCACTCGCGCAAAGTCGAGGAACTCCGTGAGAAGTCGAGACAACCGGTCCGACTCCCGGACGATCAACGCGCCCAATGTGCGCGCGTCGTCATCGTCGCTGGAGGCCGCCGGATCGACGGCCACGCTGAGTGCGCCACCCTGCCGACCGTCCGTCGGCCCGGTGGGATGCGCCGTTGGGTGCCCGTTGCCGTAGCCTCCTCGCTGCCCATTTGCGTGACCGTTGGTGTGGCCACTCGCCGAGCGGTGCCCGTCGGCCATTCCATTGGCAACGCCAGTCGGCGCCCCGTTGACCGCCGCGTTGACGGGCTCGTTGACCGGCCCGTTGTCCGCCCCAGTTGCCCGGTCACCCGGCGGGGTCGTCGGCCGCGGGAGCATGCGCGTGAGCTGCTCGACGGCGCTGCGGATGGAGGCCAAGGGATTCCGGATCTCGTGCGCCAGTGAGGCGCTGAGCTCCGCGATGGCCTCGAGCCGGCCGGCGCGGATGTGGAGGCTCTCGAGCCGCTTCTGCCCCGAAATGTCCTGAAAGATCGCGGTGGCCGTGCGGCCGACGGTGGCGCCATCGCCATCGCTGAACGTGGTGGTGAGTCCAATCGGAAACACGTGGTCGGCGAACCGTATCACGTCTTCAGCACGCGTCGTCCGAACGCCGTTGACCGCCGCGCGCGCGAGCGCCCGGGCGACGGTTGGCGAAGCGCGGGCGATGCGCTCGAGCACGGGAGTCCCGATCAGTTCACTGAATGGCAGCCCGAGCAGCGAGCCGGCAGCCGGATTGGCGAACAGCAGCGTACCATGCGCGTCCACGGTCACGATGCCACTGCGGATGTTGCGCAGGATGTCATCCGCTTGCAGCCGGACGAATACGAGCTCGGCGGCCGTGCCCTGCCCCGCTTCCTGCAGCCGCGCGCTGATGTAGCCGCTGGCCAGGGCGACGGTACCGAAGACGATGAGCTGCAGCCACACGCCGAGATCGGGCGTGGTGCCGCCCAGCCACAGGACCTCGACGAAGTAGCAGACGATACCGAGGAGCGCGACGAGCAGCCCGCCGCCGACGGGCAGCAGCAGCGCCGCGCTCGCGATGACGAGGATATAGAAGAGGGCAAACTGGGATGCGCTTCCCCCCGTGACGTGGACGACCGCGGTCACCAACAGCAGGTCGAATACGCATTGCCCGTACAGGAACGACCGGCCCAGCCGCGGGGCGCCGTGTCGGGCACCATAGACCTCGGTGTAGGCCGCCGAAGCCACCGTGACCACCATCGTGACCGCGAAGATCAGCGACGCGATTCGCGTGTCGGTCGCGGCCGCGCTGGTCCAGACGAGTTGCGCGGCGAGGAAGATGGACGTCGCGACGGAGAAGCGACCCAGATACACCCACCGGATCATCCGCCGGGGGTCGAGCATGGCCTGCTCCAGCCTCCGCCGCTGCACAGACGCGGTCGCACCTGCCGCCGGGCGCGGCGAGAGGGGCGGTGCGGAAGGGGGCAAAAGGGGCGCGCCGTCGGCCATTATGGTTTATCTTCTTGACGAGTCGCGTGCGAAACGGTTTCCGCGCGCTACCACTATGAGTACGACGCAACCCCAGACGCCCCAGTCGATTGCGGGCCGCGGTGCCGCGCGACTGCTGGCCCTGGCGGTCGCCGCCGCCTCGGTCCTCCGCCGCGTCGTTGGTGGCACGCTCCGCCGGCTGGTTCGCCCACTCGGTACGTATCTCGCGGGCCGGTGGGTGCGCAGTCTCTCTCTGGACGAGCTACGCGAGCTCGTGTTGCAGGCCCGCTGGGGCGGGACGCTTGATGCGCGGGACTCCGCGATGCTGACAAGTGTCCTCGAGTTCCACGACAAACGAGCCAGCGACGTCATGAGACCACGCACGGATATCGTGGCGCTCCCGGTGGCATCCACCGAGGCGGAGGTGCTGGCGGTGATGATCGCCGAGCGCTACTCGCGCTACCCCGTGTACCGCGACAGCCTGGACGACATCCTCGGTGTATTTCTCGCCAAGGATCTTCTGCTCCACGAAGGCGGCTCGTCATTCTCGATGGAGCAGTACACACGCGAAGCCGTCTACGTCCCAGCCACGCGGCGCGCCGAGCTCGTGCTCGATGACCTGCGTCGCACGAGAGCCCACATGGCGATCGTTCTCGATGAGTACGGCGGAACCGCCGGCGTCGTGACGATGGAGGACCTGGTGGAGCAGGTCATCGGTGAGATCGCCGATGAATACGACCCCACGACCCGTACATCCCTCGAGGCCGATGGGGTACTCGAGCTTGCGGGCACCCTGTCGCTGATCGACGTGCGCGCGGACTATCAGCTCGACATCCCGGAAGGCGAGTGGACCACGCTCGGTGGATTCGCGTTCGCGATGCTCGGGCGGGCGCCACGGGTCGGCGACCGGGTGTCGTTCCCGGGAGGCGAGTTGGAGATCGTCGCCATCGACGGCCGGCGAGTTGCCGCGCTTCGCGTCCACCGGGCTCGCTCCGCGCGCGCGCCGCACCCACCATCGCCCGTGCCGGCGTGAGCCTCCCGCGGTACCCGCCGGATCGCGGCTCGCGCCGGATTCGCGGCCGCGTGGCCCGTGATGGATGTCCGACGACCTCATAGTCCGAGGCGGGATCGTGATCCCGCGCGACGAGCTGCGGACTCGCGCGACCCGCGCCGGGGGGCCCGGCGGCCAGCACGTCAACACGTCGTCGACGCGGATCGAACTCGTGTGGAACGTCGATCGGTCGCGGGCCCTCGACGAGGAGCAGCGGACGCTGGTCCGGACTCGGTTGGCGAACCGCATCGACGCCGACGGCGACCTCCGGGTCGTCGCCGCGGACTCCCGTAGTCAACGCCAGAATCGCGACTCGGCGGACGCCCGATTGGCGGCCCTCGTATCCCGCGCGCTCGTCGTCCCCAGACGGCGCCACGCCACGCGTCCCACCGCCTCCTCCGTGCACAAACGGCTCGATACGAAGCGGCGCCGAGCGGATACGAAACGCGGGCGGCGCCAGGAGTCCGACGAATGACTCGGCACCGCAAGTCGCAGGCGGAGGATCCCGAATCGGATCCGGAACCGGACCCGGAACCGGAACCGGACGATGAGGAGCTGTCCGACATCGACGGCGTAGAGAGTGCCGCTGGTCATGTCGATGTCGGCGCCACGGTGGCATGTCCCTATTGCGGCGCGCCGAATGAGATCGCGCTCGACCCGTCAGGAGGGCGTCGGCAGGATTATGTGGAGGACTGCCAGGTCTGCTGCCAGCCATGGAACGTGCGGATCCAATACCATCGCGACGGCACCGCGGACGTACAGGTGGACGCCGCCGACGCAGACTAGCTGACGTCTGCCTCGCGAGCGGGTGAGCTGCGCGCGGCCGGCAGGTGCCGCATCACGACCGCGGCCGCGCCCGCGATCACCGCGCGGTACTCGGTGATGAGGTCGTCGAAGATGTGATTCCATGAGCACGTCGCCGCATAGATGGCGCCGTCATGCGCGATGGCTGCGCGCCGCGCGGGATCGGCGGCCAAGCCGGCGATGGCGACGGCGAGCGCGTGCGGATCGCCACGTGGTACGGTGATGCCACCGCCCGCGGCGAGCAGCTCGCGCGTCGGTCCGACATCCGCGCCGATGACCGGCAGTCCGGACGCCATCGCCTCGAGCAGGACATTGCCGAACGTGTCGGTAGCGGACGGGAAGATGAAGAGGTCGGCCGACGCATACAGCTCGCTCAGCGCACGCCCCTCGAGACGCCCCACGAAATGCACGGCGGGCGGAGGCGGTGCGGTCCGACGACAATGATGGGCGTACGGTCCGTCCCCTGCGACCGCGAAGACGATTCGAGGCCGACGATCGCCGCCGCGTTCCGCGCCCGGCGCGAGCTCCCGCATTGCGCCCAACGCGACGTCGAGCCCCTTCTCGGCCGCCAGCCGACCGACGTACGCCACGACGACGGTATCGTCGTCCGCGCCCAGTTGGGCGCGCAGAGCGCGCGACCGGAACCCCGGGTGGAATCGCGATGGATCGAGGCCCCGCCCCCAGAGGGTGAGCCGTTGGAGCCCCAGTTGTCGGAGTTCATCCATCACGGCGTGCGTGGGGACGAACGTCCGCGCGCCACTGTTGTGAAACCACCGGATATATGCCCACCCCCGTTCACTCAATGCGCCCAGCCGGTAGAACTTCGCGTACTCGTTGAAGCTCGTGTGGTACGACGTCACGAGCGGAACTCCAAGCGACCGCGCACACGCGCGACCCGCGAGGCCCATTCCAAAGGGAGTCGCGGCGTGGATCAGTGTCGGGCGCCAGGCGCGAAGGTTGGCGTACGCGGCGCCCAGGACCGGGGCCGAGATCCGAAGCTGCGGGTAGGCCCAGAATGGTACGCTCGGGCGGCGCCAGATGTCCCCGCTCAATCCGGCGCCGTCTCGTGCCTCTGGGTCTGTGGTCGTATAGACGCGCGCCGCCCCGCCGCGCGCGCGCACCGCGGCCACCAATCTCTCGAGCGTCCGCGAGACGCCGTTGAGCTGCGGCGGATAGGTGTCGCTGAACAGGGCGAGCCGCACCGCCATAGCGGAGCGGGCGTCGACGCTCCCGACAGGCTCAGAGATCCGCATAGCGCGACACGGGTCGGTCGCCCAACCATCGATCGAGTGCCATTGCCGCCGAGCGGGCGGTCGCCGCATGATCGAGGTCCGCTGGATGGTACGCGAGACGCACATGGCGCGCGCTGCGTTGCACGCGCCACCGAAGCGCGGCCACCGCGGCCGAGCCGTATGCGCGCACCGGCGTGCGACCGCTCCATCGCACGACCGGCGATCGAATGCGGCGCGTCCCGCGCGCGTCGTGGATGCGGATCACGCCGTCATCCTCACTGTAGCGCAACCCGGCCGCGACCACGGCCCGCCAGCAGTCCGCGCGTGCCAGCCAGCCGGGCGGGACGAATCCAGCGGCCCGCAGCCCGAGCTGCGCGAAGAGCGCCAGCCCTCGGTCGATCCGTTCGCGCGCCCGCTGTTCGTCGAGGGTGAGAAATTCTCCCTCGCGGGCGGTCTTGCCCCACGCGCGGGCCTCGTCGCGCCATCCGCGCGGCAGACCAACCTCGTCGTGTCGTTCACCGTGGAGCAGGATTTCCGCGCCAGCGTCCGCGCACTCGCGCACCCACCGGACGAACGCCGGCGATTGGTCGAGCGGCCACCCGCCATGCCAATTGGGCACCACCAGCAGCGCGGGCGTCACGGCGCGCGCGCGACAGAGTGCCCACAACGCGCGGACACGCTCGTCGAGGGCGGGCGTGACGTCGTGGATCGAGATCAGGAGATGGCGCCGGAGGCCATCCGATGCCGACGTCGCCGCCGCCGCTCCACGGCCGCTAGGCGGCGACGCGTCGGTAGATATCAAAGATCCGGTCGAAGACGCTACTCCACGAGTGGTTCCGCTCGGCGTGGGCGCGGCCGAGCGCGCCCAGGCGTGGGAGATCATCTCGGGCGCGCAGCGTCCGGACCGCCTCATCGGCCAATGAGCCGCTGTCACCAGCCAGGAACACCGCGCCCCCGCCGGACGCGGCCAATTGCTCCGAAACGCCGCCCCGATCGGCCGACAAGACGGCCGTGCCCGACGCCGCGGCTTCGAGCGCCGACAATCCGAACGTTTCGATCGAACCGGGCGACACGATCAGATCGACCGCGGCAAGAAAGTTGGCCAGTCGTTCCTGGTCGTTCTCGTATGGCAGCCAGAAAATGCGAGATGCGCCGGTCTGGGCCAGCAGTCGTCGGCGCGCCGGCCCATCGCCCACCAGCACGAGCGAGGCGTCGGTCTGCCGCTCGATTGTCTCCCATGCACGCAGCAGGACATCCACTTCTTTTTCACGCGCGAACCGTCCGATAAAGGCGACGAGGGGAGTTTCCGCGGGAAGACCCAAGGCCGCCCGCGTGCGCGCCGCATCGGCGCGCCTCCGTGGGTGAAAATGATCCAGATCAACGCCGAGCGGTACGCATTCGATCCGTCGCGCACCGTGCTCTTCGAGGTCGTTCACCATATACCGCGACGCGACGATCGTCACCTCGAATTCCTGATTGAGTCGCCGGACGTACCGCCACGCGGCGTCGTGCGCGTGGCGACGGAGTCCGCGGGTCCGCTCCGGGAACGAGCAGATGGCGCGCGGAAAGTTGCTGTGGAAGAACCCGACCAATGGGACGTCGATGCGCCGTGCGGCGCGTTTCGTGATCCAGGGCACGAGGAATGGACTCCCGACTTCGATCACGCCGGGCTGCTCATGCTCGATGATCCGCCGAATCGAGCGCGTCGCCAGCATGAAGCGGTACGGGCGCTGGGTCGGGATCCGCGGGCCGCGCAACCGATAGCAGCGCACGCCATTGCCGGCCGTGATGGAGTCGCGAGCGCCCGGGATGACGAGCACGTGCCGGAGCGACGGTCGGGCCTCGACATACTTCGCCTTCTGCAGCAGGTATGTGCGGACCCCGCCACTCGTCTCGCCAAACCACTTCGTGATATCCAAGACGCCGAGCTCGGCGTGGCCGCGGCGCTTTTCCGGCAGGATCGATTCAGCGAGATCAAAGTCGGCCGACGGACTGGCCGACGGAAAGAGCGTTTGTTCGATGGAAGACACAGCGGTCGCAGTCATGTCACACAGTTGAGGTCCGGCACCCTGTCCAGCCGCCGGTCGTGCGAGCGTCGAGGTCATCGTCGCCCGATGGTATTTTACTCGGTCCGAAAGCGGGCGCGCCGATACCACGCCGCGGTCAGCGTGTCCCGACGCACCCTGGCCTATTCATACCCGTAACTGCTCGAAGGGTGGCGACGTGACCCAACTGCATACGGGGACGACAGATGCCTGAGTCCCCTGAGCCCGGTAGAGTCCGGCTGGACAAATGGCTGTGGGCCGCCCGGTTCTTCAAGACCCGGACGTTGGCCGCCGACGCGATCGCCGGTGGAAAGGTGGACGTAAATGGGGAGCGGGCTAAACGCGCCAAGCCGCTGCAGATCGGCGACGCCCTGCGCATTCGGCGGCCGCCATTCGAGACGCATCTCGTGGTCCGAGTGCTGAGCGAGCGGCGCGGACGGAGTGCGGACGCGGAGAAGCTGTTCGAAGAGACGGCCGCGAGCCGGGTGGCGCGCGAGGCGCTCGCCACCCAACTTCGCGCCCTCCCCGCCAATAGCATCGAGGCCGGCCGGCCCTCCAAGAAGGATCGACGCATTCTCGACCGCTGGCGGGGGCGAGGCGGCTAGTGGTTGAGTGGCGAGTGGTTCGCGACACGGCCTTCCGCTTGCTGCGGAGTATGTGCAGCTGTCCAACCACCGTCACCCGTCAACATCCGCCCCTAGCGATCTACGACTCACTCCCTCTCACGATCGCGGCCGTGGTGATCGTCTGCCCTGCGTGGCGTTGCGTATGCTCGGCCAGATGAAAGAGCAGTCCCAGCACGGTGGAGGGCAGCCGCGCCCGCCCGCTCGCAGCGATCGACCTGCCGTCCGGAGTGGTCGTCGCGCGCTGGAATGGTGTGTACCTTTCGCCCACACGCTGGCGCCGGCGGTGACGCAGTCCCAGATCGCCGCGACTGTCGCCGCCTTCCTCGGCAAGGACTACCGTCAGGACGTACCGACGGCCGCCCCTGCCCTCACCGATGTACTCTCCTCCGCGCCCAATCGCGCCGGTAGTCGATAACGATGTACATACCGCGCCAGTTCGACGAGCCACGACTCCCCGTGCTGCACGACGCAATCCGACGGACGACGCTCGCGACGCTCGTCACCATGACGCCGCACGGACTGACGGCGACGCACCTCCCGCTGCTCCTCGACGCGGATCGCGGCCCGAACGGGACGTTGGTCGGCCATGTCGCACGTGCCAATAGCCAGTGGCGCGACTCGCTGCCCGACGCAGATGCGCTGGCCATCTTCCTCGGCCCCGAGGCGTACATCTCCCCGTCCTGGTACGCGAGCAAGCGGGAGACCGGCAAAGTCGTCCCGACGTGGAACTACATCGCCGTGCACGCGTATGGCCGCGCGGAGTTCTTCGATGACGTGGAGCGCCTGCGCGTTGTCGTCACTCGACTGACCGAGGCACACGAGGAAGCATCCGCCGAGCCGTGGCACGTCACCGACGCGCCGGTTCGCTACATCGATCTCGAGCTCAAGGCGATCGTCGGCGTGGAGATCCCCATCCAACGACTTGATGGGAAATGGAAGCTCAACCAGAATCGGTCCGAGGCCGACCGGACGGGTGTGATTGACGCTCTGGAATCGCGCGACCATGGCACCGACGCTGATGTAGCGCGCGCCATGCGAGCGGCGGAGCAGGATCGAACTCGATAGCCGGCGCAGGATCTCGAGCCCCCCGGCGAGCGGCTGACCGTAGACCGTTCGAGCCTCAACGGACATCGAATGCGACACTCGGGCTGAGCGCAAGTCTCGACGTGCGCAGTCGGCTGCTCCAGTTTTCAGGGATGGCCGCCTCCCACAAACCCGCGAGATCGCCGTCGAACTCGGCCCTGCCCCGTGACACACCCAGTCCGGCGTATAGCGAGCCGCGTTGGCAAGCGATGCTCGCCATCACGGCGATCGGGGGTCTGCATCTCGCGCTGCCGCGCGCGTTGACGGTGGGCCCGCAGTGGTTGCTCCTCGCCGTCGCCGTGGCCCTCTTGATCCCGACCGTGATGGCTCGACGCAGTGGATACAGTCAGGTCAATCAAGCGCTGGGGTTCGTGATCTCGTCGGTCATCACCTGTGATCTGATCGTAACCCTGGTGGCGTTGGTCGCGGCGTTGCCGACGCACGCGGAGACACCGGGCGCGTTACTGCGGTCGGGCGCGGTGGTGTGGATCACCAACGTCCTCGTCTTCGCATCTTGGTACTGGCGACTCGACGGCGGCGGCCCCAACGTGCGCGAGCTGCACAAGGCACACGCCACCGGTGCGTTTCTCTTTCCGCAAATGACAGCCGAATCGCCCGACCGCACGTGGCGGCCAGGGTTCGTTGACTATCTGTTCGTGGCGTTCAACACGAGTGCCGCATTCTCACCGACGGATACGCCGGTTCTGTCGCGGTGGGCCAAACTCCTGAGCATGGTGCAGGCCACGATTTCATTTACGACCGTTGCGGTGCTTCTGGCCCGCGGCGTCGGGATCCTCTAACGAGTATGCGGCCGCAGGAGCGTCAACGGCTCCCCTCCCCTTCAGTGAGTTAGGAAACGTGAGCAATCGGCCCCAATGGCGGACGTCGAAGTATGTGGACGCGTGTAGTGGTATGTCACGATTGGGGTGTTAGACACTGGTGAGGCCGTGACCGGTTCGAGAGATCGCACGGCGGTGAATCTCAATGGGGCCTATGGACCACTTTCACGGCAGAGCGAGGCACGCGTGACTCCGCCGCACCGGTTTCGACTCCGCCCGGGTGTCCGCCCGGCTATCGTGCGCTCATCCCGCGTAGCCCGGTGGTTTGCCCCGGTTGCCGTGGCCTTGCTGGTCGCGACCGTGGGCTGCGGCCGCGACCAGCCCGCGTCCGATGCGAGTGCCGCGCCGCTGGCGGTCGCTGGGCCTTGGCATGATCCCTCTCCCCATACGCAGCAGTTCGTGACCGTCCCGGGCGGCGTGCGGATCGAAGTGCTGGACTGGGGCGGAACCGGGGAGCCGCTGGTGTTCCTCAATGGGCTGGAGAACACGGGCCACATCTTCGATGACTTCGCGCCGCGATTTACCGACAAATTCCACGTCCTGGCGTTCACCCGCCGCGGATGGGGCGCCTCCGACCACCCGGCCAGCGGCTACACCATCCCGGTGTTGGTCGAGGATGTGCACGCGGTGATGGACAGCTTGCACTTGGCCCGCATCGACGTGGTGGGACATTCCATCGCCGGGCAGGAGCTGACGTTGCTCGCCGCGACGTATCCGACCCGCATCGATCGGATGGTGTACCTCGACGCCGGCTTCGACTATCACCGCCACCCGATTGTCGCGGGTTGGCCCACCCCACCCCCGCCGACCGCCGCCGACTCCGCATCCGTCGCCGCCGGCCTGGCCTACACACGCCGATTGAGCAACGCACCGATCACGGAGGGAGACTTCCGCGCCACCGAGCGGTTCACCGCGGCCGGTCGGGATTCGGGGGCCATGACCCCGGAGACATATTCGGATTCGGTCATTCGATCATCTGAGGCCGCGTCGCCACCCTTTGCGCGGGTGCACGTCCCGGTGCTCGCCATCTACAACTATCCGGAGCGAGTGCAGCAACTCCTGCCGTGGATCGCGACGACCGATTCGTCCGAATCGAAATGGTTCACCGAAGCCCAAGGGTGGTGGCGCGCACAACGGGAGGGATTCTCGCAAGCGGTGCCGCAAGCCACTGTCATCACGCTTCCCGGAGCATCGCACTATGTGTTTCTGGGGCGCCCTGACTCGGTCGCGAGCGCGATGCGCACGTTTCTGCTCGCCCCGCCGACGAAGTAGTCAACGGGCCCGGTGGGGCTCTGTCAGCGCCCGTCGCTGCTGATGATATGGATCTGAGTCCCCCACGGATCGGTGGCGATCCAGCCGTCCCCGGTCGTCGTCACCGGATGGCCAGCCGCCTCCATGCTCCGCGCGCTGTCCTGCACCGCCGCCCGGTCGGGCAGGACGATGACCCATTCGACGAGCCGGGCATCGTCTGCCTCAGCGCGCGGTGCGTCGGCGGCCCACGTGTTCGTGCCGAGGTGGTGATGGTAGCCACCGGCGGCGAGGAATAGCGCGCCGGGATACATCCAGACTGTCTTGTCGAATCCCAGCCCCGCGTGATAGAACGTGGTCGCGGCGTCGAGGTCGGCGACGAACAGGTGGACGTGTCCGATCGTCGTGCCCGCCGGCATCCCCGTCCACGGAGCGCCACCGCCCGCGCGAACGAGATCATCGACATCGAGCGGTTCGATCTGCATCACGAGCTGCCCACCGTCGGTCTGCCAGCTCACACGTGGGCGATCGGCGTACACCTCGATCCCGAGGCCATCGGGGTCCGTGAGATAGACCGCTTCACTGACTAAGTGATCCGACATCCCCGCGTACGCGCCGATATTCGCGAGGTGGGCAACGAACTGCCCGAGCGCCGCGCGGGTGGGCAGCAGGATCGCGAAATGATAGAGTCCAAGCCTGCCCCGGCGAGAGACGGGCCGTGCACCGCGCCGTTCGTGAAGCTCGATGAGCGGGGCCGCATCGCCGTGCGCCGCGAGCGTGGCCCGGGCGCCCGCTGGGGCGNNCGCTGGGGCGTCCGCTGGGGCGCTTGCTGGAGCGCCGGCGCGGCCGAGTACGCGAAAGCCGAGCACCTGTTGGTAGTACTCGAGCGAGCGCGCGAGATCCGCGACTTGGAGGACGACGTGGCCGACGCGCGTCGCCTCTGGCAGGCGGTATCCAGGCGGACGGATGCCATGCGCGCCCGAACCGGCGCTGTCGGTATCGGACGCGGACTGGCTCACGGTCGAAGTCGGCACGCGGGCGTCGATCAATATGCGACGGTCATGCGACGTCGCAGGTGTGTGGGCGCTTCCAACTCGTCCACTAGCGCGGCGGCGTAGTCTTCGTACGTGATCCCGCTGTGCCCCGTGGCATCGACCAGGAGCTGATTGCTGCCCGTCCGGTACGTGCCGGTTCGCGTCCCCGGATGGATCTCCGCGGCGGGACTGATGTACGTCCAGTCGAGGTCACCGGCTTCGCTGCGATAGACCTCGAGCGCGTCGCGTTGCGCGAGTGCTTCCGGTTTGTAGCCAGCGGGAAAATCAGGCGATTCCACGAGCTGGCGGCCGGGCAGCACTTCGAGACTCCCGGCCCCGCCCACGATCACGAGTCGTCGGACTCCGGCCTGTGAGGCACCCGCGACGAGTGCGCGGGCGGCGTCGCTGAGTGATGACGCGGGCCGGCCGTCTCCGCCGGGATGCGCCGAGAGCGCGTTCACGATCGCGTCGGCGCCGGCGGCGACTCGCGCGACGCTCGCCGCGTCGGTGGCATCGCCCTTGACGACCGTCAGTCGGTCGTCGTAAAGCAAGAACTTCGCCGGATCTCGGACCGCCCCAATCACTTGGTGCCCGCGCCCAAGCGCCTCTCGGGCAATGCGCCGGGCGACGTTGCCACCGGCACCGAACAGCACGATACGCATCGACGTCCTCTCCTATAGGGCCACTAATTCATGGCGCGGGTCATCGCCCGCCGCAAGCACCTCGAGGCACCGCGATGTCTGGCGCACAGGGATTGGGTAGTCTGATGCGTGGACGCCACGCATCCCGGTGCGACAACGCAACGCTTCTCGGTGCATGGACGCTACGCTGTTGCCTGCATCGACGCAACGCATCGGGACTAGTCAGTGGGCATGACCGCTGTGGCTCCCACGTGCGTCGTTGTGTGCGACGATCTCATCCGTATCTTGCGTCATGCGGCTTGCGCGTCGGCTCATGTTGGTATTGGCGGCAGCGCTCGCGACCGCGTCATGCGGAGCCGGGACGACGCCGGTGTACACGGTGAGTGGCAACTGGCACTCCGGTCTCTTCTACATTCTCCTCGACCAGCGCAGCAGCCGCATCGACGGCGCGTATCTGTGCGCGCCCCGTAGCGTATGCGCCACGTCCGACATCTCGGGCACGATCACGGGGTCGATTGTCCACGGCGTTGTGACGTTGCAGTTCGTGTCGTCGATACAGCCGCTCTCGTTCACCGGATCCTTTGAAAACGCGACCACGTTGCGGGGCGTGATGATCCATGCCGCCGACACGTCGGTGGTGGTGCTCGTCAAGGCGCAGCCCTAGCCCGGATCATCGACTCCCGACCGCGCGCGTCGCTCGAAGGTCGTGGGGTTTGAGATCGAAGCATGTCAGCCCGACGCCGTGATGTCGGAGCCGCGGATTCGAGTATGGCTCCACGTACTCGTGCTGGTCATCCGCGGCAGGTTGCGCGAAGGTCGCGCACAATCGAAACGCGTCTCGCGCGGTGACCGTGTATTGGTAGGCGACCGTCGTGACCGGGTCGCGCGGCACGCTGTCGAGGTCGTGATCCGACACCAAGCTGTCGAGCGCCGCCGGCAGTTGCACGCGGTGATCCCAATGATGGTCGATCGCGTCATTCAACTGCATCAAGTTCTCCGACCGTACGAGATCGAGGCGTCGGGCGCGAAGCGTCGAGGGAGACCCCATGACGATCACGGCGGCGACCACCGTGGCCACGACGGCGCCCGTCAATAGGAGCGCGGACAGCGAGAACCGGGGAGATGTCACGCCTCGGGGCGCTCGCCGCTCCGAAGATCGCGGAGATAATATCCCAGCGCGCTGCCCGCGATGACGCCGACCACCAGCACTTTGAGCGCGAAGCGAACGGAGAGCTCTCCCCCTAACACGTTGAAGACGAGGGTCGTGCCGTCACCGATCAGGCAGCCGACGGCGAGAAAGAGGGTCAGATACGTGCACCATCGGCGAACCGGTGAGAGCCGACCAGCGGGATTCGCGGCGATCTCGCGATTGACGTAGTGACTCGTCCAGAGGAACACCGGGAAGGCAACAATCACTGCGGAGAGCGACCATCTCATGGACTCGGCGACGTTGCCCAGATACGAGCGGCCGACCGGATCGGGGAAGGCGCGATCGATGAGATCGAAAAGGATATCTCCGACATGAAAGACGGTGAGGTAGAGTGCGGTGAACAACACCAGATACAAGAACATCTCGCGGGCAGAGAGCGAGACGCGTGGCCGTGGAACGGGAATGCCGAACTCCACGTCCGCATAGGCTTCGACCGCGATCCGCACCTGCGTGGCGGGCCAGCCGGCAAGAATGAGAACCCGCGTGATCTCCGCGCGACTCTGCCCGGCGCGGAGCGCGTCATAGACGAACGTGTCGAGACTCGTGATGCCGGTTGCCATAGTGGCGAGCTCGGATGGAGGATGTGAACGCCGCGATCGTGAAATCGTCGGTCGTCGAGACGTCAGACGCGCAGGGAGTGACGCGTATACGCGGCATCCATGGCTCAAGCATAGCGCACGGCTGGTCGCCCGGCGACCGGCCGGCGCTACACGAGCCGCTGAAAGTCGCCTGCGATGCGGGTGATCCACTCGGATGGCACGTCCACAGCGCGGGCTTCCGGCTCCCACAGGGCGAGCGCGGCATCCACCTCCGCGATGATGTCCGTGCCGTCCCGCGGCACATCCATCATCGCACCGACCTTCATCAGATCGACGCGGGTGATGCTCGTGTCTTTGCCGTTCACGGTCATCTGGTGCGTACGCGTCCACTGGTTGCCTTTGGCGTACGTGACATCGTATGCGGGCGAGAGTTGCCACCGGCCGTCTGGAGTCATGAGGAACGCGACATTCTTGACGTGATCATCTTGATTCACGGCCGCAACGTTGAAGACCATACGGCGGAACGCCTGATTGACGGCGGGTTGGCCCATCCCGAGTAGCCGGACCGTCCGGAGATATTCCTCGTACGAGAGAGCACCACGAACGTTGAAGTCCACGTGGTGGATGCCGCCCAAGCTGTGCATGTGCAAGCGGTCGGCGCCGACGCGGTCGAACCGCTTCGTCATGAAGTGGGCGAACTGGCGCTCGTGGAGCAGGTACGTATCGGTCATCGCGATGTCGGCCGCGCGCGCCATCTGCGCGTAGACGTATTCGATGCGACCAAAGGGACCCGGCCGGATATCCTCGTGGATCTGTGGTCCGCCGGTGCCGCCTGTGACGCCGTCGAACTTGATGAGCCACTGCTCGTCGCCGTGTCTGGGCACCGCGAACGCCGAGCGTACGCGATTGGCCGCTCGATTCCAGAGGATGAGCGCTTTCGCGCGGGCCCCCCCGGCTGATGCACCGACCTGCATGATGTCCGGGACGGCAACCCCGGGGTCGCCTTCAATCACGCGCCGAGCTTCCTCGACCAGGCGCGCGACTTCGAGCGCGTCCTCGATCGCGTGGCTACCGCGACCGGCGAGCGGCGGGTGAAACTCGAGGGCACCCATCGCGCGGCTACCGATGTAAAGGAGCTTCTGGACAGGACTCAGCGCCGCGTCCGGCGTCCCTCGTTGCTCGAAGTAGCGTTTGATCACCGCGTTGCCGAACGCGTCGGGAAGCGAATCGGCCAGGACACCTGGGAGGCCCGCGAACGCCACGAGCCGTCGCAGTTCCGGGAACTCCTGCGGACCGGTGCGGCTGAGTGGAAGATGAATCGGTGACAGCTCGAGCCCCGACGTACGGAACGAATCGTCGTACTCGAAGATGACGCGGCCGTCTTGTGCTTCCGCGACTGCGCCGACCTCTCGTCCCCAAACGCGTACCCCAGCGACCGCGTAGTCTGGGGGTGGGCGGCGTACGCGATCGACGGTCGGCCGCGATGGGTTCTCAGCGATGAGAGTTCTCCGGATCAATCTCGGCGTTCATCTGTTCCGCGATCGATTCTGGCGCAGTTCGCCGGCGTCCATTTTTCCGCGCGCGCTTCCGTTCATGTCCTCGAAACGCCGCGAGTTGGATCGGCGAGACGAGTGGCGGCGGCAGGAATGCGTCGAGTGCATCGAGACGGCCGAGCGCGCGCAGCATCTTTACGATCGTCTCGAGACTCGTGTTCTGCCCCGCTTCCGCGCGCACCGTCGTCGCCAGCCCAACGCCGGCCTGGAGGGCAAGCTCAGCGCGAGTCATGTTCTGCTGAAGACGATACGACCGGAGCCGACCCCCAACTTCGCGCAGCGCCTCGCTGGTTGTGCTCACAGCTCGTATATGAGCCATTACGACCTCAAATAGGATGTTACAGGTCAAATATGATATTTAATACTGCAATTAGCAAGATCGAATATAGTATCATATACGACTATTTAACGCAATTAAATGATATTATATATCAGATATAAGCCGTTAATAGGATGCCAACGCCAGTGTCTTGTACGTCGGGTCGAACAAAAGGAATGGGGCTCCAACAACTAGCTGGAACCCCAAGGTGACACCAACCACCGGCCCCACACGACGGCGGGGCTCCAATCGCCGACTGCCTATTTCCGAGCCGGCCTCTACCAGCCTCGATCCGTTCGGGTTTTCAATTGACGGTTCAACCTGGAGGGAATTCAGGGGACAGCGCCCTGAAGACGTTGCGTGCGGTCGTCACTTTCTCACGCGTTGCTCGCCGAACGATGGTTTCAGTCATGTAGCAGCGAGCGCGCGGTTGGGGATAGTTTGAGCGCCTGTGGTTCCCTGATCCGCGACGTTAGCTCGGCACCGATCGTCTCGCGCCACTGCGGCGATTGCGAGAGGGCGGTCTTGAACCGCTCATACGCAGCCAGATTCGGGAATCGGGAAAACCACACAAACACATGTTCTCCCTCCCGTACGGGCAATCTGCCAAAGGTATTGACGGCGTGTTCGCTCACGAGTTCCGCGAGAATCGTCACGCCCGCTTTGACGAGCTCCGGCGCCACCTTCGCGTCGAAAAAGTCGATGAACTCTGTCTCCTTCGCCGCGTCCACGTGGTAGACCGTCGCAATGACCATCCCGTTTCCATTCCCTTGAATGCCCGCGGCGGGGCGAGCGCCTTGCGTGAGCACGAATCCCGCTTGTGGGTGCGCGGGACGCAAGAGGAGCACATTGTCATTGTCGATAATCGACGCATTGGCGGAGTCGCGGAGGGATTTCCAGAGCGGCCCGTCGTAGAACGCGGTCAATGCCGCGGTGCGCGACGCCATGTCTGCAAAGCCGCGGAGCCACACGAATCGGGTCGGTTCGTCGAGGTCCCGAAACTGCCCGATGACTTTTATCCCAAGCGCTTCCTGGCTCTCAACGAATTCACGGTCGAACAAGTCGATAAACGCATCGCGGCGATGTGGGTGCAGCGTGTATTGTCGAAGCTCGACGATCGGTGAAAAGGTCGACACCTGCTGGCCCCTTCCCTTCGCCTCAGTCTCCGACGCATGTGACGGCGCTACCATGAACCCTCCGACAAATGCGAGCAGCGGCAGACCTATGCCACGCGTCACTGCAAATCCGCACGCGTGAACTCCATGACCCAGTTGATCTCCCAGTTGTCTCCATCGTCCGCTGAAAACGCTTGTTCCCATCGACACGCCTGTGAGCCGCTCGCCGTCCATACGAATCGCACATCGACCATCGTGCCTTCGATCTCATCTTGGCCACGGAACTCTCCCCGCCCATCACGGAACGCGCCGATCATCGGTTGATCCAACCGTCCGGTGACGCTGTTGGACCAATAGATGCTCCACAGCCGCGCACGTGGGTCGTACAGCCGCAATGCCAGTCCGCGAATTTGGCCGGACGGTGCCATCGCGTCGTATTCCTCGAGATTGGCGGCGCCGTCCCATAGCGGACGCTCTACTGTCGTGCCGTCGAACTCGTCCCAGTCGTTTGCGTCCGACAACGCATGACGCAATCGTCGGTTGCGCACGCGCCACGCCCCGTGCAGAAAATCGAAATCGCGCGTTCCATCGCGCGCCGGATGTGCGCTGCTGTCAGGAGTCGTGGGCATCGACATTGTGGAGGTGAGCGGTAGCCGTCCCAATGTGGTAGAATCACAACGAACCGGTGCGTGCGCAAGCGCCACTTACTCGGATTTGCCATGACCACTTCGGCTGCGAACCGCCGCTCAAAAGTCGCGCGGGGGCCCGACATTCTGGCGCATCTCCCGCTTGACCGTCGAGCGCGCGTTCCCCTGCACCAGCAGATCTACGACGGACTCCGTCGTGCCATCCTGAACGGCTCTCTTCGACCCGGCCAGCGCATACCCTCTTCACGCGCGCTGGCCGCCGAGCTCCACGTGTCGCGGCTTCCCGTGCTCATGACGTACGACCAGTTGTTGCACGAGGGCTATCTCGACGGGCGCGTTGGCTCTGGGACGTTCGTGCGCGCGTCGCTTCCTGATGACCTGCTGCGCGCATTGCCGGTCGCGCGTCGTACGCCCTCGGAGACACCTCGTCCGCGTGACGAGGGCGGACGGCGGCCGTTCCGCGCGAGCGTCCCGGCGCTCGATCAGTTTCCGCATGCGCTGTGGGCGCGCGTGGTCGCGAGGCATGCGCACGCGATGACACCCGAGCTGATGTCGTACGGTGATCCCGCTGGCCTCGGTTCGTTGCGCACGGCAATCGCGGAGCATTTGCGCACTGCGCGCGCGGTGAAGTGCGAAGCCAGCCAGGTACTGATTGTCTCGGGATCGCAATCCGCGCTGCGGCTCTGTGCGTCCGTCCTGCTCGCCCGCGGCGACCACGTCGCAGTTGAAGAGCCGGGCTATCCGGGCGCCCGCAGTGCGCTGTCGGCAACTGGAGCGGAACTCGCGCCCGTGGTCGTCGACGCGGACGGCATGGATGTCGCGGCCCTCATGGCGCTGGGCTCGCGGGTGCGCGCGGCCTATGTGACGCCTTCACACCAGTATCCGCTCGGCGTTTCGATGACCGCGACGCGGCGCCTCGCCCTGCTCGACTGGGCCGACCGACACGGCGCCTGGATCATCGAAGACGATTACGACAGCGAATATCGCTATGTGAGCCGCCCGCTCGGCGCGCTGCAGGGAATGGATGGACATGGGCGCGTCGTGTACGTTGGCACATTCAGCAAGGCACTTTTCCCGGCGCTTCGCGTGGGATATCTCGTCGTCCCGCCGCAGCTCTGGAACGATTTCATGGACGCGCGTGAGGCGTTTGATGTCTTTCCATCGACGCTGTACCAACTGGCGCTCGAGGTCTTTCTCCGCGAGGGGCACTTCGCCCGGCACCTTCGACGCATGCGCCCACTCTACGCCGCCCGGCGAGCTGCGCTCCTCGCGGGCTTGGAGCGGCACTGCCGCGGCCTGCTCACCGTCCACAACAGCGATGCCGGACTCCACATGGCCACACTCCTGCGAGCCGGCCTCGACGATGTCACCGTGGTACGGCGCATGACCGAGCGCGGATTGACGGCGACCGCGCTTTCCACGTGCTACACGGGTTCGAGGCGCCGCAGCGGACTTCTTCTCGGGTTCGGCGGGTGGGATGCACGGCGCATCGGAGATGCAACAGGTGCGCTCGGCCGCATCGTGCGCGATCTCTCGTGACGTGCGCGCGAGCTCAACTCGGTTGCGCCCCACACGAATAGCCTACTGCACCGCGTTGATCATGTCGAAGATCGGCAGGTACATCGCGATGACCATGCCGCCGACGACGATACCCAGGAACACGATCATCACCGGTTCGAGCAGCGAGAGGAGCCCCGAAACTGCGGCATCCACTTCTTCATCATAAAAGTCCGCGATCTTGCTGAGCATCTCGTCCAAACCACCCGTGGACTCGCCGACCGCGATCATCGAGATGACCATGGGCGGGAATACCCGTGACTTGGCCAGCGGCGCGGCGATCGTGTCACCACCCGCGATGCTCGACCGCGACGCCATGATGGCGTCCTGAATCACTCGGTTGCCCGCGGTCTTGGCCGTGATCTCGAGGCCGTCGAGGATGCTGACGCCGGAGCTGATGAGCGTGCCCAACGTGCGGGTAAAGCGCGAGACCGCCGACTTACGCAGGACGTCGCCCAGGATCGGGAAGGACAACAAGGCCCGGTCGATCATCAGCTTGCCGTTCGACGTGCGGTAGTACCGCTTGAGCGCGAAGACCAGCCCCACGATGGCGCCGGCGGCGGCCACGCCGCCCCAACTGCGGAGGAACTTCGAGACGCCGATGACGATACGCGTCGGCAGCGGGAGCGCCAAACCCACGGACCCGAACATGTTCTCGAAGACCGGGATCACGAAGATGAGCAATACGGTGATCGCGATCCCAGCGACCGACATGATGACCGCGGGATAGATCATCGCGCCCTTGACCTTGCGGATCAGGACGTCGTTCTTCTCCATGAACACCGCCAACCGCATCAAGATCGTGTCCAGAATACCGCCGGCCTCACCCGCCGCGACCATGTTGACGTAGAGGTCGTTGAACGCTTTGGGATGCTTCCGCAGCGCGTCGGCCACCGTGTGCCCCGACTCGACGTCGAACACCACGGCCCGCGTCACTTCCTGCAAGGTCTTGTTCTCGCTCTGCTTCGCGAGGATGTCGAGCGCCTGCACCAGCGGGAGTCCGGAGTTGATCATGGTCGAGAACTGACGGGTGAAGATGACGATGTCCCGCATCTTGATCCGGCCACCGCCCGGTTTCTGCCGTTTCGTCTCTTCATCGACCTTGACGACCGTCAACCGTTGGCGCCGAAGCTGCGCCACCGCGTCTTCACGGGTCGCGGCATCGATCGTGGCGGTCTTCAACTCGCCATTCAGGGCCCGCGCGGTATACGAGAAACTGGTCATAGATGAGGATCCTGAATGATGAAACGAACCGGAGAACTACTGCCCCTGACGACCCAGCCCGTCCCCCGGTCTCAGCCGGCGGCCGGTCCAGGCCCCGCCGCCGCGGCCTATCGGCGGCCGCCAGACCCCGCCAGCTTGGGCGTCGTCGTGGGCCGACCGTCGCTCCCGTCGTCCAGCGGCGGTTGCCCCACCATGCGCAGGAACTCGTTCGGGTCACTCGACACCCGGAGGCACTCGTCCAACACGACTTCCCGGGACATATAGAGGTTGTAGAGCGCGTCGTTCAGGGTCTGCATCCCGTACTTCTTCCCCGACTGCATCGAGGAGTAGATCTGGTGGATCTTGTCGTCGCGGATGAGCGCCCGGATCGCGGGGGTAACCACCAGGATCTCCGCCGCCATCGCGCGCCCGCGGCCCTTGGCCTTCGCCAACAGGGTCTGGGTGATGATCCCCTCCAGCACGAACGCAAGCTGGGCCCGCACCTGCGACTGCTGGTGCGAGGGGAACACGTCGATCATCCGGTTGACCGCTTCCGCCGCCGAATTCGTGTGCAATGTCGCGAACGCGAGGTGTCCCGTCTCCGCGATCGTCAGCGCCGCTTGGATCGTCTCCAGATCCCGCATTTCACCGATCAGGATCGTGTCGGGGTCTTCCCGCAATGCGTATTTCAGCGCGCTCTGGAAGCTCTTGGTGTCGGTCCCGACTTCCCGCTGGTTGACGATGCAGTTCTGATGGCGGTGGATGAACTCGATCGGGTCCTCGACGGTGATGATGTGCCCCCGCCGCTCCCGGTTGATCTTGTCGATCATCGCCGCCAGGGTCGTCGACTTCCCTGATCCCGTCGGCCCGGTCACCAACACCAGCCCACGCGGTTTCTCGGCGAATTTCGCGATCACCGGCGGGAGCCCCAGGTCCTGGAAGGTCTTGATCGAGAAGGGGATCTGCCGGATCACCATCGAGACGCAGCCCCGCTGCTTGAAGCAGTTCCCGCGGAACCGGGCGAGGTTCTGGATGCCGAAGGAAAAGTCCAGCTCATCTTCCGTCTCGAACCGCTTCTTCTGGTTCTCCGTCAAGACGGAGTAGGCGAGGGTCAGCGTGTCCTTGGGTGTCATCACGCACTCGTTGGCCGAGTTCGTGATCTCACCGTCGATGCGCAGCTTGGGCCGCTCGCCGGCCGAGATGTGCAGATCCGAGGCGTCGCGCTCGATCATTTCCTCGAGCAGCACGCGCAGGTTCACCGCCGAGGCGGGGGTCGTCGAGGTCGAGGCAGCGTCAAGAGAAGTCATGGGGCCAGGCCGGTGGGGAGGGGTGGGTGGTCAGTACGCGTCGCGTTCGCGGAGCCGTTCGGCTGACGGGGATCACCCCTATTCGTCAACCGACGACCGACCGCCGTTCTAGTCATACGGTCGTCTCACGGACGACCTGCTCAATCGTCGTAATGCCCTTCATGATCTTCAGCCACCCGTCCATCCGCAGGGTCAGCATACCGTCGTCGATCGCGGCGTCGCGGATCTCGGCCGCGCCCACGTTCTGGAGGACCAGCTTGCGGAGGTGCGGGTTCATGAACATGACTTCGTAGAGTCCCTGGCGGCCCTTGAGCCCCGTGCTGTTGCACTCCGTGCACCCGCGGCCGCGAAAGAAGGGGAGCTCTCCGATGGTCGTGTCGAGCGACAGGTTCTCCAGGAACGGCGCCGCTTCGGGGCTCGCCCTCGACTTGGCGTTGCGTAGCGCCAGCTCGGTGAATCGCATCTCGCGCAGGGTCGTGTCGCGCTTGACCTTCGCGCCCGCCAGCTCCGCGTCGTCCGGCTCGTAGTGTTCCTTGCAGCCCTTGCAGATCCGGCGTACCAGCCGCTGCGCCAATACCAGGTTGAGCGCGCTCGCCACGTTGAACGGCTCGAGCCCCATGTCCAACAACCGGGTCACGGTTTCGGCCGCTGAGTTCGTGTGCAAGGTCGAGAGCACCAAGTGACCGGTGAGCGCGGCCTTGATGGCGATACCGCCCGTCTCCAGGTCGCGGATCTCGCCGACCATGATGATGTTCGGGTCCTGCCGCAGAAACGCCTTCAGCGCGGCCGCGAACGTCATGCCGATGTCGGCGCGCACCAAGACCTGGTTGATCCCGTAGAGGTTGTACTCGACGGGGTCCTCAGCGGTCATGATGTTGACGTCGATGTTGTTGACTTTGGAGAGCGCGGAATAGAGCGTCGTCGTCTTGCCGGATCCCGTCGGCCCGGTCACCAGCACCATCCCGTAGGGATTCGAAATGGCTTCCATCAGCTCTTCCTCGGCGCGCGGCTCGATGCCGAACTTCTCGAGGTCGAGTGTCAGGTTTCCCTTGTCGAGGATCCGGAGCACGACTTTCTCGCCGAACAGCGTGGGCAGCGTCGACACGCGATAGTCGATGACTTTCTTGCCCATCTTGAGCTTGATGCGGCCGTCCTGCGGGACGCGGCGCTCGGCGATGTTGAGCGACGACATGATCTTGAATCGCGAGATGAGCGCCGCTTTCATCTTGAGCGGCGGCTTCATCACTTCCTGCAGCGCGCCGTCGATTCGGTAGCGCACCCGCAGTTCGTGCTCGAAGCATTCGAAGTGGATGTCCGAGGCGCCGCGTTTGACGGCGTCGGTCATGATCGCGTTGAGCAGCTTCACGACCGGCGCGTCGTCGACGGCCGCCGCAAGCGCCGCGGCGTTCGGCGCCTCGTCGGCCTGCGTCTCGATGACCTCGAGCTCGCCGTCCTCGGAGATCTCGTCGAGCAGCGACTGCATCGCGATGTCGGTCGACTCGTAGTACTTCTCGATCGTGTTGCGGAGCGTGAACTCGCCCGCAATGACCGGGAAGATGTCGTACCGCGTGATGAACTTGAGATCTTCGATGATGCCGAGATTCGTCGGATCGGCGACCGCCACGGTCAACGTCCGGCCGTCCCGCTTGAGCGGCAGCACGAGGTTCTTCGTGGCCAGCTCGTTGGGGATCAGCTTCGCGATCTTGGGATCGACTTCGAACTTCGAGAGATCGACGGCCGGCATCCGATACTGCCGGGCCAGCATCTTGGTCAGATCCAATTCGGCGATGTAGCCGAGCTTGACCAGATTGTAGGTGACGCTCGTCCCGCTCTGCTTCTGCTCCCGGTGAGCATTGGCGAGCTGTTCGCGGGTGACCAGGCCCTCGCGCACCAGCACCTCGCCGATGCGCTCATACGGGACCGCGGCCGCTAGGGGCGGCGCCGCGGCCGACATGGGAGGGAACGTGGGGACCGCGTGGAGCGGGGCGGTAGCGCGGAGAGCGGCACGTGTGGAGGACGCAGCCGCCGCCGCAAACGTCACCGCGGACCGGGGCGGCCTACGGGGTGTGTTCGGGCCTCCGCGGCCGACGGGCCGCAACTATAGACCGGCCTGTAACCGAAAGGGACGCCCGAGACGAGTGCCCGCGACCGGCGGCAGCGACGGTGCAGCGACGATGGCAGCGACGGATGGCAGCGACGGTCTCGCTACCGGACCAGCACGGGAGCGGACGGCGGCTCGGTGACCGGCTGGCCACTAGTTACTGAACCAATGCCGTCGCCACGTCTCCCACGATCTGTAACGACTGCGCCGACAGCTGGTCGATCGTATCCTGCGGCGTGTGGTGCTGGAGATAGCTGTAGTCGATCACGTCGATGACCCGAAGCCCGGCCTGTAACAGCGGAATGTGATCGTCGGTGATCCGAAAATTCATCACTTGGGGGATGAAGTACCGGTCGTACCCCAGATCGGCCGCTTCCCGCCACACCCGGGTCACCACTTCCGGCGCCCGTTCGACCGAATTCGGCTCCTGGTAGATATCCAGGTCTTTGTCCCCGATCATGTCCCACAACACGCCGAAGATGGGCCGGTAGTCCGATGCGGGGAGATGTGCGGCGAAGTACGTGGAGCCGATGAGCACATCCTGATTCTTCGTGAAATCGCCGTAGTCTTCGCCATCGACGAACAACAAATCGACGCCGACCGAGGGCGGGGTCTTCTTGAGCACATCGCCCAGCGCGACGAACAGGGCGACGCCGGACGCGCCATCGTTCGCGCCCGGCATCGGGAGTCGGCGTTCCTCGGGGGTTCCCCCTTCGTCGGAGACGGGTCGCGTGTCCCAGTGGGTCACGTAGAGCACACGTTCCGTCGCGGTCGGCCGATATCGGGCCAGTATATTGCGCAGCGGTAGGACGGTGCCGGTCACCGTCGTGTGAGACCAGCTCTGCACGATCACAGTGTCGGCCCGTTGCCGCATCTGGGCGATGATCCAGTCGCCGCACTGCTGCGCCCCGGGCGTCCCCGGGATGCGTGTCCCGAACGCGAGTTGGGTCCGCACGTATCCGAAGGCCGCCGCCCCGTTGAACGCCGTTTTCGGAGTGACGGCACCGTCATGACAGGCGGCGATCGAGACGAGCGCGCAGAGAAGTATTGGCAATTTCACGGGGCTACTGGCAAAAGGCACGCGGGTGCGGGGTATCATGCGGTGGCGCCAGACCCCGATCCCGCGAGAGCTCGGGGAGACCACTGGAAGTGCGCTGGCGTCAGCGGCCGGAGGCCTGCCGGAAACCTCGGCCTTGAATTTGACCAGAGACGGGGCGGAATTTCAGACAGTGAAGATACTCAACAAGTACGCGTTGCAAGAGCACGTGGGGCCCCTCTGCTTCGCCCTCGGTGCGCTCACGTCGCTCCTCCTGCTGAACTACATCGCCAAGAATATCGGCAATTTGGTCGGCAAGGGATTGCCCTGGTCGGTCATTGTCGAGTTCATCGGCCTCTCCGTTCCGTTCACGGTCGCCATGACGATGCCGATGGCCGTGCTGGTCTCCGTGCTCTACGCTTTTAGCCGTCTCGCTGCCGAGAACGAGATCACGGCGCTCAAGGCCAGCGGCGTCGCGCTCTCGCGACTACTGACGCCCGTGCTCCTCGGCGCCTCGCTCATCTCCCTCTCCATGATCTGGTTCAACGACCAGGTCCTGCCGCGCTCCAATCATCAGTTGCGGAGCCTGATGGAGGATATCGCGCGGAAGAAGCCGACGTTTGCGCTCCATGCCCAGGTCATCAACGCGGTATCGCCCGGCAAGCTGTACCTCCGGGCCGGTCATCTGGATGAGGCGACCGACAAGATGCGCGAGGTCGTAATCTACGACTTGGGCGATCCAGCCCGCCGGCGAACGATCTACGCCGATAGCGGCACGATGGCGCTGACACCGAGTGGTGATCTAGCGCTCACACTGTTCGACGGGTTAATGGAGGAGGTGCAAAAGACCAATCCGGGCGAGCTCCAGCGACTGTACTACAAGGAGAACCACATTCGGGTCCACGGGGTGGGCAACACCCTCACCCGTTCGACGAACGATACGTACAAGAGCGAACGCGAGATGGGGATCTGTGAGATGCAGGATGTCGTCGCGGGCGCCCAGCGCGATGAAGCGGGGACCGCCGCCGAGATCGATCATAGTCTCGTCAACGCGGTACGCATCGCGGCGACCGGCATCAGCACACCGACCCCGCCGCCGCCCGGGAGTCCCGGCGGCCCTCCCTTTCGAGCACGCTGGGGGTTGGGCCGCGCGTATTGCGATTTCACCGCGTCGGTGTTTCACGCGGGCCCCGCGCACACCCAGGACCAGGCGCCGCCAGCAGCCGGAGGCGCGGCCCCCGTCGCGACCCCCCTCCAGACGACGACGCCCCCATCGCGGCCGGTTGACCATGCCCCGCCCGCGCCCGCAAACCACGTGGCAACGCTTCCTCCGTCCTCGGCGGCGACGGTCGGTTCGCTCCACTTCACGGGCGCACAGCCAGGCCCCGCACCGGCGTCGGGTCTGCCCAACAGTGTGACCCGTCCGCCGCTGGTCCCGCCGCCGAGGCGCCCGATGCAGGTGATGCCTGCCGCCGCCGCGGTGACGTTGACCGGGTTGAGCTCCACGGTGGAAGCCGCGCGCGCGCGAATCGACGGCGGCCTCCGAACCTTCAATACGTATGAGGTCGAGATTCAGAAGAAGTTTGCCATCGCGGTCGCGTGCGCCATCTTCGTCTTGCTCGGCGCGCCCATCGCGCTCCGATTTCCCCGCGGCGGTGTGGGGCTCGTGATCGGCGTCAGTTTTGGCGTGTTCGGCCTCTATTACGTTGGACTCATCGCCGGCGAGCCGCTCGCCCAAGCGGGTAAGGTGTCACCCTTCTGGGCCATGTGGAGCTCGAACGTGATTTTCTTGGCTGTCGGGCTCGTGTTGCTGTCGCGGGTAGGCCGAACCGGGAGCACCGCGCGGGGCGGCGATCTGGGCGAGCTCAAGGACGCGATCACCGCGTGGCTCGCGCGGATGCGTCACCCGCTACGCGCTCCGGCCATCCCGCCGGAACGTCCGGCGTGACCACGGCCGCCGGTCCATCGACGTCGGCATCGTCGGCGGCGGCGCGCCACGCGGCCGCGGGCAAGCGGAAGGGCAAGCGATCCGTCGTCGCCGAGGAGCCACGGGCGTCGGGATTTAAGATCGGACCACTCGACTGGTACGTGTTCTTCGAGTGGATCAAGATCTTCGTGACCACCGCGCTCGGATTCCCGGTGCTGGTCATTGTCATCGATCTCACCGACCACCTGCAGACGTATCTGCAGCGAAACATCCCGGCGCCCCAGATCGCGCTGGGCTACATGTATTGGATTCCGGGCTCGATGTTTCTCGTGCTGCCGGCCGCGGTGCTCTTCGCCACCGTCTTTTCGATCGGCGCCCTGACCCGGTACTCCGAGATTACCGCGGCCAAAGCATCGGGGATCAGTTTCTATCGCCTCACGGCGCCGATCTTCTTCGCCGCCTGCTTGGCGGCGCTCCTGGGCCTGGGCATCGGCGAGCTGGCACCAGTGACGAACGCCAAGCACGACGCCATCCTGGAGGAGCAGCAATTCCGGGGCGGCAACGACCGTTTCAACTTCGCCTATGCGGCCGAAGAGGGACGCGTCTACAAGGTCGGCTCCCTCGACGCGCTGCGCGGCGTGATGAACAGCATCGAGATCGAGCGCCATGGCCTGGGCCTCGACTATCCGACGTACATTCTGACGACGCAGAGTGCGGCGTGGAAGATGGGACACGGCTGGTCGCTCGGTCCGGGCGCGCTCCACGTGATGCCCGACAGCATCCAGGACTTCGTCGTGGCGTTCGATTCGGCGCGCGACAACCACCTCCGCGAGGCGCCCGCGGAGCTCATGGCCACGCCCAAGAATCCCGAAGATATGCGGTTCGCGGAGTTGCGCCGATTCGTGGCCGCGCTGCAGCGCTCGGGCGGCAACGCGGATGAGCTCAAAGTGGAGCTGGCGCAGAAGATCGCGGTGCCCGTGACGTGCATCATCATCGCGCTCTTCGGCGCACCCCTGGCCACGAGTACCCAACGCGGGGGGGCGGCGTACGGGATCGCGATCAGCTTGGCGACCACGGTGCTCTTCCTGATGATGATCCAGCTCACCAAGGCCGTGGGCGCCAAGGGGTTGATACCGCCCTATCTCGCCGCGTGGATCCCCAACGCGATGTTCACCGTGGCCGGCGTGTTCCTCCTCGCACGCGTCCGGACATGAAGACGAGCATTTTCCCCCAGGGTCCGGGCCAAGCCGGGACCGGCGAATGGTCCATCCCGTTGTCCCCGCGCCGGCTCCGGGACGCGGTAGTGGGATGGCTCTCCGGGCGGATCGTCGGCTTCTTCGGTGGCGTCGGCTCGCGCGCGTACTTCCTGCGGGACATCATGCGCGGCGTCGCCGAGCCGGGGACATATCTGCCGGAGACCATGAAGCAGATGCGGACGATCGGCGTCGATTCGCTCCCCCTCGCATCGCTCGTCGCGGCGTTTATCGGCAGCGTGATCGCGCTGCAATCGCGGTACCAGCTCTTTCCAGGCGTTCAGCTGTCGATCGTCGGCCTCATCTCGCGGCAGATGATCATCCTCGAGCTCGGCCCTCTGCTGACCGGCCTGGTACTCGCCGGCCGGGTGGGCGCGCAGATGACGGCTGAGATCGGAACGATGCGCGTGACGGAGCAGATCGATGCCCTCGAGACGCTGGCGTACGATCCGCTCGCCTATCTGGTCGTCCCCCGCATGATCGCGGCGCTCATCATGCTGCCAGTTCTCACCATCTACGCCGATGCCATCGGCATCGTCTTCGCATTCTTCACATCGACGATCGCCACCGACATCCATTCGTTCGACTTCCGCGATGGGCTGCGGCTGGGATTCAGCCAGTTCCAGTTATTCTATAGCTTGCTCAAGGCCGTGATGTTCGGCGGTGCGATCTCGTTTCTCTGTACCTACGAAGGGTACGTGACCACAGCCGGGGCGGAAGGCGTCGGCAAGGCGACGGCCAAAGCTGTGGTCATCGCGTCCATCTGGATCCTCGTACTCGACGCACTCACGGCCGGGTTGCTGGCCAAATACCTCCAGTCATGAAACATCGCGATGATGTGCTGGTCGGGGTGGTCGTCACGCTCGCCTTTGTCATCCTCCTCGTGGGCAGCGTCTGGCTCGTGCGTGGCGGCCTGCAAAGCGGGTACCCGCTCTACGCGCGCTTCCCGTGGGGCGCGGGGATCAAGCAAGGGCAGTCGGTGCTGCTATCGGGCGTGAACGTGGGATTCGTCGGCGATGTCGATCTGCGGCAAGACGGCACGCTGATCGTCACGATGCGCGTCAACAAGGGCTACCACGTCCCGCAAGGGACGACCGCGACCATCGAGGCAAACGGCTTTTTCGGGGACGTGGATGTCGCGCTGCGGCCCGGCAAACCGACGGCGTCCTCCATCGCGGAATCAGACACGGTGCCGGCGGGCCGACCCGCGCCCAGCATCGGAGACATCCTGGCGAGCGTCGATACGGCGACCGGAAAGCTCAATGATGTCGCGAGGACCGTGCAGGTCGAGCTGGTCCAGGGTGGCGGCATCGCCGACCTCCACAAGACTCTGGAGAACGCCAACCGCCTCGTGGTACAGCTCACGGAGATCGCCGGCGAGCAGTCGCGGCAGCTGACCGTCGCCATGCATTCGCTGTCCCGCACCGCCAGCGCCATCGACTCGGCGGCCGTGGATTCGACCGTGCAAAACTTGAAGGCCACGAGCGCGCACATGTCGGCGCTGACCAGCAACCTGCAACAAACGACCGTCCAACTTCAGAGCGTGCTGGCCAAAGTCGACAGCGGCGGTGGGACCGCAGGTAAGCTCATCAACGACCCGGCCCTCTACAACAATCTCAACGGACTGCTCGCCCGCTTCGATTCGCTCTCCGCTGATCTCAAGAACAATCCGAAGCGGTACATCAACGTGCACATCTTCTAGCGGATAGCGGAGTCCAACAGCATTACGGGTCGCCCATCCGCTGTCCGATATCCTATTGAAACATCACGAACAGCGGCGCGGGCACCAAATGTAGGACGTCTTGCGGCGTCATCACGGGCTTGTCGTTCTTGTAGAACAACTTAAAGCCCGGGTACTGCACGGGATCGGACGCGACGTACGCCCGATACGAGCCGCGCTTCATCCAGTCGGGCCCGAAGCCGTCCATGTCGATGATGATCTGCACGCGGGGGTCAAGTCGGATCTGATCGGTCTGACGCAGCATCGGATGCGTAAATCGGTGCACGATCAGAAACTTTGGAGGCAAGTGATTGGCGTCAACAATGGCGGCGAGCGTGGCGACGGCTTCGTTCACGTCCGCGGCATCCATTCGCCCGATTACCCGTCCCGGGACCTTGCCCGGAGGTAGCGCAAACTCGGGATCCAATGCGAGATGGACGGTGGGCCGCTGCAGATATTTGACCAACGGCTTGAGCTCGTCGGCGACCGTGCTGCGCCCGATCTGCACGTCGAGGATCAACAGTGCGTGCGCTTTGTCGGCCCAGCTCGCGACGCGGTCGATCAGCGTGTCCGGCATTCGCAGCCGATACTTCCCGTCGGCACCCGGTCCGGCCTGCGCCACGGTGACGATCAACTCCAACGCCGGCACGACCGGCGTCGCCGAATCCGCGGCCGCGTAGGCGCGAACTTCGCCCTGCAGTCGCCCGAGCATCGAATCCGGTGGGATCTGACCGAGGATGCCCATCCGCTTCGACATGGGGTTGCCGTAGTAGGCGACGATCCGCGAGTGCGGTAGAATCGCGCCCGGCAGCGGTTCCGGTCCTTTCACCGGCCATCGAGCCGCCACCTGGGCGTCCGTCAGTCGGCTCGAGGGGTGCGCGCCATGTGCGTGCGGTGGCCTCCGGGGCTTTCCATGGACGCCATGTGTCGTGCCCGCACCGGTCGAGGAGTCCGTGGAGGACGCGGGGTGCGCGCGCGCGGCGCGCGCCGCGACGGCGCTGCGCGTTGAATCACCGGCGCCCATCGCGGGCGACACAGCGGCCGATGGCGGGGTCGTCGTCGGTGGCGTACCCTGGGCAAACCCAGGTCGCGCGGATACGGCGAGGACGAGTACCGCGCCGAGTACGTGGATGGAGTTCATACGGTGCACTGAACATATCGACTACGGGCGCCAGACGAAGGGCGGCTATCGTGTACAGATGCGCACGACGGGCGATCACGCGCACCGCACGCCTCCCGGTCGCGCCACAGTGGGCGCCCGTGCGTTGTCAGGCGCCGCGGCTACACCGGCTCGCTGTTCCCGTCGGGGGTCGCGCGTCGGCGGCCAACGGTCAGGTAATAGACCGGGATCCCGATCATGACGGTGCCGAGCACCGCGGCCGTCGCCCACCTGGTGGCCGGATCGACGAGCGCATTGGTCAGCAGGTAGATCGTGGCCAGCACGAACAGCGCTGGCACAACGGGATACCACGGCACCCGAAATGGCGGATCGTAGCCCGCTCGTCGGCGCATCACGAACACCGCCGCGACGCCAAGGGCGTAGAACGGAACGATGGCGGTGACGAACGTGTCCGCCAACTGCTCGAAGGTACGAAGGAGGACGAACGCGATCCCGAGCGTGGCCGAGACGCCGATCGCGACGTACGGGGTCCCGAATCGACGGTGCACAGCGCCCACGCCCTTGAAGAACAACCGATCTTCGGACATCGCGTAGAAGATCCGTGGTGAGGTCAGCAGCGAGCCATTGAGCGTCCCAAAGGTCGAGACGACCACCGTCGCGGCGACGAACACCGCGCCTGGTGTGCCCAGGACGCGCTGCGCGACGTCGGCGNNGCGTCCCGCCGATGAGCGCGCGCGGGAGCGTCCGGCGGGGGTCCTTCACCTCACCGGCAACGAAGCTGAGATCGGCCCACCCATCGAACGCCCAGAGCACGCTGACCAGCGCGAGCCCAAAGGGCACGACGTGGAGGCTGCCGGCCGGCATCGCGGGCGTGAAGTGACCACCCGTCGTGTGCAGGCCGACGGCGAGCGCGACGACGACGATGAACAGCAAGCCGCCGTACTTGGCGAACGTCGTGATGTTCTGGACGACGGAGCCCCAGCGGAGGCCCCGATAGTTGAAGAACGCGGTGACCGCGATGGCGCCGGCCGCTACATAGTGCACGTGCGCGACGTGTGCCGGGTCAGACGGATTGCCGCCGAACAACCGGAAGCCATACTCGGCGCACGTCGTCGAGACGGCGCCGAGTGATGCCGCGCGAATGAGCACCAGCTCCGACCAGCCAAAGAGAAATGCTGGCAGCCGCCCCCAGGCCTCGCGGATGTAGACGTAGAGTCCCCCCGTCTCCGGCATCGCGCCCGCGATCTCGGCGAGGGTCAGCGCGCCACAGAGGGCGAACAGGCCGCCGATCGCCCATACCCCGAGCATCGGCAGCGGACCCGGCAATCGGTTGGCGATGCCCGCCGGCGAGCGGAAAATGCCGGAGCCGATCGTCGAGCCGACGAGCACGGCCGTCGCGCTCCAGAGCCCCAGGCGACGCGTCAAGGCTGGACGCCGGCCGACGGGCGTGGGCGCCGATCCGCCAGCGGCTGACGCAGATGATGATGGACCTGAAGCGCGTGTACTCACCGTGCTATGCTACCTCGCCGCGTCGCACTGGGCTACCGCCCGTCCGCTACCCCGGAGCAGCGGCGGGGTACATCTTTCGCTCGATGCCGCCCTCGGTCGCCACTTGGTCGTTCTGGATCGCCGTGTTTGCCTGCGCCGTAGGTCAAGTCGCGATCCTCCGCGATACCGTGGGGTCCCGTTCTCCCGCTGATCCCCAACCGGAGACGGACCTCGACAAGGCCGCGTCACCACCGATGGTGCGCCAACCGGCGCCGGGACGTCTCCACGCGGTCGGCGAAGTGATCTGGGCCGTGCTTCCGGGCGTCGGCTTGGCGCTCGTGCTGCTCTGGACGTGGAACGTCATGCATGCCGATCGCCGGGTCGCGATCCGCTCCGACCCCGGCGCGGCCGCTGCCATGCCCGCTCTCTTGGGCGCACCCACGCCCGCTCGCACGCCCGTTCCCGCGATCGGCAGCCGATGACGGGCCTCCGCCGGCTCTCCTGGTTCGCGCTCGGACTGGCGTTCGCGCAAAGCGCGTTCGGCGCCATCGTGCGCATCTCCGGGTCGGGGATGGGTTGCGGCGAGCATTGGCCAGATTGCAACGGCGCGCTCGTCCCCACCATCACCAACTACACCGTCGCGATCGAGATCACGCATCGCATCCTCGCGGCGATGCTGCTTGTGACCACCGGTGCGATCGTCCTGCTCGCGTTCAGGCGGCAGCGGCTGTCGAACGTCGGCGGCCCGGGTGACGTGCTACGGGCCGCCCTGCTCGCGGTGTCGCTCGAGATCGTGGCGGCCCTCGTGGGGATGGCCGTCGTGCTGTTGGCGTTGTCCAACCGCTCCCTCATCGCCGTGCACTACACGATCGCGATGGCGATCCTCGCCACGTTGGTCGTGACCGTGCAGCGGACGGGCGGACTCGGCGCGGCTCTGGTCACGCGCGGCGACGTGTCGCGACGCACCTATCGCGGCGCGGCGGCGGCCGCCGGCCTGGCGTTCGTGACCGTGGTGTTTGGCGCCCTCACCGCCAACCTCGCGGGCGCGGCCCAGTCGTGCCTCGGGTTTCCATGGTGCCGGCTCGGGATGGCCGACGCGATGGGCACCCTGCACGTGCAGCTCACGCATCGCGTGCTCGCGTTGCTGCTGTTTCTGCATTTGCTCGGCCTCGGCGTCGGCGTCACGCGCCGCGGTGAGGCGCGCCCGATCGTGCGGGCGGTGTGGGCGGCGTTCGGGATCATCATCCTGCAGGTCGTGATCGCCGCATCGCTGGTCGAGCTGGGACTGCCCCCGGTGCTCCAGTCCCTGCACCAGGCGACGGGCACGCTGCTCTGGGTCGCGGTGTTCACGTTCGCGGCGCTCGCCCGCCGCGGGGCGTCACCCGCGCCCATTGCGCAGGGGGTCGGCGTTCCCCGACCGGCCGGCGTGGTCGCGTGAGCGAGATGGCGCATCCCCCGGTCCCGACGGACGTCCCACCGACGGCCGACCCGACGATCACACCGGTGGCGGAGGGCGGCGCCCGCGGCTACGCCGCCGACCTGCTGACGCTGACCAAGCCGCGGATCATCTCGCTCCTCCTCGTGACCACGGCCGCTCCGATGTTCGTGGCCGGATCGCCAAGTTGGCGGCTGGTGCTCCTCGTCATGGTCGGCGGGTACCTCATGGCGGGCGGCGCCAACGCCGTGAACATGTATTTCGACCGCGACATCGATGAGCACATGGCCCGCACGCGCCTCCGCCCGATCCCGAGCGGCCGGCTGGCCGCGCCCGCGGTGCTGGCGTTCGGCATCCTGCTCGCGGGGGCCGCAACCGCACTGCTCGCGCATTTCGTCAACGTGCTCACGGCTACGCTCGCGTTGGCGGGATTCTATTTCTACGTCCTCGTCTACACGCGGTGGCTCAAGCGGAGCACTCCGCACAACATCGTGATCGGCGGGGCGGCGGGCGCGTTTCCACCGCTCGTCGGCTGGGCGGCGGTGACCGGACGCATCGACCTGGTCGCCGTGTATCTCTTTCTCATCATCTTCTATTGGACCCCGCCCCACTTCTGGGCTCTCGCGCTGCTCAAACAGCGGGACTACGGACGAGCGGGGGTGCCGATGGCTCCCCTGGTCTGGGGAGAGCGGCGGACCATCGATCAGATGTTGTGGTACACGGTGATCCTGTGCGCGCTCACGCTGCTCCCCGTGGTGTTCGGCGCATTTGGCCTCATCTACCTGGCGTCGGTCGTCGTGCTCGACGCGCTGCTACTCGCGGGAGTCATCCGCGTCCGGTTCGCGACGCCGCGGACGGTGGCGGCGTGGTCGGTGTACAAGTTTTCGTTGCTCTATCTCGCGCTGCTCTTCGCCGCGATGGCGGTGGACCACCACGCCGCGCCCTGGCTCGCCGGCCTGACGCAGAGGATTCCATAGGCACGACCGCCGACCGGCCGCCGGCGCGCCCCCGAGCTCTCGACGCGTCGGTCGGCCCGAAGTCAGGGGACAAGACAGGCCCGCGCGTGCCGTCGCCGAAACCGCTCACCCGGCTGCTGCCGCTGGTGCGTCCGTATGCCGGCCGGCTCGCGGTCGCGTCCGTGTGTCTCGTCGTCGCGGCGGCGGTGGGCCTGATCTTCCCGAGCGTCCTGCACTATCTGTTGGACGCGGCGTTCCAACAGCACGACCGGAGCATGTTAACCCGCCTGGCGCTCGGCCTCCTCGGGCTCTTCGCGGTGCAAGGCATGATGAATTTCGTGCAGGTGTTCATCCTCACGTCCACGGCGGAACGCGTAATCGCGCGGCTGCGAGAAGATCTGTTCGCACACCTCATCCGGCTGTCGCCGGCGTATTTCACGGAACGCCGCACGGGGGAATTGACGAGCCGGCTGTCGGCCGATCTCGCCGTCTTGCAGTCGCTGTGCAACACCTGGATCTCGGAGTTTTCGCGCCAGGTCATCCTGCTCGTGGGCGGCGTCACGCTGCTGATGGTCACCAACCCGCGTCTCGCGGTGACCACGCTTGCCGTGTCTCCGATCGTCGTGGCGGCGGCTTTCATATTCGGCCGCGCGCTCCGGCGCGCGAGCACCGGCGTCCAGGACCGGGTCGCGGAAGCCATGGGGACGGCGGATGAAGCCTTTGCCCAGATCCGAATCGTTCAGGGCTTCGTGCGAGAGGAGGGTGAGACCCGGCGATTCGCGGGCCATCTGCAGGACGTGGTGACCGCGGCGATCCACCGCGCACTGTTGCGCGCGACGTTCTTCGGCGTGGTCGGCTTCGTCGCCTTTGCCGGGGTGGACGTCATCATGTGGCAAGGTGGCTTGCTCGTGCTGCATGGCGGGCTCACGCCGGGCGGCTTCGTGCAGTTTCTGCTGTATGCGTTCATCGTCGCGGCCGCTGTGGGCTCGATGGCGTCACTGTTCGGCAGCTACCAGGAGGCCGTCGGCGCCGCGTATCGGGTGTTCGAGATGCTCGGCACGGTCTCGA
>PMAE01000023.1 GCA_003152485.1 Gemmatimonadota bacterium | reverse complement strand
CGCCGGAGCCGATGGACTGGTAGTTGATCTTTATCCCCGTCTTCGCCGCGTAATCCGCCGCCCACTTTGAGTACAACGGGTATGCGAAGGTCGACCCCGCACCCGTGAGATCGGCGCCGGACGTGGCAGCCGTACTCGGCGCATTCCCGGCCGCACCACTGTTGCTAGAAGACGCGCCTTGGTCTGAGCCAGCGCAACCACCCAACGCGACCGTCAGGGTGCTCGCGACTAGACCCACCAGAATCGTGCGTTGCATGCCTTACTCCGTAAGCGGAAGTGTGTGGGTGTACCGTGTGGGCAGGGATCGACTACGGTGTGCTCACGGCCGGCGCTATGACCGGCGCGGGCGGCTGCGGTCCGGAAAAGTGTGCGACCGCTTCCGCGTCGCGCCCGAGCTGACTGAGGGCCGCACCGAGCCCATACTGCGCCGATGCGCTCGTCGAGTCGATCGAGACGGCCGCCCGGAACTCATCGGCGGCGTTCTCGGTACTTCCCTGCTCCGCTAGCACGCGCCCAAGCGCGAGCCGAGCGCGGAGGCTCGTGGGCTCGACCGACGCGACCAGCTGGCACGTTGCGACCTTGGCCACGCCGATCGGCAGGTGCTCGCATTGGTAGATGGTCGCGGTAATCGCTTGGGCGCGCACATCACTCCGTGGCGCACCCACCCCGATCGCTATGACCAGGACCGTCATCGTCGCCCCATGATCCGCCGCCCATCGGCGAATTAGCGCCAGCGCCGATAGCTGTATCGCAGTTACGGCCGCAACCGCTGCGCCTGAGGCCCACCACGGGATCGCGAAGTAGGTGCGGGTGAGGCCGCCGAGGAGATAACACACGTACCCGAGAGACAGGACAAGCGCGGTTCCTCGTGCCCAGGAACTCCAGCCGGTGCCGTGGATCTCCCGCCATAGCCATGAGAGCAGGAGTCCAATTCCGCGCGCGAGTGTGACGGCGACGGGCCAGTAGAATAGCGGATTGCGCGCAAGCGTCGACATCGCGGCCGTTCTGACTAGCGGGAGACGGGCGAGCCCAGGCCGCTGCTCTCCTTGGGCGCAATGTCGGCGTGGCCTCCCGTGCGCAGGTAGTTCGCGAACTCGTGCGGGAGATCGCTCGCGATTATCCCACGCACGGCACGATCGATGTCGTATTCCACCCGCACGACCTCGACGCGGACCGATTCGCCACTCACGTCCAAGAGCACGTAGCCGGCCCGCCAATCCCCGTCTTTCGGTCGACCCACGCTGCCAGTGTTGACGAAATGGACCCCGTCAACAACTCGGTGCCACGGCTTGTGGGTGTGTCCAAACGCGATCACGTCACCGGCGCGAGCACCGACGAGCTGCGCCATCTTGGTGCAGAACGTGTCGGGCCGATCCTCGGTCCAGTACACGGTATTGAGAGTCGGCGTCCCGTGTACGAGCGTGACCGACGGACCCGCCAGATGCCCGCCGAGTGGCCGAAGGTCGATGCGGAATGGAAGCGTTGCCAGATACTTCTTCGTCGCCGTGGACGTATGCCCCAATGTCCAAGCGAAGCTCTCATGCGACAGGGCTTCCTGATGCGGGTCCTCGTACTTGCAGCCGCAGTGTTTATAGCCGAGTGCGACCGTGGAGTCATAGTTTCCGTTGACCCCAGGGATTGCGTGCTCGCGTATTAGCGCGACGGTCTCGTCTGGCCATGGAGCGTAGCCGACGAGGTCGCCGAGGTGATAGGTCGCTGCGATCGCCGCCCCGCGGCCATCAATGTCGCGCAGGACGGCTTCTAATGCGGGCAGATTCGCATGGACGTCGGAGATCAACGCGTAGCGCACAATTGCCTCGGATGGCGGGCGAGCGTCAGGGAGGCGGCGAGATCGGCGCGACGGGCTGGGTATCGGTCACCGTCCCGGCGTTGGCCGGTCCTATCGTGGTCGATCCGTCCGACTCCGGTGACCGGCCGATGCCTCGCAGCTCGTCGTCCTGTGCCTGGCGGGCCAGCTTCTCCATCGAGACGGCGAGCATGAGATCGATGCGCCGCGCCAACTGTTGCACTGTGCGACGAAAAGCGAACCATCGCCGAGCCTCATCGTCGATGATCGTCGGATCCTCGACACCCCAGTCCGCATAGACTGGCGTCCCCGGGATGGCTGGGCACTGTTCCTTGGCCCGTTCGCAAACCGTGATAACGAAATCCCACGGCTCGGCGACCACGGCCTCGAGCCCCTTCGGGCTCCGCTCGCTCCAGTCGATGCCGTATTCCCGAAGCGCGTCGACCGCCATCGGATGGACGGCAGACGCAGGCAATTCGCCCGCGCTGGCCGTGACGAACCGGCCGGCGCCCTTCTTCGTCAGTAGTGCTTCCGCGATCTGACTACGCGCCGCGTTCGCCGTGCAAAGGAATAGGACGCGAAGCGGCTCATGCGACTGTCCCGTATCCGGCATCGTCATAGATCCACGGCGCGGCTGCTCACGCGGCCGTCAGCATGGGTCGGCCCGCCGAGCACTGACGCGCGCCACGGCCGCCGTCCGCTCGTCATCCAGCGATTCGATGCCCTTGAAACAACCGCGGACACAGTTGAGCAACGTGCGGTGTACCGAGTGTTCCGGCGCCGCGAGCCGATAGTGGGCGAATTGCTGCGCACGCATCACCTCGACCAGGCCGGCATGGCGAAGCGCGGCAAGGTGGCGAGAGACGTTTGGTTGCGGTACGTCGAGGAGATCGACGACGTCGCAAACGCACAACTCGCCAGCGGCCAGCACGTTTAGAATCCGCAGGCGGGTTGGATCGGCGAATGCTTTGAATAGCGTGTCAAGCCGAGCGACCGTCGGGACGAGGGCCGTGGTCATCTCGTATATATGAACATATGCATATACGGATGATGACACTGAGCGTCTGTGTCGTCAACAGTCGTGACTCAGTCGTGACGAGCTACGACGTCCCCTCCACCGAGCGCTGCCTTGATCTCTTCGGCGGTTGCTCGTGCGCTCCGGCCGANNTTCGCGCACGCCGAGCGATTCAAGGTGGGCAAGTGCCGGCCGAAATCCGATCGCCCAGATGACGGCGTCGATTGATCGGTGCGTGCCGTCTGGCCACACCGGACCAAGGCTGTCCAGTCGATCGAAGAGGGGCACCGCGTGGAGCAGCCCTCGCGCACGGGCAGCGCGCACGGAAGGCACGGTTACGATGTCGCCAAGGCTTAGGGCGGGGGGCGGCGGCCGTCCGTCACGCAGCGCGAGGTAGCGCTCGGTCGCCTGCGCGAATAGCGCGCGGCCGTCTACGCCATCGGCCAGGAACCGCGGGGCGTCGCGCGTGACCCACTGGGCGTCGGCCACATCCGTCAGCTCGGCCGCGATTTGTGCCCCTGAGTTGCCCCCACCCACTACGACGACACGCTTGCCACTGAATGGCTCAGGGCCGCGGTAGCGGGCCGAATGGAGCTGAACCCCGCGAAACACTGCTGTGCCATTTGCAGGAGGCGTCGCCGGATTTGCCCAGGTCCCTGTGGCGCTCACCACGGCGCGAGCGACCCAGCCGCCGTGATCCGTCTCCACGTGAAGCGTGTCGCGATAACGCGTGACAGCTCGCACATCTACCGGGCGCTCGATTGGTAGATCGTACCGGGCCTCGTACCGCGCGAGATACTCCACCACTTGGTCTCGTGTTGGGTATTCGTCGCTGGATGCCGGCATTTGCCAGCCGGGTAGCGAACTCCATTGTGCCGGCGAGAAGAGCCGCAGCGACGGCCATGTTTCCCGCCACGCACCGCCTGGATCCGTACCGGAGTCGAGAATTACGAACGACAGTCCGGTTCGCCGCAGGCAATAGGCAACCGCTAGGCCCGCCTGCCCTGCGCCAATGACTACTACGTCAGTTGTCCGTACCGGTTCGGCCAGGTCCATCTATATCCGATCACCCGACGCGATTCGAACCGTCGATGAATCGAACCATGGCAAGGGCGGACGCCGGACACGCACCCGTGAACTCAGGGCTCTCTCTCACGTCGATCGGAACCGATTGGCGATCGGTTGGCTCAAACCCGAACGCTGGAAAGTATCTCTCCGCGGTTGTCGTCAGGAGATACACAGCGCGCAGCTTGTGGCTTTCTGCCAGCGCAATCGATCGCTCGACCAATTCACGTCCCAGGCCATGATTCTGCCACGCGGACGCCACGGCAACTGACCGCAGAAGTGCATTGTTGCCGCGCAGCTCCAACCCTGCCACTCCCACGATCTCGGCTCGGTGTTCCGCCACAACGAATGTCGTGAATGCTTCCGCGACTCCGGCAGTCGGCAGATGAGCGGTCCGCAAAAGCAGCTCGACTGCCGACAGATCGGATGCCCGTGCGGCACGGAGCGTCGGGCCGTCTTCACCGGCCTTTGTCTCGACTGGCCCCATCGTCTGCTCGCTGGGCTCGCCGCTACTCTGGCTTCCGAGCCCGAACAAACGCGCTCATGATTCGGCCGGAAACGTCGCGTGCCACCGCATCGGCGTCGAGGCCGGCACTGGCCAGGAACGCCTTTGCGTCCTCGACATCATAGACCCGGGTGGGCTCGATCGACGGGTCGGTGAATCCCACCTGCGTCAAGAGCGACACGAACTCGTCTTCGCGGAGCGCGCCGGCGATACACCCGACCCACAATTCCATGCTCTGCTTTACGATGGCCGGGATCTCACCGCGGACCACGACGTCGGAAACGGCGAAGCGTCCGCCCGGCTTGAGTACGCGAAACGCCTCAGCCAGCACACGCCGCTTGTCGCCTGACAGATTGATGACGCAGTTGGAGATAATGACGTCGACCGACGCGTCCGGCAGCGGGATCGCTTCGATCTGACCCTTCAAGAATTCGACGTTCGTGACGCCTGCCTTTCGCTGGTTCTGGCGAGCCAGGCTCAACATCTCGTCCGTCATGTCGAGTCCGTAGACCTTCCCGGTCGGGCCGACGCGTCTTGCGGACAGGAGGACATCGATTCCGCCGCCTGAGCCCAGATCCAGAACTACGTCACCGGCCCGGAGCGTCGCGAGCGCCGTCGGATTGCCGCACCCGAGAGACGCCAAGACGGCGTCGTGTGGCAGCACGTTCGTTTCGTCAGTGCCGTATAGGTTCGAGGTAATCGGATTTACGTCGACGCCGAGAACGTCGGTGGCTGAACCCCCGCAGCACGTCGGTCCGCAGCAACTCGCGGCCTCGCCGGAAGCGACTTGTAGCGCCGCCTTCCCGTACTTCTGGCGAACGGTGTCGCCAAGCGCTCCATCACCCAACCCTTTAGTTGATCCTACGTCAGTAGACCTCATGGTTGCCTCATTGTATAAAGCGACATTGATGAATCAAGCAAAAAAAAATCGACCTACAGAACCGCTTCAGCCGCAGCACCGTGCCGCGAGTACAGCGAGCCGCTTAGACGGTAGACCGCCTACCAACGACTCCAGCTCAGCGAATGCATCAACGTTCAACGCATAGTGCGCCCACCGTCCTTCACGCCTGTCCGTTACGAGACCCGCGTCTTTGAGCGTCTTCAGATGGAACGACAGCAACGACTGGCCCAAGTCGAGCGACGCCATCAGATCACATACGCATTGCTCGCCGCCCCGGAGCTGATCCACTATGCGGAGGCGTGTCTCGTCAGAGAGGGCGCGAAACTGCCGTGTAATACCGGTCAGATCGGTTGAAAAGGTTGCGGTCACACCAGGAAACTACATCAACCGTTATTGATATGTCAAGCTGAAGGAACCCCAGCGCCTCTTTATAGAGTGCGTCCACGCGGCGGCCCATTTGCCGCGCCAGCGCCAGGAGACACGCGAGCCGGCCGGTCGGGTCCGTGTCGGCCTGTGACAGTGTGCGCTGGTAGCGATCCTCGGGCACCACTGGCCGGCGAATGTTCCGCTCGGCGGGGAGCGTGAGACCCTGCAACGGCTCGCAATGAGCAACCGGCGCCCGTTCACCCGCTTCGCTAGGTCACGATCCCCCTTTCGTCTAATGGCAGGACATCGCACTTTGGCGGGACGACCTGCGCCGCCTGTCGTCCAGCGCCCGCGTTCGTCGCGCGGTTCTCATCGCTCTACTTGCGGATGCCGTTTACGACCCGCGAAATAACATCGCCGGCTGACTTCCCTAGACGCCGTCGTTCGTCGTCTGCGAGGGCGCTGAGGGTGGGGGAGTTGACGCCGATTCGGCGGTGTCTGCTCCGAGTCGGTCGGCGTTGGCCCGGAACGCGGGGGCCACACTCCCGTTAAGAAAATCATGGGCTTGGCCAAGGGCCCCGGGTTTTCCGGCGAGTGCCGCACGATAGTCACTTTGCCCATCGAGGTATCCCGCGTGAAAGTGGTCAGCATTTGAGGTAATGGGCGGACCCAACCCGGAGTAGTCTTGCCGAACGGGTGCTGGAGCGCAGCGTCTGAGAAAACTCATTATGAATGATACGGCCGTGCGCGAGACGAGTCCCGGGTGCCGCCTTTTGGTCGTAAGCGGCCGCAAAACCGGTCCGCAGCACGCGGGGGGGCGCCTGTGGATACGCTACTGGCGGCCCTGTTCGTGTTCTCGAGACGGCCGGTCGGGGACGCCACCATCCGCTCTGGACGCTAGCGGCGGCCGTCAGCGTATTCGCGTTCGGCCTCGCATCGGTGTGGGCCCGGTTCCCGATTGTCGCGCTGTCTCTCGTGCTCTACGGCGCGGGAAGCGGCGTCTACTATATCGCGCGCGGCACGCTGCCCCTCGCCTTGTTCGGTCCCGAAAGATATGCGCCGCTGATGGGCCGTCTCGCGCGCCCAAGTCTCTTGGCGCAGGCGCTCGCCCCGTCGCTGGGAGGCGTCATACTGACGCACGCGGGAACGAGCGCGACTCTCGCTCTGCTGGTAGGACTCGCGGTCGGCAATGTCGCCTTGGTCGGGGCTCTTTGGAAGACGGCGTATGCCCCATCGCCTGCCGCGCCCGCGCCGTAACGGCGTGGACGGAGCCAGCAGCGCTTGACGCCAGGTCCCAGGCGCGGTAGCATGCGTCTATCCGCATTGGCGCATATGAATCAGAAGCACCGATTGCGCGGCTCGCGTCGACGCCGACAGCGGTGGGGGTCCATATAGGGACCGCCCACGCTCCATGACTTTCTGGACCTGCCATGACCGATGCCGCACCGACCGCTCGCCCGTCCGTTGATCATGCCGCTGCGTCACTGCACAACCCCGCGCCGTCTGTTGTGCGCGGGCTGTCGGTGCTCGATCGGTTTCTGCCACTCTGGATTTTCGGTGCGATGGCCATCGGCATCGGGCTCGGACGGGCGTTTCCCGGATTGGGCGCGGCGCTCGATCGCGTGAAGGTCGCTGGTGTGTCGGTGCCGATTGGCATCGGCTTGCTCTGGATGATGTACCCGGTGCTGGCCAAGGTGCGGTATGAGAGCATCGGTCCGCACCTCGCCGATCGCAAGTTGCTCGGTACGTCGCTCCTGCTCAACTGGGTCCTCGGACCGCTGGTGATGTTCGCCCTGGCGTGGGTGTTCTTGCCTGACCTACCGCACTATCGGAACGGGCTTATCCTGATCGGGCTCGCGCGATGCATCGCGATGGTGTTGATCTGGAACTCTTTGGCGTGCGGGTCGGCGGAATTGGCGGCCGTGCTGGTCGCGCTCAACTCCGTGTTCCAGATCCTGACGTATTCGGTCCTCGGGTGGTTTTTTCTGACCGTCGTTCCCGGGTGGCTGGGCGCCGACACGGCCGCGCTCACCGTGTCCATGTGGGCGATCGCCAAGAGCGTCCTGATTTTTCTCGGCATTCCCCTGCTCGCGGGCTATCTGACGCGTCGCATGTTGGTCGCGCGGCGGGGCGAGGCGTGGTACACCGCATCGTTTCTGCCGACGATCGGCCCCACCGCGTTATTGGGACTGCTCTATACGATCGTGCTCATGTTCGCGATGCAGGGCGACCGCATTCTGCATCTGCCCCTTGATGTACTCCGCATCGCCCTGCCGCTGCTCGTGTACTTCTTCATCATGTTCGGTCTCGCGTTCGTGTTGGCCATGAAGCTCGGCTTTGATTACGCGGCGACCGCGTCCTTGGCGTTCACGGCCGCCGGGAACAATTTCGAGCTCGCGATCGCGGTGGCGGTCGCCACATTCGGGATCGCCTCGGGCGAGGCGCTGGCGGCTGTTGTCGGGCCACTGATTGAGGTACCTGCCTTGATCGGACTGGTGTACGTCTCGTTGTGGGCCGGACGGCGATTCTTCGGGTCGACTTTCGCTCAGGCGGCGCGCGTATAGTGGGCGCGATCCTTGACGACGGCACGGACGATCGCTACGCTGTATGCGTATATGCATATGACGGTATGCACCGATGAGTGCAACCATTGCCCCGGCGGTCGCGAAGCTCGACGTGTTGTTCAAGGCGTTCGCGGATCCGACGCGTCTGCGGATTCTGAATGTGCTGGCGGCTGGCGAGCTCTGTGTGTGCGATCTCGTCGACCTGCTGGATCTGCCGCAGCCGAACGTGTCGCCGCCGTGGTTGGATCGGAATTTGAGGCCCTCAACGACGGCATACTGGGCGAGTTCGGCCGCTATCTCTCGCTCCCAGGGCACCGACTCCGATACGGGTCGGAGTGGATCAGCCCACGGCCCTGTCCGGCGTCCGAAGGGGCGTCAGGACGCTGTGAATTGATTCAATGGATGGCGCGAAGAGCGGGAACTGATCGGCATCCGCAAACACCGTCGCGAAGTCCTCCGGCCGGAAGGCCCGCGCCAGCCGCTCGGCATAGGACGTCCGCAAGAGGCGCACGTAGTAGTCGATGTCATAGTCGTGCTGGTCGATGCCCGCCGTCTGGTGTCGGACGGTGCGACGACACCACCCGTCATGCCGCCCTCGCCGCTTTGCTGTCGGTAGACCCGGATACGATTGCCCACCCCCACGTCGTGTCCCCGGCGCCCAGCATCGCCTCGTAGGGGAGCTCACGACGGGTGCCTCGGGTCGTAAGGTACTCGTCCGATGATTTCGTGAGGCGCACCAGCGACGAGAGCTCATAGGTCGGCACGACACGAACGCGGAGTGCGCTGATGGTCGCCAGATACCGCTCGCGGACGCCCGCGACGTCGCCCGTCAGCAGCCGCGTGATCGCGTGGCGAAGGAACGACTCGCCGTACGGTTCGGCGCGACTCGACCGAAAGGCGACGCCCCGCAGGATCAAGGTGCCGTCGTGGCCGAGGAGTGCGTAGTTCTTCGGCTCATGCGACAACATTGCCGCGTATCGGGCAAAGACCTGCGCCGGACCGATCAAGCTGCCGAGCGCGACGGCCGCTTTCAGTGTAATGCCTTGTGCTTGCAGCAGCGTCAGAATATTGACCGAGACGACCGCTGTCGTGGTGGGCTACCACTTTTTTGCTCGTATACGGCCAAAGAACCGGTACCGTAGACCTGGTGGCACCAGCGCTGGATGGTGGCGGGCGAGAGGTTGAACTGGGCCGCGATTGCGTCGAGTCCACACAGCGCCGTGCTGGATCTCGAAGCCGCACTGCGCGATGGCCTTCGGCGGGCGTCCTGGCGTGCCGCCTCAGGACTTCTTCGGCACGGCTGCGGGTCGACACCTAGGAATCGTCAACCGCGGGGCTGGCGGACATCAGGTCGCGCTCGATCACTTCGAGTTCGTTCAGATCGATTCGAGGGACCGTCAGCGTCCGAACACGGCGGCACATCCTGCGCTTCAACGCCTTCTCGTCCCCTAGGCCCCACACTCGGGCAAGCACCACCCTGCCCCACCGGGCCCGTGCGCGTCGGTACCGACGTTCGGGTGCCTGGAGCGCAGGGGCGGCTTCTTCCATGGCCGCCGCAATCCGGCTCAGAATCTCCTCGCGATGTTCGGCGTCGGTGCCCAGTCCCTCGGATAAGCGAAGGTGGCCGACTAGCCACAGCGCGCGCTCGTCAGGCGCCGTTGCACTGGTCAGCGATTCAGTCGTGACGAGCTACGACATCCCCTGCACCGAGCGCTGCCTTGATCTCATCGGCAGTTGCTCGTGCGCTCCGGCCGACGCCGATCAGCGTGGCCGACGCGTATCCGGTCCAATCGCCGTATCCCACGAGCCACAACCTGGGCTCCGCGACGGCGCGTGTTCCCTGAGTGGCCACCCGTCCATTGGATTCGCGCACGCCGAGCGATTCAAGGTGGGCAAGTGCCGGCCGAAATCCGACCGCCCAGATAACGGATCTGTACCGGAGTCGAGAACCATCGCCCACTACGTAGACCCAGGCCCACGGCCGTGAGACCAGATCCTGCCAAGAATGTTCTCCGGTTCATGGCGTGCGCTCCATCATGTTGCTTACATGTATAAGATCCGCTATCGAAATTCGATACTGCACCTGTGAATGCGCAAGGGATGGACCCACGACACGTCTTCCCGCATACTTCCCTGTGGCGCCATAACACGCCATCTTCCGCCGCGCGATATCCGCCGATGCGCCACCCGCACCGCGGAGATCTTGACCCTCTGCAGGCTCTGGATGATCACGTTTTCGCTGGTGCCCTCAATGAGAAGTCGAGTCGAGGATGGGACACTCTACACAGGGCTCATTCGATTGCATGTGCTCCACCACGCGGCCGAAGAGCCCATCTTCGGCATGGAGGTGATCGAAGAGCTCAGTCGTCACGGATACCGACTGAGTGCAGGAACGCTGTACCCGGTCCTCCACGCCCTTGAGCGTCGCGGGTATCTTCGCTCGCGCCAGGAGCGTGCCGCCGGACGTGTTCGCCGCGTTTATCGCATCACGCCGGCCGGCCGGCGCACACTCGCTGTGGCGCGTGTGCGGGTGCGAGAGCTGTTTGGTGAACTGTTCGCACGACGTAGCCTGCATCACGGCGCGCTTCGGCTCGCCGCCGCGCCGCCCCACCAGGGTACGCGGGCAGGCCTGCGCGGCGGCCGACGTCGCTCGTGAGTCGTTTGCCCATGACGGCCTCGGCAATGTCGGACGGCAAATCGTATGGGCTCGGGGCAAACGCGCCGAGGGGACCGGTTCGATTTGGTCGGTGTCGGGACTTTTCGTCGGCCGAGCGTGGCCGCAGGAGCGCGATATGTATACCGCGTCTACGCGGTGTGGTGGCTTCTCGGCGCGACGCTCCGCGGCGCTCGGTGGCGCGGCTCAGCTGTGTATTGCTAGCGTACCTCGCGTACCCGACCAACGCGCCCGCGCAAACCGGCGCAGGGACCAATGCACCGCTGACAGTAACGCTGTCGGGCGCGGTCACTATGGCCCTGACTCACTATCCGCAGATTCGCGCGGCGCTGGCCCAGCAGGCCGCGGCGCAGGCGAGCGTCGGCCTCGCGCGTACGGCGTACCTGCCGCGCGCCGACGTGCTGTGGCAAACGAACCGGGCGACCGCTAACAACGTTTACGGGCTATTGCTGCCGCAGGCCATTATCCCGTCGATCTCGGGTCCGGTACTCGCACCCGACAACGCGCGCAGCGCGTGGGCAAGCGGTGGTGGCGCGCTGCTGTCCTGGGAGCCGTTCGATTTCGGGTTGCGCCGCGCGCAGGTTGATGTGGCGCGCCAAGGTCTCGCCGCCGCGGCGGTCGGCGTGCGCGTAACGCGGCTCGATGTAGCCGCAGCCGCGGCCAGTGCCTTCCTCGATCTTGCCGCGGGCGAGGAACTCGCCGCAGTCGCCGTCGCAAACGTCGCGCGGCTGCGCGTCTTCGCGGACGCGGTGCACGCGCTTGTGACCAACCAGCTTCGCCCAGGTTCAGACGCGGCGCAGGCGGACGCCACGCTGGCGGCGGCGCGAACGCAACTGTTCCGGGCGCGCGCCACGGTGGAGGTCCGACGTGTGGCACTCGCCAATCTTCTGGGCACTCCGACGACGGCCGTCGAGGTCGATGCCAGCCGCTTGCTCGGACCGCCCCCCGTGGACACGCTACCGGGCACGCTCGTCGTCGCGCACCCGGTCGCTCAGCAAGAGGCGGCGCTCGTCGCTCAGCAACAGGCGCGTGTGAGTGCGCTCGACCGATCGTACGTCCCCCGGCTGAGCACCGAGGCGGCCGTCTCCGGGCGGGGCACGGGCACGGCCCTGACGGGCGTGTTCCCGGGTGGGACGGCCGGCCTCGGCCCTACCACGTTCAACTGGGCGGCCGGCATCCAGGTCACGTTCCCCGTGTTCGATGTGTTCTCATTGGGCGCCGAGCGCCGAGTGGAGACCGCGACCGCTCGAGCCGAGCAGGCGCGGTACGCCCAGACACTCGACGACCTCTCAGCGCAGGTTCTCGAGGCCCGCGCACAGCTCCAAGGGGCGCGACTCACCGCCGACAATACGCCGGCTGAACTGGCGGCGGCGCGCCTGGCAGAGGGCGAAGTGCGGGCCCGTTTTCAAGCGGGACTGGCGACCGTCGTGGACGTGAGCGCGGCTGAGAGCGCCCTCGTGCAAGCCGAGAGCGACGACGCCGTCGCGCGTCTTGACGTCTGGCGCGCCCTCGCGAGCCTGTCCACCGCTCAAGGCGACCTGACGCCATTCCTGGGCCTGTTCGGGACCGCGCCGTGAGATTGTCTCGTCGGATGGGGGGCCAAATCCGATGTGGCTAGTTCGCGGCGCACTGCGTCGCCCGATCACGGTGGTGATCGTCGTCATCGCCGTCGCGCTGTCATCGATCCTGGCGCTGCTGCGCACCCGCGTCGACATCTTCCCCGACCTGAACCTGCCCGTCATCTACGTCGCGCAGCCGTACGGCGGGATGAGTCCGCAGCAGATGGAAGGGTTCATCACCTACTACTACGAGTACCACTTCCTCTATATCAACGGCATCGAGAACGTCGAGGCGAAATCCATTCAGGGTACGGCCCTTCTGCGCCTCACCTTTCATCCGGGCACCGACATGGCGCAGGCGCTGGCGCAGACGATTTCCTACGTCAATCGTGCGCACGCCTTCATGCCGCCGGGCACCGTGGCGCCGTTCGTCATCCGCTATGACGCCGGCACGCTGCCTGTCGGCTATCTCGTCTTTGCGAGCCCGTCGCGCACGCTCGGTGAGATCCAGGATCTTGCGCTCAACCGGGTGCGGCCCGTGTTCGCCACGCTGCCCGGCGTGTCGTCGCCGCCGCCCTTCGGCGGCAACCAGCGGACGGTTGTGGTCAATGTCGATGCCGCGAAGCTCCGCGCCTACGACCTGTCAACCGGAGATGTGGTCCGTGCACTGGTCTCGGGGAACAGTATCGAGCCGGCGGGCACCGCAAACATCGGCGATTACGCTGTACTCGTGAGCACGAATGCCACCGTTGGCGCCGTCGGGCAGCTCCTCGACGTGCCACTCCGTACGGGCGCCGGCCCGGCCGTCTACTTACGCGATGTAGGCACAGTGTCTCTGTCGTCCGATATTCTCGCCGGATACGCCCTTCTGAACGGCCAGCGCACGATCTACATCCCGGTCACCAAACGACCCGACGCGTCGACGCTCACCGTCGTTCAGGAGGTGCGGCAGAACCTGGCGCGGTTTCAGTCGCTGGTCCCCGAAGACATTTCGATCCGTTATGAGCTCGACCAGTCGCAATACGTGCGCGATGCGCTGAGTGCGGTGCTCCGCGAGGGCATCCTGGGCGCCGTGCTCACCGGGCTGACGTTGCTCCTCTTCCTCCGCGACTGGCGTAGCTCGCTGATCGTCGTCATCACGATCCCGTCCGCGCTGCTCGCCGCCGTTGTCGCGCTCTCGGTCGCGGGTCAAACGATCAACATCATGACGTTGGGTGGGCTCGCCCTCTCGGTTGGCGTACTGGTAGACGAGGGGACGGTGCTGCTCGAGAACATTCATGTGCACCTCGCGCGACACGAACCGACGCCGCGGGCGGTGCTCGATGCAAGTCGCGAAGTAGCTGTCCCGCGGCTGCTCGCGATGTTGAGCGTGCTAGCGGTGTTCGTCCCTTCATTCTTCATGACCGGGCCGGCTAGGGCGCTGTTTGTCCCCCTGTCACTCGCCGTCGCCTTCGCGATGGGAGCGTCGTACCTCCTCTCGAGCTCCCTCGTTCCGGTTCTGTCCAACTGGTTTCTCCGTGCCCGCACTGTGGCGCCCGACGAGGCGACGGAGCAGCGATTCGAGCGCGTTCGGGCACGATTCGCGAGGGCGCTCGATCGGGTCTCGGCGCGGCCCGGGCTGCTGCTCGGCGCGTACGGCGTGATCGCTGCAATCGTTCTGTTGGTTGTCGCCCCACGCGTAGCGCGCGAGATCTTCCCGGCTACGGCTTCGCAATTCCGCCTCCGCTTCGACGCCGCCGATGGTACCCGCGTGCCAGTGACCGAGGCCATCGCGCGCCGCGTGCTGGACGCGATCGACCGGGAGGCCGGCCCCGGCAACGTCGACCTGACCCTCAGCTATGTGGGGACGCAGGGGTCGTCCTATCCGATCAACGCGGTCTTCCTGTGGACCAGCGGGCCGCAGGAGGCGATCATGAACATTGCGCTGCGACCCGATGCCACCATCTCGGTGCGCGACTTGGAGGAGAAGCTCCGCCGTACCCTGGCCGCCCAGTTTCCAGGCTCGCACTTCTCCTTCGAACCCGGCGATTTGATCAGCCAGACCCTCAACTTCGGCACGCCGTCTGTCGCCGAGGTCGCCATCATGGGACCGCAGTACTCCGACGTCGAGAGTTTCGCCCGGCACGTCGCGCCTGCGCTCGCGGGTATCCAGGAGTTACGGGACGTCGGCTATGAAGAGCCGCTCGAGTATCCAACGGTCGACATCAACATCGATCGCGTGATGGCCGGGCAGCTAGGAGCTACCGCAGATGCAGTTGGACAGGCGGTCGTGGCCGCCACGGCGTCGAGCCGGTTCGTGTCCCCGAATTTTTGGCGCGACCCCCAGTCCGGTATCAGCTATCAGGTGCAGGTCGAGGTCCCACAAGCCCAGATGACGTCGATGGCGGGCATCGGTAGTATTCCCGTCGCCAGCGTCACGGGGGCCCATCCGCTGGTCAACCAATTGGCGACGATCCATCCAGGACGAGTTCCTGGCGAATTGGATCGGCAGAACGGGCAGTGGGTGATCGCGCTCTCAGCCAACGTCGCGACCAGTGATCTGGAGGGCGCCGCTCGAGACATCGACCGCGCGATCGCGCATGCGGGGACGCCGCCCCGCGGGGTGAGCGTTCAGGTGCGAGGCCAGGTGACCGCGCTCGGGCAGATCTTCGGCGAGCTTGCGACTGGCCTGGCGCTCGCGGTGGTGGTCATTCTATTCCTCCTGGCCGGCAATTTCGAGTCGGTCCGTCTCGCGTTCGTTGTCATCTCGACAACTCCGGCGGTCCTCGTCGGGTCCGTGCTCATGCTGCTCATCACGGGGACGAGCATCAATCTCGAAAGCTTCATGGGGACGATCATGGCCATCGGCGTCGCCGTGGCTAACGCGATCCTGCTCGTGACCTTCGCCGAGGCGAACCGCCGCGCGGGTGCTGATTCGCAGACAGCCGCACGCGCCGCCGCTGCCGAGCGGCTGCGCCCGGTGCTGATGACGAGTCTCGCGATGGTGGCTGGCATGCTCCCGATGGCGCTGGCGATCGGCCGCGGCAGTCAAGAGACCGCACCGCTCGGGCGAGCTGTGATCGGGGGGCTGTTGGCGGCGACCGTGACGACCCTGTTCGTGTTGCCGACGGTGTTCGGAATCGTACAGCGGCGAGCCTCGCTGGCCTCACCCTCCCTCGACCCCGACGATCCGAGCAGCTCCGTCGCCGCGCCGGGACACCCGTCATGAGGTCCACCGTGATCGCGCTCGCCGGCTGNNTGCCGCGGCCGCGCCGCATCTCCCGCGACGGATGGGTCGGGAGCAAACGCCGCTGCGCCCCCAACCGTAAGCGTCACGGCGGTTGAGTCACGGCGACTATCGACGACCCTATCGCTCCCGGCTCAGATCACGCCGTACGAGTCGGTAGACATTTACCCGAAGGTGACCGGATTCATCGACCTGCTGCCCGTCGACCGGGGCTCGCGTGTGCACATGGGCGAGCTGATTGTCCGGCTCTCAGCGCCGGAGCTCGTGGCGCAACGAGGACAGGCCGACGCGGCGGTCCAGAGCGCGGAGGCGAAGCTCGCGTCTGACCAAGGCACGTACTTGCATCTCGTCGATGCCGCCAAGACTCCCGGAGTGGTTGCCGGGAACGATCTCCTGATTGCCGAGCACACCGCCCGTGCGGACAGCGCGGAGGTGGAGGCAGCGCGCGATGGGCTGCGCACCACCACACAACTGGAGTCCTACTTGGAGATCCGCGCACCCTTTGACGGCGTCGTGACGTCGCGGAACATGCACCCGGGGGCGCTTGTCGGCCCCGCCGCCGGACAGCCGGGCGCGGAGCCGATCGTCCGCATCGTGGACGTCGCACGCTTGCGCCTGGTGGTGCCAGTACCCGAGGCGTACGTGGGCAGCATCGCGACGGGTCCCGAGGTGGGGTTCACGGTTCCCGCGTACCCCGACAGGACATTCAGCGCGCCAGTTGCCCGCATCGCCCACGATGTGGATCAGCGCACGCGGACCATGGCGGTGGAACTCGACGTCCGGAACTCAGATGGCCGGCTGACGCCGGGGACATTTGCCAACGTGGAGTGGCCCGTCGAGCGTGACTACCCCACCCTGTTCGTCCCGTCGGCGGCGATCACCACGGACCTACAGCGAACATTTGTGATCCGCGTCCAGAACGGCCGCGCCAATTGGGTCGACGTCACCACTGGTGTCACGGCCAACGGCGATACCGAGGTCTTCGGCAACTTGCAACCCGGAGATCTTGTGATCCGCAATGCCACCGACGCCGTCCGGCCCAACAGTTCAGTGCGGGTCCAGGATGCACCAGTCACCGAACCCGGCACCGGTGTCCCTGTTCATCACTGACCGCGCATCGACCCGTCGCCGGCCTCTCACGAAATACGTTCCTTCTGGCCTTCGCGTTGGCAAGAGACCTGCAATTGCCCATCGACCAGCTCCATGCCGAAGTTTCTCACGTATTTCGCACGTAATTCGCCAGGAGGACGAGCAGAGGCGCCGAGGTAAGTCTTTGTACTACATAGTGCCCCCGGGGTGACTCGACCACCCGGCCAACGGTTTAGGAAGCCGAGACCCGGAAAAACCTCGGCGTATGTCAGAATATTTCATCGCAGCACAACATACGACACCCCAGTCGGTTAGCGGAGCCACGTTGTACGCGCAGATGCGGTGACGGGCAGTGAGATTGATTGAGAACGTCGCACACTCGCACGTAATTCGCACGCGCCCGGGCCGATCACGGCGCGGTCGCCCAGAGATTCACTGCCTGGCTCACGGGGTCGCGCAATGCATCGTCCGCCAAAGCGTAAACGCCGGCGTTAGTTGAAGATCCGCAGGAACTTCAGCAGGATCAACAGCAGCATTCCAATGAGGTAGACGCGCAGCACCAGCAGCGCGATCCGCACGCTCCGCGTCATCTCAATCCGCGGCATGGTATTTCCCGTGCCCATCGGCAGTCCGTGTTCCGGCGCTTTTCATCGCATGATGTCCTTGTAGCCGATAACGCCGAGGATGTGGTCGCTGCCGTCAACCACCGGCAACAGCTGGAAGTGGTATTTCGCAAACAGGTCCACGATATCCTCCGCTACCAGCTCGGAATCGGCGGTAACGGGAGGAGCAACCATCAACTCTTCCAGCGTCGTGGTCTCGTTCGCCAACACCAACTGGCGCAGGTCTACCACACCCAGTAGCACGCCTTCCGGCTCTGTCACGACATAGATGTAGGTCACCGCCTTAGGGTCGGGCGCGCTGGAGCGAAGCCGCGCGAGCCCCTCCGCTGCCGTCGTGTGTCCGGGCATCGCTACGTACTCCTGCGAGACGAGCGAGGCAGCCGTGGCTTCGCTCGTCCCGAGAATCTGGCGCACGCGCTCCGCTTGTTGTTCCGGCAGGAGCGACAGCAGGTCGATGCGGTCGTCCCAGGGCAACGCCGAGAGCAAATCAGCGATCTGTGCGACGGTCATCTCGGACAGGATCGACTTCGCCCGGTCCGGTGGCAGATCGGCAACGATCTGCCGTTGCGCCCGCGGCTCAGTCTCCAGCAGTGTCGCGGCAGCCTTATCGGCATGGAGCACCGAAAAGATGGCCTCCTGCTCTCGGCCTGGCAGTTCCTCGAGCACGTCCGCGAGATCCTCGCTCGGTAGCTCGTGCATTTGTTTTCGGGTGAGCGACAGTGACACCTTGTCGGACGTGGTCACGTCTTCTATTGAAAGCGGCTGCACGTACTTCCACGAGATAAGCCGATCCCCCCCGAACCGCACGAATCCGAGTCCCCATTGCCGCAGGAACCCGTTGAATGATACGTCTACGTGCGCGAGGATCATCCGCCTCTGGTCTTGCAGGAGGTGCACGTCATTCACGACTTCGACGCGGCGGCCGTCCATGTCGAGGATCGTCCGGCCTATCAGATGCTCGTTGACGAGAATCCACCCCGACTGGTCAACGAATGGGGGATAGCGATCGCCGCCTTCTGGCGGCATCACGATGATGGCGTTTGTTTCGATGCGCATGATTCGGCCCCACGGCACGACCTCGCTCGGCTTCCCCCACCCGTGACCGATGAAGATGCCCACCGCCTCGGGAAATGGCTCAGTCAGACGAAAGACGAGATCGGTCAGCTTGCCGATCTTCAACTCCGCGCGTGTCATAGACACGCGGCGGTCGAGCAGCTCGGAGAAGAAGACGAACTGATGGTCGGGGCCGGCGGCTGGCGGCGCGAGAGGAATGGACGTGCCGGTCATCGGCTCAGGGCGCTCCTGACCCGAAGAGATGTGGAAAGAGTATCGAGAGCCCGAACGCCGTCGAGACGACGATCACGAACACGGTAATCGACCAGTTCGCGATGTTCTGCGCGCGCGTGTTGACGTGCTCGCCCATGAGCGGCTTGTCGTTCAGCAGCAGGATGAGGAACACGAGAGCAGCCGGCAACAGGGTCACGGCGACGACTTGAACGAAGATGGTGATTGCGTCCTGCACGCGCGTGCTGGCCACGAGCGACACGACACCAGACGAGAGGAGCATCAGTAGGTACGCGACGTAGAACCACGGCGCCTCGCGAACGCTCTTGTTGAGCGAGTGCGCCCAGCCGAAGACCTCGCCGAGCGCCCAGCTCGTGGCGAGCGAGATGCAGAGCGCGCCGAGCAGTCCTGCGTCGAACAGCCCGATGGCGAACAACCCCTTGGCCCACTCGCCCCACGGGCGACCCGGCATGACCTCCGGCATCTTTGCCGCGGTCTCCGCCGCGGATTCGACCACCACCTGCCCCGACGGGTGGTAGTAGAACGCGGCCGCCGTCGCGATGATGATGAATGCCGCGACGGTGCAGGTCATCAGCGCTCCCACGAATGTATCAATCTTGCCGTACCGGATGTCCTTGATGTCCATCCCTTTGTCTACGACCGCCGATTGTTGGAAGAAGATCTGCCAGGGGGTGATGGTCGTACCGATGTTGGCCATGATCAGCGTGAGCAAAGCCGCAGGGCCGAGCGCGGCGCCGAAGCTGAAAGTCGGCGCGTAGAATCCGCGCCCCACCTGCGCCCAGCCGCCGGGCACGTTTCCTGTCTTCATCGCCCAGAACGCCGCGGGGATGTAAACGAGGTTGAACACGCAGAAGAACAACGTGATGCGTTCGAACGTCCAGTAGCGCCCGGTGATCACGATCAGCATGAGGAGGCCCGTGACGCCGACGAAGGTGATCCACTCGGGAATGTTGAAGACCCGTGCCGCCTGCGTCATGCCGATGTACTCGGTGACCAGCGTCAGCCAGTTGATCAACGCGAGGTCGAAGACTGAAAACCACCCCCACACAGGTCCGAAGCCGTCGAAGATCGCCTCGGCATGCCCGCGCTTGGTGACGGCTCCGAGCCGGACTGTCATTTCCTGGATGTAATACGCCATGGGCACGAGGATGATGAACGCCCAGAGCAGGTTGAAGCCGGTCTTCGCACCGGTCTGGGCGTACGTGGAAATCCCTCCCGCGTCGTTGTCGGCCACCATGGTGATGACCCCGGGCCCGATCACGGCGAGTAGGATCACCCAGCGTCGCTTCAGGCGGGAGAGTCGATGAATCAGTTTGCTGATCCAGAACATGATGAGTCGGCTCAGTGGCGCGTGTTGATGCGAATCCCGATACTGGTCGCGAGGCCGCGATGGTCACGGTTGTAGCCGGGATTCCAGATGTCGCGACTGACGTGGACCCACCGGCCGAGTTGCACCCGGTAGTATGTCTCCAAGCCGCATTCGTAGCCAGAGTTGATTGTCCCGTCGCCGCGTGGGAACCCGAGGTCGCCCGGCGCGAGATGGATCACGGTGCAGTTCGGAACGGCCATGCGCGAAGACTGCCACGCCGAGCCGTCGGCATGCTGGGCCCGGAATGTCCCGGCGACCCGTCCCCAGGGCTCGCGTGTTGGTCGTTATCTGTATTCCAGCTCACCTCGGAGACGTCGCGCTCGTGCGAGACTCACCCACGATCTGCTTGTCGCCCACACATGGGCGTGCACTTCGACGGTGGCTGCGCGGTCAGCCTGAATCGAGAGTCGATGCAGCACGAGCGCGCTGCTCTGGATCTCTCACAACAGCAACGCGTGAACGGCGCTACTCGCACCCCTGCGGCACCGCACGCTCGCCGTGTAGGCCACCAGTGTTTCCCCAGTCGGCGTGCGGAGTGAGACGTCGAGGGCGGGACGGAGCGCGATGGTCGTGCCGACGACCGTCGTTGCGCTAACCGCGCCCGCGATGAAGTATCCGAATCTGGGGAATCAGGTCGCCGTTGACAGACCTGAACCGGAGGCGTTCTAGGTAGAATACCGGGCGATGGTAAAGACTCGCCGCGGCCGCTTGATCTGTGCGGTGGTCTCCGTACGTGACGCGTTGAACAATCGCCGACAGCTGCACGACTCACCCAAGCACGAGACCCCCGGGCGCTGTTCCAGATGAGGATTCGACCGGTCGCGACTGTGCAGAGGCCAACCCGCGCGGCGCCTTCGCAAGCGGAGGCCACTGAGCTGGGCATCGCGCGACCGACCCATCCGCTCTCCTCACGCAAGCGACGCCTGTACCAACAAGTGCACCCGGTCAAGCTCCTGGTCGACGGCGCCGCCGCGGCGGCAGCCCTCGTGCTCCTTTGGCGACACAGCGCCTGGTTGGGCATCGGGGTGGCTCTCGTTCCGCCGATTGTCGCGTCCGTGACACTCTGGCATGTCAGCGATCTCTCGTTCTACCGATCGTCGCGCATCGGCCGGTATATATGCGGCAACACATGACGGGGGCTGCCGAAGCGTTTCGGGTTGGCGGTTTCATCGTCATGGCCCTTGGCGCGTGGGAGCGGCTCGCGTGGCTCTTGGTACTCGGAGCGGCGTCCGGCTCGTAGTCGGCACTGTCGCGCTCAAGTTTGGCCTCGCACTCATACGGTACGGTGGATAGGGCTCAAGGAGCCGTCACGGGCCGCGTCCGACACGTCGTACCATGTGTCGGATGCGGTGCGCCGAACGTGGCGGGTATAAGCGACGGAGGGGACGGCGGACCCGCGAGCACCAGCACGTACAGATCGCCGTAGTCATCGGCGCAGATCTCCGGGATCGCCGGGCCGCCGAGGGCGGTGATGAGGCCTGCGAGGGTATTCTGGTGGCCGACTACTAACGTCACGCCACCGTCGTGGCGGAGGGAGTCGGCCACCGCACCGATGTACGAGGAGACGTTATTCAGATCGACGGGCACGACGATCGGCCGGAGATGCTGCAGTTGCGCCACTGGAGCGGCCGTCTCCTGCGTGCGGTGCCACTGCGTGGTGATGACCCGGGTGACGTGAGCGTCACGCAAGGCGTCGCTGAGCGCCTCCGCCCGTGCGCGACCCGCGTCGCTGAGTGAGGGGTCTTCCCCGCCCTGCGAAGACTTCTCGCCGTGCCGAACCAGAAATATAACGGTCGGACGCGACATGGACTGTGCGGGTGAGGAATCCCGCGCCGGAGCGGTACACGAAGTCGCGCTGGCTACCATGGCCAGCGCGGTCATGATACGACGGGAGCAGAACCTGGCGCGTAGATCCATGGGCAGCTTTACGGTTTTGGGACTCGCTCGGGAAACGATCTTATGCACGGCGCTGCAAACTTCCTGCACCTTCTTCTCGTGCTACGGCGGCGGCATCTGCCGCCGTCGACGATGTGGGAGCGATTCTGCCTCAACGCTGCCGCCGCGGCATTCAGGACCGGCACGCTCAACCGGCCTTCTTCGCGCGCTTGACTTGCGCACCGGCCGAGCGTAGTTCCAGCAGCCAGGAGGCGGTATGCGGAATTGCGCTACTCTGGGGTTAGCGGTCCTTGTTCTTTCTATGCCTACTAGGCTTGCGGAATCCTCGCCGACCTCGTCGCTGCCCACGATCACTGCGAACGATAACCGAACTCCAGCCGGTCAACTGAAGAACGGCGTCCTGGAGCTGTGTCTCGAACTGCGCGAAGGCGTTTGGTACCCGGAAGCCGAAAGCGGCGGCCATCGAAATGTGTACGCTTTCGCGGAGGAGGGGCGACCACTCCAGAGCTCGGGTCCGTTGATCCGCGTGCCCCAGGGGACGGAGATCCATGCCAGCATCCGAAATACGCTGCCTATCGCCGCGAAGGTGTACGGCTTGCATCAGCATCCGGGCGACCCGAATGACGCAGTGAGGGTCGCGCCGGGCGAATCGCACGACGTGCAATTCACCGCGGGCGCAGCCGGAACATACATCTACTGGGCCGCCACTTCGGACCATTCGCTCGATACCCGCGATGAAGGGGAGACTATGCTCTCCGGCGCCTTCATTGTCGATCCGCCCGGAGCGAAGGCCGACGACCGGATCTTCGTCCTCGGCTTATGGACGAAGGGCGGGATTGGAGAAGGCGAAGAGATCCCATCCATAAACGGCAAATCTTGGCCGTACGACGAGCGCGTAACCTACACAACAGGTGAGACCATCCATTGGCGGGTGATCAATCCGACTGCATCCGAACATGCAATGCATCTTCACGGGTTCTATTTCAATGTCGATGCCGTAGGTGACGGCGAGCGCTACGAGCGTTACGCCAACGACCAGCGCCGTACTGTCGTCACCGAGAAGATTGATGAGGGGCACGTGTTCGACATGACGTGGACACCAGATCGTGCGGGCAATTGGCTCTTCCACTGCCACATGGTGGTACACATGTCGCCGTCCGAGTCGCTCCATCCTCCGGCCAAGGAGCCCGCCACCTATTCACCGGATCACGATCACGGCGCCACGATGGGTGGTCTGGTGATTGGAGTTACGGTGCTCCCGAAGGCAAATCGTGAACCCGCGCCGATCGCTCCGAACGCCACGCGCAAGCTACAACTCGTGATCTCAGAGAATCCATCGAAGATTCCGCTCTACAACCTCGAGGTGAAGGATCTAGCGGCACCGACGCCCACGGCTCCCGCCCCAGGCGCCAATCTGCCCCCGAGTTTGCTCGGACCGCCGATCGTGCTTGTACGGGGACAAACGACAGACATCGAGGTGAAGAACCAGACGACCCAGCCGACATCGATTCACTGGCATGGGATTGAACTCGAGAGCTACTACGACGGCGTTGCGGGTTGGGCCGGCACGAGCCAGCGGACCTCGCCGGTCGTCGCTCCGGGCGGATCCTTCATTGCGCGAATGACTCCGCCACGTGCTGGGACCTTTATCTACCACACGCACTGGCACGACATGTCGCAGCTTCTCAACGGCCTCTACGGGCCGCTGATCGTGCTTGAGCCGGGACAAAAGTACGATCCCGAGCATGACCGGACATTCCTCTTCAGTATCGGAAAGTATGCTCCGTTCGGTTATCTGTTGCTTATCAACGGGCATCCCCAGCCCGATCCCGTCACGCTTCAAGTTGGGACGCGATACCGGCTGCGGCTGATCAACATCACCGATAATGTGGTGGACATGCGCGTGCGTCTAACCAGCAATGACGCGCCGCTGCAATGGAAAGTCGTCGCGAAGGACGGCGCGGCGTTGCCGCAGGCGCAATTGAAGAATTCGACAGCCGAGATGTGGCTCACGGTCGGCGAGACCTATGACGTCGAATATCAGGCGGCGAGTCCGATCGTCGCCAATCTGGAGGCCTGGGAGATCAGGTTCCCGTCGCTGGTGGCGATTCCGCTGAAGTTTGTCGCGTCCAAGTAGCACGGCGAGCGATAGCCGAGCGCCGAGCTTCGAATTCGCACGACGACGTGTCGGGCTCGAGGGCCTGCGATCTTTGAGGCCGGGCGCCGCGGTGCGCGTGTCGCGAGAAGTGACTGCCGACTGAGCGCCTGCCGGCCGCAGTACGGCGACGGAAACCAGAGTCAACGCGCCCACCACCGCGCCAGTCGCCATCCGCGAGAGCCTGTGGCCGGTGGGCGCGCGAGTGGTGCGCTGCGCTAATCGTGCGATCGGAATCATGGGCACGGCACTCACGAGGCAAAAGACCCGTGAATTTTAGGCGGGCGATCTTCGTCGAAGAAGTCCGTCGCCCAATCGTTACCTAAAACTGAAGAGCACCGCCTGGCCGGCGGTCGCCCTGCGACGGCGATCCATAGCGGCCGTGCTCGACGCGTCGATCGTTGGCTGTGGAGCGCCACCAGCGCGAAGGCCACGGCGATGGCGACAGCGAGCAGCGGCGTCACAAGCGCCACGAAGGGCACCAGCAAGCCGAGGATCAGTATGACGACTAGCCAGACCATGTTGATCTCCGTCTGAAAGGCGGCGACACGGCGAAGTAGTCTGCTCTCCGACGCACACCGCGAAGCACACGGCTCCGTAGCTCGTTAGCCAGAACGCCGTAAGTCGCTGTCCTGCAGCGTGCCCCCCGGTTCTTCGTGCTTGACTTGCGGGGCCGCCGAGCGAACTTCTGGCAGACAGGAGGCGATATGCGGCGTCGCGCCACGCTGGGGTTCGCGGACCTTGGCCTCTCGTGGTGCCGACTTCATCACCGGCGTGACGCTTCCAGTCGATGGCGGCTATTCCGTTTGCTAAGAAAGCTAGATTGCCAGACAGTTGACGTTTGCGACCAACGGCTTCGGGTCTAATGAGGACCGTTGGATCGGCGCGGCGGCAATCGGTAACATCCTCCTGGCGCCGACTGGCATACCTAGTTTGGAGCAACCGAATGAATCGCGCGGTCAGGAGATACGGGTGGCCCCTCGACTAAAACTGGTGGCCTTGCTGCTTGTTATGATGACCGCCTGCGCATCGAGGAGGACCGTCATGGACGCCACGAAGCTGAATGACTTCGCAACCATGTACACCGCAGCTTGGTGCAGCCAGAACGCGGCAAGCGTCGCCGCGTTCTTTGCTGACCATGGGTCTCTGAAGGTGAATGAAGGGAGCCCGGCCGTTGGAAGGACGGCGATTACTGCCGTCGCGCAAGGGTTCATGACCGCGTTTCCCGATCTGGTGATAAGGATGGACAGACTTACCATGAACGGTGCTCAAGTCACGTATCACTGGACGCTAACGGGAACCAACACAGGTCCCGACGGTACGGGGAAGTTCGTGCGGATCAGCGGATTCGAAGAGTGGCGATTCGGTCCCGACGGTCTGATAGCGGAGTCGAAGGGACGTTTCGACGCAGCGGATTATCAGCGTCAGCTGAACGCCGGTGCCACTAGCCACTGACAGGGCTCGCCCGTGCCGTACCGGCGCGCGGCAATATAACGGCAACGGCGAATGAGCGGTTGGCGGGTAATTCGCTGGGTGGCGACGCTGATCCTTTAGCCTAACTTGTTGTACCGCATAGTGCCCCCGGGGTGACTCGAACACCCGGCCAACGGTTTAGGAAGCCGACGCTCAGCGAATCCTCAGTGCACGTCAGAATATGTCATCCGGTCACAACGTACGACACACTAGAGGGTTAGCGCCGTCATGTGGTGCGGGCAAATGCGGTGACGTCCAGTTAAGATGTTTGAAGTCTCTCCAGACTCGCACGTGTTTCGCACGCGCCCGAGTCGACGACGGCACACGTCACGGCGGCCTGACATTTTGCCAAGTCGTCGTGGTTGGCTGGCACTGGAGTGGCACGTCCTGGGGGCGACACGCAGATGGGGCTACGCGTGAGGCTCGTGATCTCGTCCCGCGGCCGAGTCGTCGACGCTAAACGTGTGCCGGATCCCCGGATCGAGCTCTCTCCTCGCCGTGCTCTGTATATCGCGACCTGCCGCGGGGCAGAGCGGCAAGCCCGTTGCGACCGATAACCCGTTGGCGAGCTCGCTGGATTCCGCCGTCCAGGCGGCTGCGACCGTCTACATGGCGTATCCGGGATCCGTCGGTCTGTCGGTGGGCGTGTATCGGGGTGGACGGGCACCGTGTACAACTACGGCGAGTCGATCAAGGTCCGATCATGTACTTCGAGAGTTACGGTCTCCCGTGGCGTGATGTTCAGCCGCTGCCTCTGGCCGTGTGCGTGGTCTCCGCCTTCCTCTCCGGCTGGGTGATCTGGGGTTATGGTTTTCATTGGGCGTTCGGCGCCGTATGGAGAACCCTGTTCGAGCCCCACCATTAATACGACCGGCGCTCTGAAGGGCACGCCGAATAGCACGGCCGAGCGGCCAGCAACGGTGGCTGACAACCCGAAGAAACGCGGTCAATCGCCCGCAAGGTTTCGACGGTGGTGGTTTATCTCATGGGTGACCAGCGTACGGGGCGCATTCTGCGAGAACGCCAGCAGCGCGAGTCCCGGAATTGAGGACAGTAGTGTCGATTCTTGACACGACGCGCTGTCAGTCGCAACTTCGCCCCCGACCAATTCTCTCGGAGGGTGCGCGTGTTTCAACACTGCTGCGAATCGCGACTCGCACAATTTTTCCGGATCGGCGCGGTCGGCTGTGTGCTCGCCGGATCAATCGCGTTGCCCGCTCGCGCGCCTGCCCAGGTGTCAGCGGCCGATGACGGCCAGGCGTACATCGACAGCCACGCGGAGATCGAAGACATGGTGATGGTACCCATGCGGGATAGCGTCCGGCTGTACCACCTCATCCTCTTCCCAAAAGGGGAACAGCGGCAGAATCTGCCGACCGTATTGATCCGGATCCCCTATCTCATCGACGCGCACCACATGGGGGACTTATTCGGCCCATTTGTCGCTAGCTTCCTGGCGCACGGCTACGCAGTCGTCTGGGAGTATGAGCGTGGCCGGTTCTTCTCCGAGGGCACCTACACGTTCCTGGTGCGTACGGCGGAGGACGGCTTCGACACGATCAACTGGATCACGAAGCAGCCATGGTCCAACGGGAAGGTGGGGGCGATTGGCTGCTCGTCGAGCGCGGAGGAGCAGCACCGGCTCAACGCGGCCCATATCCCGGGACTGGCGGCCGTTGTACCGATGGGGTCGGGTGCCGGGATCGGCAAGGTCGGGCCCTACAACGAGATGGGGAACTTCTACCGCGGCGGCGCGGTGCATCTGGCTGGATGGGTCGGTTGGTATGACGACATCGACGCCGGCAATCCGGCTCGGCCCGTCTTCCCTGCGACGTACACGCGCGCGGACATGATCCGCATCCACAAACAATGGGATCTCCTTCCCGAGA
>PMAE01000043.1 GCA_003152485.1 Gemmatimonadota bacterium | reverse complement strand
TGGCTTGGCCGGTGGCTTGGCCACTGGTTTGGCCGCCGCCGTCCGCGTGTGGGTGCGCCGCGCGCTCGATGTTGCGGGGGGGCGCGTCGCGGCGGTGGGCGCTGGCTTGGGCGCCCGGCGTGTGGGCGGCGGGGTGGCGGTGGACCGACCTGTCATGATACGCCGGGCTCTCCGTCGGCGTGCGTCGTTTCGACGCCGGCATGATGCCGAAGGGTCCCGATCAACTCGTAGAGATGCCGCTCCGTGAGCTCGATCTCGTGCGCCGCGCCGTTCGGATCGAGCAGCCCCGCGCGCATTGAGATCGCCACTTGGTTCATATAGCGGACCTTGGCGAGCACGTCTTGCGTCACACTGCGGAGTCGATGATACCGCCGCTTTTCGGCCACGGCGCGGTGGTAGCGCTGCACGAGGTCTTGCGGGCGGAGGCGGGCGGCCATGGCCCGGACTTCGCCCACGGTGCGGCCCGGTAGCGCGCCGCGGTCGGGGAATCCTTCGTCGTCCGACGAGACGTCGGAGAAGACCAGTCGGCCGACGTACTCGATGCCATCGTGCGTCGTCTGGAGCGCGACGGCGAATCGGCGGCCGTCGACGTCGATCGTGCCGATCTGTGGCGACTCGGGCTCGGGATCGATCAGCGGTGGGGGGCTCATGGGCTCACCTCCGGAGCGGGGTGACCGATTCGAGGATCGGCGGGCGCCGGGTTCGGCGTCAGGAATTGCTCGAGCGCCGCGAACAGTGGCTCGGGGCGTTCGACGTATGGGACATGGCCACAGTGTTCGATCGTCACCAGCTGCGCGCCCAGGGCCGCCGCGGCCGCCACTGACGACGCGAGCGGGATGGGGTCCTCGCACCCATGTACGATGAGCATCGGCGCGGCCGCCTGCGCGCGGACCCGCGCGAGGGCGGGGAGCAGATCGTAGTCATCGAGGCTGGCCCAGACGGATTGTTGGATTCGTGCCACGACGCGGAAGGGTGTGAGGTCCGGCGCGTCCGTCGGGTCGGCGAAATACCCGGCCACGCTCAGCTCGAACGCACGCTGACGGTACGCCGCGGGATCACTCTCGCGCCAGCCCGAGGCCGCGAGCGCGGCGCGTTCGGCGCGGACGTACTCGCTCTCGCCGCGTCGCGCGAACTCGGCCTCGAATTGCGCGCGATACTCTCGCGTCACGGCCGCCGGATCGATCAACGCCAGCCGACCGAATGGGGTCAACGCCGCATCGGTCGTGGTCTCCGCCGCGTACAGCATGGCCAAGAGGCCGCCCCACGAGTACGCCACGACGGTCGGCCGCGCGAGCCCGAACTCCTGGATCACCTGACCTAGATCCTGTACGTGCGCGCGCCAGGTGACCGGGTCACGGGCATCGGTTCGAGATTGGCCGCCCCCCCGCTGATCGTAGAACAGCAGGTCGTGGCGGTCGGCCAGCCGCAGCATCTGCGGCAGCAGGTAGCGGTGGTCGGCGCCCGGACCGCCGTGGAGCACAAGGGCGCGCGGCGCACCGACTCGGCCATACGCCGCCCAATACAGCGGTACCGTCGTGGTGGTGGTATACCCTGCCGCACGCGGGGCAGGTATCGGCAAGGGCACAGGTCGTCGGCGAAGAAGGACCCACGGAATGTAATCAGAGCACGCGGTCGTCGATCGCCGGTACTCGCTGCTCGTCAGAGCGGCAGCCAGTAGTTGACCTTGATCAGGAATACGTTGTCGCTGGGAGCGCGGAGCAGGAGCGACTGGTCGCGCGAGAATTGGAAGGTGCCGAATGTCGTGTCATCGAACCGCGTTTGTTGCCACACGAAGTAGACCGTGGCACCCCGGCGGTATTCCCATCGGAGCACGGCGTTGCCACGGAGCGACCGCGCATTGAAGTCGGGGTTGGGGATGACGAAGTCCTGCGTCGCGCCTGTCGGACACGCGACCGGGCTGGCGCTGTTGCCCACCGGATCGATGCAATAGCCACTGCCGTCGGTGAGCTTCTGGATGCTCCCCACATCCCGGCCGTACACGCTCTTGTGCAGTTGGCGCGGATGGTCGAACTGTTCGAACCCGTAATAGTGGCCGCTCGCCAGGAACGGTTGCGCGTAGAGATCCAGCGTCAGGGTCGGGGTGAACGCCACATTCAATCGGGTGTCCATCGACAACGTGTTCTGGTCGATGCTGGCGAAGACATATCGAGTCCCGAAGAACAGCGGCACGTTCTGTCCGGGAAACGCCGTGTCGTATTGCAATCCGCGGCGCAGGAGCGAAAGCGACGGTCCGAGGCTGAACGACACGCTGGAGATGGGCTTGAACAGCGCGGTGAGCTGCGTATTGATCTGCTGGCCCGGTTCGTTGACCCCGACATTGGCCTCGGTGAAGGACTGCAGCACGAACACTTTCCGCGGATCGGTGTTGAGCCCGACGCCGACATCCTGGTAGCCGTGGTGCTTGACGACGGGCCCTCCGCGGAGGAGGGCGTCGTCCATCACCGTCGGGTGATAGATGTAGAACGTGTTGAACTGCCAGAAATTGAGGAGTTGGCCGCCCAACGACGCCTGGCCCTGAAGGTCGGTGCGGTCGCCGTCGAAGTTGTGCTGTGTCTGACCGCCGATGTCGGCGAAGAGATTTCGGTACCATGCGCTGGGCACCGTCCATTGATGGGCGAGGTTGATGCTGTTCCAGACGTAGTCCGACCGCCCCAGGAACGCGAGGTCGTTGACTTCGAACCCCGGGCTCCGGATGTTGGTCGCCGTCTCCCACAGCCAGTCGCCGTTGTCCTTGCCCAGCCGGAGATACGCGCCGTAGCCGCGGAGCGAGGTCGCGGTCGAATCGAAGCGATCGTCGAAGAGGCCGCCGCCCATGTTCCGCCGATCCGGCCGCTGGAAGTAATGCGCACTCGACTCCTCGGTGAGCAGGATCGATTGCGGCGTCCCTCCCACATCCGACAGGGCGAGACTGCCCATGAGCGAGTAGTGCCGATTGTCCCAGCTCGTGATGAAATCGCCACCCAGCGCCTCGGCGTCGCGGTGCAGGCTGTCGGCCAGAACGGGTGAACCGAGGTCGCGCACGGTGGAGGTGACGATGCCACCGACGACGGTCGCGCCATCGCGGAAGTCCCGTTTGACCCGGGCTACCAGGTAGTTGCTGAGCGGCTCCATCGGAACCGTATGGCGGGCGCTATCCACATCGACGACGTAGGAGCCGTTCTCCTGGTTGGTGACCGCGTCGAGCACGCCGATCGTGTAGCCGCTCTGCGTGCGTCCCGTGAGCTTGGCGGCGCCGAGGATGGTGGTATTGTCGGGGATGTCCGTATACGCGGCGAAGCTGGAGTAGTAGTCGCCGAGTTGTGGGGAGCGCCCGATGCGGCGCGAGTAGAACAAACTGAGCGACGACACGTTGCTACAGAAAATGCAGTTGAAGCCACCGAAGTCGAAGGCGCCCGACCCCGAGATGAAAAACGGCCGCTTCTCGGGGAAATACGTCTCGAACGCGGTGAGATTGATGACCGCCGGGTCGAGGTCCACCTGTCCGAAGTCCGGATTGATGGTCGCGTCGAGCGTGATGTTCGACGTCAGGAGATACTTGACGTCCGCACCCGCTTCGACGTGATCGTGGTAGATGGGCACGAGCGGATTTCCGGCGTTTGCGGCGTACGCCTCCGTGCTGTTCGACACATACGGGAGCAACTCGAACTGGCGCGGCGGGCGACCTAATGCCAGACCCGTGAGGTGGCCGTACGTCGCCGGGCCGTTGTTCTCGTTCCGATGGGAGAACGCCCACCAATCGCGTTCATTCAGCCGATCGACCGTGCGCATGATCTGCATCCCCCAGGTCTGCGCGCTGTCCCGATGCGCGAAGCGGAGCTGCGAGAGCGGGATCCGGATCTCGGCCGTCCACCCGAGGGAATCGATCTGCGTCGCCTCCTCCCAGACCGGATCCCACGACGCGTCGAGATTGCTGCCGCCGGCGCCGAGTGCGTCGCCCTTGACCCCTGAGGGATTGACCTCGAAGACCGCGCGGGTCAGGTGATCGTGGTAGGGGTCGAGGATGATCGTGAGCTTGTCGGAGGTGAGCTGCGCGGGGCCGGAGTTGTCGAGGTCGACCTGCTGATCGCGACGGATGAGCCGGGCCCGCACACCACCCCGGCCAAGCGAGTCGTACATACGTGCGCCGATGTAGATGGCGTCCGCGTCGTACAGCACGCGCACCTCGGTGCGCTGGGTGGCGGGGGCCCCTTCCCGCGGTTGGGTCTGCGTGAAGGTGGTGATGGGGGTGGCGGCCGCCCACGCCGCCTCGTCGAGGCGACCGTCGATGGCAATTGGTCCCTCGCGGTGCGCGGCCCGCGCGACCGGCGGTGGGATCTTGTGGATCGACCCGGTCGCCTGTGCCCGGGCCGCGGCGGGTCCGGCGGGGGACAGCAACAGGACGGCAACGAGACACCGGCGGTGCGTACGGTGGGGCAATCAGACTCCGGTGGCGCGAACTCATCGTCAACGAACGGGGTGGAGGCCGCTAGTACACTCCGAGTTATTGGAGGTCGCCGACCGTAGGAAGGTTTGATGCGAACCGCACCCGGGCCGGCATCGGAATGGCTGGCGGGGGGGCCCGCCGCACGCTGTCCCACACTGTGTCCCATACTGTGGTCCGACATTCCCACTGTATCCCCGCCGCATCCTCGCTGCATCCTCGCTGCATCTCCGCGCGCCTCCGCCGCGTCCCAGTTGCGTCGCATCGTCTTTCGCCGCGGGCGGTCGGGGGCGTAGAATTGCTGCGTCGTGGGGCGATCGAAGCTGGTCGCGCCCGATCGTCGTCTCGCGCTGGCTGTCCGACTCCTCAGCCCCATCTTGCGATGCTCCGCTCCCGGTTCCTCCGTAACACCGTGCGCGGCGCGGCCGCGTACCTCGCGATCGTCGCTGGCGCGCCACTCAGCGCGTACCTGGGGGGGTCCCTGGGCGGGTCCCTGGGTGCGCAGACGCCGGTCGCCGTCGCGCCGAAGCCCGTGGTCGTCGTGCTGCGCGCGGCCCGAATGTTCGATGGGACGGGTGCGGCGCCGATCACCGACGCGGTCGTCGTGGTGACGGACGACAAGATCACCGCCGCGGGTCCCGCGTCGACGGTCGCCGTGCCGGCCGGTGCGCGCGTCGTGGATCTAGGACAGGCGACGCTGTTGCCGGGGTTTATCGACGCGCACACCCACATCATCGGTCGTGAGCTCGCGGACCCCGGCTTCGACGCGGCCGTGGTCAGAGACTACGCGAGCTACGGCGCGATCGTCGGTGTCGAGAACGCTCGTCGCACCCTGATGGCGGGATTCACGTCGATCCGCAACGTGGGCTCGCCGAACTTCGACGACATGGCGCTCCGTCAGGCGGTTGACGCCGGCATCGTCCCCGGGCCTCGGATGGAGAACGCCGGACATCTCATCGGCATCACGGGAGGGCATTGCGACGCCAACGGGTGGCGGCCGGGACTCGTGGACGCCGACTATCGCTCGGGCATCGCCGACGGACCGGAAGAGATCCGTAAGGCGGTGCGGTATCAGATCAAGTACGGGGCCGACGTCATCAAGATCTGCGCGACCGGCGGTGTGATCTCCGAAGGCGACGCCGTGGGGGCCACGCAGTACACCCTCGAGGAGATGAAGGCGGCGGTGGACGAGGCCAAGAAGCTCGGACGGAAGGTGGCCGCCCACGCCCACGGCACGGAGGGGATCAAGTTCGCGATCCTGGCGGGCGTGTCATCGATCGAGCATGGGTCGTTCCTCGACGACGAGGCCGCCCGAATGATGGCGCAGCGGGGCACCTATCTCGTCCCGACGCTGTCCGCGGGCGAGGTCGTCGAAAATCTGGCCAAGAGCGGCCGGCTCAAAGGGCTGCGGGCGCAGAAGGCGTTGGCGGCCGCGCAGGCGATGCGCACCGCGGTGAAGTTGGCGCTCAAGTACAACGTGCCGATCGCGCTCGGCACCGACGCGGGTGTCGGTGCGCATGGCGCAAACGCCCGGGAGTTTCGACTGATGGTGGACTGGGGCGGCATGACCCCGACGCAGTCATTGGTCGCGGGTACCTCGAGCGCGGCCAAGCTTCTCGGATGGCAGGACCGGGTCGGCACCCTCGCGCCGGGCAAGCTGGCCGATATCGTGGCCGTGCCGGGCGATCCGCTGCAGGACGTCACGGTCACCGAGCACGTGGTCTTCGTGATGAAGGGGGGCAAGGTGTACAAAGGCACCGAGGCCGCCATGGGCGGCGCGCAGTAGGGACGCCGGTCGGCCTGGGCGCGTGGCCCAGCACTGGGCTTGGTCGTCGGTTGGTGGGGCGCGAAGGCCCCGTCGAGCGAGTTGTCTCATCCCCCGCTCTCATGCGCCGCGATCGCATGGTGCGGGGCCACGGTGCTGGCGGACCGAGGCCATCAACCCTAACTTGGCACCGTGCAACACTCTACCGGTAGGCGGCGACGACTGTGCCGGAGGCTGACTACCTGTCCGTGGATCACGCGATAGCTTTCGCGCGCCACTATTCTCGCCTGGTCTGGTTGCTGATTCACCAGGCGGAATCGGTGGACGAGCAAAAGGCCGCGCTCCGCGCGCTCGTCACGGTATCCAAGCAGGGAGGCGTGACGCTGGCGGTGCAGGACGGCCAGCTCACGGTGAACGGTGCGCCCTTGCCCCCCGCGCTCACCGGGGTGCAGGAGTTGCGCAGCCAATTCGTCGGACACGGCGTCCGGGAGATGGTGGTCGACGTCGGGGCGCTGCCAGCTGACATCCTCGGCACCGCGCGGCTGATCGCGGCGGTCCCCGTCAGCGGCGACGACGGGCGCGAGATCAGCGGCAAACTCCGGACGCTCGCGCCGCGTTCGGTGCGCGTCACTTTCAAGCGGGAGAAGGCCGAAGCCGATCCAATCGTCGTGCGCGCCTTCACCACCGTCGACCGCGCCGAAGACAGCTCCGACGATTTGTTCTCGGCCCTCGACGGCGCGACTTCCGTTGTGCCGGCGACTCGGGCGCTCGATCAGATCGCGAGCGTCGTGGAGACGCATGCGCGGGGCAACAAATCGGTGGGCGTCGCCGACCTGATGTCGAAGCTCATCATCCGCGAAGCCGCGCAGACAGATCCGGAGATGAAGCTCGCCTACTCCTCGACCATCCGTCGCCTCTCCAAGCCCACCACCCTCCGGGCCGTGGCGTCGGTGCTGCCCCGCCGGAAGGACCGCATAGACGAATTCGTGCACGTGCTCATGCGCACGGGCGACGCGGGCGCGGAAGCGCTGATCGAGCAGTTGACCGCGGCGCAGTCACTCTCGGAGCGGCGCGTGTTCTTCGATGCCCTCGTGCGGCTCAAGACGGGGCGGCCGATGCTCGTCCACATGCTCGGCGATCCGCGGTGGTACGTCGCGCGCAACGCCGCCGACCTGCTGGGTGAGCTGGGCGCGACGGACGCGGACCAACCGCTGAGCGACCTACTCAAACACGACGACGACCGGGTGCGGCGTGCGGCCGCGCACGCGCTCGGCAAATTGGGAACGCGACACGCGGTGACAGCCCTGCGACGGGCGCTGAAAGACTCCTCGGTGCACGTGCGCGCGCTCGCGGCCGCGGGGCTCGCCACTCGGCAGGGCGTACCGTCCTCCGCGACACTCGTGCGCGCGCTGGAGTCGGAGCCGGAACAGGAAGTGCAGATCGCGATCCTCTCGGCGCTGGGCCGAGTCGGGACGCCAGACGCCGTGCAGCGGTTGATCAAGGCCGCCGAGGTCACGGGCAACCTGTTCAAGCGGAAACCGGTGGCGCTCCGCGTGGCTGCCATCCACGCGTTGGGCGAGGCGAGGACGCCCGCCGCGCTGGCGGTCCTCAAGGACCTCTCGTCCGACAAAGACAAAGAAGTCCGCGAGGCGGCGACGCGTGCCCTCGCGCATACGGAACGGCCCGAACCGACCACGCTCGCCTGAACGGGCGCGTGGTGCGCCTTCCGGCACACGGCGCATCCATGGACTGCACGCCTCGCACCGGAGTCGCATGGCCGCTTCCACGACCCGCACCGACGATGCGCCGCCAGCCGCCGACGCGGCATCGGCCGATCGCGCGGCGCCGACGCCGGCGCACACACCGCCATTTCAGCCCTACGTTCCCAACCGGACTGATCTCGCCGAGCTGACGCCGGGGGCGGTGATCCTCGGCATGATCCTCGGCGTGATCTTCGCGGCGTCGAGCGTCTACCTCGGCCTCAAGATCGGACTCACGGTCAGCGCGTCGATTCCGATCGCGGTCCTCTCGATCACGATCTTCCGGTATATCTCGCGCGCGTTCGGCGTCCGGCCGGCGACGATCCTCCAGAACAACATCGTGCAGACGACCGGATCGGCCGGCGAGTCGATCGCGGCGGGCACCGTGTTCACGCTGCCGGCATTGCTGCTGCTCGGATACGCGCTGCCGTGGAGTACGGTCGCGGCGGTCGCGGTCGTGGGGGCGATCCTGGGCGTGCTCCTCATGATCCCGCTCCGGCGCAGCCTGATCGTCGACGAGCATGCCAACCTCAAATACCCCGAGGGGACCGCCTGCGCGCAGGTGCTCATCGCGGGCGAGCAGGGCGGCGTGCAGGCGAAAACGATCTTCGCCGGCTTCGGCTTCGGCGTCGCGTACAAGTTCCTCAACAGCGGGATGCACCTGTGGGTCGATGTGGCGCGCCACGCGTTCACGCGGGCGATCCCGGGGGCGAAACCCGAGCTCTTTGGCGAGATCCAGGCCGAAGTGAGCCCCGAACTCTGCGGCGTCGGCTACATCATCGGCCCGCGGATCGCCGGGTACCTCTTCGCGGGCGGATTTTTCACGTTCTTCGTGATGATCCCCGCGATCAAGTTGTTCGGCGCGGCGCTGACCGCGCCGATCTTCCCGGCCACGAAGCTGATCGGGGACATGGACGCGATGGATGTCCGGGCCAACTACACCTACTACATCGGCGCCGGTGCGGTGACGGCGGCCGGACTCATCGGCCTGGGCCGCGCGCTCCCGACGATCATCTCCGCCTTTGCGACAGGGCTCGCGGGGTTCCGGCGCCGCGGCGGCACCGCATCCGTCCCCCGGACCGCGCGCGACCTACCGATGAGCCTCGTACTCGGGGGCACCGCAGCCATGGCGGTCGCGATGGTGGTGTTGCCACAGGTCCGCATCAACGTGTTCGGCGCGGTCCTGGCGGTGTTCTTCGCGTTCCTCTTCGTGACCGTGTCGAGTCGGATCACGGGGCAAATCGGCGCCTCATCCAATCCGATCTCGGGGATGACCGTCGCGACCGTGCTATTGACCGCGCTGATCTTCTACGCCGTCGGTTGGACTGGTCCCCAACACCGGGTGCTGGCCCTCTCCATCGGCGGCGTCGTGTGCATCGCCGCCGCCGTCGCGGGGGCCACGTCGCAGGATCTCAAGACCGGATACCTGGTCGGCGCCACGCCGTCGCGCCAGCAGATCGGCCTGTTCTTCGGCGTCGTGACGTCGGCCCTCATGGTCGGCGGCATCATCCAGTTCCTCGACAAAGCCGGCACGACGGTCGTCGCCCGGTCGTATCCCGGCGTGACGGTCACGGCGATCGATCCGGAGCCCTACCGCCTGGACGATGGGCGGGAGTTTCGCGTCGGGCATCTCTACGAGCGCGTCGGTGACGTCATCGCGGGCCGCTATCTCGTCGACAGCGCAGGGTCGATCCGCTACCTCCTCGACCCCGGCATCGGCGGCCGCGAGACGGTGGACTACCTGGGGCACCACAAGCAGAAACTCGACTCGCCGAAGTCACAGATCATGGCGTTGGTGGTCGACGGCATCCTCACGCAGAAGCTCAACTGGGGATTGATCCTCGTGGGCGCGTTCTTCGCCATCGTCCTGGAGATCCTCGGTATCCCGTCGCTGCCCGTCGCCGTGGGCTCGTATCTGCCGATCTCCACGTCGGCCACGATGTTTCTGGGCGGCGTGATCCGATGGTTGGTCGAGCGCAAGACGGGAGTCTCAGCCGAGGACGCGGACTCCGGCCCGGGCGTGCTCTTCTCCTCCGGGCTGATCGCGGGCGGCGCAATCACGGGCGTACTGCTGGCCGTCATGACGGTCAAGCATTGGGACCACTACGACGTCAGCGACGCACTCGGAGCCGTCGCGCAGAACCCGATCGTCGCGCTCGCGGCGTTCGTGTTGTTCCTGGGGATCCCGCTCTACCGCGTCGGGACGAAAAAGAGCAGCGACTAGCGCCCGCGACTCGCGTGCCCGTGTAGCGGCTCGCGGCTAATCCCTCGCGGTGAAGTCGGTCGCCGCCGTGATCGCGCGGCAGCTTTCAGCCAAGAGCTCGGCGGCGCGATCGAGGTCGTCCAAGCTGACCATCTCGTTCGGCGAGTGCATGTAGCGGTTGGGGACCGCCACGACCGCCGTGGCAATGCCTTCGCGGGCGATGTGGATCGCGTCGGCATCCGTGCTCGTGTCCCGACCGACCGCGTGCATGCTGTAGGCGATGCCGGCGCGCTGGGCCGAGGCACGGATGATCCCCAGGAGGACCGGCGAGATGATGGACCCGCGGCAGAGCACGGGGCCGCCGCCCAGTTTGTGATCGCCCAGTTCCTTCTTTTCCATCCCCGGATGGTCGGTCGCGAAGGTGACGTCCACGACGATGGCGGCACGCGGCTGCACGCCGAATGCGCTGACGAGCGCGCCGCCGCCGTGATAGGCGATCTCCTCTTGGGTCGTCGCCACCGCGACCACTCGCGCGGCGCCCGGGGCCAGGGAATAGCGGTGCAACGCCTCGAGCACCACGAACGCCCCGATCCGGTTGTCGATGGCCCGCGAGACGAGACGGCCGTTCGGAAGGTCCGCCGCGTGCGAGTCGATGACCGCGGAGTCGCCGACGCCGACGTGGGACTCCGCTTCGGCGCGCGTGCGTGCGCCGATATCCACCCAGAGATCCGTGATCTTGGACGCGCGGTCCCGCTCCTCCTGCTTGATCAGGTGGATCGGTTTCTTCCCGACCACCCCGGTGACGTCGCCAGTCGGACCCCGCAGTCGGACGCGCTGTCCGACGAGGACTTGGATGTCCCAGCCCCCGATGCCGCTCATGTAGAGGTAGCCGTCGTCGTCGATATACGTGACGATGAGGCCGATCTCGTCGATGTGGCCGGCGAGCATGATCGTGGGGTCGCCACCCGGATTGACCGTGGCAATACTGTTTCCGGCTACATCGCCTCGGACCTCCGAGAATTGACGCGCGCGGTCGCGCCAGACGTGGGCCGGCGGGGCCTCGAATCCGGACGGCCCCGGCGTGTCGAGGAGGGTCTTGAGGAAGGCAATCGCATCAGCTGTCAGCATGGCCGGGGAATCCTAGCGCCGGCGGAGGGTAGAGGCCAGAGGTCGTTGCGTGAATCGCCAATCGCCATTGGGCAATCGGCGGCGTAGCTTCTTCGCATGACCCTCATCTATCTCGCAATCGGTCTCGTCGCCGGGGTCCTCTCGGGGATCTTCGGCATCGGGGGGGGCGTCGTCATCGTCCCCGCCCTCATCCTGCTCGCGCGCATGCCCACGCTGACCGCGACAGGCACATCACTGGGCGCACTCCTGCTCCCGGTCGGCGCCCTCGGCGCGTGGACCTACTATAAGAACTCGCACCTCGATGTTCGCGCCGCCGCGCTCCTGGCGGTGGGACTCGCAGGTGGCGTCTTCTTCGGGGCCACGTTCGCGCAGGGAGTCGCGCCGAGCATGTTGAAGCGGGGTTTTGCGATTCTGCTCGTGGGACTGGCCGTGCGGATGTGGATGACCGCGGCGAGCAACTAGCTGGCGCGTCGCGACAACAGCTAGCGCGCACGGCCCCCAACGCGTCGCTCGGCTACCAGGGCCGCTAGCGCCTGCCCACCAACCGGGCGAATTCTTCCCGTGGAGCGGGGAACAGGCTCGGATGCAGTATGCTGGCGATCGTCTCGATGCCGTCGATCAATCTCGGGCCGGGCCGGCTCGTGAGTTGATTCGCGTCGAGCGCCCAGACGACCCGGTCGCGGGCCCATCGCCAGTCGTCGCGGGCTAGGAGCGTACGCGCCGCGTCGGCTGCTCGGGCGACGTCATAGCCGCACGGCGCGATGAGGACTACCGCCGGATCGGCGGAGGCCACGGTCCCAGCGGTGGACACCGTCGAGTGTTGGCCCACCGTGGCCGCCACGTCGCGGCCACCGGCGCGATGGACCATCTCGGGCACCCAGTGACCGGCGAGATAGATCGGATCGCACCATTCGATCACGGCTACCGTGGGCCGCGGAGCGGCGGCCTCATGCAGGCGGTCGTGCACCGCTCGCATGCGCACGCGGAGGGCGGCCGAGACCGACGCCCCCTCCGAGCCGCGACCGATCGCGGCCGCGACCCGTTCGACATCCGCGAGCACGCCATCGAGCGTGGTGCCACCAAGCGTCACGATCGCCGGCGGTGGCGACATTGTCGCCGCCAGCGTCCGGACATCGGTCTCTCGCACCGCGCAGACGTCGCAAAGCGCTTGGGTGATGAGCAGGTCACAGCGGAGGGCGCGAATTCGGTCGGCGTCCAGGGTGAAGAGAGGGGCTCCGGCATGGGAGAGCTCGCGGACCCGCGCGTCTACTTCCTCGGGTGGCCCGTCGCAGACCGTCGTCGCCGTCACTCGCTCCGCCGCCCGTGCGTGCGCCGGCTTGTCGCACTCATGGGTCATGCCCACCAGGAACTCGGATCCCCCGACCGCAGCGACGATGTCGGTGGCCGCGGGAAGCAATGAAATGACCCGCATCAGTGGTCCCGCGAGCGGGCGGCGCACACGACGCGCGTGCGACGGAGATGGATCGCGCTATTTACAGCGTCGTACCCAGCGGGTAGGCTTGTGGCCGACAGTCGCCGATGGGGGGCCGAGATGCGCATGGTGTGTCCGCTAGGCAACTTCGCGTTCGCCGCCGCGGCCGTGCTGGTGACGATACCGCACGTCGTACGCGGGCAAGGATTCGGGTTGAACGATATTGGAAGTTGCGCGGTTGCGCGCGCCTACGCGACCACAGGTGCGCCGTGCCGTGACGCGTCCACGATCTACTGGAACCCTGGCGCAGCCGCGACGCTCTCCGGGCTTTCCGTCTACGCCGGTGGCGACATCATCGGCGTCCTCGGCGGATTTACGGCGGACACGACCCTGCACCACTACGCGGCCAACGTGCCGACCGCAGTGGTACCCTCGGTCTTCGTAAACTATGGAGGCCAGTTGGGCTCCCACCGCGCATCCGCGGGACTCGGCGTGTACGTCCCCTACGGGCTCACGTCGCAATGGAACTCGGATTTTCCGGGGCGGTTCGAGGCGCAAAAGGCGTCACTGCGGACCGTGTACATCCAGCCCAACGTCGCGATCGAAGTCATTCACGACGTGCTCTCGGTCGGTGGTGGCCCGATCATCGCCCATTCCAGCGTGGAGCTCGACCAAGCGCTCGACCTGTCGGCGGTGCCGGTGGCCGCGGCACCGGGTAGCCCGACGTTCGGCCAGCTCGGCATTCCGCAGGGGACCGCGTTCGCACTCGCGAAGCTCAATGGGTCGGCCACCGGGTACGGATTCACGATTGGGGCGCTCTTTCGGCCCGTGCATGACTTTCAGATCGGGGCCCGATTCCTCTCCGCGGTGAGCTTCAGGTACGACAACGCGACCGCCAACTTCACGCAACTGCCGACCGGTCTCATAGTGGCCGGTGGCAACCCGTTCGGGTTACCGGCAGGCACACCGGTGGATTCCATTGTGGCGCCACAATTTCGGACGGGCGGCGCGTTGGTGACCCAACCTGTCACCACGCGGATCGTGCATCCGCTGCAGGCCGAAGCCGGCGTCGGGTACACGGGGCTCCAACAGACCACGCTCGACGTGGACTATGCGTACATCGGCTACCAATCGTTCCAGAATCTGCCTGTGATCTTTGGCGGCGCGGCCGGNNGTCGTTGCGCGGGAGCGCCGAGCATGTCTTCGGCGACTCGGGCGGCATCACCGGGCGGGCCGGGTTCAGCTACGTCAAGACGCCTGCGCCGGCCGAGACGGTGACCCCGCTCCTGCCGGACATGAACCGCTACAACGCGTCGGTCGGACTCGGCATCCCGCTCGCGCGGACGCTGGCGCTCGATGTCGCGTACCTGCACGTCTTCACCGATGGTCGGCGGGGCCGGATCGACGAGCGCACCGAGTCCGCGCAGACGGCGGCCGAGCTGAATTCCGGATTCTATACACTGGCGGCCAACGTCTTCACCGCCAGCCTGCGGCTCCACCTCTAACGCTGTGTCCATCACCTCGGGCCTGAGGGATCGACCGATGCCTACGATCCATGCCGCACTCCGGCGCGTCGTCGCGGGGGCGTTGCTGGCGATCGCGGTGGTTGGCTGCGAGCACCAAGAGTTGGTCAGCCTGCCCCGTTCGCCGGTCAACCGTACGCTGTTCGTGAGCTACGTCGCGATGGGCAACAGCATCACGGCGGGATACCAATCGGGTGGCATCGTGGACTCGACGCAGCGCGAGAGCTACGCCGCGGTGATCGCCCACCAGGCGGGCACGCGATACGCCTATCCGTCGCTCCTGTTTCCGGGATGTCCACCACCGATCGTCAATTTTCAGACACAGGCCCGACTCAATAACGGCACCTCGACGACGTGCAATCTCCGCACCGCGTCGAGCGTCACCGCGGTCCTCAACAACGTCGCGGTGCCCGGCGCGATCACGTTGGACCCCACGTCGGTCAGCACGCCAGCATCGAACCCACTCACGACGTTCATTCTCGGGGGGAAGACGCAGGCGCAGCGCGCCCTCGATGCGCTGCCGACGTTCGTGTCGATCGAGATCGGCAACAACGACGTGCTGTCGGCGGCGGAACACGGGACGGTCGTCCCCGAGGCATCGATCGGGTCGCCGGGCGTGACGCCGGTTGACACCGTGGTGGCGCAGTACGCGCGCATGGTGTCCGTCCTGACGACGGCCCGGCCGACGCTCAAAGGGCTGTTAGTGGGCGTGTTCGATGTGACCGCGCTGCCGTCTCTATTCCCCGCGGAGAGTCTGTACTCGAATCCCGAATTCCAAGCCGAGTTCACCGCGGCCGCGGGCGGATCGGTCAGCTACGAGCCAAACTGCGTGGGGTCGCACGCGCTCATCGCGATCGGCATTCTGCAGTTCTGGGAGGAGGCGGGCATCCCGGCGGTCGTGAGTTGCCAGGCCGGTGTGCCCGCGGAGCCATACGGCGATTTCTTTGTGCTCGACTCGACGAAGCTGCGCATCATCGGTGCCGCCGTCACCGGCTACAACGCATATATCAGCGCCAAGGCGGACTCCCTGGGATGGGCGTACGTCGATCCCAACGTCGCGCTGGGGGCATTGAAGTCGTCCGGCGCCATCCCCGCATTGCCGAATTTCCTGAGCGCGACGCAGCCGTTCGGCCCATACATCACGTTGGACGGGATCCACCCCTCCGCACTGGCGCACCAGATCCTGGCCAACCTGCTGATCGGGGGGATCAACGCGAAATACGGCGTGGCGATCGATACGGTAGGCCATCAATAGGCGTCGATGCAGTAGCGTTCTCGACGGCTCCCCGATCGTCACTCTCCTTTCTCGAAAACGAACCCCGATGTCCGTACTCTCTCGCCGGGCCGCCGCCACGGCGGTGGCCGGATTGGTCGCGGCGGTCGCGACCCCGTTCGCCAATGCGGCGACCGCGCAGATGCCGGTCGCGGTGTCGGCGCCGGTCAGTGATCTGCATTACGACGTCACCGTCGATTCCGCCGCGGCGGCGGCCCGTCGCATCACGGTGGTGACCACGGTGACGGTGGCGGGTCCGGGCCAACTCGTGCTCGCCTTGCCGGCGTGGGCTCCCGGTGCGTACGAGATGACGTGGTTCTCGCGCTGGGTGTCGGGATTCGGAGCGACGGCGGCTGACGGGCACCCGTTGGTGTGGGACAAGGTGGACTACGAGACCTGGCGCATCGAGACCGGCGGATCAAAGTCGGTACGGGTGACCTTCACGTACGAGGCCGATACCCTCGACAACGCCATGTCGTGGACCCGCCCCAACTTCGTGCTCTTCAACGGGAGCAACCTCTTTCTCTACCCGGCGGGCCGCGGGCTCAACTTCCCGGCCACGGTCGCGGTGCATACGTCCCCGTCCTGGCTCGTGGCGACGGGGATGGCGTCCGGTTCGGATCCCGGGAGTTATTCGGCGCCGACCTACCACGATCTCGTAGACATGCCGTTCTTCGTCGGCCGGTTCGATTTCGACAGCGTGCAAGTCGCCGATCGGTGGGTGCGGTACGCGAGCTATCCCGCAGGCAGTGTCGCTGGGGCACGACGGGCAACTGTTCTCAAGACCCTGGGGCAGGTGATCCCGCCCGAGGCGGCGGTGTTCGGCGAAGTGCCCTGGCCGAACTACACGGTGATGCAGATCAACGATTCGTCGTATGGTGGTGGGGCGAGTGGACTGGAGCATCAGGACTCGCACGTGGACGTCGTGGGCGCGACGCTGCTCGACGAGCCGTTCATCACCGGCCTGTACGCGCACGAGATCTTCCACTCCTGGAACGTCAAGCGTATGCGGCCCGCGGAGATGGTGCCGTACCGATACGACGTCTCGCAGCCGACGCCATGGCTCTGGGTCAGCGAGGGCATCACCGACTACTACGCCGATCTTGCGGAAGTTCGCGGCGGTGTCGTCCCCGATTCCGGCTTCTATCGTCTGACGTCGGACAAGATCGATCAGGTCGCGGATGCGCCGCCCGTGGCGCTCACCGATGCATCGTTGAGCACGTGGGTGCACCCCACGGACGGGACGGGGTATCTCTACTATCCCAAAGGGTCACTCGCCGGGTTTATGCTCGATGTCATCGTACGGGATGCGAGCGACAATCACCAGTCGCTCGACGACATCATGCGCGGCGTCTACACTACCACGTACAAGAAGGGACGTGGCTTTACGGCGAGCGATTGGTGGGGGGCGGTGACTCACGCCGCGGGCGGGAAGTCGTTCGTCGAGTTCAACCGCCGATACGTTGACGGCCGCGAGCCATTCCCCTGGGATTCCATCTTGCCGCTGGCCGGACTGCGGAGCGTGACCGACACCATCCGCGAGCCGCGGCTCGGCGTGGCGGGCGGCGTGGACTCGGCGGGCAACGTCCGCGTCGCACGCGTCGAGCCCGGATCGGCCGCGGCCGATGGGGGCATCCTGGCCGGTGATATCCTGGTGTCCATCGCCGCCATCACCGTCACGGGCCTCGATTTCGGCGTCCCCTTTCGGGCGCGCTTCTCGAGGCCGTCCGGCGCGGAGAGCCCGACGATCCCGGTCGTGGTCCGTCGTGGTGGCCATACGATCACGCTCCGGGTTCCGCTGCGATATACGGTGCGTCTCGCCCGCCGGCTGGACGCGGACCCCCAGGCATCGCCCAAGGCGGCGCGCATCCGACATGGCATTCTGCATGGCGTGACCGGGTGAGTCCTCCCGCCGTCGAAACGCTCGAGCAGTTCGTCGATGTCGAGACGCCCGAGCAGGTCGTGTTCTCGTACACGATCGCGGGGATCGGCTCGCGAGCCGCCGCGGCGTTGATCGACTACTCGATCTGTTTCGGCCTCGCGTTGACGCTGGGGTTCGCGGCGCTGTCGTTCGCGCGGCGCGTGGCGTCCGTGCCGTGGATGGTCGCGGTGCTCGTGCTGTTGCTGTTCGCCATTTTCTGGGGCTATTACGTCCTGCTCGAAGGGCTGTGGGATGGGCAGACGCCCGGCAAGCGGCAGTTGGGGCTCCGCGTCGTCCGGGACGGAGGGTACTCGATCACCTTTGGGGCGTCGGCCATCCGCAATCTCGTCCGCTTCATCGACATGCAGCCCGGCGCCGTCTACGGCGTTGGCGTGTTGAGCGCCGTGCTGTCGCGCTCCGGCAAACGGCTCGGCGACTACGCCGCCGGGACGATCGTCGTGCGCGAGCGCGCGATCTCCGTCTCGTCGGGCGCGCCGGTGGTCGCACCCGGACCACGGGCGGAGCCTGTGGGCACGCCGACGACGGTGCTCACCGACGACGAGTATGCGCTGCTCGACCGCTTCATCTCTCGCCGGACGACGCTCGACGCGGAACGACGAGCCCAGTTCGCCGAGAGTCTGGCGGTGCGGTTTCGCGACCGCTCTCCCGATCTGACGGGCGGCGACAGCGCAGTGCTGATCGAGCTGCACGAGCGCGAGCGGTCGGCGCGCGCCCGGGGCGCAGCCGGCCGCTCCGACACGGGCGCCGCGCGCGAGCAGTACGCCATCGTGGCGGAAGGCGCGTCCCGGTGGCGGGATTTCGCGTCCGTGCTCGCGACGGCGCAGCGCCGCGGGCTCGGCACCATGTCGGAAGCCGAAGTCAGTGGCTTCGTGGCCCGCTACCGAGAGCTCACGGGCGACCTGGCGCGGCTGCAGACGGCTGCGCAGGGCCGTCAGATCGACTCCGTCTTCTACCTGAGCCGACTCGTCGCGGGCGGGCACAACCTACTGTACCGCGATCGACGCGTCACGGCGCGCGTGGCGTGGGAGTATCTCACCGTCCTCGTACCCCGCGAGATTCGCCACTCCGCGTTGCCGATCGGCATCGCTGCCCTGCTGCTCTTCGGGCCGGCCGCGATCTCATGGGCGGCGGTCGATCGTGATCCGTCGGTGGCGGAGGGATTTATCCCGCAGTCCATGGTCGAGCGGGCGCAGGACGGCATCGAGCGAGCCCAGCACCATCAGGGCTACATCCCCGACTTCGGTGCGTGGCGTCCGTTGGCGGCGAGCGGCATCATGACCAACAACGTCCAGGTCACCTACATCGTCTTCGCCGGCGGGATCGCGGCGGGGTTGGGTACGGTGCTGGCGCTCGTGTCCAATGGGATGCAGTTGGGCGGAGTGATGGGGCTCTATCAGCACAACGGCATTCTCCCGCTCATCATCGCGTTCGTCGCCCCGCACGGCGTCCTGGAGCTGAGCGCGATCACGATCGCGGGTGGGGGCGGGCTCCTGATCGCGTCCGCGTTGCTCCTGCCGGGCGCGGTGACGCGCCGCGAGGCATTGGTCGTTCGAGGACGTCGCGCGATCCGTCTCATCGCCGGGTCCACGATGCTGCTCGTGGTCGCGGGCACGCTGGAAGGATTCGTGTCGCCGATCCCCTGGTGGACCCTCAACCAGAAGCTGTTGGTCTCGGGGCTGACGGCGATCGCGCTCGCGTTGTTCGTCAATCTCGACCGCGGGCGAACCGTCACACCCGTCGGAACCGCAGCTACCGCCGCGCCCGCCGTCTGACGCTGGGCGGTCCGCCTACCGCACGTAGGATGCGCCGTTGACGTCGATGGTCGTCCCGCTGGCATGCCGGGCGAGGCCCGATGCGAGAAACGCGACGACGTTGGCGACGTCCTCGGGAGGCGCCATCGCGCCCATCGGGATGTCACGGGTGAGTGCCGCCATTCCTTTCACCGCGATCGCCGCCTGTGCCATGTCGGTCAACACCCACCCCGGCGCGACCGCGTAGGCCACGACATTATCGCGGCCGAACCCGCGCGCGATGCTCTTGGTAAACGCGACGACGGCACCCTTGGAGGCGGCGTAGTGCATGTAGTCGGGCTCATCGCCGCGAAACGCCGCTCGGCTCGCGATGTTGATGATCGTCCCGCCGCCGCGGGTCCGGTAATGGAGGAGCGCTTCGCGGCAGATGTCGGCCAGCGCCATGACGTTGACCTGCAACGTCTCCTGCCACATCGATGTCCACCGTTCGAGCGGATCATCGACGCCGACCGACGTGGCGATGCCGGCGTTGTTGACCACCACGTCAACGTGTCCGCGCCACGCCACGGATTCCGCCCAGAGTCCGGTCGCGGAGCCCGGCACGCCAAGGTCCGCGCGTACCAGATGGCACCGCTCCGGTGCGAGACGGGCCGCGATCGCCGCGGCCGCGTCGCGATTCTGACCGTAGTGCAGCACCACGTCGGCACCGGCGCCGGCCAGCGTGCGCACGATGGCGGCGCCGATGCCCCGGGAGCCGCCCGTTACCAGAATCACCTTGCCTGCCAACTCGATCACGATGGTCGCTCCAGCGGAGGCCCGATACCGGGCCAGCGGTTACGAGATGGCGCGCGGCGGGGCCGCCGGGGCCACCGATCCCCGGTTCTGGGCGAACACCGCTCGCATCGCATTTCCTTGTGGTGTGGCCTTCACCGGGTGGACCGCAAGCATCCCGCGAGCGATGAGCACCTCGGCGTCAACGGGGACCGGTGGCAGGAATTGTAACCACACGGTGGCCCGTGATGGATCCTCGTCCAAATCGATGAGCCGGTGACCGACGGCGCGCACTCCGAGTCCGAGCAGCACATCCATCTGCACCGTGAGCGCGCGAAAGCCTTCCGGCACGGCGAGGAACCCCGACCGCGCGAGCGCGCGCAGCGTGTCGCCGTGGATGGCGGCGAGGGCGCCGAGGACGTGCTCGCCGAAGATGTATCCGTGTCGGCGGGCTGGGAGAAGGTAGCGAGCCCAATACGGCCAGCCCACGCGCACCGCGCGCCAGGTCTTGTGGGGACCGATCGGCAACAGATCGACGAGCATGTTCCGGCGGATGTGCCCGAACACGCGTTTCCGCCCGCCGGCTCCGACCCGGAATGCACCCACGATGCCCGGGCCTTCCGTCGCGAACCGGGCCCGGATCTTCGGCATCAGGTCACCACTGAGGAGACACGTATCCGGGTCGATCTTGATCGCCATCTCGACCGTCGGTTCTTCGCGCGCGATCGTCGCGAGCATGGAGAAGGACGACGCCGCGATTCCTCGGTAGCCGCGAGGCTTCGCATTGCGAAGCAGATGCCCCCCGTGCGCGGCCACCCACTGCTGCAGCGCGGAATATGTCCCGTCACTGGTGCAGTCATCCAGGATCCACCGGCTCGCGCCGGGGAAAAAAGTCGCCACGCTCTCGAGGGTATCGAGCGCCATGCTCCCCTCACCGGGACCGACGGCCATGAGGAAGGCCACGCCGGTCCCGTTCAGTGCTTGAGCCTCCACCCTGTTGGCTCCCGTGGGTAAACGTTGTCGGACAATGGCCCGTTTTCTCCGGCAGCGCTAGCGGGAGAGATCGGTCCACGGTGTTAACGCCCCAGCGGACGGGACAAGATGCACCCGCGAGAGATCGCCGGTCCTCGCGCTTCGCGGGGACCTCACGGGGTTGGGCCGGACCGTGCCAGCACGATCGCGAGCACCGTCGCGGTTACAGCGTCGGATGGTTGTCGTGGAATCCCGTCGCGTCCTGGTATGCTCGCGCGAACGCCAGCAACTTGGCCTCACCGTACAGCGGCCCGAGGAAGGTCAGGCTCACCGGTGTCCCGGGCCCCCCGTATTCGGCGCTCGGATCGGCGCTATACGCCGGCGCGTCGTCGCCGCGCAGCCCGTTGGGCAGGATCAGCGCGGGATGGCCCGTGAAGTTGGTCACGACCAACTGGGGGGAGAAGGTGGGCGCGACGATGACGTCGTAGTGCTGAAAGAGCGCGGCCATCTGCTCGATGCCAAGCATGCGGGCGCGATTCGCCTGGATGTACTCGACGGCGGGAATGAAGCGGGCGGTGCGAAAGGTGTTTGGCCAGTCGTGCGGTCCCTGGCTGGTGAGCAGTTTGTCGCGGCCCGATCGCGTGAGCTCGTCGAACGCGGCCGCCGCCTCCGCCTCGAGTACCGACCGCATCGCGAGCCACGGCAGCTTTGGCAGCTCGACCGCCGTCATCCGGACACCCATCGCCGACAACTTCGCGATCGCCGCCGACGCGAACTGCTTGTCGTACGCAGTGCGCGTGCGGTTGATCGCCGCTTGCCGCTGCGCCGTCTCGCGGCCCTTCTTGTCCTCGTCGCTGAGCGCCGAGTCGGGGGCGGTAGCCGCGGGAGGTGTCGGTTGGTCCGCGAAGTCGGTCGCGAGATATCCCACGCGGAGCGTGCGCCAGTCGATCGCCGCATCCCAGTTGAAGGCGCTGTGGCGTACCGTGCGGTCGTGGCCGTCCGGGCCGTAGATCGCATCGAGCACGAGCGCGCAATCCTCGACCGACCGGCAGATGGGTCCCAACTTGTCCATGGACCACGACAACGCCATCGCGCCGGTCCGTGGGACGAGCCCAAACGTCGGGCGGAGTCCGGTGCAGCCGCAACGCGTCGATGGCGACGCGATGGAGCCCAGCGTCTCCGATCCGATGCTGAACGCCACGCAGCCCGCCGCGGTCGCCGACGCTGGGCCGGCCGACGACCCACTCGAGCCTTGTTCCGTGCGCCACGGGTTGCGGGTCACGCCGCCATACCAATGGTCGCCCAGCGCCAGCGCGCCGAGCGTGAGCTTGGCCACGAGGACCGCGCCCGCGGCATCCAATCGCTGGACCACGGTCGCATCGTCGTCGATCATCTGGTGCTCGAACCCGCCGGCGCCCCACGTGGTGGGATAGCCCTTGACCGCAAGCAGATCCTTGGCGCCCCACGGCAGTCCATGGAGCGGGCCGCGATACTTGCCGGCGGCGATCGCCTGATCGGCCTCCTTGGCCTGCGCCCGCGCGCGATCCTCGGTGAGGGTGATCACGCACCGCAGCGTGGGATCGAGACGCGCGAGGCGCGCGAGATACATGTCGGTGAGTGCACCCGAGGAGATCTTGCGGTCGCGCATCAGTGCTGCCAGATGGCGGACGGTCGCGTAGCAGAGGTCTTCGATGTTCCGGGGCACTCCGCGCGTCGCGAGCACCGGGGGCGCCGACATCCGCATCGGCTGCTTGGTGACGGGGATCGTCATCGACGGCAGCGTGGGATCGAAATTCAACGCCGGTGCGACGCCGTTCGGCAGGTGCAGCTCATGGATCGCGTCGTAGCCATCGACGTGGTCGTTGAGGCTGGAGAGCATCGCGTCGCGGAACTCGGCCGGGATCGCTACATCGGCGATCACCGCCGCCTGCTCGATCATCTCCTTCGTGACCGTCCCATTCCGGTGCGCGAGGGCCCAGAGCGTGCCAGGAAACAAGGTCGCGCCCAGGCCCACTTTGGAGCAGGAGGCGAGAAACAAGCGGCGATCGAGCATGCGTGCGACCTCGGTACGTGAGACGCCTCCTCGGAGGGACGGGCCCGCGGTGGCTCGTCGGGAGGACGGCGACATGCTCGGCGGACGGTATCGCCCGTGGGCACGCCATCCGGGGGAAGGCGGGGCAAACGTAAAGGTCAGGTCGCCGCTCGGCCAGAGTCACCGACCAGCGGCCCCCCACGGACGTCCGGCCCAATGGATTAGGGGTATGCACGCGAGAGGCCGGCGATTCACCGGCTAGCCGTCGCTTCGTAGGTCGAGCTCAGCACGGGGGCTGAAACTCGGGCCATCCGTCACGCGTACGGTACGTCACTCCCCTCAGCCTCAACCGTGTGTTGATTCTCGACGCGATTCGCCTGGCGCTCGCCCAGATCCGCGCCCAAAAACTCAGAAGCGTCTTCACGCTGCTGGGGGTGACCGTCGGCGTGATGTTTCTCATCGGCGTCGTGTCGGTGGTGAACGGCATGTCGCGGTACGTCGAAGAGGATTTCGGCGGGAAATTCCTCGGGATCAACACCTTCAACCTTCGCCGTTTCCCCGACATCAACACCGGGGATATCTCCGACGCGACGTGGCGGGTCTGGCAGGAGCGGCCGCGCATCACGGAAGAGGACGCAACCGCGGTTCGGGACGCGATGCCGAGAGGCGTCCACTGGGCGATGCAGGACGCCCGGTGGTACACGCCGCGGTCCGCGTTCTCGCGCGGCGGACCCCAGGACATGGTCCAAGCGGTCACCTCCGACTTCTTCACCATCAAGAATCTGAAGGTCACCGAAGGGCGGGTATTCACCGCAGAGGAAGACGCCCGCGGCGCGCCGGTGGTCGTGATCGGGACGGAGGCGGCCAGCCAACTGTTCCCGCATCTCGACCCGATCGGCCGGGAGCTTCGCATCGACGGGCTGCCGTTCACCGTGATCGGACTCCTCGAGGTCCAGGGCACGGTGTTCGGTCTGTCGCTCGACCGCCAGATCTTCGGACCCTTTGACTCGCCATTGTCCCGCGCCGATCACGCGCGGGCCAGTCTCTACGGCGTCGTCGTGCAAGCGCCGTCCGAGGACGCGCTCACCGATGCCGAAGAGCGTGCGCGGGAGGTCATGCGCCGCCGCCACAAGCTGCGGCCGAGCGAGCCAGATGACTTCGTCTTCGAGACATCGGCGTCAGCGCTGTCCGACTGGCTACAGATCAAGACCTTCCTGTTCTGGGGCGGATTGCTGCTCCCGTCGGTGGGGCTCATCGTGGGCTCGATCCTGATCATGAACATCATGCTCGTCTCCGTCACCGAGCGCACGCGCGAGATCGGAATCCGGAAGTCGCTAGGTGCGCGCCGCAGTGACATCCTCCGTCAGTTCCTCGTCGAAGCGACCACCCTGAGCATGCTCGGTGCGGGCGTTGGGATCGCGCTGGGAATCGTTCTCTCGCGGCTTGTGGCCACCTTCTCGCCGTTGCCGGCGACGATCGCGCCGTGGTCGCTGATCGCGGCGGTGGTGGTGGGAGCGGGCGTCGGGATCGTCTCCGGCGTCTACCCCGCGTCGCGCGCCGCGCGGCTCGATCCGATCGTCGCGCTCCGCGCCGAGTGATGTCGGAGGAGCAGGCGTCGCCGAGCTGGGGTGCCAGGATCGGCCGCGTGGTCATGGGGATGGTCGAGGGGGCAGCGATCGCAATCGATGCGATCCGTGCCAATCGGCTTCGAGCGGGGCTGACGATTCTGGGAATCGCGGTCGGGGTCTTCGTCGTCACGGCGATGTCGGCCGCCGTCCACGGCATCGATTCGGGTGTGGAGGCGAGTCTCGCGGCGGCCGGCCCGACGACGTTCTTCGTGACGCGGTGGCCGATCGCCGTCACGTCGTGCACGGGCGACGCCGGCAGTTGCCCCTGGCGGCACAACAAGCCCTTGTCGGTCCGCGAAGTGGCGATCCTTGGAGCGCTCCCGTCCGTGCACGCCGTGATCGCCCATACCAACACCACCGCGATCGCCAAGTTCAACGACCGGGTACTGACCGCCGCCAACATCGACGGGTACACGGCCGCGTGGATGGAGGTCGATCCGTCCACACTCACGTCGGGCCGCACGTTCACGACGCGGGAGAACGACGATGCCGCGGCCGTGGCGCTGGTGAACGACGTCGTCGTCAAGAGTCTGTTTCCGTCCGGCGACCCGATCGGGAAGAGCGTGATGTTGGACGGCCATCCGTTCGAGGTGATCGGTGTCTACCAGACGCATGGCAACTTCTTCGATCCCGGCAACAAGCCAAAGCTGGTCGTCCCCTTCGAGACGGCACGCCGGCTGCTGGCAGTGGACATCCATTGGATGGACCTGACCGTCAAGCCGCGCGAGGGCGTGGGCCGCGAAGACGCGATGGATGACGCCACCGCCGCGCTCCGTATTCACCGGGGCCTGCGTCCCGCGACCGAGAACACGTTTTTTCTGTACGGTCAGGAGAAGGTGCTCGAGCTATACAACAAGACCGTATTCGTCTTCTTCCTCGTGATGATCGTGCTCTCCGGGATTGGGCTGTTGGTGGGTGGCGTCGGGGTCGTGGCCATCATGATGATCAGTGTCACCGAGCGCACCCGCGAGATCGGAGTTCGCAAGGCACTTGGCGCGACGCGGGCCGCGATCTTGTGGCAGTTTCTGGTGGAGGCGGNNAGGCATCGATTCCGCCAATGGCGATCCTGGCCGCGCTCGGCGTGAGCGCGGTCACGGGCGTGTTCTTCGGACTGCTCCCCGCGATGCGCGCCTCGCGCCTCGATCCCGTCGCCGCGCTTCGCTACGAATAGCGAGACCAGGGCGCGCACCCCGCGGTGGTCAGGACCGGATCGGCGAGTCCGATTCGAGGATCACATCCCGCTCCATGACGATCTCGACTTCGGGACCTCCGTCGCCGAGCCGTACGATGTCGCCGGTATGCAGCAGCACCGGCTCGGCTACCCGGTCGCCATTGCGGAAGGTGCCGTTACGACTGCCGAGGTCGGCCAGTAGATAGCCCGGCCGATCGAGGTACACTGGAATGATTCGGGCGTGATGGCGGCTGACCTGATCGTCGTAGCGCGGGTCGAAGCGGACGGCGGCCGACGGTGCGCGACCGAGGATCAGCTCGCGGTGCGCGCCGATCGGCACGATGTCGACCTCCGTCGCCCGTGAGCCGCTGATGTGTCGGAAGATGAGGTTTGCCATGCGCACCTCGGTGTCCTGGTCACCACCACGCCGTCTATCAGATAGAGCGAGATCGCACCGCGCGAGGGCTCAGGACGTCGGCGCCGGAACGAGCTTGGCGCGATACTCCGCGGCTTTTGCCGGCTCGCCCCAGGCGTCATACAGGGCAATAAACCGCTGGTAGTTGAGCTGCATCTTCGGGTGAGTCGGGGTGACCGCATGGACGAGGATCTCGTTCGCGTCGTCCAACAGCGATTCCGCCTTCGCGTACTGCTTGACGAACACATCATGGTCGGCGAGTACGCCTTCCGAGCTCGCCACGGCCCAACTGCCCGTCAGGTACTTCTTCCGAAGCTGCAAGCTCTCTTCGAGCGCGCGCCGACCGCCCGTGGTGTCGCCCTGCTTATCCAGGCAGCGACCAAGCGTTTGGAGGGCGGCCGCGATCGCCGTGTGGCTCTCGGGCAAGACCCGACCTCGGAGCGCCAGGATCTGCCGGCTCATGTCCGCGGCTTCCTGATAACGCCCGCGGTCGTAGACAAAGAACGAATAGTTCATCAGGGTAAGCGTGTAGTCGGGATGCTCAGTACCCAGCAATTGCCGGCGGAGCGCGAGCACCTCGACATACGCACTCTCCGCGGCGGCGGCCTTCCCCTGCATGTCGAGCGATGTGGCGAGGGGATCGAGCACGTCCGCGACGAGCGTGCTGGGCTCGGGGTGATTGCGCTTGAGGATCACGACGGCGGCCCGCAGGATCGAATCCGCCTCCGCCATGTGATTCTGCTCGCCGAGTGCCACGGCCACACTGGCCATCGACTGGGCGACGACATCGGAGTTCGGCCCGAGCAATTTGATTTGTATCGCCAGTGACTGGCGATGCAGTCGCTCCGCCGTCGCGAAATCACCCTTCCCGTGGGCGACGCTCCCGAGGTTGTCCAAGAGCGACGCGAGAATCGTGTCTGGAGCGGACGAGATCGAGCGTTGTATCGCGAGGCCTCGCTGAAACAAACTGTCGGCGCGATCCAACTGCCCCTCGTAATTCGCGAGAGCGCCGAGGTCCCGCAGCGCGAGCACGACCGGCTCGCTGCGGGGTCCTGAGACCTCCTGGTGCAGCGTCAGCGCGGCCCGCAGGTGCTGCCCGGCGTCCGAGTATCGACCGAGCGTCAGATAGCTCTGTCCGATCACCGTTTCCAGCACCGCGTGGACGTCGGGCTGCGTCGCGAGCTCGATATCGGCCCGCCGCGCGGCCGAATCGAGCACGTCCGACACCGGCACGTCGCGTCCGCCCGTGGTCGGGCGGACAGAGCTCAAGAGAGTGCGGAGGAAGCCGTTGACCCGCTCGGCCCGCATCTGCGCCGCGCGCGCGCGGCGGGCCTGCGTCGCGGTGGTCACCACGCCGCCGACGAGTGCGGCGATCAGGAGGATCGACGCGGCCACGACGGTGCGATTGCGGGTGACGAACTTCCGGAGCCGGTACCCGGCCCAGTCGCCGTGTGCCTCCACGGGAAGGCTCGCCATCTCTCGGCGGACGTCCTCCGAGAGGGCGCCAACCGAGGCGTAGCGGCGCTCCGGTTCGGGACGAAGCGCCATCAGCGCGATGTTGTCCAGCTCTCCCTGCAACCGCCGGCGGAGTCGTCCGGCGCTCCGTTCGCCGCAGTGCGCCGCGGCCGCGTCGGTGACGACGCTGCTCGGCCGCGGGACTGGCACCTCGAGCACGGCGCGCATGATGTCCACGAGTGCGCGGCTCGTGACGACATGTGGGCGACGTCCGGTGAGCAGCTCGAACAGCACAGCGCCGAGCGAATAGACGTCGGATGCGGTGGACAGCGCGTCACCACGGATCTGCTCGGGGCTTGCGTACTCCGGAGTGAAGGGGCGGACATCGCCGCGCGTGAGGGGCAACGCGTCGTCGCCCGAGTTCGTGCCTACGAGCTTGGCGATGCCGAAATCGAGCAGCTTCGCGGTGCCGTCGGCGGTGACCAGGATGTTGCCGGGTTTGATGTCGCCGTGAACCACCAGATTTTTGTGCGCGTACTGCACCGCGTCGCACAGCTGGCGGAAGAGCGCGAGCCGGTCGTTGACCGAGGCGCGGCGGGCGTCGCACCAGGTGGTGATAGGTTCGCCCTCGACGTACTCCATGACCAGAAACGGCCGGCCGTCGGGGGTGACGCCGCCGTCGAGCAGCGTCGCGACGTTGGGGTGCTCGAGATTCGCGAGGATCTGTCGCTCGCGACGGAATCGGGCGAGCGTGAGCTCGGAATCCAGTCCGCCCTGGACCAGCTTGATCGCGACCCGCTTTCGGTATTCGTCGGCCCGCACTCCTTCGTAGACCGCGCCCATGCCGCCCATGCCGATGACGCGGACGACCTCGTACGGGCCGAGGCGCTTGCCGACGAGGCTATCGGCTTGGGGCTCGCCGTGGTGGATACCGGCGGCGAGTGGGGAGTCAAAGGTGACCCCTGGCTGGTCGGCGGCCGCGATCAGCTCCTGGACCTCCTGGCGGGTGGGCGCGTCCCACGCGGAGGCGTTCGCGAGAAAGGCGTTTCGCTCTGCCGGGGGCTGGTCCATGGCCGCGTCAAAGAGCTCGCGGACACGGCGCAGCCGTTCAGGTGCGTCGGACATCGCGAGTCGAAGCGGGGTCGGGTCCGAGCTCTTTGGAGAGCCATGCCCGCGCGAACTGCCAGTCGCGTTTGACGGTCGCGGGGGAGATCCCGAGCGCGGCGGCCACCTCGGGGATCTCGAGACCGGCGAAATACCGGAGCTCGACCACCTGGGCCCACCGCGGCTCGGCGGCTCCCAGCCGGTTGAGCGCGTCGTCGAGCGCGAGCATGTCCACGGCGGGCTCTCGCTGTCCCGCGATCGCTTCGTCGAGCGTCACGTGGAGCGCCCCGCCGCGTTTCTGGGCGTTGCGCGCGCGCGCGTGGTCCACGAGCACGCGACGCATGGCCTGTGACGCGGCGCGAAGAAAATGGGTTCGATCGAGGGCCGAGAGCGGCGTGGAGCCCACCATGCGGAGAAACGCCTCGTGCACGAGCGCCGTGGGCTGCAGCGTGTGGTCGGGCCGCTCGCGGCGCATGTGGTGCCCGGCGATCTCGCGGAGCTCGGCGTAGACGAGCGGCAGCAGCCGTTCGAGCGCCGCGGAGTCACCGCGCCGAGCGTCGTCGAGCAGTCGGGAGACGGTATCCGCGCCGGTCTGGTCTGGTGGCATCCGCTGGGGTCAGGATCTGGCACACGAGTGACCAATGGGCGCACGGGCTCTTGCGGCGCGCACCATCGAGGACGGCACGACGAAATCAACCGTCCATAGCCAGGGTAGACCACGCGGGCGATTTCGTCAATGCATCGCCGGGTGCGCGACGGGTGATGCCGGGTGTGAAAGTGGGCACGACCGGGCGAGCCGTCGCGGCACACCCTTGCGAGGTGTCCGAGACGGTCGCCGGATCGACGGACCACGTCCGAGCGCATGGCGTCGGATCCCTTGCGGAAGAGGATTGGTGTTCGGGTGCGGCGACGGCCGTCTACCGATTACGCTGGAGCTGCGTCCAGTTGCCCTGGTAGACCCTCGACGGGTTGTAATTCGGATCGTCGTTGAGAATGACCTCGCCGTTACTGTTGGTCCACGAATGGGCATAGCCGGCGCTCAGCTCCATCCGCTCGTTCGTGTTGGGGTCCGTGTACCACTCGACATCGCGCTCAGCCTGGGAGAATTCCGCGGCGTTGCGGTCCTGCATGACCGACATTTCCTGCCCGTGCTGGATGATCGCGTCTCCCTGCTGCGTCTGAGCGTCGTGCATGATCCGCTGGCGATCGGCGATGCCCTGTTGCTGTGAGCCGTTGACGTTCATGATGATCTGCTGCGAGGCGCTGAGCCATTGGGCGTTCTGCCGCAGCGATGCCAGCATCGTGGCGTTGAGATCGGCCCGCGATTCCATCTGACCGGCGGGCGCACGAATCGCGAATACGCGTTCGGCCATGACGTTGTAGAGGCTCGAGTTGTCCATCCGGCCCTGGCTCAGGGCCGCGACCGACGGCTGCGGCTGCGTGGCGACGTCGATCTGCGCCATGATCGTTTCCTCGACGGGCTGGCCATTGATCTGGTACGTGATCTTGACCTCACCGACCTGCGCACGGACGCCGGTGAATATCCGCGACTGGAGGTACTGCGCGTCGTCGGACTCCATCTTGGCCTGCGCGGCGCGGGTCAACTCGGGCAGCATGCCGGACGAGACGATGCGCGCGTTGGGGCGCAGCTGCGGGAGGATCGCGCTGCGGATGAAATCCACGGGGCTCACCACTTGGCTCATCTGGCACGGCCGCATCGACGCCGGCTGCCCCGCGGCCGCCTGCATCGTGATCTGCCGTGCTTGTGCGTCATCGGTCCAGATCCACGCGTACGTCGGCAACCACTCGAAGCCGGAGAGGCCATCCGGGCTCGTGGCTCGGCCCGACGTGGTCACCAGGTTCGACGTGCACCCGGTCGGCGCCCATGTGACTCGGCCGTCGAATTTCCAATCCGACGGGATCAGCACGCTGCCCGCTTCCGTCGGTTGGCCGAACCCGGTCTGATCGATCAGCTTCGCCCAGCGCATCCGATAGTGGCCGTCGGAGGGCGCGGCGGATCGCGGCGCGGGTCGTTGCGCGGGTCGCTGGGTGGATGATTGACCGTACTGCTGCGATGATGGTGGGCCGTACACCGAGCCGGGCTGCTGCGTAGACGATGGGCTGTACACCGAGCCGGGCTGCTGGTTGGATTGTTGGCCTGACTGTTGAGTGGATGTCTGGCTGGTTTTCTGGCTGGAATCCCCTCTCATGTACTGTTCGAATTTGTCGGCGGCGGATTGCTGAGGGTCGGTGCTCTGCGCACGGCACACATTCGCGGCAGCGAGCATCAGGAGCAGCGTAGCGGGGCGTGACCAGGACATTTGGATGTTCCTCGGTGATGGCGGATCGCGACTGGTGATGGGCTGCTCGTTTACTGCTGCTGGCGGTCCAACTGGGTCCACGTCCCGTTGAAGGCCTTGCCAGGATTGAAATTGGGGTCGTCGTTCAGGATGTATTCGCCGTTGCCATTGGTCCACGAGTGTCGGTATCCGTAACTCATCTCCACCTTCTCGTGTGTATTCGGGTCGGTATACCACTCGAGACCACGCTGCGTTTGCGCGAACTCCTCCGACTGCTTGTTCTCGGCGTCCGAGATTTGCTGGTAGCGCGCGTTGATCGCGTTGGTCTGGGTGTTCTCCATATCGCTCTTGATCTTGTTGCGTTGCGCGACGCCGTTCTGGTGGATCCTGCCCATGTTTTGCTTCACGCCGGCCACCATCGAGTTCCATTGGGGGTTCCCGCGAATTGATCCGAGCATCGTGGCAAAGAGCGCCGGCTCGGCGTCGAGTTTGCCCGCAGGGGTGCGGTAGGCAAAGATCCGACTGACAGTCGCGTCGTATCGATTTACGTTCGGCCCGGCCATGGTCGGCTCGGCGGTGACTTGCACCGTGGCCATGATCCACTCCTCGACCTGGTGCCCGTTGACGACGTAGGCCAGTTTGACGCGGCCCGCATCGACGCGCACCCAGTTCACGGTACGTCGTTGTAGCCCCGCCGCGTTAGCGGTTTGCGCTTCCGCCTGCAGCGACTGGGCGAGTTGGGGCATTGACTCGGTCGTGACTATCCGTGCTCTGGGCCGGAACGTCGGGAGGATCGCGCGACGGATATAATCGACGGCGCCCACCAGCGGCTCGATGGCGCATCCGAGCTGAAGCGAGGGTTTCCCCTGTGAGCGCGCGGCCAATTGCTGCTTCTGCGGGTCGTCGAACCACTGCCAGGTGTGCGACGGAAAGAACGTGAACGACGACGAGCTGTCCGTGCTGTACGCGTTGCCAGCCGTCTTGACCATCTCCGGCGGGCAGCCCTGGCCGCCACCCCATGCGACGACCCCGTCCCACTTCCAATCGACCGGCGTCAGAATGCGCGCCGCTTCGACCGGCTGCGCGAATCCGTATTGGTCGATCAACTTCGACCAATGCAGGGCGTAATGCGCCGGGTCCAGCGGAGCCGCGGCAGCTTGGGCGCGCGCCTGCGGGGCAGAGTGCGCCGGTTGCTGTGCACGGGCTGAGACGCTAGCGACCAACGCCGCGGGTATGGCTACGAGTAGGGCGACGGGACGCGACCACGACATAACGGGTGACCTCGTGGGATCTGGTCCCTTCGCCGGCGCCGGTGAGGGGACTGTGATCCCTAGGGGAGAGCCAAACGACTGCAATTCACTGGGTCGTCACGATCGGTGCGATGCAAGCTGACCGCGGCTTCCCGGCGAGTGGTGGTGGGGGAGCGCCAGCCCCCTATACCTGAAGGCGAGTTTCCTGGTGGCCAGGGCTCATTGGTGTCGAAAGACCCTCGGTGCGGCTACCCAGTCAGGGGCGGGCAGGCGCGGGGAGCTACGAGACCGGAGATGATGGAAAACAGACTGGCGAGAGCAGAGCGGAGCAAGGGGACGGCTCGCCGAGCCCCTCGGAGCGCTACCGGTGCTCCGGAACCAGCGGTACCCAGGGGCCGCCGGAGACACGAGCGGGGTCAAAATTTGGGTTGGCGCTCAGGAGGTAGTCGCCGGTCCCGTTGGTCCAGGGGTGCGGGGAGGCGGCGTCCAGGTCGATCCGGGCGTGCGTTGCCGGGTCTAGATACGACGCCAGGCCATGTGTCGCGACCGCGAACTCATCGAAGTTGTGGCTGGGGGCGCCCGAGACATCCTGCCCCTCGGCGGGGATCGTGTCGGTGTGTTTGCCCTCTGCCAGCACCGCAATTCTACGCCGGCCCGGGATCTCGTCGTACCGATGTAACATGAGGTCGAGGGCCCGGTCCCGAGCGGATATCCAGTTTGGGTTCGGGCGAATCGAGTTCACGATGGTGGCGAAGAGCGTCAACTCCGAGTCGAATGTACCCGCCGGCGCTCGATAGGCGTACACATGGCTGGCGGTCACTATGTACGAAGACTTTGCGTAGCCGGTCTGTTTCGGCCTCGCGATGGACGGTGAGAAAGCGATCACCTCGATCGTAGCCATGATCCACTCTTCGACGTGATGGCCGTCGATCTCATACGCGATCTTGACGCGACCAGCGTCGGCGCGCACCGACGAATACTGATGCCCGCGGAGCGGGACGGCGTACGCGGTTTGCAGTTGCGATTGGGCGGATGCGGCGAGCTTCGGCATCGGCTCGGCGCCAATTTCCCGAGCCCCCGGTCGATATCTCGGGAGGATCGCGCGCCGAATGAAATCCATCGGGCTCACGATCTCGAGTATGGGACAGATGAATGGCGCTCGGGTCGGTGCCGAGCGGCGTTCGATTTGTCGGATCGTCGAGTCATCGAACCACTGCCAGGAAAACGGCGTGAAGAGCTCGAATGCCGACAGTCCGTCCGGGCTCTTGGCGAGGCCGGTGACCTTTACGAGGTTCGAGATGCAGTGGCTCGTGGTATCCCATTGCGCATGCCCGTCGAACGTCCAGTCGGCGGGCGCGAGGAGTCGCCCTGCTTCGGTCGGCTCGGCGGAGACCTGCGTGTCCGTGACCATCGCCCAGTGCAGGCGGAGATACGTGCTGTCCGAGACGTCGGTCGCAGCCGGCTGACCCGTCGCCGCCGGAGCGGCACGAGGTGACTGCTGCGCCGTGAGCGGTGCCACGACCCCCAAGCCGGCAACCAGCACGGCACGAACCGACCACGAACTGGACACCATCGGCATCATCCCGCGGCGCGCAGCACGCGACTAGTGGTGCTCAGGCTTGAGCTCCGTCCACGTCCCATCGAGGACCTGTCTGGGATCGAAGAGCGGATTGGTATTGAGGATGTATTCGCCGTTCGCATTCACCCACGAGTGCTCGTAGCCCGCGCTCAGCTCCAGCTGCTCGTGCGTATTTGGGTCGTTGTAGTACTCGAGACCGCGCTGCACGTGCGCGAAATCATCGAACTCCTGCGATTGTACGACCGATTGGTGCTGTATCGTCGCGTTCTGGATCGCGTGGACATCTTGCTGTGCCTTCAGCATGATCGCGTTGCGCTGCTGGTCGCCCATCTGCTGGTTGCTGGCGATGCTCTGGAGGACCTGTTGTTTGGCGTTGACCCAGCCCTGGTTGGGGTGGATCGACGTCAGGATGGTTTCGAACAACAGCTCGCGTGACTCGAGCTTCCCCGCCGGCGCGCGAAAGCCGTAGACGCGGTTCGCGGTGACGATGTACGACTGCAGGTTTTGACCGCGCTGTGCCTGGTTGAACACGAATGCCGGCTTGGCGGCGACGGAGATCGTGGCCATGATCCACTCTTCGGTCGGCTGCCCGTTGGTCTCGTAGGCGATCTTGACGCGACCGGCATCGGCTTTCACGTAGCTGAACATGTGCTGCTGGATGAGGCCGTCGTAGGTGGTGTGCAGCTGCTCCTCGACTGACCGCGCGAATTTCGGCAGGGGCTCCGTGGATATGATGTGGGCGCCCGGCCGGTAGCGCGGGAGGATGGCTTGCTTGATGTAGTCCACGGCGCCGACGATCGGGATCGTCTCGCAGGGTCGCGTCGCCGGGCCCGCGTTCGCGTACATTTTGGCCGTTTGTGCGCGGGCCGCGGCATCATCGGTCCACGTCCAGCCATAGGTCGGGAACACTTCGAACCCGGAGATCCCATCGTGTCCCGTGGCCCGCCCGGTCACCTTGACGAGGTTGTCGATACAGTGGGTCGGGGGGCCCCATTGCACTTTGCTCTGGTAATTCCAATCGGTAGGCATGAGGAGCCGCGCGTTTTCAACGGGCTGTGAGAATCCCGATTGGTCGATGGATTTCACCCAGTGCACGCGGTAATAGCCTGTATCCGTCGCGGGGTTGCCGGCCGCTTTGCGCGGAGCCGGCGGTGCGGTTCCGGGCGATTGCTGTGCGCCAACGGGTGCGGCAGCGAGCAGCGCGATCAGCAAAGCGAGACGGGACGGGGGCATGGACGCAGAACCTCGCGGAATGGGATCCGGTCCCCGGCTCGGGGAGGATTGGCAGACGATCACTCGGAATCAATTGACGAACGACCCGGACGGGGAGGAACCGATGTTGTGCCTCACCATCAAAGGCGGATTTAACGATGTCGGTGGCTCATCTGAGCGGTCGCGGCCTCCGCGGCTGCTAGCGGAGTCCTGTTTGAACGCGTAGATCGTGCAACGAGAAAGTCGACCGGGGCAAGAACATCAGATTGGGGGCTCGAATGAGGATCGCGGGGGTTAGCGGGCTGGGGATCATGGGCGGCGTGGTAACGACTCTGGGGGCTGCGCTGGCTGGGGGGCAGGTGCCGGCGGGTCGGGATTTCGTGGTGCGGGATTTCCATTTCGCGAGCGGCGAGACGCTGCCGGAGCTTCGGCTGCACTATCGGACGTTCGGGGCGATGCGTCGGAACGGCGCGGGCCAGGTGACGAACGCCGTACTGATCATGCATGGCACGGGTGGGTCAGGGACGCAGTTCATCCGTCCGGAGTTCTCCGGCGAGCTATTTGGTCCGGGCCAGTTGCTGGACACCGCCCGGTACTTCGTGATTCTACCCGACGATATCGGGCATGGGGGTTCGAGCAAGCCGAGTAATGGGATGAAGGCCCGGTTTCCCCACTATGGATACACGGACATGGTGGCGGCGGAGCATCAGTTGGTGACCGACGGGCTGCACGTGGACCATTTGCGGCTGGTCATGGGCACGTCGATGGGGTGCATGCACTCGTGGATGTGGGGCGAGCGGTATCCGACGTTTATGGACGGGCTGGTCCCGCTGGCGTGCGTGCCGACACAGATCGCGGGCCGAAACCGGATATGGCGCGACATGGCGATGAACGACATCCGTGATGATCCGGCCTGGGACTCGGGGAACTATCAAACCCAGCCGGCGGGGCTGGCGGCGGCATCGCGCATGCTGCTCATGGTGGGGAGCAACCCGGTCCAGTACCTGAAAGCGGCACCGACGCGAGATGCGGCGGACAGTTTAGAGGCGACGCGGACTCGCGCCATGGTCGCTTCTGAGGACGCGAACGACCTCCTGTACCAGCTCGCGGCCTCTCGCGACTACGACCCGTCGGCGCAGTTGGAGCAGGTCCTGGCGCCGGTATTGGCGATCAACTCCGCCGACGACGTGATCAATCCGCCGGAGTTGGGCCTCATGGAGCGATTCATCCCGCGTGTGGCGCACGTGCGCTACGTGCTCATCCCACTGAGCGATGCGACGCGCGGCCATGGCACGCACACGATCGCGGCGGTCTGGAAGTCGTATCTCGAGGCGTTCATGGCGTCGCTGCCGCCGCGGTGATCGCGGTCGGCCTCGGCACAGTCCGATGACTACGACCTACAATCAGATCGCGGGGCAGAGCGTCGAGCGACTCGCCGCACTGAGTGATGGGATCTTCGCGGTCGCAATGACGTTGCTCGTGCTCGACCTGCACGTGCCCGCCGTGGAGTCGATTCACACCGAGCATGACCTGTGGCGGGCGCTGGTTCTGCTCTCGCCGCAGCTCGTCATGTATCTCATGACGTTCATGACGCTCGGGATTTTCTGGCTGGGCCAGCAGACGCAGCTCAACCACCTCGTGGGATCACACCGCAGCCTGGCATGGCTTCACATCGGGTTTTTGTTCGCGGTGTCGATCATGCCCTTTCTGACGCGGCTACTGGCGGAGTACCCGACCTATCGGCTCGCGTTGATCGCCTATTGGCTGAACATCGTCGTGCTGGGCGGCATGCTGTACCTGAGCTGGGTATGCGCCCTGGATCTGGGGCTCGTCAAACCCGAGTTATCGCCCGCGGCGTCAACGGCGATCAAGCGCCGCATCGTCACGGCACAGGCTCTCTATACGGGTGCCGTGCTCCTTTGCGTGGTCAGCACGACGGCGAGTATCGCCGTCATCGTGCTCATCCAGATCTCGTACGTGTTCGGGTTGGATTTCAGCCGCCGGGCGACGAATCCCCCGCCCGCGACACCGCGACAATAGTCGCTAGATACCACTACGTCGAATATCAGCTCACCGCGAACAATTGGTTCGCTGCATACGCGAGAGGGATGCGGGAGCACGTCCCCGACCGCCCGGGCAGCGAACCACCCGGTCTACACTGATCGTAGCGGCGCGAGCGCAGTCGCCCATTTGAGGAGCTCGTCCAGCATCACGCCCGCGGATTTCGACGAGATCTCGGGTGGGTTGAACGCGCGGGTCTCGGCGTTGATGTGCTGCGCGAAGAAGGGAAGGATGACGCCCTCAGGCAGCGGCATCAGCCGGAGCGATGTCATGAGCAGCTTCGTCATCTGGACGCCACGGGTCCCGCCCGATACGCCGCCGTAGCTGACGAAGCCGACGGGTTTGTAGCTCCATTCGCGGGACAGGCACTGGAGGGCGTTCATGAGCGCCGCCGGCGCGCTGTAGTCGTATTCCGGAGTCACGAACACGTAGGCATCGCCGCGCTTGATGGTCGCGCTCCACGCCTTGGTGTGCTCGTGCACGTACTGGCCGAGCATCGGGTGCTTGGGCTCATCGAGGAGCGGGAGGTTGGCAGCCGCGAGATCTACCAGCTCGACATCGAACTTCCCATTCGCGCGGGCGCACTCGAGAAACCACGCCGCGACGGAGGGGCCGAGCCGGCCAGGACGAGTACTCGCAATAATGACTTGCAGATGTAGCATGAGCTCCATCACTTCAGGTAAGGCAGCAGGACGCGGACGCTCTCGGTGCGAGATCGCGGCGCCAGCAGCGAATTGCAATGATTACAAATAAGGATGAGCTGTGAGGCCTGACGTTGAGGGTGGTGACAAATCTCGTATGACTCGATCACGTTCAATGCATATCTTTGAAGCTGTGCGGTCCATCGGAGCAGTTGGACGGCGTCACCATCATCGAGGACCAATGCGCGCAAGAAATGAGCTGCCAGTTCGGACCAGGGTCTCACGCCAGTGTGGTCGCGGCGGTGTACGCACTCTGCCGCGTCGCGCTCGACTCGTTGGCATCCTTGGCTTCGTCCTCTGTGCCGCGACTGCTACCGCGCCGCTCCATGCGCAAGCCAATCCCTACAACGATTCATTGCTGGTGACGGTTCGTGCGCTCGCGCACGCGGTGCCCGGCGAGTTACCGACGGCGGTGGGATACCTGAGTGTGGTGGATGACTCGTCACCCGAGTCCGACGCGGTGGCGGATGCTCCGAAGACACGAATACTCGAGGTCACGCCTGCGTTCCAGGTGCGATACCGCGCGGGGTGGATTATGGTGGACGCGGCCGAGAGCCATAAGGCCGCGGGGTCGGACGGCACCTATCATCAGGACAACTACGACCAGATCCAGACCGCGCTCCGCCACGCCCGGCTCATCGTCGCCACCCACGAGCACGGCGATCACGTCGACGGCGTGCTGGTGTCGCAATACCTCTCCGAGATCGCGCCCCGCACGATGCTCAACGCGGCGCAGGTGCACACCTTGCTAGCCAAGCCGGCCGGCGATCCCGAAGGGCTCGACTCGGCGCGGGCGCGCCGGTACCTCGTGGTGGACTACGGCCTGGTCTTGCCGATCGCACCCGGGCTCGTGTTGATCCGCGCGCCCGGCCACACGCCGGGCTCGCAGATGGTGTACGTCAGGCTCGCATCGGGCCGGGAGCTCGTGCTGGTGGGTGACGTCGTGTGGCATCACGCGGGCATCGACATGCAGCGCCAGAAGCCGGACACCGTGAGCCGCGCCATGCACGAGGATCGCACGCCGATCGGCCAAGAAATCGCGTGGCTGAAGAACATCGCGGAGCCGGCGGGGATCGCGGCGGCGGTGAGCCATGACGGGACGGCGCTGCAACGGCTCGTGCGCCGAGGGTTTCTCACCGACCGGCTAAACCTCAGCGCTCCGTGACTTCAAAGTTCGTCGGTGTTGTGTTTGGCACAACTCATTTCGGCGACGCCTGTTGGCCGGCGGCCAGGTCACGCGGCGAGAGACTCCGTCGTGACGGCGCGGCGGAGCGCGGCTTTGACGCGAGCCACGAAACGCGCCGGTTCGAGCGGTTCCCGAATGTAGTCATCGGCGCCCTCTTCCATGAGCTGGGCCTCCAATTCCTCGGACGCCGTGCTCGTGAGCACGATGATCGGGAGCGCCACTGTGGCGACCGATTTGCGCACGCGTTCCAGCACCTCCCGACCGCCCATGATGGGCATTTCGAGATCCAGCACCATCAGCGTGAACCCGGGGTTCTTCCCGAGCAGTTCCAACGCGGCCGCCCCGTCGCTCGCTTCAGACACGCGGAATCCGTTTTTCATGAGCAGGGTCCGGGCGAGGGTGCGGCTTACCGAGTCGTCGTCGACGACCAAGACATGGGGGCCGCCGACCGAGGCGGCAATGGGCGAGGGCTTAGCGTCCTCTGACGGGACCGCTGCGCTGGAGTCGTCTGCGTTTCCCACCACGCGCTCTACCTCCTGCAGCGTCGTCTCCCTGTTACGCACCCGGTCCACCGCGCTCTCTCGCAGCGATCGGAATCCGCCGACCGACGCGGCTTTCAAGAGCTGCGCGGGTGAGCCGCCCGCCGCGACGAGCTCGGAGAACATCGGATTCGATACGAGCACTTCCAGAAGAGGGAGGCGGCCCCGATAGCCGGACTGCGTACAGTTGCTGCATCCCGACGCCCGCACGAGTGGCAACGCCCCATAGCGCGCGGCAAGGCGTGTCTCATCGGGCGTGAGCGGTCCCGCGATCGGGCGCACACATTGGGGACACACACGCCGCGCCAGTCGTTGCGCGACGGATCCGCGGAGAGTGGCAGCGATCTTGGACCGATCGATCCCCAAATCGATGAACCGGGCGACGGCGCCGACCGCATCGTTCGCGTGGAGCGTCGCCAATACCAGGTGGCCCGTCAGACTCGCCTGCACGGCGATCTCGGCCGTCTCCCGGTCACGGATCTCACCGACGAAGACGACGTCCGGGTCCTGACGTAGGATCGAGCGGAGCGCCTTGGCGAAGGTGACATCGCGCCGCGTTTCCACCTGAATCTGCGTCAGCCCGGGCAGCTCATACTCGATGGGGTCTTCGACCGTCATGATATTGACCTGGCCCGTGACGAGCTCGCGAAGCGCGGCGTAGAGCAGCGTCGTCTTTCCCGATCCGGTCGGGCCAGTCACCACCACGATGCCTTCGCGAAAGGCCAGCAACCGGCGGATGCGGACGAGATCATCCGGCGGGACGGCGAGGTCGGCAAGGGCTTTGGCGTTGCGGGGGTCGAGCAGCCGGATCACGGCTTTTTCGGCATCGCGAGTAGGCACCGTCGAAATGCGGAGGTCGAGGGTGTGGTTCTCGACCTGAAGACGCGCGCGCCCATCCTGTGGGCGGAGCCGGTCGGAGATATCGAGCTTTCCCATGATCTTGATGCGAGAGACGATGCGGTTCAGCACCGGCGTCGGGACTTGCATCGCGGTGCGCAGCACGCCATCGACCCGGAAGCGCACAACGCCGCCGCCACCCCCCGGCTCGAGGTGGATGTCGCTGGCGCCGGCGCGGACGGCCTCATGCAGGATGAGGTTCGCAAGCTTGACCACGGGCGTGGCATCGACCTGCTGCGAGCTCATGGATTCGGGCGTCAACTCTTCCAGGAGGCGGACTTCGCCGGCCATGTCCGTTCCGACGCGGCCGACCAGCCGCTCAACGAGACGGTCCGGCGAGTAGCGGGTATCGATCGCCTTCTCGATGGCCGTGGGCGGCGCGATCTCGAAGACCGGCGTGCGCGCACACGCGAATCCAATCGCCTGCTCGAGGTCGATGTTCGTGGGGTCGGCGGTTGCGACGGTAATCTGCCGATCGCTGGCGCGGATCGGGAACACGGTATTGCGTCGCGCGACTTTCTCGGGCACGAGCGACAAGATCGCGGGCGTGGTGGCGCTGAGTTCCGCGATCGCCACCTTGTAGCGCGTCGCTACGAGCCGAGCGAGCGCTTTCTCGTCGATACTGCAGGCGGCCGACACGCGCGCCCACGCGTCCGGGAGCGCGGCATTGGGCGCGACGGCGAGCGCGCCGGACTGGAGCAATCCGGCCCTCACAGCGACGTCGACGAGCCAGTGCACGTGCGCTGCGGTATCACCCATGTCCGACTCCTACAATTAGTAGCGATCCATCGCGCACGGTGCGCAGGTGCGCCAGGACCGCTTCTGTCTCCTGCTCGGCCCGCTCGAACGCGGTTCGCACATCATCGAGTGCCCCGTCGCGTGCCGCTAGCTCGATCTCCTGGAGGAACCCAGCGAGGCGGAGCGCGCCGATCGCGCCCGAGGGCGATTTGAACGCGTGCGCGGCCGTGGCGATCGCCGGCGCATCGCCCGCCGTCACGGCCGTACGCAGGTCGGCGATGCGTTCCGGAGCATTCTGCGCAAACATGTCGAGAATGCCGTCGACTGCCTCTTCCGCCCCCGCCTCGCGCATCGTTCGCCGGAACCCCGCGGGCCAATCGCTGGGCCGGAGTTCGTGTCACGGGGTGACTGCCGAACGGTGACGCGCCAGACGGCGTCGGCGACGGCGGTTGCGGCGAGCAATCCGACGACCCAATTGAGAAGGATCGTGTGTGGCGCGACGCTCCAGAGGGCGAGCGTGACGACGCCTATGGCAACCAGGTGCACCGTCCACATCGACGGTGAGATCGTTAGACTGTCACCGCGGTGTTCATCGAATCTCGTGTGCAACAATGGTGCGGTGAGTTCTAAGACGAGGTCTCCAAAGAAAGGCCTGGATACTCGTCTGACTCGGCTACCGCGGTGGTGTCACACGGGCCGCCCGCAGCAGCAAACTCATGCGCGAGCGTCGGAACCGATTATTGGAGATTCCTTACGGTGAGGATCGTATACATGAGGATCGGGCGTGGGTCCGGCACGGCGTAATCGCGTCGATCGACAACGTCGCCGTGGTGGACTCCCGTGCGCAGGCATCGTCGCGGCCCAGGGGTGAGCCGCGACGATACCGGCACAGCACTCGCTCAGGGAGCGCCTCGCGACTTCACCTTGCGGTACACCCAGGTGAGGAGCACGGCGCCGAAGACGGCGACGATGATGTTGTAAATCAGTCCGCTCGTGAAGCTGAAACCGAGTAGGGTCATCACAAATCCGCCGACGAACGCGCCAGCGATTCCGGTGATGATCGTCATCAGGAGATCACTGGCTGGCGCGCCAGTCAGCTTGCCTGTGACGAGACCCGCGATCAGCCCAATGATGAGCCAGTACAGGATGCCGCCCATACGAGGTCTACCTCCGGTTGGACATGTGGGACATGATGAGCGCCAGTGCACCGACGCCGAGACTCTTCACGAGGGTCGGGTGTTGGGCATAGAAAGCACTTAGCGTGTTGACGATGGAGCCGTCCGCGGCCTGCGCGTGCTGTGCGAGCTGCGCGACCGCGTCCGGGGTGACTTGCTGCGCCTGTTGCGGCGAGACGGTCGTGCCACCGCCGAGGATCGAAGCCAGCGCGCCGCCAGCGGCTGTCGATGCCGTGCCGGGGGGGAGCGCAGCGAGGAGCTTGTTGACCATCGCCGCTTTTTGCGCGGGGTCGGCCTGATTGAACAGTGAGCTGACCATCTGGCCCAGCGGCGGCGTCTGGTTGGACGAGAGCGCGTGCGCTACGCCATCGGCGAGTGTGCTGGCCGGGACCGCACTCGCGACCTGATCGAAGTGCGCGTTCACGTCGGCTGGTGCCGGCGTCGCCCCTGTCTGGTATTGCTTGAGAATCCCGCCGACGTCGTCGAGAAGGCCCATCGTTACCTCCGGTGGTGTGGCGCCACGCTTGGTCCGGACGCCGTGGTGGTCGCTGCCGGGATGTCGGCACGTGCTCGGCTCGACACTCGGACTGGTGGCGCACCGCCAAGCCAACCCAGTCGATGGTCCATTATGCCTCCACTGAGGCATCGAAAGCGAGTAGCTGGGCGTGCGGCACGACGGCGGGACGCCGCCCTCTGGCATCGACGCCATGATTCAGGCGCCCATAAATCCCTCCCTGTTCGCGACCTGGTGTGCCTGCTTCGCCCTCTAATTGGCCCGAATTGCGGTCAGGGGCGCCACATTCGACGCTCGGAGGGCGGGCACGTACGCGGCGATCGCGGCGCTCACCGCCAGCACGATGACGGCGGTGCCGATCGACGGCCGGAAGGGGCGGCGGCCGGGGTCGTCGGTCATCCGGCCGGCAGTGCCAGCTGGCAAAGCGGCGGCGATTGCGGGCTATTTCGCGGGCGCTGCGGTTTTGAGCGACGGGAGGTAGAGCGCCGCGACGTGTCCGACGATGCGGTCTGGGTCGGAGTTGTTCTCGTCGAGGTTCGTGAACACGACGACGGTCAGCCGGTCGTCGAGGAAGCGGGCAATGGACATCGTATAGCCCTGCCACGCGCCGCCGTGCTCGACGACGCGATGCCCGTTCACGGTGGCGACGCCCCATCCAAATCCGTAGGGGTACGTCGTCCCATCGTTGAGTCGGACCGGGGTCCACATCAGGGCGAGACTCGTCGGTCGGAGGAGCTGCGTCGTGTAGAGCGCCGCGTCCCATTTCGCCAGGTCGAGCACGTTCGTGTAGAGTGCGCCGTCGGCGGTCGTGTTGAGACTCGGTGACACCCATTCCTGATTTTTGAGTGTGCCGCCGACCAACCGGTAGCCACTGCTGCGGTGGGGGATGATGTCGGCCTCGTTGATGATGCGCGTGGCGGTCATTCCGAGGGGTCCAAAGATCCGCTGTTGCAGGAGGTCGCCGTAGAACGTGCCCGACACGCGATGTATCAGGATGCCCAGCAGGACGTAGCCGGAGTTGCTGTAGCTCCACTTGGATCCCGGCGGAAAATCGAGTGGGAGCGCGGCAAAGATTCGTGCTAGGTCGTCCTCGCTGTAGTCTTTGCGGAAGTCGATGACGCCTTTGGACATCGTGCTCTCCTCCGCACCGTAGTCGGGAACGCCGGAAGTGTGTGTGAGTAGCTCGCGGACGGTGATGTCCTGCCATGCTGCGGGGGCTTCAGGGAAGTACTTCGCGATCTTGTCATCGAGGCCCAGCTTGCCGTCTTCGACGAGCATCATCACGAGCGTAGCGGTGAACTGCTTGCCGACGGACCCCGTTTGGAAGATCGTTTCCGGGGTGACGGGTACGTTGAGCTCGACGTTGGCTAGGCCGTAGCCGCGCGCCTTGATGATGTGTCCGTCGCGCATGACGCCGAGGGCGATGCCTGGGATGTGTTGCGCCTTGAGCTCGGACGTGACGTAGGCATCGACCCGTGCGTCGAGCGTGCCATCGCGGCTGGCTTGGCCGCGGAGAGTGGCAGGCAGCAATGCGGCGGGCATGAGCGCGCCGATGACGAGTAGGTAAAGGCGGCAAGCCGACCCCGATCCGTGAGAACGGCGGCGGCTGTGAGCGGTCAGTCGGGTCATCGTCTCGGGCTCATGCCTCGCGACTGCTTTGTGGGGGCGCGTGTGTCGGCGTTTAGACCGGACGGCGCTTCTTATTGTATTTGTCGGCGAAGTATTTCTTGAGCGGTGTCCAGTAATAGTCGCGCCAGCCCTGCTCATAGGAAGGGGCCTGCTCGCTCGGTATCTGCGTGTGGGTCAGCGTCATCAGCGTCCCGGCATCGTTGAGCTCGAATCGGAGCTCCAAACGAGATGGTGGCGTATCGGCCGGCCACTCCGTGGTCTGCCATTCCTGGACGATGCGTTTGCCGGTTTCGAGGGCAACGTATCGACCGGTGATGTAGCCATCCCACGCTGAGTATTCGCCACCGACGCGAGTGTCGCTCGTGGCGCCGGCGCCGGTAAAGGCGGCGTGCTTCTTCGCATTGACGAACGCGTCGTAGACCTCGACCGGTTTCGCGTCGGGGATGATGTCGGACTGCTCGATGGTGCCGAATTTCATGGCGGGCATGGAATGGTATTGATCACATCATTAATGATTATTGCCGATGCCGCCGAAAGACGATATCGAACCACCAGAGGCCGCGGCCGGCGTCGTAGGTGCTGAAGCTCTCGCCACTGTGGCCACCAGGCTCCCGATAGACCTCGCGAAGCGCACAGCCATCGACCATCGGCGTCACGGTGTTGCGGGCTACGACCGTCTCGGGCTTCCCGGCGTCGAAGGTGTCCCAATCTCCAGCGAAGAAGTCGAACTGGTGGTACTCGGCGGACGCGCAGGGTCTTGGCGGTTGTCCGTCTCGGGCGCGGGCCGTATGTGATACGGCGGTCGCGGCGGCCAATGCACTCGCGAGCACCGAGATCGCGACGTATGGACTGCGCACGGGTCAGGTCGCGCGCGCGGGGCGTGTGATCTGCGCCGACACGGCTTTCCATTCGTCGCCTGAACGTGAGTACACATCGATGTAGCGGCTGATCCCGGGGGTGCCATTTTTCGCGGTCCACGATCCCGTGGCCCGCACGAGCGCCACGTCGCCGTAGAATCGGATGTGCACTTCATCCAAGTGGTATTCCGAGAGGTCGGAGCCCTTGGCGGTCATCTTAAGGAAGGCGGCTTTGTCGAGGAGGTTCCCGTCGGATTCGATGCAGATGAAGTCGTCGGCCAGATGCGTCCGATACCATTCGACGTCGCCGGCCAGCGACGCGCGGATGTACTGCTCGTTCAACTGGCGCAGCATGTCTTCGCGCGACATTCGCCCCTCCTATATGGTAGGACGCCCGCGGTGAGCCAGAAATAGGATTCCTGACACACTCGTCCGCTACTCCTCTGTTAAGGCATGAGGGGCAAGCCTGCAGCGTGAGGATCGAAGGCGATGCCGGCCGGTGCGCCAACCGCCACCCCTGCGCCAACGATGGGACACTCCCGGACGGTCGTCTCGTCAAGAGGAAGGATCTAATCGGCCAGGTGATGGGCCGAATGGGCCGACGTCGCTGCGGATTCTGGTTGGGGGCCCTCTTTCTACATCGAGGTCGGCATCCTGTGGTGGGGGTTTCAATCTGTAAACGAACCAGTTAATATTGCATATCTTCAATGGTAAGCGTCATAATATTGAGGATATACCATATTATTATGCCACGTCACATCCCACCCCTCCCACTGCCAGTTCGCCGGGCCATGCGAAAGCTTGGCGCCGATATTCGTAATGCCAGGCGGCGGCGGCGGCTGACACAAGCAATCGTTGCGGAGCGGGCCCGAATTGATCCGGCGACGCTTGGGCGCGTCGAACGCGGATTGCCGAGCGTCTCTCTGGGCATCTACGCGACCGTATTGTTCGTGCTGGGAATGATCGAGCGGCTGGGAGATCTTGCGGACGCCGACGCAGACTCAGTCGGACGACTCCTGGAAGAAGAGCATCTGCCGGAGCGCGTGCGGATGCCGCGACCGGTCGACGACCCGCGGTGACCCCGCGGCAGGTGGTCGTCGACATCGATCTGGAAGATGGCACTAAGCCAGTCGGCAGAATGAGCCCCCCATTCAACGACCGCAAATGTATCGGTCGCGGAAACGCGAGGAGTAAGGCTACGCGCCGCCGCTCGCGTCGATGACTGTGCCAGTCGTGGTGCCGTCGATGCTGCGGACGTACGCTTGGGCCACGATGGCCGCGGGCGTGCCGGTCGACGGGTCGCGGTCCAGCATGCGCAGCGTCTCGGTCACCCAGCCTGGGCTCACGATATTGACGCGGATACCGCGGGGTGCCTCGAGTGCGGCCGCGCGGACGAACCCCTCGAGTCCGGCGTTGACCAGGCTGATGGCCGAGCTGCCGACCATCGGCTGGCGGGCGAGGATCCCGCTCGTGAGCGTGAAGGAGCCGCCATCGGTGACGTGTTCCATGCCAACGCGCACCAGGTTGACCTGCCCCATCAACTTGCTGGTGAGTCCCAACTTGAAGTCGGCGTCGGTGAGCGTCGTGAGCTCGCCAAAGGGGGCGTCGCCCGCGACGCACACGACAGCGGCGACTTTGCCCACGGTTCGGAAGAGATACTGGATCGAGCCCGGATCGGCGATGTCGACACGGAGCGCCGAGCGTCTGCGACTGGCCGAGACGACCTCGTGGACCTCATACAGGGCGTTGACGACGGCCCGTCCGATGGTACCCGACGCGCCCACGACGAGGATCTTCAATTCGTATGCTCCGGATTACGGGCAGCAGCGATTGCGATGGTGACGATGCTAGGCAGTGGCTCACCACGCAAATCGGTGGCCCAGGATCACCTTGGCGATGAGGTGGTCAGTCGAATGAGTGAACCCTTCACCGAGGCCGGTGTTGAACTCCCACGCGGATCCGACGTTCAAGTTGACGGCACCGAAGAGCTGGTGTTGCTGTTCGGCCATCGGATCGAACTCGCTAATCGAACCGAATGACGCGTAGTACTCAGCCGCTATGTTGACGACCTTGGAGACATCGTAGCCCACCTGGGCCGCCGGCGCAAACTCAAAGCCTTTGGTGACGTCGGGTCCGCGCAGCGTCCGTTCGAGGGCCGGGTTGACGGCCAAGTACCAGTGGCCGAGCTGTTTGTCGACGATCGGACGGATCTCCCATGTCCAAGTGTCCGGGGACACGGTCGCCCGCTGGTAGCCGACCTCCATCGACAGGCTGACGCCGACCGGCCATTTCCACGACGGGGGCACGCGCACCCGCGGCCGGATGTGGTCTCCGACCCACTGCCAGCCCTGCCCGTCGCGCGCGCTCGTGAACACATAAAATCCCGTTTCGAACCAGTTCGTGATTCCTTGCGTGATCTCGAGCGTCTCGTGCACCGCGTCTTGTGTAGGCCAGAGGCCGTCCTGGTCCGATGTGCGCCCCTCCAGCGTCACATTCGAGTGGATCTCCACCATCGTGGTGCGAGGCGCAACGGTCTCGGCCGCGTACACCTGGATCTCGTAATTGTCCTGGGCCACGAGATGGGCTGGCATGGCTGGCACCCCCGCGCACGCCGCGCACACGGTGCCGAGCCAGAGACGCGTGTTCTTCACATGAGCCCGCGTTTCTTGAGTAGCGGCTCGACGCTCGGGTCGCGGCCCCGGAAGTCGCGGTACATCTTGGCCGCGTCCTCGGTGCCACCGCGGGAGAGGATCATATCGCGGAAGCGTTGGCCGTTGGCGCGGGTGAGGCCGCCGTGCTCGGTGAACCAGGCGTAGGCATCGTCGACCAGGACCTCACTCCATAGATACGCATAATACCCCGCGCCATAGCCGCCACTCCAAATATGGGCGAAGTACGACGTGCGGTAGCGGGGTGGCACCTCGCGTACATCCATATGGTAGTGCGCGAGCGTGTGGGCTTCGAAGATATCTACGTCCTGGGGCGGCGCATCGCTCGGGAGCGTGTGCCAGGCGAGGTCGAGCAGTGAGGCGGCGAGGTATTCGGTGAGCGCGAATCCCTGATTGAAGGTGCGGGTGCGGCGGATCTTGTCCACGAGCGCGTCGGGCATCGGCTCGCCGGTCTGGTAGTGCCGCGCGTAGCTCGAGAGCACCGTCGTATCGAGCGCCCAGTGTTCGTTGAACTGCGACGGAAGCTCCACGAAGTCGGTCGGTGTGTTGGTGCCGGAAAACGTCGGATATTCGCCGTTCGACAGCATCGCGTGCAGCGCGTGTCCGAACTCGTGGAACATTGTCGTGACGTCGTCGAGGCCGAGGAGCGCGGGCTGGTCGGCGGCGGGCTTAGGGAAATTGGCGACATTGAATACGACGGGTTTGGTATCGAGCAGCCCCGACTGATCGATGAAGCTGCCATTCCAGGCGCCGCCCACTTTGTTGTCGCGTTTGAAGTAGTCGCAGTACCAGAGGGCGACCAATCCACTATCGGCGTCGAACACCTCGAACACGCGGACATCCGGGTGGTAGACCGGGATGTCGTGCCGTTCCTTGAACGTCAGCCCGTACAACTGGCTCGCGGCGAAGAAGACACCATCGTGCAGCACGTGATCGAGCTCGAAGTACGGTTTGATCTGCGACTCGTCGAGGTCGTACTCCACTTTCCGAACCTGCTCGGCGTAATACTGCCAGTCCCATGGCTCGAGTTTGAAGCCGCCGTTCTGGTGATCAATGAGCGCCTGGATCTTGGCCGCCTCGGCGTGCGCTTTTGCGGTGGCGGGAGGCGCGAGATCGCCGAGCAGCGTGAGGGCAGTGTCGGGCGTTTTCGCCATGAGGTCGTCGAGCGCGTAGGCGGCGTAGGTGGGGAATCCGAGTAGGCGCGCACTCTCGGCGCGGAGTGCTGCGAGACGCTGGATGATGGCGCGTGTATCGTTGCCATCGGAGTGCTCGGTCCGTTCGGTCGATGCGACGAACAGCCGGTGGCGGAGGGTCCGGTCGGTGAGGGAAGCCTGCGCTGGCTGCTTTGTGGTGTTCTGGAGTGGGAGCACCCATTTGCCAGCGAGACCGCGCTGGGTAGCGGCCGCGGCGGCAGACGCGATGTCACTCGCGGACAATCCATCGAGCTGAGCGCGGTCATCGACGACGAGACCGCCGGCTTTGGTGGCGGCGAGCAGATGGTTATCGAAGTCGGTGGCGAGGGTGGATTCTTCCTGGTTGAGAGCGCGGAGCCGAGTCTTGTCGGCGTCGGAGAGGGCGGCGCCGGCGCGGACGAAGTCTTTGTAGTAGCGCTCGACGAGGAAGATTTGGACGGCGTCGAGGCCGAGTGAAGTGCGGCGGTCGTGGAGACTGTTGACGCGGGCGAAGAGCTTGTCGTTGAGGTGGATCGCGTCGAAGTGGGCGGCGAGCTTGGGTGCCTCGACCGTCTTCACGTGTTGGAGCGAGTCGTTGGTATTGGCGGCGGTGAGGGCGCCGAAGACATTGTAGACGCGGTGCAGGAGGAGGCCAGATCGTTCCATGGCGACGATCGTGTTGTCGAACGTCGGGTCATCCGTGCGATCGGCGATCGTCGCGATCTCGGCCAGCTGCTGCCGCATCCCTTCTTCGAGTGCCAGCTGGTGATCGGCGTCGTGGATCTGGTCGAAGGGCGGGGCTTGGAAGGGGAGAGTGCTGGTGGTGAGGAGGGGGTTGGCCCGGGCCGTGCTCGCCGGTGCGCCTGCGGTCGGGGAGCCGCTGCCAGTCGGGCGGTTGTGCGCGCTATCGGCGTCTAGGGAGACAGTGATCATGCCCGGAAGACGCGACCGGAGGAGTGCATGGCCGATGTCCGTAGTATGATAGGCGCTACTGCGCAGTGGCCAAGCAATGATGGCGGCGGGCGGTTTGTCATTTCGTGGTGAGAAGATAAGCCAGACGCTGGCACGGTGGTGGCAGTAAATTGGGACGAATTAGCGAATCCAATGGAGTGGGAGACGAAATGGCGACGACGGCGCGGTACGAGCTGAGTCACGTACTTCGAACGGCAAAGGAACACCGGGCCGCGCAGCGGACTACCCAAGGAGAAGCTAGATCGTGGCCCTAAGCGCACCTCACCCCCTCGACGCTGTACCACAGCTGTGCGCGCTGGCGACCCGCATCGAAGGCAAAGGCCAGTACAACGCAGCAAAGCTGCTGCGAGCGGCGGCGGACGCGATGATACGACGCGCGGCGTATCAGGGCGGGTTATCCACTGACCTGAGCGGGATCGGTGCCGACCTCGACGACGCCATTCGCATACTCCGGAATGGGGCGGTCGGTTCCGCTGTAGTGGACGCGCTGGATCGCGCGCGGAAGGAGGTCCTCGCCGAGCGCCAGACGATGGTATCAGACTTTCCCGATGCGTATGTGTGCCGGCGCTGTGGCGAGAGTTCGCTCGGACCGCCCAGGGATCCATGTGGTACTTGCGGAGCATGGCCGACGACCTTTCAACGCTTCCTGCCGATCTATTGGCTCAACGAGCTCGATCCGCCGACGGCCCTGCAATACCTCCACGATACCCCGCTGCAACTCGACACCCTCTTGAGTGGGCTGTCAGAAACCGATATGGCCCGGGCTCCCGAGGATGGGAGCTGGTCGATTCGGCAAGCGGTCACACACATTCGCGATGCTGACGCGGTGCTCAATAGTCGCATCAAACTGATTACGGAGCAGGACAACCCGAGCTTGGCGTTCGCCGCCGTATTCGCGTGGACCGCGGGAGCGGCTGCGCACGCCGCTGGGACCGACGAGATCGTGAAGGAGTATCGGGCGAGCCGTACGGAATCGCTCGAACGTCTCCACGCACTCCGATTCGAGGATTGGTGGCGAACCGGTCGCCACGACGAATTCGGCACTGTCACGCTGCTCGCGCAGGTGAGTTATTTTGCCGCACACGAGCTTACCCATCTACGCCAAATTCACAATGGATGCTTGGCGTTGAATCGGGTCTAGTGACAGTCAAGAGCACACGCCAACTGTCGACTATTTCGGAACGAACCAATCATCGGAGACGCGGTGTCTGACGAAGATCTGAAATCGGAACTTGAACGCCTACGAAGCGAAAACGAGGCGCTGAAAAAGGGCGCCGCCAAGGGTGTATCGCTCAAAGTCAGCGAGAAGGGAGGACTCTCAGTCTACGGACTGGGAAGGTTCCCCATCACGCTGTATCAAGAGCAGTGGTTGAAACTGCTCGATCTAGCGACAGAGATCCGCGACTTTATCGCCGCGCACAAGGGTGAGTTGAAGAAAAAGACGTAGCATGACCGATTCGCGGATCCGATCCAACCCTGAAGGGGACTAGACAGCTGCGCGCGTCAGCCCTGGTTCACCGCTCGCCGCCAGAATGCGAGCGTGGTCTTCCCGATCAACTGCGGATAAGTCCGAGCGATCAGCTCTAGTTGGCCAAGCAATACAGCCGAATGGTCGGGTAGCCCGAGCACCCGCAACGAGGTGAGGATGCGCGTCAACCGAAGATAGTTGTGATTGCCGACTGACAGCCAGACCCTGCTACGCGTGGGGAAATCGGGCGACCGGTCGATGCGCAACCGAAGCGGATCCGCCGCGACCCGTAATCCATAGAATAGAAGCATCACCACGAGCGACGCTTCCAACTCTGCGCGAAGCGCAGCGTCACCTCGGAATGCGGCGATCGTGGCGGGCGTGAGCGTCGGCGCCACGGAGTTGAACGCACTACGGGCCTCCAGCGGAAACAACCACTGGATATAGTCGTGCTCCGACTCGAGGTCCTGTAAGTCGAAGCCACGGACCACGTCCAAACTGCGGCCGCGATCGTCAGTGCCCTCCCGGCGGTAGAAGGAGACGATTCGGTCGGCACCGTGACCGGCGTCTATTTGGGCACCCCACTTAGGTCCGACCCACCAAATACTTGTATTTTCACGTGGCCTCCACGAGTCACCTGATTCGGCTCGGCGTACAACGACGTCCGCTGTCGATCTCGATGAAAATGTAGCGCGCCAGCTTTGGCCGCAGTTCCAGTTTGGTCACTGACGGCCGATCTTTCAAACTCGTTCGAGTTCACCCGGTAACCCCGGAGGCTAGATGCCCGACCCGGCACTCCCCCACCTCACCGATTGGGGAAATTTCTACGTCATCATAGGCTCCGCAGCCGCCGGCCTCACAGGATTGATGTTCGTCGTCATCACACTCGGTGCCCAAGCGCAAACGATCGGCAGCGAGAAAGGAATCCGGGCCTTCGTCACCCCCACCGTCGTTCACTTCTGTTCGGCCCTCATGATCGCCGTTTACATGAGCAGCCCAGGTCAGAGCCCTAAGTCGCTCGGGATCGGCACGGCGGTCGGTGGGATCGCGGGCCTCACGTACGTCGTGTGGGCAATGCGCGCAGCACACCGCCTCCGCGAATACGAGCCGGTGGGATCCGATTGGATGTGGCACGCCGCGTACCCGATCCTGGCGTACCTCCATCCTCATCGGCGTCGCGGCGATGTTCTTCACGGTGCACACGACCGGCGCGCTCTACACGCTCGCGGCCGACACGATGTTTCTCCTCCTTACCGCCATCCACAATGCCTGGGATGCCGCCGCGTGGGTCGCCCTATCCTCCCGACGCCAGAGCCCAGCAGAGAAAAAGAAAGCCGCGGCTCATACTGGACCCGTGAGCGCCAAGTGACGCGGGCGAACGCCAACCAGTTGGCGACATACGGGTGAGCTGCCTCAGTTCATAGCAGGGTGTAAGCGGGACGGTGGCACCAGTTGTGCCCGTTAGCCAGACCGGCCGGTAGGCCGAGACCACCGACGGAGCAAGCATATATGCCGACCAAACCACCGGCGAAGAAACGGCCAACGAAGGCCAAATCGGGGGGCGAAAAAGCAGGCGCTCGTGGCCGCACGAGCCGCGGCGCTGTCGTCGCCATCCCCACCGATCAGAAATCGGTCGCGCTCACCGTCGGCACTCGGTCGGTCACACTCACCAACCTCGCCAAACCGTTCTGGCCAAAACAGGGAATCACGAAAGGCGATCTCCTTCGCTACTACGCCGCGATCGCGCCGGTGCTCCTCCCACACCTCACCGACCGCGCCATGGTCATGAAGCGCTACCCCAACGGCGCGCTCGGCCCGTTCTTCTTCATGAAGCGCACGCCCGAGCCCCACCCCGCGTGGCTCAAGCAATGCGCGATCGAACACGGCTCCGGCAGCATCATCGACTTCCCAGTCATCGATGACCTCGCCGCCCTCCTCTGGGTCATCAACCTCGGCTGCATCGACCTCAACCCCTGGTACGCCCGCTGCGATGACGTCGACCGGCCCGACTGCCTCTATATAGATCTCGACCCCGGCGCCGGCGTCCCATTCGCCAAAGTCCGCGAAGCCGCGCTCCTCGTGCGAGACGCGCTCGCGATGCTCGGACTCACTAGCTACGCCAAGACCACCGGCTCCCGCGGCATCCACGTCGCCGTCCCCATCGTCCGCGGCCCCGTACAGAAAGCGGTGTGGACCTACGCCAAAGCGTTCTCGCTCACGCTCGCGGAACACGCGCCCCGCCTCCTCACCGCCGTCTATCGAGTCGCCGACCGGCCCCGCGGCCGAGTCCTCGTCGACTACAACCAGAACGCGTGGGGCCGCACACTCGCATCCGTATACTCCGTACGACCCGCTCCGAACGCCACGGTCTCGACCCCCGTCACGTGGCGCGAGATCGAGCAGGGCGTGGACATGAACGAATTCCGCATCGACACCGTCCCCGCCCGCGTCAAACGACTCGGCGATCTCTGGGCCCCGCTGCTCGCCAAGCGCGGGCGCGCGACACTTCCCGGAGGCGATGCCGTCGAGTCCGACCCGTCCCACCGCGGCGTGTCGTCGGCCCGATCCACGCGCGCGAGTCGTAGGACATGAAGGAGAAGGCGGCGCCCAAGAGGAAAGCGGCGAGTCCGCGAACGACGGAGCGTGCCACGCGTGGCGTCCGAGCGAGCGCCGCGAGAAACAAGACCCCGAGCACCACCAGCTCACGGCCGCTAGCCCACAGCTACCCGCCGATGGAAGCTGCGTCGGTCGAAACACTTCCGNNAAGCCGCTGGGGCGCTACTTCCCAGACATCGTCGATGCGATCCACGCACTCCCGATCGGCGACGCAGTGCTCGATGGCGAGCTTGCCATTCCAACCAGTAACGGTCTGTCGTTCGACGACCTGCTGCAGCGGATCCATCCGGCCGCGAGCCGAGTCCGTACCCTCGTCGCCGAACATCCCGCAGTCTACATCGTGTTCGATCTGTTGGCCGACGAGAAGGGGCGGCCACTCGTGCAGATGCCGCTCCGCGAGCGACGCGTGCTGCTCGAGAAGCTGGGCGCGAAGACGTTCGACGCGATGCCCGCCTCGGCGTCGGGTCTTGATGCCGCGGCCGTAGTCCTCTCGCCCTCGACATGTGATGCGCGGGTTGCCACGAAGTGGCTCGAACGCGGATCATCGGGGTGGGGCGGTCTCGATGGTGTGATCGCCAAGGCGCTCGACCTGCCCTATCAGTCGGGCACGCGAGACGGCATGCAGAAGGTGAAGAACCTCCGCACCGCCGACTGTGTCGTTGGCGGCTTCCGCTACGCGGAGAAGGGCGGGACCGTCGGGTCGCTGCTCCTGGGTCTGTACGACTCCGACGGGTTATTGCATCACGTGGGCTTCACGTCGGGGATGTCGGCTGCCATGCGCGCGGATCTCACGCCACGACTCGTCCGGCTGATCAAGCCGCCGGGATTCACGGGCCGAGCGCCGGGCGGACCCAGCCGCTGGAGCACTCGGCGCACCGACGAATGGAAGCCGCTGGCGCCGAAGCTGGTCGTCGAGGTGCAATACGACCATTTCAGCGATGGCCGATTCCGGCACGGCACAGGGTTTGTCCGCTGGCGACCTGACAAGGCGCCGCGCCAATGCACGCTCGACCAGATCCAGCCTACGGGGAAGTCTGCGCTGGCGCTGTTGGTGAAGACCGCAAAACGGTAGTTACTGTTGCCGTTAGTTGCCGATACGTCTCCCTGCGGCGCGAGTCGCACGCACTTTCCTAGCGACCTGCGCGATGCCGCGCCGATGCGGCCTTCGCCCTATGCGAAGACACCCAATCGCCCAGCCTGGACCGCCGCCATTACAGTTGCGCCATCACCGTCGGCCAGCACGTCGATCGGCCGCCGATAACCCAAGGCCGGGTTGCTACCGTGTAGCCACCCCGGGACGGCCTCGGCATCGTACACCGTGAGCAGGACAGTCACGACGGCCGCAAGCACGGCGAGGCGCCATCCCCCTTCGCCACCCACCGCCTGTCCGTTCTCTAGACGTGTAGTCTGACTACTGAGCACCCCTGCCCACTTAGCCAAGGCCAAACGAGTGCCAAACACCAGGTGGCCTGCGTCCACGGCTGCTCTTCCTATGTTGACCGGCGCGGTTTCGGTCTTCTCACCTTCTGTCATCGATTCCTCGTGTCTGCATCAATAATTGATGGACCGCAGCACGAAGGCGCTAAGTGCCCCGTAACTGTTTGGCAACCTCCGGCAACTCATCTGGCAGCCGCCACCGTGTCGTGCCGTGCCGCCCAACGCGCTCGGCGACCAATACCGCTTGGTTAAGAGCGGCGTTCGAAAATACGAATAGATCGTCTATGTGATCTAGAAATCGCCTCAGGTTGACATGCGTCCTCGACCATCGACTGCGGATGCGTTCCTCAGGCACGTCGTGGCCACCAAGTAGCACCCGTGCCTGCACTCGAGCAATTGCGATATCAACACTTGGTACCGCCACAAAGACCAAACGCGTGCGATATCCACGACGGTGTGCCGCATCAACGTTGGCAAGAACTTATTGGAGCTCAATACTGTCTCGATTGCCACGCTGGAGTTCTCCGCTATGGCCCGCCAGACAGATTTTTCTGCACGCTCGACGCCGAGGATGTTGGCCGCGGGCAATTCGAGCTTCGGCTGCTCCCGCATTGCGCTCTTCGTGAGATCATCGGGGTTGATCGCCGTCGTCCCAAGGAGCAACGCCGTGCCAGCCGCCTCAAGCGCAAACGTCGACTTACCGCTCCCGTTCGGGCCGGCGACAATGACTAGGCATGGTTGACTTGATGCCACGCTTGGCGCTCAGTTAGTCAGCGCTTCGCCGGTCCGTGGCCAATACCGGCGGGGCTCGATGGTTGATCGAGGACGTACGATCCGCCGACCTTCTTCGGAATTCCGCAGACGACGTGACCGTCGACAACGGCAATAGTGGAGACCTGCCTCTTTGCGAGCGCTGCGAGCTGGCGCCGGATACCGCGTTTGAATATGACCAACGCTTCTGCTGCGAACGCGCTGACTGGCAGACTATTGCTGCGCGCGCCGTTACTGGCACCCGATCGGTGAAAAGTGGCAGCGCTTGCACCCTTTTTTCGGGCGGCCCTTTTGCCGGCGACTGCACGCTTAACGCGGGGTGGTCGCTTTCTTGCTGCGCTGCGACTCAGTTTCGACGCCATGGCTCAAGTTAGCCGGTGTGGCCGATCGACGCTAAGAGCACGGCTGAAGGTCCCCGATTCACAGAATATTGTCCTGCCCGGCGATCGTTTGCTGCCTCGCGGGGTGGATACCCTTACTCGCCCGACGATGTCACCCGCCCGGGTGGTACTCCCGCTCCGTATGCCCCACGAGCTGCGATGGATAGAAGTACACGTCCCGCAGAGTCCCGGTGCTGTACCGCTGCGCCTCATCGTTGAAATGCGGTGACTTCGGGTCGCCGCTCTCCCCGCCCGCCGTCACGGCCCTGGCCCGCACGCTGTCGCCGAACTCGACGACCGCCACGAAGCTGTTCCCACTCGTGCCGTACATCCTCTTCGTCCCCGGATACGCACGCGCATCAAACGACGCCAGCGATCCCCACCGCGATGACGTGAACCCCACCGGGATACTCGGCCCCGAATCGCTGAACGGCTGCATGATGTCGCCCGTCAGCCGCTGGAACCGATTGATGTCACCCCACGGCGTGCGCCAAGTCCCGAACTGGGACGCGAGCGTGTCGGACGCCGCCGACAACGACGCGACCAACTGATCCGGCGTCGCGCCGTCGATGATGTAGTCATCGACCGATTTGCCAGCCTTGACGGCGTCGGCATTCACTCGACGCGACAGGTCGTCGCCCCAGAACACCGCGAGCGAGGTCGGCACCGACGCCACACCCCAACGGAAATCCCACGCGCGCAGCAGCGCGATCTGCCCAGACAGCTTCGCCTTGCGAGGGTCGTTCTCCGGGGTCTCGTCGTAGGCCCTCAGCAACGCCGGTACCATCGATGCGAACGCCGGCAGATAACTGTCGTACGCGGCCGAGATCAGCGTGTCGAGCGTGAAATGGGTCCGGTTGCTCAGCACCTTCAACGCGTGCAGCCCACGCGCACTCTCCTCTCGGCCGTTCTCGACATACAGGGGGAAATCAGCCCGCTTCGGGCTGTTCGGCCCCGCCGCCGACCAGGGCCAGTTGTTGCTGTTGTAGAGCCAGCCGGTTTGCGGATTGAGCAGGTGAGGCGTCTCGTCCACCGAGAGTAACCCGTGCCAGTCCGTCGCCGTATCGCTGCCGTCCACGGGCTTCGTCCAGTCGAACTTCGGATCGCGACGCGGAATGAAGTTGCTGTGGAAGTACGCGATGTCGCCGTCGGCGTCAGCAAAGATCGTGTTGTTCGACGAATTGGTGTGCAGCTCCATCGTCTGCCGGAACGACTTGTAGTCCTTGGCCTTGGTCCGCGTAAACGACTGGATCAACGCCTTGAGCGGCTCGTGCATCATCCGGATGCTCACCCACTTGCCGTCCGACGCACCGACGATCGGCCCGTGCGGAGTCCGAAAGACCGTGAACTCCTTCGTCGCCAGTCCACTCGGCGTCCTGTACGGCACCCGAATCGTCTCCACGGTCACGGGATGCTCGGCGCCGCCGTAACGATAGAAGACTTTGTCCCCCTTCTTGACCACGGTCTCGAGATATTCGTTGACTTTGTTTGCCCCGCTCGTGGTGTGCATCCACCCCACGTGCTGATTGAAGCCCTGATAGACGAAGAACTGGCCCCACGTCACCGCGCCATATGCGTCGAGTCCCTCATCACTCGCGACCTGGACCTCGGCGCGAAAGAAGAACGACGTGTGCGGATTGATTAGCATCATCGCGTGGTGCGAGATCGTGTTCGAGGGACCGATCGCGATGCCGTTCGAGCCGGTCGGCTCCACGTACTCCGAGCGCATGCCGACGGATGGCAATGGCACCGCATCCTTGCCGTAGAACGCGGTCAGGTGATCGAGGTCGACGTGCTCGATATCACCGCCGATGCTCCCCTCGCTGAACGTGAGCGCCATCCAGGGCTCGAACCGCGTGATGACCCGGGGCTTCACCTGGGGATGTGTATAGAGGTAGAAGTTGAGACCGTCTGCGTACGCGTTCATGAGATCTTTCAGCCACCGCGGACTCGACTGGTACTGCGCTTTCATGCTGTCCGGGTTGATGAACAGCTTCATGCGGAGGTCCCGGTACACCGCGCTCCCACCCTCGGCTTCCGCGAGCCGCCCCATCGAGTTCAGGTAGTTCGTCTCCACGCGATCGAAGTCGTCCTCGGCCTGCGCATACATCAACCCAAACACCGCGTCGGCGTCCGACTTCCCATGGATGTGCGGGATCCCCCAGTCGTCGCGGGTAATCGTGACGTTTTTGGCCTGCCGCTGCCACGCCACGACCTCCGTACTCGCGGGTTGCTGAGCGCCCGCGGATGACGCGATGACCGCCGCAGCCAGGAGGACACGCATCTTCATGAACGGGGACCCGACACCGGCGATTGACCGGCGGCCCGGCGCTTGGCGTTCAGCGCCGCAAGACCCGCGGTCTCAAGCACGGTCCAGCGCTGCATCACAGCTCGAAACTGCGTCCGGCCGCGATCGCACGCCTCCACCTCTCGCTCTGTTGGCGCGACATCGGCCCCCTGCATCGCCATCGCCGCGGCGAGCATCACCTCGCTCACTCGGTCGAGCGTCTTCGCGTCGGCGTGGGCCTCGCGGCCACGCCCGGCTGGGCGCTTCTCTGGCGCAGGCGCGATCGCTTCGACTCGAGCCTTGAACGCGTCGATGTCACCGCCGTGCAAACTGTCGAGCTGCACCACGAGCGCCCGCGCCCGCTCGTATGCCTCGTGCGCGGCGCGCGCACCGTCGTACGTCGTCCGCGTCAGTGCAGCCAAACGCGCGAGCCCCGCGGCAGAGGTCCGCACTCTGGGATCCAGCCGTAGTGTCAGCGGCTGGGTGTATGTCTGGCCAGCGACCGTGAGCCGCACCGTATAGACGCCCGGCGGAGCCCACGGGGCGCCCACACCCGGATAGGTGCGGTTGGGAACCGCACCTTCATCATCTGTCTCGGTTCCGAATGCCGGCCCGCTGTCGTTCCCGAGCGGCGCGTAGTGCAGGTCCCAAGCCACGCGGTGCATGCCAGCGGTCGTCGATATCACCATTGGCGGTGCCGGCCAGTCGAGCGGGAGCGCGCAGTTGGGGGCTGTGGGGGTGTGCTGACAGAGTCGGTTGTATGCGGCCGAGTCCAGCGCGGGATGCGGAGTACGCACCGGATCGTCGCTCGAATATGAGCGAATGATCGCGCCGGCCGCGTCGAGGATGTCGAGCTTCACCGCGCTCGACATGCCGGCCGCGAGGTAGTAGTCGATGATCGCGCCGTGCGGTGGATTCTCACCCGCTAGGATCTCCGGCGGCCACGGGGTGGGGTCGTTGGTGGCGAATCGCACGCGAAGCCCGGGCTCCGGCTTGAACAGATAGGCCGCGGTCGCCGACAGCGCGGCATGGGCCTGCCGGAGTGGGGTCACATCATCGAGGATCCAATAGCCGCGGCCGTGCGTCGCCGCGACCAGGTCGGCACATTGGCAGGAGGCGTCGTCTTTCACCTGTAGATCGCGCACGGAGATCGCCGGCATGTTGAGCTTGAGCGACTGCCAGTGATCGCCGTCGTCGAATGAGACCCAGACCTGCGTGTTGGTGGAGGCGTAGAGCAAGCCCTTCGTCCGCGGGTCCTCCCGGATGGAGTTGCCGACGGCGCCGAGCGCGATGCCGGTGTCGATCTCGGTCCACGACTTGCCGCCGTCATGCGTGCGCCAGAAGTGTGGGTTGAGATCGTCGAGCCGAAAGGTGTTGGCGGCAGCGTAGGCGGTGAGCGGGTCGAAGTGACCGGCGTCCAGGTTGAAGATGCGGGTCCACGGCTTGATGGCAGGGGGTGTGACGTTAGTCCACGTCGCGCCGGCGTTCGTGGTCACCTGGATATTCCCATCATCCGTCCCTGCCCAAAACACGGTCGCGCGTATCGGCGAGAGCGAGAGCGCGGTGATGGTGCCCCGTGGGCTCGGCGTGACCGTACTGGAGTATTTGCCCGCGGTCGCCGGCACCGGCCAGCTCTGACGGGCGAGATCCGGGCTGATCCGGGCCCAGTGCTGGCCGCGATCGCGCGTTTTCCAGACCACGTTCGACACGTAGAAGAGCGTCCCCGGTTCGAGCGGCGCCCACCCGATCGGCATCGTGCGGACGTTTCTGTTGAAGCTCTCGGTCGATCCGGATCCACTGGGTTCGGCCGGATTGTCCATCTCCGGTCCGACGAATGTCGTCTGCGCAGTCCTGCGGTTGTACAGCGACACGTTGTTGCGCATGCTGCCGAAGACCTGGTCGGGGTCCGCGGGATCGGAGGCGGCGATGCCGTATTCCTGGATGTTGACGGGATGCCAGTCGTGGAAGGTGATCTCGCCGTCCATCGAGCGGCTGGCGACGCATGCCGATCCCGCGTCCTGCTGGCCGCCGCAGACTCGATACGGAAACTCGTTGTCCGTGGAGACGTGATACATCGCCGCCGTCGGCTGGGTGTACCAGTTGCTCCACGAGATGCCGCGGTTGGCGGAGACCACGCCACCCTGATCCGATACGACGAGCAGGATGTCGGGGTTATTGGGATTGATCCACGTTTTCTGGTAGTCGTCGCCGCCGGGCGAACCGCGCACGGCCGACCACGTGACGCCACCGTCGTCGGTCCGCCAGAATACGATGGATGAGCTGTAGACGGTGTTTTCGTTCTTCGGATCCACGGCCAGCGTGGGCAGGTCGCCGCCCCCGATCCGGAGCAGCGGGCGACCATCGCGGCCTTCCTGGTGCGCGGTATCGGCGGCGTTCGCGTCGTGACCGGCAGGCTTCCAATGTTCTCCACCGTCCGTGGTCTTGTAGAGACCGACCACGGTGGCGGCGGGACGTGTGCCGCCGGATGGAGGAGCGCCCGTTGCTGCCGCGACGGTGGCGTAGAGCACGGCGGGGTTGCTGCGAGCCACAGCCAAGTTGGCCTCCACCAGTGCCGACGGGAGTCCGTCGCTCAACTGCTTCCACGTCGTCCCACCGTCGGTGGACTTGAAGACGCCACCCCCTGCCGCATCGAACGCGCCACCTTCAATGAAGGCTTGCTGTTGCTGCCACAGCGCGGCGTAGACCGTGTTGGGATGGCTCGGGTCGATGCGGACGTCGTTGGCGCCGGTGTATTCGTCCTTGTAGAGCACCTTCTGGAAGTTCTGGCCGCCGTCGGTCGAGCGAAAGATTCCGCGTTCGGCATTCGGACCGTACGGATGGCCGAGCGCGGCGACGAAGAGCCGGTTGGGGTCCGTGGGGTCCACGTCGATCATGGCGATCATCTGGCTGTCGCCAAGACCGAGGTGCACCCAGGTCCGGCCAGCATCAGTGGATTTGTAGACGCCGTCACCCACGGCGAGATCAGGTCGGATGATGCCGGCGCCCGTGCCGACGTAGATGACGTTCGGGTCGGAGGGGGCGACCGCGATCGCGCCGATCGAACCGGTTGGCTCGTGGTCGAACAGCGGTACCCAAGTCGAACCGTAATCAGTCGAGCGCCACACGCCGCCGTCATCGAACCCGATGTAGAAGAGATTGGGCTGGCTGGGTACGCCGGCCAGCGCCCGGGCGCGCCCCGCGCGGGTGGGCCCGATCTCCCGCCAGTGCATCGCGGAAAACACGGTGGGCGCTTGAGGCCCTTGGGCCGCGACGGCGGCGGCAGTAGTGGCGACAAGCACCACACCGCCAGCAATGCGGGAGACAAGCGTGCGCGTGCGGCGACTCGCAGACATCGGCAGCATCCTTCGCTTCAGGGATGGGGAATTCTAACTCGGGAGCCGCGGGCACAGGATGTTTCGCGAGCACCCGATCGCTCAGCCGTCTGATTCGGGGCGCTTGCGCGCGCGCCCGGGGCGCGAAATCGGGCATTTCACTAAGATTTGGCAACCCTAGTGACCGGAGCGCATGTCGTGATGAGGGTGCTGCGTGATTTGGCATCACCGGTGTCCGCCCTCGTGGCTGGGCTGCTGCTCGCCGCCCCGGCCGGGGCACAGATCATTCGGGGTACTGTCCAGAGCGCGGGTGTCCCGGTGGTCGGCGCCACGGTGCGGCTTCTCGAGCTCGATCGTGCCGATCGTACCGGGGCGCGGGGTCAATTCAGCTTTTCGGACGTGCCCAGCGGTACGTATCGCGTACGCGTCGGCGTCCTCGGGTATGCGGCGGTCACCGACACCGTTCGTGTCACCGGGACCGATGTCGCGGTATCGTTCGATCTCACGGCATCGGCGATCCCACTCCAGGAAGTCGTCGTTTCCGCGTCGCCCATCGCTCGGCCGCCAGACGAGCAATACCAATCGGCGGAATCCAAGTCGCAAGTCGAATTCGACAACAGCGCGGGGACGAGCTTCGCGGAGAAGATCTCGGATCTACCGGGCGTGACCGTGCGCTGGAACGGATCAGCGGCCTCTCGCCCGATCCTCCGAGGCCTGGGCGACAACGAAGTGCTGATCCTGGAGAACGGGCTTCGCATGGGGGACATCGCCACCTTCGACCCCGCGCACGCCACGCCGATCGACGCGTTGAGCATCGCGCAGATCGACGTGGTACGCGGCCCCGCGACCGTCCTCTACGGCCCCAACACGATCGGCGGCCTCGTCAACGTCATCACGAACCTCGTGCCCGCCGCCTCAGACCATCCCCTCTCGGGCGAGGCCGTGCTCGAGGGCAATAGTGTCAGCAATGAGTACTCGGGCTACTTCAACAACGTGTACACGGTCGGTGGCTCGGCATTCCGTCTCTCAGCCGGCGGGCTGCACGCGGGTGACATCGGCATTCCAGCCGGTACGTACACCGATCCGGCCTCGGGCGCGGGGTTCCGTCTCGATCGGATCCCACAGTCGGATGACCGCACTGGGGAGGCCGGATTGGGATATTCCTATCAAAGCGGATTCGGGATGCTCGGTATCGGGGCTAACCACTACGAGATGAACTACGGTATCCCCGGCGTCCCCCCAAACGCGAATTGGCTGACGGTGCCGCCCACGACGTCGCGGATCTCTCAGCAACGCAACACGCTCGAGTTCCGAAGCCTGATCAACATCGGCAGCAGTTGGTTCGATCGCATCAAGCTGGACGGCAGCTACAACGACTACACCCATTCGGAGTTCCCGACGGTTCAGGATTCCACCGGTGTGTCGGACCCGCAGGCGAACCACTTCCACAAGCAGGAATTCAACGCGGTGCTCCAGTTCGACCAAAGGCCACTCGGTCGACTCAGCGGCACGCTGGGCCTGTGGACCGACATCCAGGGCCTGACCATCGAGGGGCAGCAGCCACTCGGGCCCAATTCGTTGACTGCCGGGTTCGCGGGCTACGCGTACGAAGAGTTTCAGGCGGCGCCGCACACGCGCCTGCAGGCCGGCGCGCGGTTTGACTACAACAAGATCCAGACCCATCCCTACGCCGGGTCGATGGACTCGCTATTTCAGGTGCTGAACGTGTCGCGGCAGGCCAATGCCGTGACCGGTTCAGTGGGAGCGGTCCAGCAGCTCACGTCCGCGCTGACGGGATCACTCAGCCTCGCGCGTTCGTTCCGTGCGCCGACCGTGCAGGAATTGTTCGCCAACGGCCTCGACGCGTCCAGCGGGACCTACTCCATCGGCTCGGCGGGCCTCGGGCCCGAGAGCGGACTCGGTGTCGATGCCTCGCTCAAAGGCAGTTACGCCAACGCGACCTTCGAACTCTCGCCCTACCTCAACTACATCAACCACTATATCTACGGATTTCTCCGGGGCGACACGATCCAGAATGTTCCGGTGCGCCAGTTCGCTGCCACCGACGCGAGACTGATGGGCTTCGAGGCCGCGGTCACGGTACAGCCGCTCCAGTACCTTGCGTTGCGGGCGACCTCTGATTACGTGAACGCCGAGAACACGCAGCTAAATGTACCGCTCCCATTCATCCCTCCCCTTCGCGGCCTGTTGCGCGCGACGTACCAGGACCAGAAATACATGGGGATGATCGAGTGGCGAGGCGCGGCGAGCCAGACGCGACTCGGTGACGGGGATACGCCGACCGCCGGCTACGCGCTCGTCAATCTCGGCGTCGGTCTCCGCGTCACCCAGAGCGGCGTGGTTCACAACATCGGCATCTACGCCGACAACGTGTTCAACCGGTTGTATCGCGACAATCTGTCGGTCATCAAGGACTTCGTGCCGCAACCCGGGCGGGGAATTCGGGTGAACTACGAGTTACTCTACTGAATGTCGGCCGCGCCATCGACGCCATCGTCGTAAACGACAAGCATGACACGGACCACGCCGCTCATCCTCGAGAAGAATGAAGGAGAGCGGCGAGTGTTTCGGGGTTGGCCCGGACACCCCGATCCAGGCCGTCATGCGGCGGCGGATTGTCAGAACGAGAGCGCGAACTTGCCGTTCGTGACGGCTTCGTCGCCAGACACACCGGATCCCGACACGGGGACGGCGTTGAACATGAAGGTGCCGGTGAGGCGCGTGGCGCTGATCGTGTCGATCGTAATGCTGCCGGTGCCGCCAGCGACGTTCGCCGCCCACCCCTTCGCGCCTTCCTCGATCAAGGCGTTTGACGGCTCGTCGAACCCGCCAATGAGGTAGGTTCGCGGCCCTGAGTCGGTGAACGCTAGCCCAAGAATGATCGACGCGTTCGAGTTCGCGCCGCCGAAGGAGATGATCGTATCGCCCCCCGCGACCGTCCGGGTGGCTTTCGCGCCGTCCGTGCCCAACTACGACGATCCGTTGATCGACGCGCTCAGGTCCGCGCTTCCGCCCCCGGGGCCGGTCGAGCTGGAGCCGCCACCGCAGGCGATCGCGAGCATCGAACCGGCGGCAAGAAGTAGTCTGAAACGGGGTCTCATATGCCTTGGGGCGCAGGGTGTCGGGGCCGGCCGCGACGTTGCGTCGATCGGACGGGAAGCCAGGTGGGCGTCTGACCTGCTATGCGCGAACTCGCGCTAAGGACCGTCACGGCCCTCGCCGACGTCAGCCTACGGGGTCCCCGATGGCTGTCCCGCCCCCCGACCAGTCGCGATCCGCCAGTCCGTCGTTAGTTTCGTGAGATGTTCACTAAAGACGGTATTCGCGCGTTACATGGGTGGACTCACGACCGCCTCGACCTGCTGCTCGATCATGCGAGCGAGCTCGCGCCATCGGACTTCGTGAAGGTCATCCCCGGTTTCGGACAGAGCACCAGCGTCCGCGACCAACTGGTGCACTTGCTCGGCGCCGAAGAGCGGTGGGTACACCGACTGCAGAATCTTCCGCTGCCCCGCTGGTCCGCGGGAGACCATACCACGGTCGAGTCACTCCGGTCGCCAAAGCTACGCGTCAAGGCGGCGACCGCCGCGTATCTCGATCGGTTACCCGTTGCGACGCTCAATGTCACACTCGCACATCGTCCGACGGATTGGATCGGAGAGTTGCAGACCCCAGCGTTCATTCTCCACCACGCGATTACGCATGCGTTTCACCACAAGGGCCAAGTCGTCGCGATGTGCCGCCTGCTCGGCCACCCGGCGCCCGACACGGACCTGCAGCAAGGATAGAGTTGCTCGATGGTCCCTTGGTGGGGGCCAGCCCTAGTGAAGGCCGCTCTCCGGCGCCCGTCAGGCGATGTGGAAGATCGTCACGACGAGCGGCGTGTCGACGATCACATGCGGGGCGACGACGTGGTAGCTCAGCGCGTGGACCCACGCGTTGCCTGTACGCAGCGTCAGGACGCCCTTCATCATACCGGGCCCGAAGTACGTGAGCAGCACAAAAATGAGCGAGAGCACGACGTCCCGTGGCGAATCGAATGCCGACCACCCTTCGACGATGTGCATCGCGGCATAGGTGAGCCCTCCGAGCAGTACTGTGCTGACAGCCGACCCAGTCAGTCTGAGGTACCGCGGAAGCAGGATCGCATAGATCAGGACCATTGTCGGCAATACCGTCCCGATAAAGAACAACAGGAACGTTAGTGGCGCGCCAAGTAGCATCTGATGCGGCGTCAGGCTGAAAATGCTCCTGTCGAATACCGTCAGCTCGAACGCGGACTCGATGGCCAAGACCACGAAGATCAGGATGGCATCGTTCCCGTAATTGCTCGAGCGAAGATTGAGATCGGTCGCCGAGTAGCGACGTCTGAAGTAGGCGTAGGGCGCCACCGCGAAGATCAGAAAATTGTACACCGCCCACATCCAGACTTCTGCGGGTTCCGGTGTCGTCGTATGACCGAAGACGGAGCCCGCGAGATGGAAGCTGAAGGGGTGGTAGCCGAGCAGGGCGGCGACGATCCAGCCGCCGGCTTGGCCTACGAGCGCGTAGGCGAGCACCTGAATCGTCTCGCGGACGGCCACGCCGCGATCGGGCGCGCGGGTCATCAGGTCGGGAATGACGCGACGGCGGGTGACCAGGAAGGCCACCGCCATCAACACGAAGATCTGGATCATTCCTATGGTGGGCGCGGCCAGCTGCACCGCAAATGGCAGCTTGGCGACCGACGGTCGATCGAAGGGCAGGGACTCTCGCGCGAGCCACAGGACGAGGAGATATCCCGCGATCCACAGCGCAACGGCGGTTTGCACACCACGATGGGCAACAATCGCTCGCAGTGCGCTGCCCAGCGACGGCGAGGGAGCCGCGAGCGTCGCTGCCGGTCGGTCGCGAACACTCATCGTCTCCCCTCGGAAACCGGTTGTCTCACGCCCCGTGTGGCCGGGGCGCGTCTCTCAACATACCGGGTCAGGTTATGCGCAGCGGGAACCGTTACGGTGAAGCGAGCCATGGTCGCGAATTCACTCGGGCACGGCGCGGCGCCCTGGCTCGCGTTCCGGCTGAAAAAGGGTACGTTCAAGCCCATTCAAGACTGGGGTGTCTTTTACAACAGGAGATGTCTATGCGCCGCACCCTTCTCGTATCCGCTGCCCTTCTCGCTGGCTCCGCCGCCGCGGCCCGCGCCCAAGGGGGCGCCGTCAAGGCCTCCGACGTCGCTGGTACGTGGGATACCAAGGCATCGGTAGGTCCGAAGGACAGTGTCGTCGTGACAAGTGTGATCACTGTGTCGGCTGACGGAAAATCGTGGACCATGAAGTACCCCAACCGCGATCCGATGGCCGTGCGAGTCGTTGCCATGGCCGGGGACAGCGTCGTCACCGAGACGGGCCCGTATCCCAGCATGCTGAGAGCGGGTCAAACAGTTACGGTGCTCCACAGTGTTGGACACTATAAGGGCGACAAGATGTGGGGCACCTTCGACGCGCACTACTCGTCGGGAGATGTTGTCCACGGCAAGGAAACAGGGACGCGCAAGATGTAGACGCCGGCGGCGATTACGCCGCGCGGCAGTTGCACTCAGCGCCACGATGCACAACGGCCACGATCAGTCGCTCTGATGATGGTGGCCGTTGTGGTGCGAGGTCGTAAAACCGGATTGCTCCGAAGCTCGGTCCTGGCGGGCTCAGTCGTAGCGCGCGTCGATTGCGTCTCGGATCTCGGCCAGCGTCTTGCCTTCGTTATGCAGTCGGAACGCCATGCGCCCTTGGCCCTGACAGATGTGGCAATCCTGCGCCATCCCGTCGCCCTCGTAGCAGCTCAAGAGCGAGTAGAAGCCCGTTGTCTTGGCGCAACCGCAGTGGCACCGGATCCCGTCCACAATCTGCGGGATCTGGCGAACCTCGCCGAACGTGGTGATCGCCTTCTGCGAACCTTTCAACTGCTCTGGTTTGAGGACATGCGACGCGTCGATTCCCGGCCGGGGCGTGGGATGCGGCCCGTGGTCGGAACGACCGGTCCCATGATCGCAGCCAGGGGTAGGCCGGAATGGAACGGCACCTAGCAAGACGCCCACACTGGCGACAACACCACTCGCCACAAACACGCGACGCGACAGCAATGGTTCGGGCATGGCGCACCTCCAGAGGGCCGGTGCAATCTCGCCAACAAAATGTGCGGCGCTCGGCGATTGACCGCAACCAGATGTCACGGCGACGCCGTCGCCGAAGGTTCGACGTGTCGCTGTCCGCGCCGCCCAGTCGAAACGGCTATGTCGTCGGCGATATGCCCGTGGCCGCCCGCGGCGGCCGAAACGCCAAGTCGCGACTCATTGGTGCATGGACTCCGGCGTCGTCGCGTCCCGCCGCTGGCCGAGTGTGGGGCCGGATATCAATACTGCCGCCAGGTCGCCGACTACCCCACCGACGAGTGCGAAGCCCGGCCACGCGTAGAACTGCGCGCCCAACCCAATGCCGTGCGCATACCAACCGGTCGCGACAAGCCCGAGCAAGAGCGCCGATCCGAGATAGAGCGATGCCACGCGGACCGGATATGCGGGAAATCCAGTGCGGCCGAGACGCGCGAGCAGCCAACTACTGATGCAGAAAAAGATTAGGAAACCCAATAAGAACGGCGGAGCGATATCGATGGCCCAGGCAATCCACGGAGCACCGTCTCGTGCACCGGCATGCATGTTCAACCAGTCAACCCCCATGCCTTCCGCGAAGAGCGATGTCAGGCCGGTGATCATTACCGCCGCGACGTAGTACAGAAACGCGCGCGCGTTGCTCACACCACCCCGGGATGCCGCGTCGGCCGCCCCCTTGGGTTGGGATTTCAGCGTGCCACTATCACCATCGGGCGCCGATTTAGGCATAAAGTGGATCGGGTTTGTGGTACAGAAAAATCTGCTCAGTCCTTCTGGCGCTAAGACTCAACATGCGCTCAAAGCCGTCACTGGCTCGCCAGAAGGCGGCTCGCCACTCCGATCTCGGGTCGGTGTCCGTCCGCCCGCGCCATAAGCGTGAGAAACTCGTGGTATCTCGCTCGGGCGGTCGCGAGATCACCCGAAACCTCCGACGCGCGCGCGAGACCGAAAACGCTGCGCGCTCGCCCCGGGTTGCTCCGAAGAGAAGTCGCGTACGCCCCGGCCGCCTGAGCTGGCCGTCCGCATGCCAGAAGGAGGTCACCCAACAGCTCGCGTGCGGGCAGAACGGAGCCTGGAGTTGCCGGATGTTTCTGTGTGAGGTCCTCGAGGTCGGCCGCCGCCGTGGCCTGTTGGATTCCGAGCGCGGTATCGCCTGCCGCCCGCGCCAGCCACGCGGCGACGGCGAGTCGCTGGATATCGACTTGCCCTGCCCAGTAGGTCTGGAGACCACCGGTGGCTTTCAGCTCAGCTTCGATTCGCTCGAGGGCAGCGATCTCTGCGCGGGCCGCCGCCGTGTCATCCGTACGCGCGGCCCCCAACGCTCGGGCGAAGTGCGTGATCGCCTCAGCCGCGGGCCACTCGGGGGCCGGTCGCACCTCGAGCTGGGCCGCTTCGCCCCAGCGCCCGCGTTCCAGAGCGTACCGCGCCGGAATCGCGGCCTCCGCGTATTCGAAGTTCAGTGACCCCGCGGGGTACCCCATGGTCACGCCAACCACCTCTCCGACCACTTTTTTCGCCGCGGCGTCGCGCCCTTCCTGTAGATACGCATAGACGAGATAGTCGAGAGCGTGCCCGCGCTCCCCCCACATGGCGTTGAGGTGCTGGTCAATCTCGAAGGCGCGCGAGGCGGCGGCGGCCTTGAGGTTAGAGGCGATATCCTCGTCCCACAGCCCGAGCCGCGTGAAGATGTGCGACGGCATGTGCTGCGCGTGCGGAGCGTCGGGGGCGATCGCGGCGTAACGACGCGCAGCGATCAGCGCATGGTGCGCCAACTGCGGAACGTCGTTGGTATGGATGATGTAGTGCGCCAGTCCCGGATGCTCCGGCTCCAGCCGGAACAGTGGTTCGAGGATTGAGTCCGCGCGCTTCTGGTAGGTGAACGTGGTATCCGTTGGATGGGTCTGTCCAACCGCGATCAGGGCAAGCGCGTAGAAGATTGCCGCTTCGTGATCGTCGGGATTTCGGCGCCCGACACTGTCCATCGCCGCTGCGTAGGATGCGATACGGGTTGCGTGGTCGGTCGCCGAGTAGTTCGTGTAATACGTGTCAATCGCCCGGAGGTAGTCCCGCTCACGGGGCGTGGTGGTTACCGCGAGGCCACGCTCGGCCGCAGCAAGCCCAGCCGCCAGATCAGCCGGCGGTGGTGGCGTCCAGAGAGGGTGCAGGAGGCTCATGGCTTGCCCCCAATACCCCATCGCGCATGTGGAGTCGGCGACGACGGCTGCGCGAAACTCGGGAGTCGCTTTCTCGTACCAGAAGCTGTGGAGGTAGGTGACTCCCCGCTCGAAGTGCCGTTGCGCAGCCGCGCGACAAGTCGTTGCGAAGTGTACGTGGCCGAGATGCTCAGGGCCAGCAGCAACATGACGGTGCTCTTCCTGGGCGGCGACCCGGCCCGCGGCCGTGATCACACATAGGGTCCATACCGACATTCGACGACTCGCCCACATGCGCCCTCCTGAGAGACTTCGGACAGCGGAGTCGGCTCCTAGCTCGGCCCTTCACCGGCCACGCGATCGGCGGACGCGGTCTATCTTGTCCCGCCGCCGCGTACCCTTGAGGATTTGGTGGCTGCAAAGCGCCGCACGACATTCCTGGCGCCACAGTTGGGGATCACCGTCAACTCATAAGTTGGTCAAGGGGCGATGCTCACCGCATGCGGCCGGCCACGACATCCGCCGCGCGGAGCACTCAGCAGACGTCCAGAAATTCGGCAAGGCCGCGACGGATCGTGCGGCGCAGAGTCTCGGGGAGCTCCCCAAGGTCGCGCCGAAAACGCCGATTGTCCCAGGCAACGACCTGATCGATGAGTGCATCGCTCGCCTGCGACAGCCCGCACACTCCGAGGGGGATGCGCACCCGGAGCGGGAACGCATCCCCCTCGACGAGGTTGGTGGCCAGCGGCACGATCACGGTGCTGGTCAACCCGGCCGCTCCAAAGGCCGTCGGTTGGACCGCGATGCACGGCCGCTGCTTCCCGGGTTTGGTACCGATCCGAGGGTCGATGTCGACGACGTACATGTGCCACCGCACGGGCGGGCCAGCGACCGACAGTATGTCAGCCATCGGTGTGGAGCAAACTGCCCGATTGGAATTCGGCGTTTACCCGGCGGCTCTCGTTGGCGGCGAGACTCACCGCGCGAGCCCACCGCCGGTCGCGATCCGCTCGCGCCACCCGTCGCTCGAGCAACGACAGTGCCTGGCGAACTACATCCACTTTCGACTTCGCGCCAATTCGTCGCTGGAGCGAGGTGATGCGGTCGGCATCCGGCTCCTGCAGCATCAGCGGCTTCCCCCGCGCCATTTCAACCCCTTATCCGGTGACANNAATATATAGCCGTGGATAGTCTCGCAGTCAAGCGCGAGACGCCTCGGGGTTGGCATTCCCTCCCTGGATCGAGGCCGGTATGAACCCGACCACTGATTCCCCTGCAGCCACCAGGCGCGAGCTCCAACTGTTGCGCGCAAATGGCATCGTGAGCACTACGATTCTCGGGCCGAGTGACGCGTCACATTCCAGACTGACGCCTATCGCCGGGATGCGATCGTCCGGCCGCTAGTGACCTACGCAACGGGGGCGGTTCGAGAACGGCCCCCAACGGATGCTGCAGACATCGACCGCACCATCGCAGCAATACTGGACCTGACGTGTCACCCGGGACATCCTAGTGCCACCATCGGCTCATTGAGTGCACATCTGCGGAGGGATACCCATGAGGCAACAAAGTGTCGGAACGCTGGTCTTGAGAACTCTCGCGTTTGGTTTCATCCTGGCCGCGACACGGACGGCGCACGCACAGGACGCCAAGACACCGTATCCTGCCATGGCGCCCGTTGATCAGTATCTGATGGAGCGCGACGCCGAGATCGCACTGGCACGAAGCGCTGCCCCGGACTCCATCTCGAGGAATGCCGAGATCATGGTCCTCGGACGTCACGGCTACCAAAGCGCAGTCAAGGGCACGAACGGCTTCGTGTGCCTCGTGGAACGAGGTTGGACCGCCGGCATCGAAGACCCTGACTTCTGGAATCCGAAACTCCGCGGCCCGATCTGCCTCAACGCGCCGGCAGCGCGAAGCTACCTGCCGCTGACGATCCGGAAAACTGAGTCGGTGCTGGCTGCCCACTCTAAAGAGCAGATGTTCGCGGCGATCAAATCCGCACTCGACAAGAAGGAACTGCCGGGAATCGAAACCGGTGCCATGTCCTACATGATGTCGAAGCACCAATACTTGGCAGGCGCAGATGGGGCCTGGCATCCCCACCTGATGTTTTTCACTCCCCTCGTGGATCCGGCCGCGTGGGGAGCCGACGTACCGGGATCCCCGCTCATCGGCTCACCGGACCCCGAAGATCGCCTGACCATATTTCTGCTAACGCTCCCCAAGTGGTCGGACGGCTCCGCGTTCGTCGCGGGTGCGGGCTGAGGCGCGATCCGCTGTCTCGGGCTATGACTGTGCCGTAACGGGCGGCGCCCGCACAACGACGGCGGCCTACGAGCGATCGGCAGCCAAGTCGCTCCAGTCAGGGCCGAATCTGGCCGAATAGTGCCGGCCGGGTAACTTGGCATCGAATGTGGCCCGACTTGGCACTGTCGATGACGACGACCAGAAATCCTTTATGACCGAACAAACAGTGGCCTTCGACCGCCAGACTAGACGGCGATTCGTCGGCGCCATCAAGACCTTCTTGTCGTCGGACGTGCGCTGGCAGGCGCGCGGCATGTTCGCGTTACTCATCGCTTTCGCACTCGCCATCAACGGGCTGAACGTCGTCAACAGTTATGTGGGCCGCGACTTCATCACAGCAATTGCCGACCGCAACCAGCCGGGATTCATCCGCCAAGCCGTCCTGTACATCGCCGTGTTTGCGGCGTCCACAGTCGTGCTCGTCGTGTACCAGTTCACGCAGGACCGGTTGGGGTTGTTCTGGAGAGTGTGGCTCACGCGACGAATCCTCGGGCAATATCTCGCAGATCGCGCGTATCTTCGCATCAAACAATCGGCCACTGTCGAGAACCCCGACGAGCGCATCGCCGATGACGTTCGCGCGTTCACGGCGACGACCCTGTCATTCACGGTCATGTTGGTGAACGGAGGCCTCGCGATCCTGTCATTCTCCGGAGTGCTTTGGACAATCAGCCGGCCGCTGTTCGGTGTCGCCATCGGGTATGCCTGCCTTGGCTCGCTCGTGACGATCTACCTGGGCCGGCCTCTGATCTCGCTGAACTACCGTCAGTTGGACCGCGAGGCCAACTTCCGTTCGAACCTGATACACGTACGCGCAAACGCCGAATCGATTGCTGTCTCGCGCCGGGAAGGCAGGTTGATGGCCCGGCTCATGGGGAGCCTCGCCGACCTCGCGGAGAACGTTCGGCGGACGATCTCGGTGAATCGCAGATTGGGGTTCTTCACGACGGGTTACAACTATCTGATCCAGATTATTCCGGCGCTGGTCGTGGCGCCGCTGTTCATTCGCGGGAAGGTGGAATTCGGGGTCGTCACACAATCGGCGATGGCGTTCTCCCAAGTGGTCGGCGCGTTCTCAATCATTGTGGACCAGTTTCAGTCCATCTCGTCGTTCGGCGCTGTGATCGTCCGGGTGAGCGCGTTAACTGCCGCCATCGAGAAAGTGCCAAGGAGCGAAGGGGCGGCGATCGCTCTCGTCGAGGGCGAGGGACGGATCGCGTACGACCACCTGACACTGGTACCACCCGACGGCGGCCACGAAGTGCTCAAGAACCTGACTGTCGAGATACCGCACGGGACGAGGGTGCTGGTCGTAGGGCCCAACGAGACTGCGCGGACCGCCCTGTTCGACGCAACAGCCGGCATCTGGTCAACTGGCCGCGGTACGGTCACTCGCCCGCCGCTGGACAGGATCTCCTTTCTGCCCCAGCAGCCCTACCTGCCGCCCGGAACACTCCGGGACGTTCTCCTCAGAGACGGACCCCAGCAGGTGATCAGTGATGACCAGATCACGACCACGCTCCGCGACATGGGGTTGGACGCCATCGCGGGGCGAGCCGGTGGGCTGGACAGTGAGCGCGATTGGCCCGCGAGCCTCTCGCTGAGAGAGCAGCAACTGCTTGCGCTGACGCGCCTGATCCTCGCACGGCCCGCCTTCGCCATGCTGGACCGAGTGGACGCCGTCCTGGAACCAGCCCAACTCCGCCAGGCACTCCGGCGTCTTGACGAGAACTCTATCACGTACGTCGTTCTGGCCGAGAACGCCGAATTGGTTGAGCAATACGACGCGGTGCTGGAAATCAAGGCCGACGGGACGTGGAGTTGGACACCGACCTCCCATGGCACGCCTTAAGGAAAACCGAATCCGTGCTGGTTGCCCACTCCTCAAGTGGTCGGCTGCTCCGGGTTCCTCGTGGGTGCGCCCTGAGCTGCGGTCCGGCCCCTCGGGCTAGGACTGCGAACAGTTGCCGTTGTTGTAGCTGTTGACGTTGACGCTGGCCCGGTATCCCTTCTTCACGAGAAGCGCCATGAAATCCACCGCCTTGTCAGACGGGAGGATGACGAAGCTGGCGTTGCCGGTGTACTGGAATTGAGCATCCCCGCCGGTGCCGCGGTTGTAAGCATTGATGTTGTAGTTGAAGGACTGGACGTCGAACTTCGTGAAGTGCTGGTCCGCTGCGAGCGCCTTGACCTCCGCGATCTTCTCATCGACCGTGGCCTTCGCGGCAGTCACGTCCTTCTCGATACCGGTGAAGTTGACCGAGATCTGCGCAGTTTCGTTCTGGCAGGTCCCGTTGGGCGGCAGACGCGTCTGCGCCATGGCCGGTGCGGTGAACGCCAGGCAGGCTACGACGACAGCCGCGACTCCAGTGCAATGTCTCATCACTCCTCCTTCGGCTTTCGCCGTTCGATCACGCCAACCACCTCGACCTGGCTCCTGACGGGATTCAACGAAGCAGCCCACGGTTGGTAACGGCTGCGCGTGCCCCGCCTGATGGGATGACGTGCGCGCAAGCAAATGGTGCACATCACCCCGCCAGGCCACCAATCGCACCGCCATCGGTCATCCAACTGTTCCACGCTGCTCAGATCGGTGAAACGGAAGCGTTTCATACGGCTAACTTCGCTGCCAGACCGCACCTGCTCCGACCACTCAACGTATCCGGAGTGACAGAGTGGCTCTCAAGCGCCGGCATCACTACTTTGCCCCGGTTCTACCTCAGTGGCTTCCTCGATCGGACGGTCTCGCCCGGTCTGACGGCTTCCTTGTGGCTGCGCGATGTGACGTGCGGCCGGACCTATCGACGAGCCACGGAAACTGCCGCGCGGCTCCAACCCTTAAATCTGTTAGGAGGCGATCTTGTCTGTATCCATCTTCCACATCGGGCTATCGCTGGATCATCCATTGATCCCGGTAGAGGAGCGCCCAAAGATCAAGAAAAGGTTGCGTGACCTGCAGGAACGGATGACACGCGCTGGCTATAAGTATGAAATCATCCAGGCATCACCCGAGACGGGCCTCGATGGTTTCAAACATCAATTGGAGACGCAACCTTGCGATGGTGTGCTAATCGGAGGTGGAGTTGTCGGCAACGAGGCGATGTCATACTTCATGGAACAAATCATCGACGCAACTCATGAAGTGGTCCCCAAAGCGAAAATTATGTTTTACAACCACTCAGTCGATGTACGCGCCATTGTTGAGCGCTGGTTCGGATCCCAGTCTGACTAAAGGTCCCCGCGTCTTCTACTGGCAAAGCGCGCTCCGCACAAAATCGTTCTTAGGTCGTTGAAACGCTTGCGGGGCGTTTCAGACTCACTATCACCTACCCGCTCACACCACCCCGCGTCCCTTGAGCTCCAGGTACCGATTGACGACCGCGGCGGTCATCGATTGTGGCCGGATGTCGATCACGGACACGCCAGCCTGCCGCATGCGCTCCAACGCTTCTTCGCGCGCCGATAGCAACTCCTCGGCCGCCGCGCGCTCGTAGACGGCGGTCGTCGTGCGGCCACCGCCAGCGGCCGCCGCGTCCACCAACGATTCGTTCCGCAACGCCACGACCACCGGCAGATGATGCCGTGCACCGCGCGTGGTGTGCGCGATCAGTGCTTGCGATGCGCGCGGGTCGATCACATCGGTGTAGAACACGATCAGCGCGCGCTTCCGCTGGCGGGCGGCCAACGTCCGGAACGCGGTCGCGTAGTCTGGCTCCGCCATCGATGCACGCAGTGGGATCAGCGCGGCCCGCACCGACCGCAATGCTTCCGTCCCCCGCGCCGGCGACACCCACGCCCGTACCTGGTCGTCGAACGCCAACAATCCGACCTGATCCCCCGACCCCGCGGCCACGTCGGCCAACACCAGCGCCGAGGAGAGCGCATACTCGAATCGCGGGAGATCCCCCGCGAGCTGAGTCATGAGCCGCCCGCAGTCGATCACGATCAGCACGGTCTGACCCTGTTCGACCGAGAACTCCCGGGTGATCAGTGCTCGGCGCCGAGCTGATGCCTTCCAGTCGATGAACCGCGGATCGTCGCCCTGCACGTACTCGCGGAGTCCGGCGAAACTGGTGCCCTCACCCCGTCGGCGGAGTACCCGCACGCCGGCGTCACGCAGCCGCCGTTGCAATGCGAGGAGCCGGTAGTGCCGCACTGACGCGATCGATGGGGTCACCAGGATCTGATCGGCCGGCGCGTATCGGATCGTCCGCGCCATGAGGCCGAGTGGCCCGACGACGCGCAGCGCCACCGGACCGAGCGGCCACTCGCCACGATCACGACCGCTGATCGACACCGACAGCGCGACGTCGTCGCCCCGCCGCATCGCGAACGGCTGCGGCGCCGCGGTCTCTCGCCGCACGGCGGCGGGGAGCGAATCGAACAGCTCACCCTGCACACGCACCGGCCAGTGCGACGTCAGCCGATACTCGCCGGCCACCGTGTCTCGGACACCCACCGTGGATGGAAACGATCGTTCGAGCGGCACTTCCGACTGTGCCGGTATCCCCAGCGCGTCGGCCAGGGCCGCGAGCGCCACGACCGCCATCACCACCGACGCGACTATGACCGCGTGGGGTATGCCGATCGCGGGCAGCCACCACACGGGCGCCGTCACTAGCACGACGGCCGCAAGCCGACGAGTCGGCATGTACATCAGGCGCGCACCACGCTCACCGCGCGCTCACCGAGCGCACAGGGTAGGCATGCCGACGTGCGCTGTGGCTGGCATCACTTCGGCGCGTGGACACGGGTGAGCACGCCCTGCAGCACATCGTCCGCCGTCCGGCCCTCGACCTCGAGCTCCGGCGCGACGATCACGCGGTGGCGCAGCACCGCTGGCGCGTAGTCTTTGACGTCGTCGGGTGTCACGAAATCGCGGCCCGCCATGAGGGCGGCGCCGCGCGAGGCCCGGAAGAGGGCCACGATGGCGCGCGGTGACCCGCCCAGCGTGAGGCCGGTGTCCTCACGCGTGGCCCGGACGATGTCGGTCACGTATTCGCGGACCTCGGGCGCGACCTTGACCGCGTCCACGGCCATGCGGAGCGCGCGACATCCGCCCTCGTCGAGCACCGGGGCGACCGGTTTGCTCCCCGGCTGGTCGGCGTCGAAGCCCGCGGTGTAACGGGTCAGCATCTCGAGCTCCGCGTCCTTCGACGGGTAGGCCACCTTGATCTTGACCAGGAATCGGTCGAGCTGCGCCTCGGGCAACGGGTACGTGCCTTCGTACTCCACCGGGTTCTGGGTCGCGAAGACCGTGAACAGTTGATCGAGGGGGCGTGCGACGCCGTCGGTCGTCACCTGCCGTTCCTGCATCGCTTCGAGCAACGCGGCCTGCGTCTTCGCGGGCGCCCGGTTGATCTCGTCGGCGAGAATGATGTTACCGAAGATCGGCCCGCGTTGGACCGTGAACTCCGCGGTCTTCTGATTGTAGATCATCGTCCCCACGAGATCGGCAGGGAGAAGATCCGGAGTGAATTGAATTCGCTGGAACCGGCAGTCGACGACCGCCGCCAACGCGCGAACCGCGAGCGTCTTGGCTAGACCCGGTACGCCTTCGAGCAGTACGTGACCGTCCGCCAGCAACCCAACCAAGAGCCGCTGGAGCATCGCTCGCTGCCCGACGACGACTCGCTGGAGTGCCGACTCCACCTCCGCCACGAAACCGCCAGCGGCTCGGACGCGCTCGTTGAGCGCGTCGAGCTCCGCATCATCGCGCCGTGGGACACGTCCAGATTGCGGGGGGACGGTCGGACCTGCAGTCATCGATTCACGGCGGGCTGGAATCGCCAGGCTCGGACCGCGGTCGTCACGACCATGATCACGGGCAGTAATAGCACAGCCGGCTGGAGAGCGTACAGAATGAACGCGGCGGCGCGGACGGAGCCCGGTACGGGGCCTGAGCCCGACCAGTCTCGATCGCCGGCCGTGAGCGCGAAGCGCGCCCATGCCCACGCGGCCCAGACCACGGCGACGAGGGCCCACCCTTCCACCACATGTAGCCAGGATCCTCGATGTACACGCGCGCGATAGGGCCCCGACACCAGGCACGCCCCTAGCACGTACACGACATACACCGTGAAGATCGCCCAGTCCGCGATGTAGGCCGCGGACCAGCCAAGCGGCATCCTGAAGAACTCATGCATGGCCGCACCTCCATGTGCTCGGGGAGCGGAAGAATGGTACCGCGGAGAGTCTGTGCTGAGACGTCGCGGAATCTATAGCACCATGGCACATTGCGCGCATGTGCGCGCGCACCACGCTGACGCTCTCCGCCCACCTGATTGCGCGGTGGCTCGCCCTGCGGGACGATCCCCCCTGGGAGCCGCGCTACAATGTGTGCCCCACGCAGGATCAACTCGCCGTGCGGCTCCGCGACGGAGAGCCGGAGGCGGTCCGCCTGCGGTGGGGCCTGGTCCCGTCGTGGGCCACGGATTTGAGCGTCGGCAGTCGGATGATCAACGCCCGAGGCGAGACTGTGGACGCCAAGCCGGCGTTCCGCGACGCCTTCCGATCGCGGCGCTGCCTGATTCTCGTCGACGGTTTTTATGAGTGGCAGGCGATCCCCGGCGCCAAACGGAGGGTACCCTACGCGATTCGGATGACGGACGGGGTCCCATTCGTCCTGGCCGGCCTATGGGAGTCGTGGCGCGCCAACGGCGCGGACGACACGGTGGAGACCTGTACCGTCGTCACCACGGCCGCCAACCCCCTCGTGGCGCCCATCCACGATCGCATGCCGGTGATCCTTGATCCGTCGGCGTATAGCGTGTGGCTCGACCCGACGACACCGCCGGCCGTCGCGACCGCGCTCCTCGCACCGTACGGAGGCCAGGCGCTCTACGCCTACCCCGTGTCCACACATGTCAACACCCCGGCGCATGACGACGCGAGGTGCCTCGAGCCGGTCGCGGCCTAGTGGCAGGCCGAGGCACGGTACCGGTCGGCGTGACGGAGTCGCATATTTGGGCCACATGCCACCAGCCTCACAACCGCAACCGACGATCCTGCTCGACGCGCGCGCCATGGACCGAACGCTCCGCCGCATGGCGGATGAGATTGTCGAACTCCACGCCGGCACCGAAGATCTCGTCCTCGTCGGCATCCAGCGACGCGGAGTACAACTTGCGGAGCGGCTCGCGCGACTGATCGCGGAACGCGAGGGCGAGGCCCCGCGCCGCGGCGCACTCGACATCACGCTCTACCGTGACGACCTCCAGACCGTCGGTCCTCGCCCGGTCGTCGGCCCCACCGACATCCCGGGCGACATCGACAATGCGCGAGTCGTGATCGTGGACGACGTGCTGTACACTGGCCGGACGGTCCGCGCCGCGCTCGACGAGTTGGCGGACTTCGGTCGCCCTGCGCGCATCGGACTGGCGGTGCTCGTCGACCGGGGCGGTCGCGAGCTGCCGATCCACGCCGATGTCGTTGGGAAGCGCGTTGACCTTGGCCGGGATCAGCGGGTCGATGTGATGGTCGCGGAACTGGACGGCCGCGACGCGGTGGTCGTGGTGCCGAAGACGGCGCCGCCCAGCGATGCGGGACACGCGGCGGGCAGCCCTCGGACTCGGAAGCTGGCGTCGCGTACGGGGCGTTCGGCGCCAGGGGAGGCATCCGCGTGACGAGCCCGTTGGGCAAGGACCTCCTCGCCCTCGAGCCACTCACTCCAGAACAGATCGGGCTCATCCTCGATACCGCCGAGCCCTTCAAGGAAATCAGCGAGCGCGCCATCAAGAAGGTGCCGACGCTCCGTGGCTCGACGATCGTGAATCTGTTTTTCGAGCCGTCCACGCGCACGCGGATCTCGTTCGAGTTCGCCGAGAAACGCCTGTCGGCCGACACGGTGAACGTCGGTGCCTCCGGGTCGAGCGTCAGCAAGGGCGAGACGCTGGTGGACACGGCGCGGAACCTGGAGGCCATGCGCATCGATATGGTGGTCATCCGGCACGGCGCGTCCGGTGCGGCACAGTTTCTCGCGGAGCGCATCGAATCCAACGTCATCAACGCCGGTGATGGGACGCACGAGCATCCGACCCAGGGGTTGCTCGATCTGCTGACGCTGCGCGACCATTTCGGCGATCTCCGTGGACTCCGCGTCTGTATCGTCGGTGATGTACTGCACTCGCGCGTCGCGCGCTCGAACATCTGGGGTCTGCAAAAAATGGGAGCCGACGTCGCCGTGTGTGGACCGCGCTCGCTGCTGCCGAACGCCATTGCGGAGTTCGGCATCACGGTGTTCGATCGCATCGAAGCCGCGATGGAGTGGGCCCAGGCGTTGAATGTGCTCCGCCTACAACTCGAGCGAATGACGGCGGGCTATATCCCATCGCTTCGGGAGTACAATCGCGTGTTCGGCGTCACGCGCGAGCGCCTCGAACGGGTCGATCACGACGTATTGATCCTGCACCCTGGACCCATGAACCGCGGCGTCGAGATCGATTCCGATGTCGCGGACGGCCCCCAAAGCGTAATTCTCAATCAGGTGACCAACGGCGTGGCGGTACGGATGGCCGTGCTCTATCTGCTGGCCGGCGGCCGCCCCGAGCTCGCCGAGACCGCCAAGTCGACCCCCGGCGGCGATCGATGACCCGACCGCTCGTACTGCATGGGGGCCGGATCATCGACCCGTCGCAGCGGCTCGACACGGTCGGGGATGTGATCGTCATCGATGGCAAGATCGCGCATGCCGGACCGCGATCCGGCATTCCGGACGACGCCGAAATCATCGACTGCACGGACGCCATCGTGTCGCCGGGGTTTATCGACGTGCACTGCCATCTCCGTGAGCCCGGGCGCGAGGATGTCGAGACGATCGCGACCGGCGCTCGCGCGGCGGCGGCGGGGGGATTTACCGCGGTGTGCGCGATGCCCAATACCGACCCCGTCACAGACAATCAGGCCGCGATCGGCTTCGTGGTGCGCCAAGGACAGAAGGCCAACGCGGCCCGGGTCTATCCAATTGGCGCGATCTCGGTCCGCCAGGAAGGCCATGCGCTCGCTGAGGTGGGGGAGATGGTCGGCGCCGGCGCGGTGGCGATCAGCGATGATGGTCGGCCGGTCGCCAGCGCGCAGTTGATGCGGACCGCGCTCGAGTACGCGCGCACCTTCACGATTCCGGTGGTCGATCACTGTGAGGAACCGACGCTCGCCGTCGGCGGCGCGATGAACGAGGGCATTGTGAGTGCCCGGCTCGGCCTGCGCGGGGTTCCCAGCGAGGCCGAGGAGATCATGGTGATTCGGGACATCTTGCTCAGTCGGAGGACGGGCGGCCACATCCATGTGGCGCACGCTTCCACCAAGGGATCGGTCGAGCTCATCCGCTGGGGCAAGGATCGCGGCATCGCGGTCACCGCCGAGGTGTGCCCGCACCACTTGTCGCTGACCGAGAGCGCCGTCGAGGGCTACAACACCAACGCGAAGATGAATCCGCCGTTGCGCACGGCCGCGGACGTGGCGGCGATGGCGCAGGCGCTGCGAGACGGCACCATCGATGTCGTCGCGACCGATCACGCCCCGCACCACTACGACGAGAAGGAGCGCGAGTTCGCGGATGCGCCGAATGGGATCGTCGGGTTCGAGACCGCTCTCGCGGTCGTGGTGACGACACTGGTCGGCGCCGGGGTGCTGGACTTTGCGACACTGGTGGATCGGATGTCGGTCGCGCCGGCGCGGATCTTTCACCTCGACGGCGGCTCGTTGGCTCGTGGCCGAGTGGCTGACATCACGGTGTTCGACCCGGATCGGGAATGGGTAGTGGATCCGACGCAGTTCCTGTCCAAGGGCCGCAACACGCCGTATGCAGGTCGCAAGCTTCGCGGCCGCGCGATCTGCACTGTTGTCGGAGGTCGTATCGTCTATCATATTGGCGCACAAGGGCATTAACCTTCGGCGCGGCCCGCGTCGCCGGCGTCGGCCGTGAGCTGACCGACCGGTGGGCGTTCAGGCGCGACGGGTGACGCAGTACCTCTGACCGACGAGTGATGGCCACGCTTTCCCAGGAAAGACCAACGGACGCGATCGCGGCGCTCCTCCAGGAGCGGCAACGGTACGAGCAGTGGCTCGCAGCGCTCGAGTCGCGCCGTGCGACGACATCGAGCCATGTCTATGCGCGTGTCCACGAGGACTACGAATCCCGGCTCGCGCGCGTCCTCGACGAGCTGGGCGGTCGATCCGCGGAACTCCGACAGGTGGTCGACACGCTGACCGATCGCGTGACGACACTACAGACGGAAGAGAATGGTCACCGCGACGTCCGAGCCGAAGCGGAGCTGCGTGCGGCGGTGGGCGAATACAGTCCGGAGCAATGGCGGGAGGTCAGCCAGACCAGCGAGGCAGATATCGCTCGGATCGCGGCGCGCCGGGCGGAAGCGGCCTCGGAGTTGGCCCAGGTGCAACAGCTGCTCAACATGGCGACCGCCTCGCCGCGGCGGCCGGACGCCAGCGCGTCGGGCCACTCCACGGTTGCGGCGACTGCACCGGCTCCGACAGCCACCGGAGCGGATGCGAGCCATCAGGACGCCGGACGTCCGGCCCCTCGCCAGAGCGGCGCGGCCGTCGGAGCCAGTACGGCGGGTGGAGCGGGTGCCGCCGCGGCGGCGCCCGGAGGGCCACCGACATCGTTCGACGAGCTGGCCTTTCTGAATTCGGTCGTCGAGCCCACAGGTGAGCCCGAACCGGACGCGCCGCCCGCGAACGCCGCACCCAATCGACCGTCCGCGGCGGTGCCCGCCGCTCCGGCTCGAGCCAAGACGCCCGCGGTGCCGGTGGCCGCCGTGTCCGGTCCATCCGCGCCCGCCCGTCCCGCCGTTACGCCCGCCGACTCCGCGGCCGTACCCGGGCCCGCACCGGTGGACAAGACCGCTGAAAAACCCGGAGAGTCCGCGCGTCGGGCACCGAGCCTCACGGATCCCGTCCCGCTCTTCCTGCGCGATGTTCCGGTCGAGCAGATCAAGACACTCAAATGCGCGGAGTGCGGGAACATGAACTACCCGACCGAGTGGTACTGTGAGCGGTGCGGGGGTGAGCTCGCGGCGATGTGAGGTCCCGGGGGCGCGGACGGTCGCGCCAGCGGACAGGCGCAGATGGACAAAGGCCGGTCCGGCGTGAGCGAGACCGGCCTTTGGATGTCAGTGGCTCGTGACCGATTCGTGGTTACCGAGCCGTCGCCAAGCGGCTCTTGTGGCGAGCCGCGGAGTTCTTGTGAATCAGCCCTTTGCGCGCCGCGCGATCGAGGAGCCGGACCGCGGAGAGCCGCTCATCGGGGGTGGACCCGCTGATCTTGGCCTTTTTGAGCGCGGTGCGCAGGGCGGCGCGCTGAGCGCGATTGCGGACCGTGGCTGCGCGGGTCTTGCGCATGTTCTTCTTCGCGGACGCGATATTCGGCACGCAGATCTCCCGACGAGTGCGGACTGGAGCGGATGGCGATCTCGGCAACCTAGCCGGACCACCTGCGGTGTACTGGATGATGCACAACGGCCGGCCCGCGGAGGGACCGACCGTTCTGACAAAAAAACCTAGGCCGCCCAAGCGGCGATGTCAAGGCGCCACATTGCTTTGACACACCTTTTCCGTAGGACTACCTTCAGGCTGCCGCCCACCAGTCGAGGCGCCTCCGCGACATCCCGATCGCCACCCTCCGCCCAACCCCGTTGGCCAAATACCTGTTGCTCGTTGCGCCGGTCCTGCTCTTCTCCATCATCGCGCATGAATACGCCCACGGTTATGCCGCGCTGAAGCAGGGGGATATGACGGCCTACAAACTCGGTCGCCTCACGTGGAACCCGATCAAGCACATCGACCCCTGGATGTCGATCGTGTTGCCGTTGATGCTGTACTTCGCCCACCTCCCGCCGTTGGCCGGTGCCAAGCCGGTGCCGATCAATCCGAGCAACTACCGGAACTATCGGCGCGGCGACATCATCGTCTCGCTGGCCGGTATCGCGGCGAACATCGCGATCGCGATCGCGTGCACCATCGCCGTCGCGATCATTGGGTTGCTGGGTCGCCTGGTGCCCGCGGTCAGCGGCGTGTGCAGCATTCTCCAGGCGATGGTGTGGCTCGGGATCGGATTGAATTTGATCCTGGCGATGTTCAATCTCCTCCCGGTCCCGCCACTCGATGGCTCGCATGTGCTCAAGTACCTGCTGCCCCCGGCGTGGGCGCAACGATACCAACAGATCGGGTTCGCCGGATTGCTGGTCGTCTTGGTCCTCCTGAACTGGACGCCGGTCATCTCGTACTGGCTGCTGCCCGCATACGTCTCCGCGGCGCTGCTGCAGGACGGCGTGCGAAGCCTGGCACTACCGCTGACGCCGCACTGGCTCCCCCCCGGGATGCTGTGAACGTGGCGACGCATCTCGCCGACGTAGCGGACTCCCGTGACGGGCGCGAGCGGGCATCCCCGCGGCCGCCCAATGATGCGCCGCCGGCGTCGTTCGTCGTCGAGCTCGCGCATTTCAGCGGCCCGCTCGACCTGCTGCTCACACTGCTGCGCGAAGAACAGATCGACATTTACGACATCCCGATCGCGCGCATCGCGGAGCAATTCCTGCTGCGGATCCGCACGCTCCGGCTCGATGAGGCGGCGGAATACCTCGAGATGGCCGCGCGGCTTTTGCGGATCAAGGCGCAGATGCTCCTGCCGCGGCGCGAGGGCGCGGAGGCGTGGGATGATCCGCGTGCGGAGCTCGTGCGACGGCTCCTCGAGTATCAGCAGGTCCGGGAAGTGGTCGACGTACTCGAGTTTCGGGCCGAGGGCCGCCGGAACCGATTTGCCCGCACGCCGCTACCCGCACCGGCGCGGCCGTCGTCGAGTGGACCCGTCTCCGCCGCCATGGCCGACCTGCTCGCCGCCGTCGATCGGCTCCTCCGTGCGTGTCGCGGCCCCGACGTGCACTCCATCGTACCTCGCGCGCTCGATGTCGCCGGGGCGTTGATCGCGGCGCGGGCGCTGCTGGCCCGGCGCGCGCAGATCCGGTGGCGCGATCTCGTGCGACCGAGCGCCGAGCCCTGGGAGATCCTCTCCGTACTGCTCGCGGTTCTGGAGCTCGCCCGCCTCGGCGAGTGCGTGCTTCGGCAGTCGATTCCGTTCGGGGCGGTGGATATCGTCGGTCTCGATGCCGGGCTTGGGACCCTCGACGAGACCACGGACTCCGTCACGCCCGCCATGTCTTCCCTCGATTCGCCAACTCGCTATGACACCGCTGGCGCAGCTGCTTGAGGCCGCGCTCTTCGCGAGCGGCATGCCCATTGGCCTCGACGCGCTCCTCGCGCTCGACCTGGAAGCGACACCCGATCTCGTCCTGGCGGCGCTCGCGGAACTCCGCGCGCGGTATGATGACGGCGAGCACGGCATCGAGGTCGTCGAAGCAGCTGGTGGATGGCAGATTCTGACGCGTCCGGAATACACGGCGGCGATCGAGCGCGCGCAGATCGCGTCGCGCCCGCACCGACTGTCGGCGGCGGCGCTCGAGACGCTCGCGCTGATCGCCTACCGGCAGCCGATCACCCGCGCCGACATCGAAGAGATCCGCGGGGTGTCCGCCGGGTCGATCCTCAAGTCGCTGCTCGAACGGGGACTCGTCGATGTGGTGGGCAAAGCCGAGGCGCTCGGTCGCCCGTTGTTGTACGGGACGACGCCGACGTTTCTTGAGCACTTCGCGTTGCGCCATCTGGGTGAGTTGCCGCGCGCGGACGAGCTGGCGGTGGCGCTTCGCCCGGCGACAGCGGCGCCCGTGCCCGTGTCGGCACCGTGAGGCGGGCCAAGCCGGCCGCGAGCAGTCGCATGTCCGGGGCCTGCTGACTCGTGGTCAATCCGCGGTCGCGTTCCAAAGGCCGGCGCCCCAAACCGCGTGCGGCGGCGCCTCCTCCCAATGGCGGCAAATCGAAACCCACGTCGGACGCCGCGCGGGCTTCGGCCACGACGCGCCGCCCCACGGCCCATCCCACAGCACGTAGCGCGACTGGCACCCCCTCGCGACCCGGCGCCCCTCGCCCAACACACAAGGCGCGCCCTCGCAGGTCGCACCCCACGCCACACGCCAGGCCGGTCGCGCCGCCTGAAGTGATTGCGGTGGCAGAATCGACCGCCGCGCGGCCGCCTGTCCGCGTGCAGCGGGCGCTGGCTCACGCGGGCATCGCGTCGCGGAGGCGGGCAGATGAGCTGGTCGCGGCGGGCCGCGTCCGGATCAACGGACGGGTCGCGGTCGTCGGAGAGACGGTCGATCCCGACCGCGACGACCTCACGATTGACGGCAGCCCGGTCGCGCGCACGCGGGGCGAGACGTGGCTCGTGATGCACAAGCCATCGGGCGTCCTCACGACCGCGCGCGACGAGCGGGGCGCGAGCCGGCGTACGGTCTTCGATCTGGTGCCGCCCGCGCTGCGCCGACCCGGGCTGCGGTACGTGGGCCGGTTGGATTACATGACCGAGGGCGTGCTGCTGCTCACGACCGATGGCGTTGCGGCCCATCGCCTGACGCACCCGAGTCATGCCGTCGCCCGCACCTACATCGCCACGGTACAGGGCAATGCCGTCATGGCGGCGCGCGAGTTCCGCCGTGGCATCGAGCTGGAAGACGGCCCCGTGCGCCCGCGCGACGTCGCGGTGCGGTCGGTCGGCAATCGGCGATGGGAGATCGAGCTCACGATCACCGAGGGGCGGACGCATGAAGTTCGGCGGGCCTGCGAGGCCGCCGGTCTCCGCGTCGAGCGACTGGTGCGAACGCGATTCGGGCCCGTCGAGTTGGGGATCTTACCGCCCGGGAGCGTGCGACCGCTGACCGCCACCGAGCGGCAACTCGTCGAGTCTGACTCGTGACCGAGCGCGCTACTGACGGGACCACGGCCAGCGCGTCTGCCGCGGCACCTGCCGGGGCCACTGCGGGGGTCACTGCCGGCGGCGCAACGCCGCCGCCCGTCGGCCCCGCGGATATCGCGATGGCGCAGGCCATCATGCAACAGGTGGCGCGCCGCGTGGTCGGCCAGGAGTACATGGTCGAGCGACTGCTCATCAGTTTGCTGACGGGGGGTCATGTGTTGCTCGAGGGGGTCCCTGGATTGGCGAAGACGCTCGCCGTGCGCACCCTCGCCGAGACGATTCGGACGACATTTCAGCGCATCCAGTTCACCCCCGATCTCCTGCCGGCCGACGTCATCGGGACGCAAGTGTACGACCAGTCCAACGGCCAATTCTCGGTGAAGCGGGGGCCGATCTTCGCGAACATCGTCTTGGCCGATGAGATCAATCGCGCACCGGCCAAGGTCCAGGCTGCGCTGCTCGAGGCCATGCAGGAAAAGCAGGTGACCATCGGCGGGACGACCTACCCGCTCGATGAGCCCTTTCTCGTGCTGGCCACGCAGAATCCCATCGAGCAGGAGGGTACGTACCCGCTGCCCGAGGCACAGGTCGATCGCTTCATGATGAAGCTACGGGTCGGCTATCCAACGCGAGAAGAAGAGAAGGAGATCATGCGGCGCATGTCGCGCGGCGATGCGATCCCGGTGGACCGGGTCGCGTCGCCGGTCGCCATCCTCGAGGCCCGTCGCCGCATCGCCGAGTTGTATATGGATGACCGCATCGTGGATTACATCGTGGAGATCGTCCACGTCACGCGGACCCCCGCCGATGCGGGGCTGCAGGACCTCGCGCCCCTGATCGAGTTCGGCGCGAGTCCGCGCGCGACGATCGCGCTGGCCCAGGCGTCGCGCGCCCACGCGTTCCTGCGGGGCCGGAACTTCGTCACGCCGGACGATGTAAAGGCGGTGGCCCCCGATGTGCTGCGCCATCGCGTGTTGATCTCATTCGAGGCGGAAGCCGAAGCCGTGACCAGCGATCGCATCGTACAGCGCATCCTGGGCGCCATCCCGAGTCCGTGACCGGGGCGGCGGACCGACCGCCGCGGCCCAGCGCCTCGCGGGATTCGGCTGACGAGTCCCGCTGGCCAGCCCCCGCTCGCCCGACACCGGCCGGCGTGTCGCCCGCGATCATCCGCCAGGTCAAGCTGCTGGAGCTCCGCACCCGGCGCCTCGTCAACTCGGTCTTTACCGGCGAGTACCGATCGGTGTTCAAGGGGCAGGGGATCGAGTTCGCCGAGGTGCGTGAATATCTCCCGGGTGACGAGGTGCGGACCATCGATTGGAATGTCACCGCCCGGATGGGAAGGCCGTTCGTCAAGCGGTACATCGAGGAGCGTGAGCTCACGATCCTGCTCGCGGTGGACATCTCGGGCTCCGAACGCTTCGGCACCGCGACACGATTCAAGGTCGATGTCGCCAGCGAACTGGCCGTACTCCTAGCGATGTCCGCGGTCCGCAACAATGATCGCGTCGGCGCGGTGTTGTTCACCGACCGCATCGAGCTAGTCGTTCCGCCGCGCAAAGGCCGCCGGCACGCGATGCGCGTGATCCGCGAGCTGCTCGCCCCGGCGGCCGCCCGCACGGGGACCGACCTGGCCGGCGCCCTCGCCTATCTGACCCGGCTGTTGACGCATCGCACGATCGTCTTCGTGATGTCGGATTTTCAGGCCAGCGGATTCGACCGGTCGCTGTCGCTCCTCGGCCAGCGCCACGATGTGATCGCCGTGTCGGTCGAGGATCCGGGCGAGCGACTCTTGCCCGACGTCGGCCTGGTACGATTCGCAGACCCCGAGACTGGCGCGGTCGTGGATGTGGACACCAGCGCCCCGGCGGTCCGCGCATTTTACGCCCGTCGCGCGGCGGAAGAGCGCGTTGCCCGCCAGCAGCTGTTCCGCCAGCTCGCGATCGATGAGATCGTGGTCGGCACCGACAGCGGGGTGGTCGATCCGTTGCTGAAATTCTTTCGGCGGCGTGAGACTCGCGCCCGACGACGCACCGCATGAGTCGCAGTGTCCAGGCGCATTGCGTCGCGCCGTCTCGTCTCGCAGTCGTGGCGATCGCCGGGATGCTCGCGCCCGTCGCTCGCGCGATGCCGCAGGCTGCGTCGCCCGACCGCGCCGGGTCAGCCGTCACCGCGCCCGCCGGCAACGCGCGCGTGGCGGCGCCCGTTGCGGTACCCGTTGCGGTACAGATTGCGCCCGATACCGTGCGCATCGGCCAGGCATTCGTGGTCGTGGTGCGATTGCGTGTCCCACAGGGCGCGACGGTCGTGTTTCCCACGGGACCGGATTCCGGCACGGCGGTCGAGGCGCTCGATCCGCGCGTCGTGGCTACTACGCCCGATTCGTCTGGGATGGACCTCACGGCGACCTATCGACTGGCGGCCTGGGACCTGGGACGGCAGGCGATTGGTTTTGCTCCCATCACGGTCCACGGTGTGAGCGACGATGTCGCCGTCCCACTCAATGACCTGACGATCCTTGTGGCGCCTACCACGCCTGCCGACGCCGCCCACCGGCTCCCCAAGGCCGCTCGGCCCATGTTCGCGTTGCCTCGACCCTGGTGGCCGCCGTGGGCGATCGCCGCCGCGGTGCTACTGGGGATCGTGGTGCTTTGGTTGGTCGCGGGCTGGCGGCGGAGCCGCCCCCGTCACGCGACGCAGCCGCTCGATGCCTTCGCGGACGCCACTCGAGAGTTCGGCGCGCTGGACCGCGTCGGATTGCTCGACGCCGGCGAGGCCGGCCGTTTCGTCACGCTCTCAGTCGATGTCACGCGGACGTATCTCGTCCGTCGATTAGCCCCCGCGTCGATGGCCCTGACGACGGTCGAGCTCATGGGAGTGATCGGTGGTGACCCGCGCCTCCCGCGTGCTCGATTGTATGCGTTGCTCGCGGAGAACGATCGCGTGAGATTTGCGCGACACGCCACCTCGGCGGAGGACGCTCGGGCGCTGGGCGTCGAGGCGCGGCGCATCGTCGAGGAGGTGGAGCGGCGCGCCACGGCAGCCAGCGCGGAGACCACCGCGCCGACACCCCCGAGGCCCAGCCGCGTCACGGGCCAGCACGGGCGAGGACACGCCGCATGATCCAGACCCTCAGCGCCTCGACCCTGCGCTTTGGCGCGCCGTGGGTGCTGCTCGGCCTCGCGTTACTCCCTGCATGGTGGGTCTGGCGTCGCCAACGTCGTCCGAGTGCTATCACATTCTCGCGCGTGGCTGCCCTTGCCGCGGGACCGCACACGGGACGGAGCGTCCCCCGGGTCCTCTTCCTGCTGCGTAACGCCGCCTTGGCCTGCCTCATCATCGCGCTCGCTCGACCGCGTTCCGGTGCGCACGCCGAGAGCATCACGAGCGAAGGCATCAACATCGTGCTGGCGGTGGACCTCTCCAGCTCCATGTTGGCGTTGGATTTTCAGCCGGACAACCGGTTGGAGGTAGCCAAGGCGACGATGAAACGATTCATCGGCAGCCGGACGGCGGACCGTATCGGGGTCGTGGCATTCGCCGGCGAGGCCCTCACCCAGGTACCGCTGACGTTGGACTACCCCGTCGTCAACGCCGCCGTCGACAATCTGCAGGCCGGTCAACTCGAGGACGGGACCGCCATCGGCACCGCGATCGCGACAGCGGCGAACCGACTGCGCGTCGCGCCGGGCCCATCACGTGTGATGATTCTGCTGACCGACGGGGTGAACAATCGCGGCGCGATCGATCCACGGACGGCGGCCCGGGCGGCGGCCGTGTTCGGGATCAAGATCTATACGATCGGGATCGGCTCAGAGGGGGTGGCCCCCGTGCCCGTCGGTCGTGGTCTCTTCGGCCTGCGCTACGAGAACCGCGAGGTCCGGATCGATGAGCCGCTACTTTCCGACATCGCGCGCGTAACCCACGGTCGGTATTTCCGAGCCCGCGATGCCGACGCGCTGCGGCAGATCTACGAGCAGATCGACCAGCTCGAGCGGGTGCCGATCCGCACTCGGTCCTACGTGCGCTACCTGGAACTGTTCCGGTGGCCGCTGGCGTGCGCGCTTGGTGCGCTGATCCTTGAGCTCGGGCTGTTCGCCTGGCGGGGGCCTCTCACGTGACGCGGCGAGGCGGTATCCCATGCCGACGCTGACCGCGTCGCTCCCGTTTCTGGAGCGGCCGCTCTGGCTCATGCTGGCGGTGGTCGCGCCGCTGGTGATCGCGGGACTGCTGGTCCGCCGGGAGCGGGATCGTCGTCGCCGGCTCCGGCGGTTTGGCAACCCGGTGACGGTCAATCGGCTCCTCCCGATCGGCCGACCGCCGTCGATCGGACAGAGGGTGCTCTTGCTCGGTGGCGCGACGCTCTGCGCATCCGTCGCGATGGCGGGCCCGCGATGGGGCACGGAGCGCACCTCGATTCGAACGTCGGGTGCCGACGTGGCGATCGCGNNCGATCGATGCATCGCTGTCCATGCTCGCCCCCGACGCGCCACCCAATCGACTCGAGCGGGCGAAGGAAGACGTCCGCCGACTTCGGGCGCTCGCCCCGGGCGACCGAACCGCGTTGATCGCATTCGCCGGCCGCAGCTACATCCTTACGCCGCTCACGATCGATGACGGCGCGATCGCCCTCTTCCTCGACGATCTCGATCCATCCGTGGTCGGTCAACCGGGGACGTCGATCTCCCGGGCCATCCGCCAGGGAACCGATCTGCTGGTCGCGACTCCCACGGCGGCCGACCGGGCGCTGATCGTCATGAGCGATGGCGAAGGCTTCGACGCCGAAGCCGACGTCAGGGCCGCGGCCGCGCACGCCGCCGAGGAAGGGATCAGCTTGATCACCGTGGGTTACGGGACGGAAAAGGGTTCGACCATCCCGCTGGTGGCCGGCGGTGCCACGACGGTAAAGCGCGACGCGACGGGCGCCGTCGTCGTCACCCATTATATGCCTGACCTGTTGCTCGCCGCCGCCGAAGCCGCACATGGCACGTTCATCCCGGCGACGGCGACGGACAAGGCAGCCAACATCCGCCGAGCGCTGAGCACGCTACGCGTGGCGCAACGGGCGGTGGAGCAGGGGGAGGATCGGACGGCGCGGTTCCAGATTTTTCTCGTCGCGGCGCTCATTCTGCTGGCCGTCGATACGCTACTCACGGATGCGCGCCGCTCGGTCCGCCACGTGACCCAGCGGGCACCCGCCCCGCCGGCCGGGCCCGCCCGCATCTCCGCACGGACTCGAGCCGTCGCGGCGACTGTCGTCTTGCTACCGGGTCTGATGCGGGGGCCACGCGCCGCCGCGACGGTCGTGATGGCCCAAGCACTCACGACTCAGCCCGGGGCCATGCGGCGCGCGATCGATGGTGGTGACCGCTCGCCGCGCACACTCTACAACTATGGTACGGCGCTACTGGCCGCCGATTCCGCGGACGCCGCAGTCGCGGCCCTCACCCGCGTGGTCGATGCCCGCGATCCCGACGTGCGATACCGGGCGTGGTTCAACCTGGGGCTAGCGCACCTGCGACGGGGGCTGGCGGCCGCCGGCGACAGCGGGGCGTCGGAACTGGACGCGGCCCTCGACGCCTACAAGCGGGTCCTGCTGGGCCGACCCGGCGACTCGGACGCGCGATGGAACTATGAGCTCGCGTTGCGCAAGCGAAAGGGCGGGAGTGGCGGCGGCGGCGCGGGCGGAGGGGCCGAGGCGGCGGGACAGCGGCCATCGAACCCACCGCCGCAACCGAGCAACACGGGACCGGGCGCCCTGGGCCGGCGTCAAGCCGATGAGCTATTGAACAGCGCGGCTCGGGAAGAGCGGGACGTCGAGGGCAAGGTGCTGCGCCAGAACCCGCCCGATCTCCCGCCGGGGGACAAGGATTGGTAGTCGCCGTCCTTGGATTCGCCGCCCAGCTGCTCGTCGTTACCCGTGCGCCGCTCGACACGACGCAGGGTGTGAACTTCCATGCGGTTCTCGTACCCGACACCGTGTACGTGGGCCAGCAGGCGACGTATCAGGTTGGTGTGTTCATCGATGATCAGCTTCGCCTCCGCCTGCGGCGCAATCCCGAGTTCGTGCCACCGGATCCACAGGGGATGCTCGCCTACGAGCTCACGGCATCGCGTGATCCGGCCACCCGCCGGGTGGGGCATCACGTGTTCGAGGTGCACGTGTTCGAGCGTGCGTTCTTCCCGCTCGCGCCTGGACGCTACGAAGTGCCGAGTGCACAGCTCGCGTATTCGCTGCCGCTGTCACTCAGTTTCTTCAGTCGGGAGGAGAGCCACACGCTGCTGGCCGAGAGTCTCGCCGTCGTCGCGCGCACACCGCCCCTCGCGGGACGTCCGGCCGACTATCTCGGTGCCGTCGGGGACCTGCGCGTGGCGGCGCACCTCGATTCTACCGCCGCGCGCGTGGGCGACCCGATGCGCCTCACCGTCAGCGTCGCCGGCCGCGGAGATGTGAATCTGTTTCCTCGTCCCGCGATCGGCGTTGCCTGGGCGTCCACCGTTCCGGCGCAGGAGCGCGTGCGACTGGACACGACCACGGATGAAGTCCGGGGCACGAAAGAATTCGATTGGCTCGTCACGCCGCGCGACAGTGGACGGCTCGCCGTGCCCGCGATCCGATATCCGTTCTTCAATCCATACACGGAGCGCTACGAGATCGCGGCGACGCTGCCCGATTCCGTACGCGTGGCGCCCGGGCAACTGGCACAGGCCGACACCCTGCGCGTCGATGCGGCGCCCCCACTCCCCATCCGGACCGTCTATCGCGGGGTACCCCGGCCTCCGCTGTATGCATCCCCGGGGTTCCTGGCCATCGCGCTTGCTGGTCCGCTGCCGGCACTCCTGCTGTCCGCCCGCCGCCGACCACGCCGCCGCGCGCGACGCCCGGCATCCGCCGCCGACCTGCTGCGGCGCCGCGCGAAGAGTCATCCCCCCGCCGATGCGCGTGCCGTACGAGGGCTGTTCGTCCGGGCGTTGGATGCGCGCTTCCACCTGGAGCCGACGGCCCTGACCAACCGTGGCGCACTCGCGCATACGCTGCGACGGGAAGGGGTCACGTCACACACGGCGGAGCGCGCCGAGGCGATGTTGGCCACGCTCGATGCCGCAGCCTTCGGCGTCACCGGGAGTCCCGCGCCCGAGTTCGCGGGCGACGTGGGGGCACGCGCTGTGACGGTGTTTGACGCCGTGATGGCGGAGGCGCGACCGATGGATGCTCGCGTTCGCGCGGCGCGGCGCGGGTCGGGGTCAGGTCCGCCGTCGTCGGGAACCCTGACCGCGATCGCGCTTCTCGCAGTCGCGCTCGCCGGTGGCGGAGCGTGGGCCAGTACCCTGCAGCCGGATGGCGCGGCCAACGCGCGCCGCGAGTTCGCGGCTGGCATCGCGTCGTACGCGTCGGGCGATTACGCATCGGCGTCAGCGCAATTCGCCGCCGTCACGCAGCTCGCGCCGGGCGCTCCCGACGCGTGGGTCAATGCGGGCACGGCCGCGTGGGCGGCGGGTGATACGTCGGACGCGGTCGTCGGCTGGCAACGCGGCGGCCGGCTCGAGCCTGGGGCACGGGATGTGAGAGCGCGACTGGCGCTCGTTCGCGCGTCGCAAGACGGCCCAATCGCCCGTCTCCCCCGGGTGCCCGCCCCATGGACCGCCGATGTGGCGCTCCTATGCTGGCTCTCGGCGTGCGCGATCGCGGCATGGCGTGCCTCGCAGCGGCGTCCCGTTCGCACGGTGGTGGTCGCGAGTTGGGTGATCGCGGCCGTCGTCGCCGCCTGGATCGGTGTGCGATCGGACGAAGAGGCCGCGGCCGTGCACTTGGCCGTCGTCGCTCCGGGCGCAACGCTGCATGCGGCGCCCGCGCTGACCGCGGAACGGGTATCCCGCCTCGACGCGGGCGACGTAGCACTAGTCGTCGCGACCCAGGGTGTGTGGACCGATGTCCGACTCGACGGGGACCGCGAGGGGTGGATCGCGACGGCCCAATTGACGTCGATCGCGCGACGCGGTCCGGTGATCTACTGACCGCACGCCTGACGCGGTTCGCGTCGCGTGGCCTGAGGCCGTCGGCTACCTTACGGCCGTGCCGACCGTCGCCGTGCTCCCGACCGACGTCGCCGACCAGATTGCCGCGGGCGAGGTCGTCGAACGGCCGGCATCGGCGGTCAAGGAACTGATCGAGAACGCCCTCGACGCGGGGGCGACGACGATCGATGTCGAGATCTTCGGCGGTGGCCGCACCGGGATCCGGGTCAGCGACGACGGCACGGGGATGGAGCGAGCTGACGCGCTGCTCGCCCTGCAACGGCACGCGACATCCAAGATACGACGGGCCGAAGACCTCGTCGGCGTCCGAAGCTTCGGTTTCCGCGGCGAGGCGCTGCCGGCCATTGCGTCGGTGTCGCACCTTACGCTGCACACGGCGCCGGATCAGGGTCCGGGCACGACGATCCGGGTCCAGGGCGGCACGATCGAGGCCGTGGAGGATGTCGCGCGTCGCCGTGGCACGACGGTGGACGTGACGCGTCTGTTCCAGAACGTTCCGGCCCGCCTCAAGTTCATGCGCAGCGCCCGAACGGAATGGCGCGCGGTCGCGGACGCGGTGACGGCGGTCGCGCTGGCTCGACCCGGCGTACACGTCACGCTGTCGCACGACGGCCGCCAGATGCTCGCGCTGCCGCCCGCGCCCACGATGCGCGCGCGGATCGGCGCCGCGTGGGGCGCGGAGTACGCCGAGAGTTTGCTGACCGTTGACGACGTGCACGGCGCGGTCGGCGTGACGGGGCTCGTCGAGCGCCCAAGCGATGTCGGGACTCGGACCCGCCGCATCCACATCGCGGTCAACGGACGCGCGATCCGCGACCCCGGGATGGTGCGGGCCGCTGAGGCGGCGTACCGCTCAACGATTCCGGCTGGGCTCCGCCCCTCGCTCATCCTCGAGCTGACAGTGCCGTCGGATGCGGTCGACGTCAACGTGCATCCCGCAAAGGCCGAGGTGCGATTCCGCGACCGCTGGCCGACGGAACGCGCGGTGGAGGGAGCCGTCCGGCGCGCGCTGGGCGTCTTGGCGAGCGCCGCGATGGTCGGGCCGCGCGTGTGGTACGGGGGCCCGGGGGGTTCGAATGGGAGCGGCCGCGATCTCATCTACGGGCCCGGATCGAGTCCGCCGATGGGGCCGGTCGCCGATGGGGAAGGCGGCGGCGCGCACGGCATCGACGCGGCGTGGGCCAGCCTCACGGTGGGAGCGGCCATCGCGGGTCCGGACGCAGCGACCGCGACGCTCTTCGCGATCCGCCAGGACAGCGCCCAGGGCCCCGACGCGGAATCCCAGGGCGATTCGGCCACGGGTGGTGACCGGACGCGTGACGCCGGCCCCGCGCCGAACGCGGGCGATCTCGTCGTGCCGCCGCTGGTGCAGCTTCGCCGCATGTACATGGTGTTCGAGCACGCCGACGGCTTGGTGCTCATCGACCAGCACTCGGCGCACGAGCGGGTGCTCTACGAACGGTTCATCGGCGCGCTCGAAGGCGGCGCGTTGTCGTCGCAGCATCTGCTCTTTCCGTTGACCCTGCATCTGAGCCCGGCGGCCGCCGATGCCTTCGACACGCACCGCGAGCTCTTTGGTCGGCTGGGGTTCGAAGCTGAGGGATTCGGAGGACACACGCTCGTGGTGCACGCCGTGCCGTCGCCCCATCCGCGATTCGATGCCGAACGATGTTTACGCGAGACTCTCGACGCGCTCACCGGCGATCGACAGCCCGGTACCGCCGCGCGGCACGAACGGCTGGCGGCGACCATCGCGTGCAAGGCCGCGATCAAGGCCGGCGAGGAGCTCTCGGCAGCAGAGATGCGGGCGCTCTTCGCTGCCTTGGCGCGGACGACGCTTCCCGCGCACGACGTGCACGGGCGCTCGACCGTGGTGCGCGTGACGTGGGACGAGATCGATCGCCGGTTCGGGCGGCGATAGCCGCTGCCGGTCATGGTCGCTCTGTCATCCGCGTCGCATGACCGACGGACTGATCCCCGTCACGCCGCGCCCGATCTGCTCGTGATCTGTGGGCCGACCGCGGCGGGGAAGACGGCCCTGGCGGTCGGACTCTCCGCCGAGATGGACCTGGTCGTCGTCAATGCAGACTCGCGTCAGATTTACCGCGGCTTTGACATTGGCACGGCCAAGCCGACGGCCAGCGAGCGTCAACGGGTGCCTCATGCGTGCATCGATCTCGCGGAGCCGAGCGTACGCTATACGGCGTACGCGTGGGCCGCGCACGCCGAGCAGGCAATTGCCGCCGCATACCGCGACGGTCGTACCCCAATCGTCGTGGGCGGTGCGGGTTTTTACATTCGTGCGCTCGTCCACCCAGTGTCGGCATCGGCGCCGGCGGGAGCAGACCGATACGTGACGCACTACTTGGTGCTCGATCCTGGGCTGCCGCTGCGGGAGCGCATTGCGCGCCGCGCGAAGGCCATGCTGGACGGCGGGTGGGCGGAAGAGGTCGCGGCGCTCGCCGCCGCGGTGCCGGCCGATGCGCCGGCCTGGCAGGCGAGCGGGTACAACGCAATGCGGGACTACGTCGCGGGCACCGAGCCACGCGATGCGGCGTTGGAGCGGGTCGTGATCGCGGCGCGGCAGTATGCCAAACGCCAGCGTACATGGTTTCGCCACCAGCTCCCGAGCGAGGGGACGCTGCGACTCGATCCCGATCGGCCGGACGCCGTTCAGCAGGCGGCGGCGTGGATTCGAGCGCACGCGGCGAACTCACGGGCGCACGTCGGAACGGGGCAGGGAGACGCGGCAACATGAGGATCGGCATCACATGTTATCCGACCTACGGTGGATCGGGCGCGATCGCCACGGAGCTGGGCGTCGCGCTGGCCACACGCGGACACGAAGTCCATTTCATCACCTACCAGCACCCGTTCCGCCTTCCGGCGTTCCAACCCCGGGTCTACTTCCACGAAGTGGATGTCGGACGCTACCCGCTGTTCGAGTACCCGCCCTACGATTTGGCGCTTGCGGTGCGGATGCACGAAGTGGTGCTGCGCCACCGGTTGGACCTGCTGCACCTGCATTACGCGATCCCGCACGCGACGAGCGCGTGGATCGCGCGCGAGATGCTGCGGGAGACGGGCTCCGATGTGCGGCTGATCACCACGCTGCACGGCACCGACATCACGATCGTCGGCCAGGATCCGTCGTTCCATGCGATCACCAAGTTCTCGATCGAGAAGTCGGACCGACTGACGGCGGTCTCCGAGTATCTGCGCCGCGAGACCTATACCGCGTTCGGCTGCTCGAAGTGCGACGTCGAAGTCATCTACAACTTCATCGACCCCCGTGTCTACGACCGCGAGCGATATCCGCCGGTCCTGCGGAGCACGGTGGATGGTGCGCGGCCGGTGCTGATCCACGTGTCGAACTTTCGTCCGGTCAAGCGGGTGCGAGACATCATTCGCATCTTCGCGCGGGTCCGCGAGGCGATTCCGAGCGTGCTCGTGCTCGTCGGCGATGGGCCGGATCGCGTCCATGCAGAGGATGAAGCCCACCAGTTGGGGGTCGAGGCCGACGTGTCCTTTCTCGGGAGGCTCGAGTCCGTGGCGCCGCTGCTCGCCGCGGCCGACCTCTTCCTGTTGCCGAGTCAGACCGAATCGTTTGGATTGAGCGCACTCGAGGCGCTCGCCTCGGGCGTGCCGGTCGTTGCCTCACGCGTCGGGGGGCTTCCGGAGGTCATTCGTGATGGGGAGACCGGCGCGCTCTGCCCGCTCGGCGACGTGGACGCGATGGCCCAGGCCGCTATCGAGATCTTGCGTGATCGCAAGCGCTGGAAGGAGATGAGCCGCCTGGCGGCGCTGGACGCCCGGGAGCGGTTCTCCGAGGATGCGATCGTCGGCCAATACGAGGCGCTGTACAACCGAACGTAGCCGCCGCGGCCGATCCGCGGTCGCCGCCCCTCCGGGTGACTGCTAGTTTGTCTGGCCATGACACCATTCCAGGCGTTGGTTCTCGGGTTGTTGCAGGGGCTCGCGGAGTTCTTGCCCATCAGCAGTTCGGCGCACCTGACGCTCGCGCCGTGGATCCTTGGGTGGAACGACCCGGGATTGTCGTTCGACGTCGCGCTCCACTTGGGCACGCTGGTGGCGGTCCTCTGGTACTTCCGGGCGGAGTGGGCGCGGCTGGCCCGAGCCGCGATCTCCGTGAGCCGGCAGGGTGGACGACTCGTCACGCCCGATGAGTGGCAGGTGGCGCTGTTGGTGGTGGCGACGATTCCCGGCGGCGTGGCCGGATTCGCGCTCGAGCGAAAGGCCGACGAAGCGTTCCGTTCGCCGACGTTGATCGCGTGCGCGCTGATTGGGATGGGGGTCGTTCTCTGGGCTGTGGACCGGTGGGCGGGCAGGGAGCGGACGATCGGCACGCTCACATGGCGCGACGCCATCGCGATCGGCATCGCCCAGGCATTCGCCTTGGTGCCCGGGGTGTCGCGCTCGGGAGCCACCATCACCGCCGGGCGTGCGCTTCGGCTCAATCGTGAAAGCGCCGCCGTTTTCAGCTTCCTCATGAGCATGCCGATCATCGCCGCCGCCGCCGTGCTCAAACTGCCGCATGTCATTCGCGAAGGGATCACGATGCCGCTCGTGATCGGCGTCGTGACCGCCGCAGTGAGCGGTTGGCTCGCGATCGCCATCGTACTCCGGTACGTCAAGTCGCACAGTTACGGTGCGTTCGCCGTCTATCGCGTGGTCGTCGGCGCGGCAGTCCTCTTGCTCATCATGCACCGGGCAGCGCATGGGTGATGACGACGACCCGGTGGCGATCGCGGCGCCGCCGATGACGTCCGTCGCGCCGGAGACGCAGCGCTACGACGACGTTGATGGGGCTGATCTCGTGCGTCTCCTGTGCGTACCGCGGGTGGCCGTCTACGGCGAGACCGCATCGACGATGGACGTCGCGCACGTGCTGGCGGCGGCCGGCGCTCCGGCCGGGACGATCGTGCTGGCGGACCGCCAGACGGCGGGCCGCGGGCGCGGCGGCCGCGCGTGGCTCTCAGAGGCGGGCGCGGGAATTTGGCTCACGCTCATCGAGCGCCCTGAAGACGGGCGCGCGATCGAGGTGCTGGCGCTGCGGGTCGGACTGTACGCCGCTCGCATCCTCGACCACTACGCCGGGTCGCCGGTCGGACTCAAGTGGCCCAACGACCTGCTGCTGGGGAAGCGCAAACTGGCGGGGGTGCTCATCGAGGCGCGTTGGCAGGACGGCGCGCTGCAATGGGTAGCGATCGGGCTCGGCGTCAACGTCCGCGCGCCGCTCTCGATGGTCCGGGACGCCGCCGGCCTCGCGGACGGAACGCGGCGCTTGGACGTGCTCGCCGACCTCGTCCCCCGCCTCCGTGCCGCGGCCGCGGAGCGCGGGTCGTTGACGACCGACGAGCTTACAGAGTTTGCCCGGCGAGATGTCGCGATGGGGCGATCGTGCGTGGCGCCCGCGCATGGTCAGGTCGAGGGCATCGCCGCGACCGGTGAGATCGTGATTGCTCACGGGGGAGTGTCCCGCGGCTATCGGTCCGGGTCACTTGTGCTCACGGACGACCAGGAAGGTCAATGATTCTCGTATTCGATGTGGGCAATACCGAGACGACCGTCGGACTCTACGACGCGACGACCCTGGCCGCCCATTGGCGCCTGACGACGATCCCCGAGCGCACGCCCGATGAGCTGGTGCTGCTGATGCGACAGCTGCTCGCCACCCGTGAGGTGCCCGTCGGGTCGGTCCGAGGGACCGCGCTCGGCTCCGTCGTCCCCGCCGTCACGGGGCCGTTGAGCGAGGCCTGCGCCCAATGTTTTGGCGTCCCCGCGATCATCGTCGATGCGGCGGCGCCGCTGCCCATCACGCTCGCCGTCGAGGAGCCACTCACGGTGGGCGCCGACCGGATCATCAACACCCTGGCCGCGAGCCGGATCTATGGCCGCGACACGGTGGTCGTGGACCTCGGGACCGCGACGACATTCGATTGCATCACGGCGGATGGGGTGTTTCTCGGGGGCGTGATCGCACCCGGCGTGCGCACGTCAGCCGAGACGTTGTTCCGCCGCACGTCCAAGCTGCCGGCGACCGAGCTGCGGGCTCCGGTGCAGGTGATTGGCACGCGGACGGAGGAGTGCATCCGCGCCGGCGTGGTCTATGGAGCCGCCGACGCGGTGGACGGGATCGTCCGCCGCATCATCAAGGCATGGCCCCGGCCCTCGCGTCCGCTGGTGGTCGCGACGGGGGGGCTCGCTGAAACGATCCGGCCGTTCTGCGAAACGATCGAGATGGTCGCGCCGCACCTGACGCTCGAGGGGCTTCGGATCGCCTTTGAGCTGCTCGCGGCTCCAGCGAAAGCCTCGCCGGGCCAGTAAACTCGTCTTGGTTGGACCCCGAGTCGGGCCTCTCCGGCCCAGCCTCGAAAGCGGGCGCGCGCCTCGTGCGTGCCCCCGCGCGCCGGCTCTCCACGCCCGTAGAGGGCGCCCTTGACGCCTTAACCGGCCAAGTGTACGTTACGAGTCTGCTTAGCACTCACCGCTATTGAGTGCTAACAGACACCTTGACCCTGATAACTGACCCACTGCACGGAGAGACGTCGTTATGGCCACCAAGAGTGCCACGGGCGCAAAAGTTAGCCCGCTGGCCGATCGAGTTGTCGTGAAACCGCTGGAAGAGGCGGAGCAGATGCGGGGCGGGTTGTACATCCCGGACACCGCCAAAGAGAAGCCGCAGCAGGGAGAGATCCTTGCCGTCGGACCCGGCCGCTACGAAGACGGAAAGCGGATCCCGCCCGATGTGAAAGTCGGCGACAAAGTGCTGTATGGGAAATACAGCGGCACTGAAGTGACGCTCGACGGCGAGCAGGTGCTCATCCTCCGCGAGTCCGATGTGCTCGCGGTGATTGGATAAGTGCATCGCGAGTCGACGTTTTCATCCGGCAATCGTATCCCACCAATAGGAAAAACAGGTAACTGACCGATGGCTAGCAAGGAATTGTATTTCAGCGTCGAGGCTCGGGCTGCGCTCAAGCGCGGCATCGACCAACTCGCCGAGGCGGTGAAGGTCACCCTCGGCCCGAAGGGGCGAAACGTCGTCATCGACAAGAAGTTCGGTGCCCCGACCGTCACCAAAGACGGCGTGACGGTAGCGAAGGAGATCGAGCTCGCGGATCCGCTCGAGAACATGGGCGCCCAGATGGTGAAGGAAGTCGCGACCAAGACGTCCGACCTCGCGGGTGACGGCACGACGACCGCCACCGTGCTGGCTCAGGCGATCTTCCGCGAAGGCCTCAAGAACGTGACCGCCGGCGCGAACCCGATGGCGCTCAAGCGCGGCATCGACAAGGCCGTCACCGTCGTGATCGAGGAGCTGAAGAAGATCAGCGTCCCGACCGCGGGCAAGAAGGAGATCGCGCAGGTCGGCAGCATCTCGGCCAACAACGACCCGGAGATCGGCAACCTGATCGCCGAGGCGATGGAGAAGGTCGGGAAGGACGGCGTCATCACCGTCGAAGAGGCCAAGGGTCTCGAGACGACGCTGGAGACGGTCGAGGGAATGCAGTTCGACCGTGGCTATCTCTCGCCCTATTTCGTCACCGACCCAGAGAAGATGGAAGCGGTGATCGAGGACGGCTACATCCTCATCCACGACAAGAAGATCTCGTCGATGAAGGACCTCCTCCCGATTCTCGAGAAGGTGGCGCAGCTCGGCAAGCCGCTGCTCATCGTCGCCGAGGACATCGAGGGTGAGGCGCTGGCGACGTTGGTCGTGAACAAACTTCGTGGCACGCTGCGCGTGTGCGCGGTCAAGGCCCCGGGTTTCGGCGACCGCCGCAAGGCGA
>PMAE01000106.1 GCA_003152485.1 Gemmatimonadota bacterium | reverse complement strand
ATGCATCGAGCGCGGCGGCGAGCGGCGGGTCCGCGCGCCCGTCAACTGTCCCGTCGGCTGTCCGGTCTGCTGGTGCCTCCGCTGGCGCGTCCCCCGTCGCCGAGGTCCCGTGCGGACCACTGACACGAGGCGCTGGGGCGGGCGACGGGGCCACCGACGGCGTGTCACGCGCGATCGGCAGTACGGCATGCACGTGCCCCCCGGTGATGACCTCCCCGGGGTGGAGGATCGCCAACCGCTCGACGATGTTGGCGAGCTCGCGCACGTTGCCGGGCCACCAGTAGTCGGCCATGAGCTCCATGGCCTCGGTGGACCACGACACGAGAGCTCGTCCCGTGCGCGCGCGCTGGTGCAGCGTGAAGTGGTGAATGAGGGCGGGGAGGTCCTCCACGCGATCCCGGAGCGGCGGCAGCGTCAACGGAATCACGTTGAGGCGAAAGTAGAGATCCTCGCGGAACACGCCTTCGCTCACCGCGCGCGGGAGATCCTTGTTGGTGGCGGCGATGACCCGCACGTCGATGCGGATCGGCTTGGCGCCGCCCAATCGCTCGATCTCTTTGGCCTCGATCGCGCGCAGCAGTTTGGCTTGGGCTTCCGCTCCCAGATCCCCCACTTCGTCGAGCAGCAGCGTACCGGTGTGGGCCATCTCGAACCGGCCGATCCGGCGAGCGGAGGCTCCGGTAAACGCGCCGCGCTCGTGGCCGAACATCTCGCTCTCGACCAGGTCGCGCGGGATCGCCGCGCAGTTGACGCGCACGAATGGGCGATCACGCCGCGGACTCGCTTCGTGGATCGCCGCCGCCACGAGCTCCTTGCCGGTCCCCGACTCACCGCTGATGAGCACGCGCGCATCGCTCGGCGCCACCCGCGCGATCAGATCCGCGACAGCCCGCATCGGCGCGCTGGTGCCTACGAGTTGACCGGTCAGCCCCAGCTCTTCGCGCAACGCGCGCGCGGCTTTCCGCGCTTGCCGGAGGTCGAGCGCCGTGATCAACGCCAGCAACACCGTCTCGGGCGACAACGGCTTCTCGAGGAAATTGAACGCCCCGAGCTTGGTGGCGCGGACGGCGTCGCTCAGTCCCGCGCGACCGCTCATCATGATGACCGGCAGCTCGGGGTCGCGCTCCCGCAATTTGGCCAGGGTCGCCAACCCGTCGAGTGCGCCCGGCATCATCAGGTCCAACAACACGGCGTCGGGCACCCCCTCCGCGGCCGCCGCGACCCCCGAGGCGCCATCTGGCGCGTCGCGCACTTCGTATCCCTCGCCGACGAGCAGCGCGGCGAGCATCCGACGGATATTCGGTTCGTCATCGACGATCAGTACGGATGCCATCAGCGACTCACTCCATCGTCTGAGGGTCCAGGGGGCGCCGACACAGGCAGCGTGAACCGCACCTCGGTACCCTGTCCGGCCTCACTCCACAATTCCACCGTGCCCTGATGCGCTTCCACGGTCTGCCGCGCGATGGCCATGCCGAGACCAGTACCACCCGCTTTGTGGGTGACGTATGGCTCCCAGACACGCGCGAGGTGCTCGGCCGCGATCCCCGACCCGGTGTCGCGCACGACGATCTGGACGGACGTCGCGGTGGGCGGGCCATCGGTCACGGGCTGGGGGTCGCCCTGGGGCGCGACGCGCACCGTGATCGCGGCCGCGCCGACCCCCGAACACGCGTCAACGGCATTGAGCAGGACATTCGAGAGCGCGCGTACCAAGGCGTCGTAGTGCCCGTGGACCAATGGGGTGGTCTCGTCCACGTCTACGCTCACCGGGATGTGCGGCGGCACGGTGGCTTTCGCGACGTAACGCGCCAACTCGCCCAGGTCGACGTCTGCCGGCGGCCCGTCGGGCAGTCGTCCGAACTGCGAGAAGCTGCGCGCCATCTCTTCCAGTCGCGCGGATTCCGTGGCTAGCACATCCACCGTATCCGCGAGCGCGGGTGCGGCATCGCGCTGCAGCCGCGCGACGGCGAGCCGGATCGGCGTGAGCGGGTTCTTCAACTCGTGCGCAACCTGACGCGCGGTCTCCCGGAAGGCGCGCAGCCGCTCGGCTTCCAACGCGCGCGCGCGGCCGGTATCGAGATCCGCGGCCATCACGCGCATCCGGTTCCGCAGCACGGCGAACTCCGGTGCCCCCCGGGTCGGTGGCCCGGCTGGCAATGGCAACGCACGGGCGATCCGATCGGTCCACCCGACCAGTTCATCGAGCGGCCGACTGAGCTGACGTGCGAGATGCCCGGCGACGCGCGATGCAACGACGGCCAGTATCACCAAGGCGCCGCCCGCCACGGCGACCACGATGGGGACGGCGCGAACGGCCATGTATCGGTAGCGATGTGCATCGGTCACCGACACGGTCAACTCTTGTTCGTGGGCGGCCAGCGCGGCCCGCGTCGTCGAACTCAACGTCTCGGTCCGCGCGGCGGCGAGCGCACGCTCGCCAGTGACCGCCACTCGCTCCCACGCCGCGCTCCCGCTGAGGAGCGGGAGCGCGGTGCTCAGCGTCGTCGCCCAGAGTAGCGTCAGGACGGCCGAGGGGAGGACCGCGAAGAGCGACAATGTGACGAAGAGGCGCGTGCGAAAGCGCGGGGGCGCCATGCGACCAGTATACTCCGGTGCGGTGCGCGCGGCGAAGGCCGGCGCGACGCATGCAGCGTGCCTGGCGAGACCCGTACGGTCGGCGGGGCCGACGGACCCCACGTGGTCCGACCGATACGGCCCGTTCGCGACCCGCGCCTTCGTCACGGTCGCCCGGATACGCTGCCGTCGATTTGACGACTGGCCCCCGGACCTCTGGCCTCGGCCGTCCGCCCCTCCTACATTTCCTCGGTCTAGAGTGGTAGTGGGTCGTGAGTGCCCGGTTGCGCCAGTCGCGCGCGGTGCCCCGACCATCCTTTCATCCCGTATACATGAACCCACGCTCACCCCGCCACACACCGGCGCGTCCCGCCGCGGCGGTCCACCGCCCGGCCAGTGTGACGATGCCCAGCAGCGCCGCGCCAATGAATTTCGCGCCCAACGCCGCCCTATTGATCGATTTCGACAATGTGACGATGGGGATCCGCTCCGATCTGCAAACGGAGCTGAAGACCCTCCTCTCGTCGGACATCATCAAGGGCAAGGTGCAACTCCGGCGCGCCTACGCAGATTGGCGCCGCTACCCGCAGTATGTGGCTCCGCTGGCCGAGTCATCGATCGACATGATCATGGCGCCGGCTTATGGCTCATCGAAGAAGAACGCCACCGACATCCGGCTCGCCATCGACGCGCTCGAACTCGTGTTCACGCGGCCAGAGATCGGTACGTTCATCCTGTTATCCGGTGATTCCGACTTCTCGACGCTCGTCATCAAGCTCAAGGAGTACGGGAAGTATGTGATCGGCGTGGGATTGCGCGAATCGTCGAGCGATTTGTTGGTCATGAATTGCGACGAGTACTTCAGCTACAATTCGCTGGCCGGCCTCGTTCGCACCGATGAGGATGACTCGACCGGCACGCGACGGGATCCGTGGGAGTTGGTCAGCGAGGCGATCGTCCGTATGCAACGCAACGGCGATGTCATGCGCGCTGACCGCCTCAAGCAGGTAATGCAGGGGATCGACAGCTCGTTCGACGAGAAGAACCTCGGCATGTCGAAGTTCTCGCGCTTCGTGCAGGAAGCGGCGCAGCGCGGGCTCGTGATGCTCACGAAGATGGACAACGGGCAACTCGAGGTGGCGCCCCCGGCCGCGGGTGGTGGAGTAGCCGCCGCCACGCCTGGAGAGTCGGGTGCCGGGAGGCCCGCGGCGACGTCGTCGTCCGAGCCGCGTGGCGAGGAGCGCCCGCGTCGGAGCCGGCGCGGCGGTCGCGGCCGCGGCCGTGACCGCGACGTACGAGCGGCCCGCGAGGCGCACTCCGCCGTCGTCGGACATGTCGGGGGCGAGACCCCGCCAACCGAGGCCGCTGGGATTCCGGAGACCGCGACTCCCGCCCCTGCGGCGGCGGTCACGACGGCCCCGGCCCAGCCCGGGATCGGCGCCTCCGGTGAGCGACTGACTCGCGACGAGGCGTTCGATCTCGTCCGTCGCGCGGTGGCCGCGCTGGTCGGCGGTGAGGATGCGGTGCGCGCGTCGGATGTGCGGTCGAAGGCGGCCGCCCTCCTCGGACGGGATAGCGACAGTTTGAGCGAACGCAATTTCTCCCGTATTCTGCGCGACGCGCACGACGCCGATGTGATCGATCTTCGGCGCCGCGGCGACGATTATGATGTGGCGCTCGCCGTCTCCGCGCCGCCAGTCGCGGAGCAGTTCAACGTGGCGGCCGGTGCGCGCTCCGGTGCCAACGGACCGGCAGCGACGACTCCTCCCGCGGCACCTCGCGGGCTCGGACCGCGGGGCTCACGGCGCGGGAGTTTCGGCGGACGGGGTGCAACGCTGCCACCGGAGTTGCTGGCCGTTGGCGTCGTCGATGCACCGGGTGGTGGGTCGCCGCCTCCGATCGCCATCGCGGCGGTCGAGGAGGACATACCCGCTGCTAAGTCACGGCCAGCCGCTGCCAAGCGCCCCCGCGCGCGCGCCAAACGCGCGACCGCTGCCGGCGTCGGTGCGGCCACAACGGCTGCGCCCAGCAAGGCGAAGCGGCCGCGGCCTCGCGGCTCGGCCAAGAGTAAGAGTACGGATTGATGATCCGCCGGGCGGTGCGCGCGCGCACCGGTTGGCGTCGGGTCACGAGGGAGTGGTAGCGGCCGCCGGTAGCCGCCGGCCACTCCCTCGGTCGTTCTACGAACGGGACGCGACGGCTGTCGCCCGGGCGCTCCTTGGTACCATCCTCGAATGCGAGACGCCCGAGGGGCGGGCGTCCGGCCGCATCGTGGAGACCGAGGCGTACCTCGGCCCGCACGACCCCGCCAGTCACGCCGCCGCCGGCGTGACCGCGCGTACCCGCCATCTCTTCGGCCGCCCCGGGATGGCGTACGTGTATTTCATCTATGGAGTCCACTGGTGCGTCAACGCGGTCGTATGGCGCCGCGGCGCCGGGACCGCGGTGCTCGTCCGTGCCCTCGAACCGGTGGACGGCATCCCGCTCATGCGTGCGCGCCGATGGCAATCCACGGCGGCGACCCGATCATCGGACCGCTGGCGAGCTACGGCGCCGGGAACCGACACGCGCGATCGGGAGTTGACCAACGGACCCGGGAAGCTCTGCGCCGCGCTCGGGATCGACGGCCGCTTGAATGGCGTCACCTTGCTGCGCTCCCCGCTCACGATCCGGCGCGGACGCGCGGTCCCGGACGCCGACGTGCTCGTGTCGCCACGCATCGGCATCTCCCGCGCCGCCGACCTGCCGTGCCGCTTCTACATCCGCGACAACCGCTTCGTCTCGCGCACTCCCACCCACTTCAGCACAGCAGCGTTTTGCGGATAGCGATTGTCTGCCGGCGAGGGATTATCGGCGCGTCACGGTCGGCGGCTGACCCAACGCAAAAGCCGGCTGCAGCACGCTGCAGCCGGCCTCCACACCGTCGTCATTCACCCACACCACTCACCGCGGCGCCGATCGCGCGCCTCAGAAACTCCCAATCGCCGTCGATGCGTTGATCCGGATACCGGCCTGCAGCATGAAGAACGCCTGGTCGGTGAAGAATCGCGGCTGATACTGCGGTGCGTCCATTGGGAACAGCTTGGCCTGCCCGTAGATCGAGAAGCGGCTGAGCTGCGCCTGGAGACCGACGATCACCAGCGGCGACACCCACTCGGACGCCTGCGAGCGGTAGGTGTCCTGGTAGAATTGCGGGAACCACTGCGAAGACGGCGTCAGTGCCGGCGCGGTCGACGTCATGGTCGCGCCCTGCACGAAGTTCCCGCTGATCCCGAGGCCCGCGTATGGGCGCAGGATGCCATGACCCGGGAAGGCCATGAGCGCTCCCTGGATATGCCGCGAGTTCCGCACGTGCGCCTGCGCGTAGTACGAGACGTTGTTGAAGTTGGTGAGCGTGGAATCGGTATACAGCCGCCCCACTTCGGTGTACGTCAGGTTGTTGGCGGAGAAGAACGACTGGTCGGCACCGAGATACAGCGCCCAGTGTGTGCGCGTGATCAGCCAGTCGAGACTGACGGTGGGTGCCTGAGAATGCGCGGTCGTCGAGGTCCAGTAGGTGAGCGTGCCGCCCCCTAGCCCCCAGAACCACGAGTTGTTGAACAGACGCCCCTCCTGCGCCCTTCCAACCGTGGGCGCCAGCGCAAGGAGGGTGAGCCCGGCAAACAGGCTTCGGTTCAGCCGCATGGCGAAAGACCTCTAGTGTAATGGAAGCGTCCGGGACATCGCGCCCGGCGGCAGAGAGTTCAACCCCGCCGTTTCTAGCGTCTGACGAGGACCAACGCCCCCGGGTCACGGGCGGTCCTGGCGCTTTGACCGGATCGGTCAGCTTGTCCCCCGCCGCCCGGTGCTCCGGTATAGCTTGCCGCGACCTTGCGGCAGACCTATCCTGGCTGTCATGCTGACGGCTCCGCCCTATACGGACGACTTCCGAACCGCGGTGTATGGAACGGTCTTCGCCGAGCGCACCCAGGTCGTGCACCGGCTCAAAGCGGGCGATCCGCTGATCCTCGTCCCCGATCCTCCCGGCGCCGAGCAGCCGGCTGTCTGGGTCCACGCCGCGGGTGGGGATGTCATCGGTCACCTCCCGCTGCCGATCGCCGCGTGGCTCGGTCCCTGGATGTTTGACGGCGGCCGCTGCCAGGCCCGCGTCGAGACGGTCGGCTCAGACGAGATCGAAAGCTGGCGCCGGCTCGTGATCCGCGTTGCGGTGCGGACGGCAGTTGGCGGGTAGACGTCCGCAACTGCCGCGCGATGCAGCCGTCCGTCGCGACCCTCAATGACACGGCCGGATGCAGCACTTCTGCATCCGGCCCGCACGTGCGACCCATGACCCACGCTCTGCTATTTCAGAATCCCGACCTTGCGCCCCACGGTCTTGAACGCCGCGATCGCCTCGTCCAGATCGGCCCGCGTGTGCGCCGCGCTCAACTGACACCGCACGCGGGCCTGCCCCTGCGGTACGACGGGATAGCCGAACCCCGTCACGAACACTCCCTGAGCCAATAGGAGGTCGCTCATCTGGATCGCCGTGGCGGTCTCGCCCACGATGATTGGTACGATCGGCGTCTCGCCCGCGAGCGGTGAGAATCCGGCTTCCGTGATCTGCTCACGGAAGTAGCGGGTGTTCTCTCGCAGCGTGCGCACCCGCTCAGGGTGATTGGTGACGAATTGCACGGCCGCGAGCGCGCTCGCCGCGACCGTCGGCGGCAGGGCGTTCGAGAAGAGCTGGGGCCGCGATCGTTGCGTCAACATGTCGCACAACGACTCTGGACCGGCCACGAACCCGCCCGCCGCACCGCCCAACGCTTTGCCGAGCGTCGACGTGATCACGTCCACGTCGCCCAACACGCCGCAGTGCTCCGGTGTGCCGCGACCCGTCTCCCCGATCACCCCCGTGGCATGCGAGTCATCGACGGCCACGATCGCGCCGAATCGGCGCGCGATCTCGAGGATCGACGGCAGCTTGGCGATGCTCCCTTCCATCGAGAACACGCCATCCGTCCAAATGATCGTGCGCCGCGCTCCCCGTGCCGACTCCAGCTTGGACACGAGGTCGTCCATGTCCCCGTGCCGGTAGACGGCGGTCGTGCACTTGGTGATGGCCTTCGCCAGTCGCATCGAGTCGATGATCGACGCGTGGTTCAGCGCGTCGGAGAGCACCACGTCACCCTCGCCGACGACGCTCGCGGTCAGCCCCTCATTCGCATTCCACGCCGACCCGAAGGAGAGTGAGGCTTCGGTGCCGACGAAGCGGGCGAGCTCGGCCTCCAGGGTCCGATGGATCGCGTAGGTCCCACAAATGAACCGTACGCTGCTGGTGCCCGCACCATATGCCTGGAGTCCCGCCACCCCCGCCTGCACGACGCTTGGCTCGGCGCACAGCCCGAGATAGTTGTTCGAGGAGAGGATCAGGATTTCGCCCCGACCCTCCATGCGCACGCGTGGACCTTGCGGGGTCTCGAGATAGTTCAGGCGCTTATAGACCCGGTCGCGCTTGAGCTGCCCGATCTCGGCGGCGAGGCTGGCCGCGAAGGGGCTGGGTGTAGTCGTCACGGCCATCGGGGTATGATACCGGCGTCGTCAGGCGATTTCAAAGACGACTTTCCCCGCTTCACCAACCTGGATCACTCGCATTGCCTCATCCACGGCCTCCAACGGAAACCGGTGGGTGATCACGGGCGCGGGATCGAATTGGCCGGATTTAAGGAACCGGCTCATCTGGATCCACGTATCGTACATCCGTCGGCCGACGACGCCGTAGATCGTGATCCCTTTGAAGATCACCTGCGTCGCGAAGTCGACTTCCATCGGCCGCGCCGGTATGCCGAGCATCTGCACGCGGCCCCCGACCCGAACGAGTGACAACGCCTGGCGGATCGCGGCTGGTATCCCCGACATCTCGAGGACGACGTCGACGCCCAGCCCGTCGGTCGCCTCCCGGACGGCGCGGTCCGCGTCCTCGGGATGCACCGTGTCGTCCGCGCCCATCCGCCGGGCCAGCGCGAGCCGCGTCTCATTCACGTCGGACGCGATCACACGCGCCGCGCCCGCGGCTTTGCAGATTCCAACCGCGAACAGGCCGATCGGGCCACATCCCGTGATCAACACATTCGCGCCCGGAATCTCCGCCGTCAGCGCGGTGTGGAACGCGTTGCCCATCGGGTCGTGGATCCCCCCGACCTCATAGGAGATGCTAGGGTCGAGGCGCCAGACGTTCGTCGCCGGCATGGCGATGAAGTCCGCAAAGCAGCCGTCCCGGTCCACACCGATGATCTTCGTATAGGGGCAGACATGGGAGTTGCCGGTGCGGCAGAGCAGGCAGTGGCCATCGACGATGTGCCCCTCGGCCGTCACTCGGTCCCCGACCCGCACGTCGCTCACCAGTGGGCCCACCTCGACCACATCGCCGGCGAATTCATGCCCGACGATGATCGGTGGCTTGACCCGCCCTTTGGCCCAATCATCCCACGTGTAGATGTGGACGTCGGTGCCGCACACACCCGCCCGTCGAACTCGGATGAGGACCTCGTCTTCTCGAATCGTGGGCCTCGGGACTTCGGTGAGCTCCATCCCGGGTCCAGCTGTCCGCTTCACCAGTGCGCGCACTGCGTGTCGTGCTCCACATTCAGAGGAAAAAAAACCGCGCCAGATACCCGGCGCGAACCGAAAGGTCGCATGCCGTCCCGTGCTACGCTAGCCGGTTGCACACGGCGACCAACGGTCCGCGAGCGCCGCCGGGCGGCCCGCGATCACTGGCCAGCATGCGATGTCGGGTTTCGCGTGCATCCGCTGGCGTTCCAGTTTTCGGGCATTCGGCGACGTTGATCAGCACCCTGCGGCGCGCGCATCATGACGGGTGCGCGGCGAGCCGCGGTCATCGTACCGATGCGTGTGACGCGTGAGGCTCGACCGCGAGCGGGGGACGCGCGATGTGTGCGCGCGATCCACGTTTCTCCTATGAAAAAACGCATGTTATGCGCCGCGGTGTCGACGATCGAATGGCGCCGCGGCGTGTGGATCCATGGAGTTGCGCGGTACGCGCACGGCATCCCGATGCACATCGAAAGGCATCGCGAATCGCGTGCCGCGGATGACGCGTGGGACCCGATTTCTCGCGCCGATCACCGTCCGCGAATCGCGACTCATCATCTTTTACGTATTGCAATGCATTTTGGTGCGTCCTATATTCGCGATGCGGACATTCGTGGTCCGTCCGCGTACCAACGTTCAACACCGAGTTCGATATCTCAGTCCACGGCTTTCGCATTGCATGATCACTCGCGCCGCCAACGAACCATGGTGCCGCTCACCAGCCGCAAGGGCCGGTGCCGCACCACCGGGTGTCGGGGCGCGATCGCAGGAACGGTCAGGCGACACGGACGGCGCAGTTGCGCCCTCCTGCACTGGCCGGTTCTCTCGCCACCGCGGGCGTGACGTGACCGCCGCCAGTGGCTCTCAGATCGACGCCGGTCGCACGGGCTGTCCGCGGTCGCGTTCTCATTGGATGAGCATTGACACCTCTTCGCGCGGGATGTTCACGCGCTTCGACTGCATGGTCCCTCAAGGGTCCGTGCATCCTCGGCTCCGCTCGCATCGGCTTCGAGCCGCATCGGACGGGACCGCACCTACCGCTCCACCGGGGGAACGGCCGGGTGTTTCACTCCACAACTGGAGCTGATTGTATGGCAGCCAAGAAAGGCAAGAGAAAGGGCGCCAAGAAGACGGCGAGAAAGTCGGCCAAGAAGGGCGCGAAGAAAAAGGCGCGTCGCTAGCTGACCGTTCCGCATAGCGCGCGGCGGCTTTCCAAGACACCGGAAAGTCGTCGCGCGCTACGCGCATCAAGAGGCGACGAGAGTCGAAAGTCGAGAGTCGACCGAACTGATGCACGAAGGCCGGCTGCAGAGCGCTGCAACCGGCCTAATACGCGAATCACCAACCAAGGCCTACCGAATCAGGCCGCCTTGGTCGAGCTGTTCTCGTCTTCCGTCGGTACCGGCCCCCAGATATATGCCGACACGCGTGGCAGGACCTCGTCACGAGATCCGCGAGAAATAATGATGCCGACGGGCTCGTCAGCAGTTGGACGTTGGCGCATGTCGTTCATATAGAACACTCCGAGTAGGACCCGTGCCACGCACGGTTGCGAGACTAGTGCCAGAGCTACAGGGCATCTCGGGTGCCAAACCACGCAATTTTCTAAGTAGTTGCCCTTGCCCGAGTTAGTCTCGAGGGGCTGGGTGGCTGTCCTTGCCCGTGTCGTATTCCGACACGGATGGAGCGCCCAATCGTGTCGATTCGCTACGCCGCGCCCTTCCGAGCGACGAATGATCGCGAGGCGTTACCGTCGCGCTCGATACTGATGTCCCAGCCCGCGTACCGCGTGCGCAGCTCGGCCACCGACATCGCCTCCTGACCCGCCACGATCGTCTCCACGAGGTGCACGCCGCCGTCCATCGTTGCTTCCTGTAACAACGAGATCACGCTGCTCCGCTCGGCCGGCGACAGCCCCTTGAACGCGGACGGGGTACACACGACGGCGTTGAGCGGACAGTCAGGACGCCAGTGGCCGATGTCCGTAGGCCACTCGCGCACGCGCTGCGTCAGTCCCGCGGTGCCAGCCGCCGAGAGTACCCGTTGCATGGCGTCGGACGAGATCTCCAGCGTCGTGACTTCACATCCGTTAGCCGCGAGGTACAACGCCGCGCCCTCGGCGACCGCCCCGGCCACCAATACATGGCCGCCCTGATCTCGCTGGATCTCACGGACGAGTGGGCTCTCCGGCCGCAGCCCCCAATGTTCTGCGCGCCGGAACTGTTCGAGCAGGCGGAATCGCTTGCGGCGCCAGGCGGGATAATCCTTGATCTTCAGCCGACGCTTGATGATCCGGTTGACTTCTTCGTAGAGCACGAGTTCGGTCAACACGAATTGCGACTGGTGCAGCAGTATCGCGACCGCTTCGTCACCGATGCTCAACAAGGCATGGCGGGGGAGCGACTCCTTGTACAGCTCGACCTCTTGGTCGACGTACTCGTCGTACTCGTGGCGGAGTGAGCGATCGCGCAAAAGATAGGGGTTGGAGACAACCGACTGCCGCGTCTAAGGTAGACCGGCCGCCGGATTCCGCAAGTCGTTAAGCCGGCTCAACATGCACGGTGACTTCGGCTGCCCCGAGCCCAGTAGTGATTCGCGCCTCGACAGCATCCGCGATCGCATGGGCCGCCGCCACCGACGTCGATGCGGAGACGCCGATCGTCACCTCGGCGAACAGGAGGCCGGATGATGTCGCCCGCGACCGCACGAGCCGCACGTCGGTCACCTGCGGGACTTGTGCGATGAGCTCGCGAATGCGAGCCGCATCGACCGCCCGCTGATCCACCAGGACCGGCACCGATCCCCTGAGGATCTTGAAGCCATTCCGCGCGATCAGCACTGCAACTAGGATGGCCAGCGGCGCGTCCAGACCGCCGCGACCAGCGCGGGTCACGATCAGCGACACCAGTGCCAACGCAGTCACATAGAGGTCGCTCCCGGTGTGCGTCGCGTCGGCGAGGAGAAACGCGCTCCCCAGCGCGCGCCCCCGCGACCGCTCGTACCACACGATGAAGCCGTTGACCGCGACCGTTCCCACCAGGACCGCCAGATCCGCGACCGTCGGCGCGTGCGGGGTCTCGCGGTGCAACAGCTGCACGACCGCTTCACGCAGGAGCTCGAAGCACGAGATCGACAAGAATCCCACAATCACCAGGGTTCCCAGCGATTCGAACTTCTCGTGCCCGTACGGGTGGTCCTCGTCAGGCGCTCGCGCGGCCACCGAGACCAACGTCATCCCAATCACGATGTTGAGCAGATCGAGCCCCGATTCGAGCGCCGATCCGAGCACGGTGAGCGCGCCCGTCTTCCAGCCCACGCCAGTCTTGGCGATCACGACCGCGATATTGACGACGAGGACGACCGCCAGCACCCGCCGGATGGCGGGTTGATGCATTGCGCGCGCGGCGATCGGGGGGACAGGGTCCGACGTCGCGGGCGTGGCCGGAGGCGACGCGGAGGGGCTCACGGCGGGATGTTCGCTACGGTGCAGCCGTTAGTCCAGGGCTTCCACCAGCGCGCCTTTGATGTAGCCGGTCTCGGGGATGCTCAACACTTCGGGATGGTCGCTCGCCTGACCTAACACCCGGCGGAGCGCGAGGCGACGCCCACTGTCACCCGCGGCGGTCGCCAGCATGTCCAGGAACGCCGCGCGACTGACGTGATGACTACAACTCGCGGTGTAGAGCAGTCCCCCCGGCTCGAGCAACCGCATGCCGCGCAGATTGATCTCTTGGTAGCCCCGCAACGCCGCGCCGACCGATGCCCGGGTTTTCGCGAATGCGGGCGGATCGAGCACCACGATGTCGAATCGGGCGCGGCTGCGCTCGGCCGATTTGAGATACGTAAACGCATCATCCTCCACGAACGTGATGTTGGTCGCGCCGTTCAGCGTGGCGTTGTCCGCGGCCCGCGCCAGCGCGGCCGCGGAGCTGTCGAGCGCGGTCACGTGGGCGGCGCGGCGTGCCAGATGGAGCGCGAATGATCCGTGGTAGCTGAAGCAGTCGAGCGCCCGCCCGCGGGCGAGCTCGCCCATCAATGCCCGATTCTCCCGCTGATCGAGGAACGCGCCGGTCTTCTGCCCGCTCCACGGCGCCGCCAGATACCGCACGCCGTGCTCCACGATCTCGATCTCGGTGGGCACGTCGCCCGCCAGCACTTCGACGGTCTCGTCCAACCCCTCTTTGCGGCGAACCGCGGCGTCATGACGCGCGAGGATTCCCAATGGCTGCATCGCGTCCTGCAAAGCCGCGACGATGTCCGATCGGCAGGCTTCGAGGCCCGCGCTCATGAGCTGGACCACGAGCCACCGGTCGTACCGGTCGCACACCAGTGACGGACACCCGTCCGCCTCGCCGTGTACGACCCGGTACGCGGAGCTGTCCCGACTGACCGCCTCGCGGCGTGCGAGCGCGGTGGCGATTCGCGTCATCCACCACGCGCCATCGATCCGCGCCCCCGGCGCACTGTCGAGCAGTCGGAGCGCGATCTCTGAGCGGGGGCTCCACAGCCCCCAGCCGAGTGGACGGCCGTGTCCGTCGTAGATCGGCACCACCCCCGCGGCGGCATCCGGCCGACCATCGACGTCGCTGCGGAACACCCACGGATGGCCGCGGACGAGGCGGTGGGCGCCCCGTGGCGAGACGACGGCGGCGGCGGTGTCAGGCACGCTACCGCACGACCCGATCCATGGCGATCCGTAGGGCGCGAGCGGCTGCTTCGGGGTCGCTCGCACCGAAGATCGCCGCGATGACCGCGACCCCCGACGCCCCCGCGGCCATGACGTCGCCTGCCGTCGCGACGGTGATCCCCCCGATCGCGACCGCCGGGAGCGCCGCGGCGCTGGCGAGATGCGCGAGGCCCAACAACCCGATCGCGTCGCCGGCATCGAGCTTCGACGCGCTGCCATAGATCGGACCGACGCCCACGTAGTCGCCGCCGGCGGCATTCGCGACTTCGGCGTCGCTCCCCACGGACACGCCGATCAGGAACCCCGGGGGCACGATCCGGCGCAGCGCGGCGGCCGGCACGTCGTCCGACCCCACGTGCACGCCGGCGGCGCCGCACGCGAGCGCGATGTCGGCCCGGTCGTTGATGATCACCGGCACGGACAGCCGCTCGACGAGCGCCCGGCCGATGTCGACCACTGCCCGCGCGTCGGTGTGCTTGAGTCGGAGCTGCACCATCGTCACCCCTCCCCGCACCGCCGCTGACGCACGCGCCACGAGTCCGTCGCGGCCATCGCGGAGGTCGTCCGTGATGGCGATCAATCGGTAGGGAGGGACCGAGGCCGACACCCGCGCCGGGAGGTCAGTCGCCGTCACGATGGGTGACCGGATTTCTGCGGTCCGGACTTGCGTCGTATCTCGTGGCGCGCTTCCGTGTGCTCCGCGAATGTGGACCGGAATTCGTGGTGGCCGTCCGGCGCCGCGACGAAGTACAGATAGGGCACACGTGCCGGCGTCACCGCGGCCTCCAGGCTCGATGCGCCCGGGCTGCCGATCGGGCCCGGAGGAAGTCCCGGGTGCCGGTAGGTGTTGTACGCGGACACGATGTCGAGGTCTTTGAACGTGACGCGGTCGACGTGATGCCCGAGGGCGTATTGGATCGTCGGATCTGCCTGCAACGGCATCCCGAGCCGGAGTCGATTGTGGTAGACGGCCGAGATCACGGGCCGCTCTTCACTCAGTCGCGCCTCTTTCTCGATGATGGATGCCAGAGTCACGACGTCGCCGCGGCTCATCCCGAGCGCCGCCCGCTCGTCGTCCCACTCGGGCTTCCACGTACGCTCGAACGCACGCACCATCTCGGCCACGGCCGCCCGCGAGGTCGTACCGTCGGGGAACGAATAGGTGTCGGGGAACAAGTATCCCTCGAGGGTTTCGCCTCCGGAGCCGACGCGCGCCAGCAACGCGGTGTCCCGCACGGCGGCCAGTACGGACTCCGGAGGCACGAGCAACGCGCGGGAGAGCACCGGCACGATCTCCGCCACGTCCCACCCCTCGGGGATCGTGACGGTGTGCACGAGCCCCGTGCCGCGCGTCAGGGCGTCCAACGCCTCGGACCACGAAATGCCGCGCTGCAGGAGATATGTCCCCGCCTTGAGCTCGCGGTCGCGGTGTGTCACGCTCGCGTACAGCCTGAAGACCCGCGGCCACTCGACGATGTCGGCGCGCGCGAGCGAGTCCGCCGCGGCCCGAAATGTCGAACCGATGGGAATCACCACGTGCGCCGGGACGTCGTGTGGGTCGCCCCCGCACGCGGCCATGGCTGCGGCCGCCATCACGGCGGCTCCGACCCGCGCCCGCATCCGGCTCGGCCCGACGCAGGTCGGGCGCCCGTCAGTCGGGGAGGGCCAGCGCATGTTGCAACAGGACGGTCGCGGCGAGGGCGTCGACGTCACCCTTGCGTCCCCGTGTCGAGCCGCCGACGGCCCGGACGGCGCGTAGCGCGATCGCGGTGGTGAATCGCTCATCCACGTATCGTACCGGAAACCCCGTGCGCTTCGCCAACTCGGTGCCGATCACCCGCACTTCCGCGGCCCGCGGCGGCTCGCCGCCCTCCGCATCCAACGGCAGCCCGAGCACGAACCCGGTCGCCCCCAACTCTGTCGCGCGCCGCACGAGTGCGGCCACCGGCGCGCGTTTGCCCGCCCGGCGCACGAGGTGTCCGGCCGGACTCGCGATCGTGCCCGTCGGGTCGCTTACTGCGAGTCCGATGCGACGCTCACCGTAGTCGATCCCCAACAGCCGTATGCCGTCCGTCATGCCCACGTCAGCCCTCGGCCATGCTGGTGAAGAATTCCTTATTGGTCTTCGTCCGCATCATGCGCTCCAGCAGAAAGAAAATGGCTTCGTCTTCCGGCATGTCGCCGAGGAAGCTCCGGAGGAGGAAGACGCGGTTGGCTTCCACGGGCGCGAAGAGCAGCTCCTCTTTGCGCGTGCCGGACCGCGCGACATCGATCGCGGGATAGATCCGGCGGTCCGCGATCTGGCGGTTGAGCACCAGCTCCATGTTGCCGGTCCCCTTGAACTCCTCGAAGATCACGTCGTCCATCCGCGACCCGGTTTCCACCAGCGCGGTGCCGATGATGGTCAGCGACCCGCCGTTCTCGATCTTTCGCGCTGCGCCGAAGAAGTGTTTGGGTTTCTGCAGCGCCTGCGCCTCGACGCCCCCCGACAGGATCTTCCCCGAATGGGGTGCGACGGTGTTGTGCGCGCGCGCCATGCGGGTGATCGAGTCGAGCAGGATCACCACGTCGCGCCCATGCTCCACTAACCGCTTCGCCTTCTCGATCACCATGTTGGCGACCTGCACGTGCCGCGTCGCGGGCTCGTCGAATGTCGAGCTGATCACCTGCGCCCCCGGCACGTTCTGCTGGAAGTCGGTGACTTCCTCCGGCCGTTCGTCGATCAGGAGCACAATGAGCGTGACTTCGGGATGATTCTCCACGATCGCGTTCGCCATCTTCTGCAGGAGAATCGTCTTGCCGGCCCGCGGGGGCGCCACGATCAGGCCACGCTGCCCTTTGCCGATCGGCGCTACAATGTCCACCACGCGCATGCTGATGTCGCCGCTCGCGGTCTCGAGCCGCAGGCGCTGGTCGGGGTAGCGGGGGCGCAGGTTGTCGAAGGTCGGACGCGTCGTACCGGCGACGGGCACGTCGCCGTTGATCGTCTCCACCCGGAGTAGCGCGAGGTAGCGCTCCCACTCTTTCGGCGGCCGCACCTGGCCGATGATCGTATCGCCGGTCCGCAGGTCGAACCGTTTGATCTGCGACGGCGAGACGTAGATGTCGTCTGGTCCTTCGAGATAGCTCCAGTCCTGGCTCCGCAGGAACCCGTAGCCCTCGTCCACGATCTCGAGCACGCCTTCGGCGTGCAGCGGAACGTCGGAGCCGAGCAGCTTCTGCTCGATCCGGAAGATGAGGTCCTGCTTCCGGAGACCCGAGGTGTTGGTGAGTTGCAGGTCTTCGGCCACCGCTTGGAGTTCAGCGATGTTCTTGCGTTTTAGATCGACGATGTCCACGGGCCGAGAAGAATGACGGTGGTCGCGGCGGCCGATGTCGGCACGCCCACTGACCAACTGGGAAGACGACGGTGGGGCAATGAGCGGGGGTGAAAATCAACGATTAGAACGCGAGGTACCGCAACGGACGGTGGATAAGATCGGTCAACAACACGCCGAGCTCCGCGTCGAGCGTCGCCATGCGATAGCGGAGCCGTGCCAGGCCCGGCCCCGCTCCGGGCAGCTCCGCGATCGAGTCCGCGGGCGATGACGCCAAGAGTGTCTGGACCGCCGCGAGCTCCGCCCGCGCGTCCCGGATATCATGCTTCATGGCGGAATCGTCGCGGAGCCGGTCCGCGCGCGCCGCCTGTGCCGAGGCCGAGTGCTCGATCGAATCGGCATGCGCCAATACCCGGCGGGCCTGCGCCACGAGGTCGTCGGCCCCCACGCGATGCAGTGCGCCGTGCCGGTACTCAAGCCGCGCCGACAATTCGCCGATGTTATCGGCCAACGAGATGAATCGCCGTGCGGGACCGCCCTCGCCCTCGAACGCGCCGATCGTTCCACTCGTGGACACGGCCAGCGTGCGGACCGCGCGGACGTTTTCGAGAACCTGCGGAAGATTCTGGGCCGTGAGGGCCAGCGATGCGCGCGCGTCGTCGAACTCCCCATGGGGCACCGTCACCAGCGTGTCGCCGTTCGCGAGGGCGCGCGCCGCCGCGGATCCGCCGGCGAGGTCGATGACCGGTGCGCCGATGAGGCTCGTCCCGGCTTTGATCTGCGCCCGTGTGTCACGGCGAATCCGTGACTCGATCGGCTGCGCCACGTCGAGCGCGATCAACAGTCGGTGCGCGGGATCGACGGTCGGCGGCTGGAATCGGACCCATACGACTTTGCCGACTGGCTTACCGTCCAGCCAGACATCGGTCCCCACGATCACCGCCTGCGCCTGATCGGTCGCGAGATAGAGCCGCTCGGTTCGCCCGTGCATCGTGCCGACGCGCCCAAAGATCAGCACGACGGTCGCGGCGACGACGATCGCTCCGGAGACGACCAGACCGGGGATCAGTGCGGACCAGTGGGTAGGTCGATGCAATGTAGAAGGGGGTGTCGAACCGAAGACCGCGACGACCGGCAGGTGGGGGACGGGTCCGACCCGCGGGGACTCGCGCATCCTGCGCGGGTCGGCGAAGTCGTTTTGCCGGAAGCCTTTAGCACGAACAGCAACGCACCAAAAACTACCAACTCTCGCCCGCCCGGGCAAGCCCGGCGCAGGGAGCAATTCGTCGTGGGCAGCGAATGGGTGCGGGTGGCGAGCCATTCGCGGCTGCCGAGTGCCGAGCGCGGGCGGCGATCGGGTACGGCGAATACGCGTCGGCTCCCATCTGCTCGTGGCTCACCGCTACTCCATGCGCGAGACAGGATTCGAACCTGCGACCTTCGGCTCCGGAGGCCGACGCTCTATCCAACTGAGCTACTCGCGCGACGTTCACTTCGATAGGGGCCCGGACTGGCAATGTACGGGCGCGCCAGGGCATGATCAAGCAAATGCCAGAGTTGCCCGATATCCAGGTGTACGTGGAACGGCTGATGGCGCGACTCGTAGGCCAGCCGCTGCTCGATCTCGCGATCGCGAAGCCCTTCGTGCTCCGCACCGTTGATCCGCCCATCGCTGACGCGGTCGGGCGCCACGTCACCGGCGTGCGGCGATCGGGAAAGCGGATTGTGCTGGTGCTCGACACGGATCGCTTTCTCGTCATACACCTCATGATTGCAGGCCGTCTTCGCTGGCGTGACGCGGTCGTTGCGCCGCACGTCCCGCCCTCCGCCGACGCTGGCGCCCCGCGAGGACGGCCGCGCAAGCCGCCCGCCATCTCCGCGCGAATGATCCTCGCGACGCTCAGGGTCCCGACGGGCACGCTGTATTTCACCGAAGCGGGCACCACGCGCCGCGCGTCGCTCCATTACATCGCAGGTGAGATCGCCCTCGCGACATTCGACCGCGGTGGACTCGAGGTCCTGGACGCCGATCGCTCGGCATTTGCGGCCCGCCTCAAGGCCGAGAACCATACGCTCAAACGGTCGCTCACCGATCCGCGGCTCTTCAGCGGCATCGGTAACGCCTATTCGGATGAGATTCTCCACCGCGCGCGACTCTCGCCGTTGGCGCTCTCGGCCACGCTCGCCGACGCGGACGTCGAACGCCTCTATGACGCGACGCGCGCCGTGCTCACCGAGTGGACGACCCGACTCCGCGCTGACGTCGGCGATGCGTTCCCGGAGACGGTCACCGCCTTCCGCGAGGAGATGGCCGTGCACGGGCGTTATGGGCAACCCTGTCCCGACTGCGGCGCCCCCGTGCAGCGGATCCGTTACGCGTCCAACGAAACGAATTACTGCGCCCGCTGCCAGACTGACGGCCGCCGACTCGCCGATCGTGCGATGTCTCGTCTACTGAAAGAGGATTGGCCGCGGTCGATCGACGACGTCGAATAGCCGGATCGTGGTGGATCGCGCCGCGGGGACTCGAGCTACCACGGCTGGCGCGACGTGATAGGACCGACGCCACTGCGCAATATTGAGGCGGTAAATCGCATCGGTTCGACCGTCCGTTGCGTACTTTGAGGAAGCGCCGGTCATCGACTCCGACCGTTCGCCCCTTAAGTACTGTTTTTCGGGTGTCTAACCGGATATTCCGAGTGCCGCCGACTCTCTCACCCTCGCCCACTTCCATGACCGCCCGCGTTGTCCACGTCGTTCTCGCCGTCTCGGCGGTGGCCGCCCCATCGGCGTCGGCCCAGGCGGCGCACCCACCCACGCCGGTGGCGTCGGACTCGGTGTCCGCTCCCACGATTCCCGTCGAGCGGTACGTGCTACCCAACGGGCTGACGCTCTTGCTCTCCCCGGATCGGACGGCGCCGATCGTGAGCGTCACGGTGTGGTATCACGTGGGCTCGAAGAATGAGCTCCCGGGCCGCACGGGCTTCGCCCACTTATTCGAGCATATGATGTTCCAAGGCTCCGAGCACGCGGCCAAGGGCGACCACATCAAGACCATCGAAGATGCCGGCGGCACCATGAACGGGTCGACGAACAACGACCGGACCAACTACTACGAGACGGTCCCCAACAATTACCTCGAGACGGTGCTCTGGCTCGAATCCGACCGGATGGGCTACTTGCTCCCCGCGCTGGGCCAGGACAAGCTCGATAACCAGCGGGATGTCGTGAAGAACGAGCGCCGGCTCCGCGTAGACAACCAGCCCTACGGCCGCGCGGGCGAAGTGTTCAGCGCTGCGCTGTTCCCGGCGTCGAATCCCTATTCCTGGCCCGTCATCGGGTCGATGACCGATCTATCGGCCGCGAGCGTCGATGACGTCAAGCAGTTCTTCCGCACCTATTACGCGCCCGAGAATGCGGTCGTGGCGATTTGTGGCGACATCGACGTCGTGCGGACCAAGGCGCTGGTCGAGCAATACTTCGGACCGATCCCGCGCGGCCCCGACATCACTCGCCCGTCGGTCGCGTCGGCCACACTCCCGTCCGAGCACCGCTTGGTTCTAGAGGACGCGAAGGCCACGCTCCCGCGACTCGCGATCGCGTGGCCCACCGTCGGTGCGCGGAGCCCGGACGGGGCGCCGCTCCAGACGCTGGCCAATCTCCTCGCGCAGGACCGCACGAGCCGGTTGACCAAGCTTCTGGTGTATGACCGCCAACTGGCGACGAATGTGGGAGTCGCCGCGACGAGTTTCGAGAATGAAGGCACGTTCACGGTCTCCGTGACCCCGCGCCCGGGTGTGGCACTCACCCAGATCGAGCAGCTCGTGGACAGTGTGATCGCCACGGTCGCCGCGGCGCCCCCCGCCATGACCGAGGTAGCTCGCACGAAGACATATGCGGTCGTCGGTACTATCACGGGGCTCGAGCCGGTGCGTTCCAAGGCCGAGGCGATCGCGCGCGGGCAGACGTACTTCGACGATCCGCTCCACTATCAGACGGAGCTGCGCGAGGCCGCGGCCGTCACGCCTGACGACGTCCAACGCGTTGCGCACCAGTACCTCACGAGCGGACGCGTCGTGCTGAGCATGGTGCCGGCGGGGAAGTTGGATCTGGCCAGCAAGCCGGCGCAGCCCTACGACAATGTCACCGCTGCATCTGAACCCGCCGCGCATGGAGGGGCCCGCTAATGTCCAGCGCTATCTACGGCTTCGCGCTCGCGGCATGTTCGGCCGCCGCGCTGGCCTCCGCCCCCGCCGCGCTCGCCCAATCCGATGGCCACCCGGCCCGCCCGACCGCCGGCGCCGCTCCTGCCGTGCGTGTGCCAAAGATTCAGATGCGGACGCTCCACAACGGGATCCGTGTCGCGGTGCTCGAGAACCACGAGTTCCCGGTGGTGGATGTCTCGGCGCTGGTGATCGCCCCCGACCTGCTCGACCCGCCGGGCAAGGAAGGGGTCGCCGCGCTCACCGTGCAGATGCTGTCCGAGGGCACGGCGACACGCTCGGCAGATCAGATCGCGACCGCCGCGGCCGACCTCGGAACGGACGTGTCGGCCACCGGGTTCTTCACGATCACGCGCTATTTCGCGCCATCGCTCGAGCTGATGGCGGACCAGTTGCTCCACCCCGCGTTCCCACAGGCCGCGTTCGATCGGGTGAAGGCCAACACGATTGCCGGTCTCGACCGGCTCAAAGACCAACCCGCGTATCTGGCGAGTCGAGTGCTCGCCAACGCCGTCTATGGCGCGGGCAACGCCTATGCCCGCACTCCGTCGAAGGAGAGCGTCAGCGGGCTCACCCGTGCCGACTTGGTCGCGTTCCACCGGGACTATTACCGGCCGCGGAATACGACATTCGTCGTCGCTGGTGACGTCACGCCGGATCAAGCGGTGGCCGCGCTCGACCGTGCCTTCGACGGCTGGGCCGGCGGCGGCAAGGACGGTGCGGTCACACCTCCCCCACCTGCCGGCCCCGGCGCAACCCGCATCTACCTGTATGACCGACCCACGTCGCCCCAGAGCGTGGTGCGCGTCGGCGAGCTCGGACCACCGCGCGACACGAAAGATTTCTTCGCGCTCGATATGCTCAACACGATCCTCGGCGGCGCCTTCAATAGTCGCCTCAACCTCACGCTTCGCGAGGTGCATGGCTACACGTATGGCGCCCAAACCGCCTTCCAGTATCGCCGGATTCCGCAGCCCTCGACGTTCGCGGGTGGGGCCGATGTGACGGCCGCCCGGACCGACAGCTCGGTCATCGATGTCGTGGCGGAGCTCCGTCAGATTCGCACCACGCGGCCGCCCACCGATTCCGAGCTGAGTTTCGCACGCCGCTCGAAGACACTGTCGCTCCCCCTCGACTTCGCCACGGTCCCCCAGATTGCCGGCGCCGCGGCCACGCTGCTCACGTATCGGCTTCCGCTCGACTACTACGACCACGTCTCGGCGAACTACGAGCGCGTCACGCTCGCCGAGGTCCGAGCCGCCGCGATCAAGTATCTCGACCCGGATCACATGGCTATCATCGTGGTCGGCGACCGGAAGTCGGTCGAGCCAACGCTCACGGCCGCCCACATCGCGCCGATCGTCGATGTAGACCTCCAATCCAAGCCGACGAGCTGATCGCTTTCGCCTGCTATCTTTCGTTGATCCTGCGGACCTCCCCAATTCGCGAGTCCCCGTGCACCCGATCGCCATCTTCCACGAGCACCCCGATTGGTTCCGCCCGCTGTTCGCCGAGTTGGATCGGCGAGGCGTGCCATATGTGCGGCTCGATGCCGCGTCGCACTCGTACGATCCGGGGGAACGCACGGCGCCGTATTCGCTCGTCTTCAATCGTGCGAGTCCGTCGGCATACCTGCGTGGTCACGGGCAATCGACGTTCTATACGCTGCAATGGCTCCGCCACCTCGAGCGCATCGGCGTCCCAGTCGTCAACGGCGCTTCCGCGTACCAGATGGATACCTCCAAGGCGCTGCAGCTCGAGATATTCGAAGAACTCGGCGTCCCATACCCGAAGACTCGGCTCCCNNTCGCGAACAGCGCGGCCGCGGTCGTCGCCGCGGCTGCCGGGCTCCGGTTTCCGATTCTGGTGAAGGCCAACATCGGCGGGAGTGGCGCGGGTATCGAGCGGTTCGAGGATGCAGCCGCCCTGGCCGCGGCGGCTGAGCGCGGGACGTTCGATTTCGGCATGGACGGCGTCGCCCTGGTGCAGGAGATGGCGCCGATGCGGGCGGGCCACATCACTCGGATCGAAGTACTTGGCGGTCAGTTCCTGTACGGCATCAATGTGTTTCCCGCGCCCGACTCGATGTTCAATCTGTGCCCCGCCGACGTCTGCCAGACGACGGACGGCCGCGCCCTTTCGCGGTCGGCGTGCGCGCTCGACNNTGCGTGTCGAGCGCGCGGATCCACCACGGGAGATCATCGCCGAAGCGGAACGCATCGCGCGGCGCGTCGGCCTGGATGTCGGCGGCATTGAGTATCTCATCGACGATCGGGATGGCCGTCCATATTTCTACGACGTCAATGCCCTCTCGAACTTCGTCGCGGACGCACGCAACGTCGTGGGCTTTGATCCCCACGAACGGCTCGTGGAATATTTGTTGACACGCCTACCCGATGAGCGGCCCGTCGGCCAGGCCGACGGCGCGACACCCGAGGTCGCGGACGGCCCGCGGTCGGCGGCGTCCGCACGCGCGACCGCGCGCGCGGGGACTCGTTAGATGGCCGACGCGATCGGCGGCCGCGCGCCCCGTGGACGGATTCGCTATGGGTATTGGTTGCCCGTCTTCGGTGGATGGCTGCGCAATGCCGGCGATGAGAATATGGAAGTGTCGTGGGCGTACGCGAAACGACTCGCGTGTCGCAGTGAGCAGATCGGGTACGATCTGACGCTGATCGCCGAACTCTTTCTCAACGACATCAAGGGGATCAACGCACCGGCCCTCGACGCCTGGTCCACCGCGGCTGCGCTGGCCGCCGTGACCGAACGGCTGGAGCTCATGGTCGCCGTCCGGCCGACGTTCCACCAGCCCGCGATCCTCGCCAAACAGGCCGCGAATATCGACCTCATCGCGCCCGGCCGCATCTCGCTCAACGTCGTGTCGAGTTGGTGGGCGGACGAAGCGCGCCGCTACGGTGTCCGCTTCGAAGAGCACGACGACCGGTATGCCCGGACCCACGAGTGGCTGAATGTCGTTCACGGTGCTTGGACGACATCAAACTACACCCACACAGGCAAGTACTACTCGGTCGAGGAGACCGTACTGGTCCCCAAGCCACGGACGCTCCCCACGATCTACGCCGGCGGGGAGTCCGAGGCCGCCAAGACGCTGATCGCGCAGCAGTGCGACGCCTATGTGATGCACGGCGATCCGCCCGAGCGGATCGCCCCGAAGATCGCCGACATGCGTGAGCGGCGGGCCGCCGCCGGCCTCCCGCCGATGACGTTTGGGATGGCCGGGTACGTGGTGGTGCGTCCCACCGAGGCGGAGGTCAAGCGCGAAGTTGCGCGCATCACCGATGTCGCCCCGGGCACGCCCGGCTATGGGAACTACCAGGACTGGATCTCGAACACCAAGCTCGAACAGCGCGTCAGTCTCGAGGACTACTCAGTCTCGAACCGTGGCCTGCGGGCGGGATTGGTCGGCACGCCCGAACAAGTCGCCGACCGCGTGCGTGCGTTCGCCGATGCGGGCCTGGATTTGCTGCTGCTGCAATCCAGTCCTCAATTTGAGGAGATGGAGCGGTTCGCGGCGGAGGTCATGCCGCTGGTCGGGTAACCCCGCCGCTCGGACATCGCTCGGGGACGCCGCGCCCCGCCTCGCGGCGTGATGATTTCCTCGGCGTTTGAAAGATGCTGACGTCGGCCGTACCCGGCCGATGTTCCCCCGGTGCACGAGACGTCGGTGGGGACCTGGTGGCGCGCGGTCCGCGCGGTCTGGACCTTTCCACGGACGACGCGTGCGGGCGCGTGGGAGCTTGCCCAGAGCGCGGCCCGTGGCGCCGCCGAGCGGACTTTCGCGCGCGAGTTCGGCGAGCCGATCGCTGACCGCCGATGTCTCGTCTGCGCCACCGACGACGTGGCCCTCGACGGATGGGTCGCGACTGCTGACGGCGTCGTGTGTCCCCAGTGCGGTCGCGCCGTGCTCGCCGATGGACTCGCCTACGGCCACATCTCGGCGGCGTACCGCGGGCGGGCCGGATCGCCGCGCCGCGCCTTCGGCGAGGTCTATCAGACCATTGTCGCATTCAAGGAGCGTCGCGGCGACTGGCTCTCGCTCGCCGGGCCACTGGCGCGTGCACTCGCGCGCAGCGTCGATCAGATTCGCCCCGATGATGCCGCCGGGCCGCCGACGCGGCCGCGGCTGCTCGTTCCCGTCCCCTCGTATCGCGGACGTCGCCCGCACATGCGGATGCTGACCGCGCTGGCCGCCGTTCGGCTGCCGCACGTCGCGACCCGCCTCGCCCTCCTCGAGAAGCGGCGCGATTTCACGCAGAAGGGTCTCGCCCACGATGACCGTCGAGCTGAGAATGTCGGTGCCTACGCGATCCGGCGGCGATGGCGGGCCGCTATCCGCGGGCGCCACATCATCGTCGCCGATGACCTCGTCACGACGGGCACGACGCTCGATGCCTGCGCCCGCGTGCTCCTCGCCGCCGGCGCGGCCACCGTGGACGGCGCGGCCATCGTGCGCGCCGTCCGGGCGCCTCCCGAGCGCATGCTGCCACTTGGGGCCCGACAGGTGCGGATCCAGCTGCGGGAGCTCGACAGTCGTGCGCGCACGCCCATCACCGCGGAGCCTGGCACATTGTGGGTCCAGTTCGGGTGCTCCGGGCGCTGCCCGGTCACCGCGGTGGCCGGCCCATATCCGCTGCCGACGCTCGATGTCGTCGGGTACCACCGATGGATCTGTCGATGCGGAGCCAGCCACATCGTGCGCGCGCGGCGGGAATGGCGCGCGGATGTGCGCGATTGCGTCGCCGTCGGGGTCGGCGACCGACGTCCACCGGAATTGCTCGTCGGGATCCTCCAGGGGCCGGCCACATTCGCGGCCAGCCCCTGAGTGCACCCCGCTAGTCGCGCGACTGCGCGGGCCGGCTGCCCGGGTCCCCCGGGGTCGCCGCCGTGGCCCGTGCCCACAGGAGCCACACGACGGCCATCGCAGCGGACACCAAGGTCAGCGTGAGTCCGATCGTGACGGCGGGACTCGAGAAGGTGAGCTCGACCATCTTCGTCCCGGCGGGCAACGGCACGCCCATGAGGGCGTAGTCCGCGCGCCATACCGGCACGGGCGCGCCGTCAGCGGTTGCATGCCAGCCCGGGTAGAAGTTCTCCGAGACGACGAGCGTCGTGCCCTGTGGCGCCGGCGCGGAGAGTCGGAAGCGCAGACTGCCCGGCTCGTACCGCTCGGCGATGACCCGTTCGACGGGCGCTGGTCCGATCGAATCGGGCGCCGTGGCATGGGCCGCGGGTTCGAGGAGGGCGAGGCGATCGAGATCAAAATGCCGGTCGATGACACCTAGTCGGGCGAACGTGTCGGGCAGCGATCGCGCGGCCGCGGTCAGCCACGCCGCGGGGTGGTCGCCCGCCAACCGATAGAGATACAGGGTATCGCCCGCCGCGTCGGCCACCGGGCCCACGATGCGGGTCGCTCCCGCGAACGCCACCTGTGCGGTGTCGGTCAACAGGAACCCCACGTTGAGGAGGCGCCAGAAATGCGGTGTGAATAGCGGCTGCGTGCCGTCGGTGGTCCAGCTCAGATCATCGTATCGTTTGATGCCGTTGCCATGATAGCCGAGCACCTGTCGGACCCGATGGATCATGAGCCCGTCGCCCGCGATTTCGGGATCGGCGCGCACGTGCGGATGTCCGAGCGGCCACGCCATCACTCGCACCGGTTGCGTTTGCGCACGCAGGGTATCGATCACGGCATCTCGTGCGTACGTCTGCGCCGCGGGTGGGGAGAACAGCCAATAGGCCCGTTCCACGCTCCACAGATCGAGCGCGACCAGGGCCGCGATCGCGAGCGCGGCCAGGCGCGGGCTGACTTTGTCGTCCCGACGTATCGCCAGGATGCCGCCCATGAGGACCACGACGGCAAAGCAGCGGAGTGCGCCGCTTGCCACCGGCCCCGCGTTCGCCGTGGCTGCTCCCGGAGTCCACGAGGCACCGAAGAGATGCGCCACCGCTTGGGTCGCCGCATGGATCACGAGGGGAATGGCGAGTACTCCCGCCGCAGCGACCCACCCCAACACGTACCGCACGCGTACGTCGCGCCGCAGCACGCACACCACGCCCTCGGCTGCTAGCGCGGCGACCGCCAATCCCACCACGACGAAGGCGGCGGCCGGCACGCGGAAGTACGACGTGCCCGGCACGAGCGTGTAGACGAGATGGTACAGCGGCGTATACCGGCCAAGTGACCAGAGGGTGCCCACGACCGCAACGGCCTCCCAGAAACGGACGCCGCGCCGCCGGTCGGCGCCCGCGGCGACGAGCGCGGCGCCTGCGAGCACGAGCACTGAGGCGCCGAGGTACTCGCTGAACCAATGGGTCCCCAATCCGCCCCAATACCGGTCGAGCATCCCGGAGAACTGTGGAAGATAGATGTTCGGGAGGTCCTCGAACGGCATCGAAAACTGGGTCGCGTACGCGTACGTCCCTGCGCCCGTCGAACGGCTTCCGCGCGGCGACCACGCCACGAATTGTGCGACCGGAAGGAACTGCACCGCCGACATCACGAGCCCGAGCACGACGGCCGCGAACGCGGTGCCGAGCCGCTGGACGGCGACGCGGGTGCCGCGCGGCAATCCCGATGCGAGGAAGAGCGCATACGCGCCGGCGGTGAGGAGCAGGTACTCGAAGATCTGCGGATGCGGGGCGAGCGCGGCGCAGCCGACCGTCAACGCGAGTGCGGGCCAGCACCAGCGGCGCCCATCTCGGACCCCGAGCACGACGAGGCAGAGCACGAGTGGCAGCAACGCGCTCACATACAGCTTGCCGTCGTGCCCGGGCGAGACATAGGACGCGACGGGGCCTCCGAGCTCATAGGCCAATCCGCCGATGCCGGCTGGTGCGAATTTCAGACCGGTCGCGCGAAGCCACGCATACGTGCACCACCCGGCGAGGATCACGTGGACGATGAATGCCCACGTCACCGCGAGGTCGCTCCGCATCGTGAGTCGCATGAGCATCGTCGGGGGATAGAAAATGTCGCCGTCGAACGCGCCGACGAACGGCATCCCGCCGAACAGATACGGGTTCCACAGCGGGAGGTGCCCACTCCGCATGACCGCGGCGCCGAACTCGCGCACCGCGTATCCGCCGATGTACTGGTCGCTATGCGTCGAGACGAGAAATCCGCCGCCGAACACCGGGTAAGCGAGCACGCAGGCGGCGATCGTGTACGCCGCGAGTGCCCACAGGCTTGCCCACGGTGGCGCCCAGTCCTCGTCGGTGCCAGCCGGCATTACACTCCCGGAGCCAGGAGACGGGCGAGCAGACGCGCGAGCAGGCGCGTCAGGCGCCGACGGCATCGGATCGCACGACGCGTGAGCGATCCGTGGCGAGGGAGGTGGAGGCCGCTTCAGGCTTACGCGTCATGGCAGATGATGACTTGCCGGCCGCCTTCGTGCAATGAACGCGACGGCGGGACGCGCGGATCCGTCAGACGCGTCCGGCGTGCGTGTCCGTCGTATGATGGATGGCGGGAGCGGTGATCGATCGCGACCGGACGTCACGGTGGGACGCCGGTATCGCGTCACGGCGACTGCGTATCCGCTACACACGGCCGGGAGTGGTGTCTCCCGGCCGCCGCTCGATCAGGCCGCTGTCCCGAGTCCGCTTGCGGGCCGTAGGATACGTCCTTCCCGGTCGATGACGAGTTGCTTGAGCTCATCGGTCCCGGTACCGCGTGGCACTTTGCGCAGCACGCACTCCGTCCACTGCTTCCCGGAGTCGTGTCGCACGCGGTAGCCACAGGTGCCCTTCAGGGCGACGGCAGGGTCCATCTGAAAGACCCACGTGTCGCGCCCATTGTAGCTATGGGTGAATTCGATTCGAGTCATGGGTTTGGATGGTGGAGGGAGGTCCTGCTCGATGACGACGAGTCTCCCGCCGGGAAACCGCCGCCCGCCACCCCCGGTCGCGGCCCCCGCCCAGACCCCCGCAACTGCCCTCCGCCGCACCCACCAAACTGATTCCCGCAGCTTGGTTTCGACCGCCCTTTCCGGGTGGTCCTGAGGCCTCGCCGCGATCGCTACCGCAGGTGGCTCGCCAGCACGTCGACCTTCTGGATCGCCGGCGGCTCCGAGAACAGTTCGGACGCCTGTGGTACGTACAACGCCACTCTGACCACGTCCCACCTCCATTGGAAGACCAACGCTGTCTCGGCGCGGATGTGGCGGCCGTCAGCGACGTCAATTTCTCTGCACGGGATGTGCCTTGCAACCCGTGCTCGAGTAAAGTTCCGGTGACCTGCGGGCCGGCCGCCCGTCCACTGATGTGTAGCGAGGCGGTCACCGCGCGGTGCGGCAGAGACGCGCGGACGATGTCGGCACACTCAACTAGAATCTCTCCACTGCCATGATCGACACATTCCCGATCATTCCGGGCCAGGTGCGGATCCTGTGGCTCGCGCTCCCAATTCTGACGATCGCGGTCGCCGGGATCGGCGTCGTGGCCTACTCCCTCTCGGCCGCGCGCACGGCACGGTTCGAGGTGTCGTCCGAAGGTCTCCGTCTCCGCGGCGACTTCTATGGTCGGCTCATTCCGGCGCGTTCGCTCCGTCTCGATGCCGCGCGCGCCGTTGACCTCCGGAACGAACCGACACTCGAACCCGTTGCTCGCACGGCCGGCACCGCGATCAGCGGTTACCGTGCCGGGTGGTTTCGACTCCGAGACGGTGAACGCGCGCTGCTCTACATCACGGACCCGACGCATGTGGCGTACGTCCCGACGGCCGATGGCTACTCGGTGCTCCTGAGTGTCGCGGATCCGGCCGCGTTCCTCGCAAGTCTGCGTCGCAACGTGCTCGGCGCCTGACGAGAGCGGTGACAGCTTGGCGGTCTACGATCGCCGCTCGTAACGACTGAGGTCGAGGGGTTGGCGCGCGCGGCGAGTCGTCGTTATCGACGGATCACCGATATTCTGCCGTCCGCTTCGAGCGTTGCGGTCCGCACGGCGCCGAGTCGATCGACCCCCGGCGCGCGCCTTGCATGGTGACCCTCATGGAGTGTCAATGAACATTCAGGCGGCGACCAGGAGGTATGAGGCGTGGCTGCGGCGAAGTGCCAGCCAAGTCGTCCCGTCGCAGATTCGTGACAAGCACGAACGGATGCGCGAGGATCCATTTGTCTTCTTGCGCGGGACGTTCTATCGATGGGCGCAACTCTGGACGTCGGTCGTGGGCCAGGTGGCCAAGGCCCCCACGGTGTTGGCGGTGGGAGATCTCCATGTCGAGAGCTTCGGGACCTGGCGAGACATCGAGGGGCGCCTATGCTGGGGTGTGGACGACTTCGACGATGCCTACCCACTCCCCTACACGAACGATCTGGTGCGTCTCGCGACGAGCCTCAAGATCGCGAGCGACGTTGGGATGTGCTCGATCACGCTGCGCGATGGATGCGACTCGCTGCTGGACCGGTACGGGGCCACCCTACGGCAGGGTGGGGACCCCTTCGTGCTCGCCGAGGGCCAAGACCACATGGACCGCCTCGGGATATCGGAGCTGGATCCGCCGGACGATTTCTGGGAGAAACTCAACCATCTCCCTGGTGTGCGGCGTCCGCCTCCGGCCGCCGCGTCACGCGCGCTGCGGTATACGCTGCCCGACGTGCGCATGCCATATAAGGTGGTGCGCCGCGAGGCCGGTACCGGGAGCCTGGGGCAGATCCGGTATGTGGCGATCGGCAAATGGGAGGGCGGATGCATCGCCCGCGAGGCGAAAACCTTCGTGCCGTCGGCGTGCGCGTGGGCCGCGGGCCATCGGGGACACGGTCAACCGTATTACGCGCGTAGCCTCCAATCCGCGATTCGGGCACCGGACCCATTTCATTGCGTGGTCGGGTCGTGGCTCGTGCGACGGCTGTCTCCGGATTCCACTCCAATCCTGATCGCCGACCTTCCCGCGGAGCGCGACGAAGGTGTCCTCCTCGGCGCCATGGGCGCGGAGGCCGCCAACATCCATTTAGGGACGCCGCGCCAAACGCGGCGCATCCTCAGCGACCTTCGGCGGCGACCCGCGAACTGGCTCCGCCAATCCGCGAAAGCGATGGCGAAGGTCGTCGAACGCGAGTGGAAGGAATACCGTACCACTGGCCGCTGAGGCGGGCGGTATCGCCCCGCAATCCGCGACCACCGCTGGCATATGGCTTGCATCCCAATCACGATCCGCGGCACTCACCCTTGGGCTAGAGGGGGGAGCGCCCGGCGCAGGTCGTCCTCGCTCAATCCCCGGATCGCCACCACTTTATTCCGTGACGTCGCGCCAACCACGATGCGTACTGCACTGCGAGATACACCGAGCGTGGCCGCGAGGAGCGCGATCAGCGCATCGTTGGCTGCACCATCGACGGGCGGCGCGGTGAGTCGCACTCTAATCCCGCTGACCGCGTGACCGACGATCGCGTTCGTCCGAGCACGCGCCTGGACGCGAACGCAGATGCGAACTTCATCGCTCGATCTGGTGATTGTGCGCACTCACAGGGGAATGTAGGGGTCCGGGATCATGATGCCGCAGGCTCATCCGCTGGTGAGCGACGAGCCTCAAGCAATCGCGGGGTCCGGCGCGAGAAGATCCGCGTCGTGCATCCCAGTTACACTCGGTATGACATGGTTACAAGGCACGACGAATTAGCGATTTCTCATTCGTGCTGGACATTTGACCATGAACCACTTATGGGCTACCCTCTTAGATGTCGCACGTAGAGCGCCAGGTTGCGACCGGTAGTTATGAACGGCCTTCGGCGTGCCTGGCGACGTCGAGCCCAAGCGGAGTGTTTGCCATGCCTCAGCATGGGACCATTCGCGGTTTGGAGTGGTTGACAGCGGATCAGATCGCAGTGGTGTCCGGCGATCGAATCCGCAGCCCAGTGCGAACCGAGCTGTGATTCGGAGGAACGGCACCCCCAAGAAGACGAAGGCCGTCGCGAGCGCCGACAAGTCCGTGCTCGTGATCGCCATTGGGGCGTCTGCAGGCGGACTCGAGGCGTTCACCCAGTTCCTGAGCCGGCTTCCCGCGGACACTGGGTTTGGCTACGTGCTCGTGCAGCACCTCGATCCGACGCACGAGAGCATCCTCGCGGAGCTACTCGCGCGCGGGGCGCATATCCCGGTACTGCAGGCCATCGACCGGCAGCTCGTCGAGCCCGACCACGCGTACGTCATTCCGCCTGACACGGAGATGACGATGACGGACGGGCACCTGAGGCTCGCACCTCGCAAGATCGGTGGCCCGGCTCGATCGATCGATGTGTTCTTTCGCTCGATTGCCGATGTGCATGGCAGCCACTCCATCGGCGTGGTGCTCTCCGGCACCGGGTCGGATGGCGCGTCGGGGATCGAGGCGATCAAAGCGGCCGGTGGGATCACCTTCGCCCAGGACCCTGAGTCGGCGACGCAGGACGGCATGCCCCGCGCCGCCGCCGCGACCGGCTGCGTGGACTTTGTGATGCCGCCCGCCGAGATCGCCGCGCAGTTGGCACGCATCAGTCGCAATGAATACCCGCATCGCCACGACGACACGAGCTCGTCGCCCCAAGCCGTGGACCCACTGGCGCCCATCTTCGATGCCATTCAGCAGCGCACGGGTGTGGACTTCGCACAATACAAGATCGGCACCGTCCAACGGCGCATCCTCCGGCGCATGGCACTGAGCAACATCGACGCGCTGCCCGACTATATCCAGCGCCTGCGCGGCGATACCGCGGAAGTGGACACGTTGTACGGCGATCTGCTCATCAGCGTCACGAGCTTCTTCCGCCAGCCCGACCTCTTCACGTTTCTCTCCGAATGCGTCTTCCCCGACATGCTCAAACGTCGGGAGCCTAGCGGGGCGATCCGGGTCTGGGTCCCCGGCTGCGCCACAGGCCAGGAGGCCTATTCGGTCGCCATCGTTCTGATCGAGTCGCTGGGCCATGCTCCATCCGCTACGCCAATTCAGGTTTTCGGCACGGATCTCAGCAAATCGGCCATCACGCTTGCCCGCGCCGGGCTGTATCCCCACAGCATCGAGGCCGACGTATCCCCCGAGCGCCTGCGGCGTTTCTTCGTAAAAGAGGCGCACGGGTATCGCGTCGACAAGTCGATCCGTGAGCTCTGCATCTTTGCGCCGCAGAACATCGCGAGTGATCCGCCCTTCTCGCAGCTGGACCTCGTCAGCTGTCGCAATGTACTCATCTACCTCCAGCCCGCTCTCCACAAGCGGATCCTCGCCGTCTTCCATTACGCGCTCAAACCCGCCGGGATCCTGGTGCTGGGGAATTCTGAGTCGATAGATGGCGCGCCCGAGATGTTCTCCCCCATCAACAAGAAGCTGCGCGTGTATGCGCGACATGCGACGTTGGGGCGGCCGCCCTATTTCGACTTTCCTCGATCGCACAAGACGAGAACGCCACAGACCGTACCCTCAATAGCCCCGGCGCGACCGCAATCGGTCCAGGAGGTACAGCGCGCGGCCGATCAGATCGTGCTCGGGAGCTACGCCCCGACTGGCGTGGTGATCGACGACGAACTGCAGGTTCTGCAGTTCCGTGGTCAGACTGGCGCCTACCTCGAGCCCGCGGCCGGCACGGCGAGCTTCGATCTGATGGGAATGGTCCGGCACGACCTGCGCGCCGCGCTCCGCGCCGCGATTCGCTCGGCGGTTGATAAGGGAGGGATCGTGCGAGCGGAAGGTATTCCCACCCGCATTGCCGCCAGTGTCCGCTACGTCGACATCGAAGTGATTCCGTTCAAGGTCATCTCGTCCGAGGCACAGCTTTTCGTGGTGCTCTTCGAGGACGTCGATCACGCGACCGCCATGCAACGGCGGGANNCTGGGCGCGCCAGCGCCGCGTCCGGCGGCGCGGCCCCGAAAAGTCGAATGAGTTCCGTGGCGATGGGAGCGCGTCGGGGAGCCTGAACCAGGAGTTGGACGCAGCGACGCGGCGTCTTCACGAAATCGGCGAGGAGCACGGCCTCGCAATTGGCGAGCTCCAGATCGCGAACGAAGAGGTGCAGTCCACGAATGAGGAGCTGCAGAGTACGAATGAAGAGTTGGAGACGGCGAAGGAAGAACTCCAGTCGGCCAACGAAGAATTGGCGACACTGAACGACGAGCTCCGCGGGCGAAACGGCGAGCTCGGCTCGCTCAACGACGACTTGACCAATCTGCTGACCAGCATGCACGTGCCGGCGGTCATCGTGGGGACCGATCTGCGCATTCGGCGCTATACGACGGGCGCCGAGCGCCTCATGAACATCGTTCCGACCGACGTCGGTCGGCGAATCGGCGACCGCAAGGCCAACGTCGATGTCGCTGCACTGGAAAATCTGATCACCGAGGTGATCGACACACGGGACGTGCGTGAGCGAGAGGTGCGTGACATCCACGGGCGATGGTACTCGATGCTTGTGCGGCCCTACCGAACCGCGACCGACATTGTGAGCGGTGCCGTGATCGTCTTCCAGGATATTGACGCACGGCAACATCACGTCCAGCAGGTCGACGCGGCTCGACGGTACGCTAACGCTATCGTGGAGACGGTTCGGGAGCCGTTGCTCGTCCTCGACCCCGCGCTTCGCGTGCAGCGGGCGAATCGAGCGTTCTACGAGATGTTTCGAACCAGCGCGGCGGAGACGGAATCCCACGCGCTCTTCGAGCTGGGCGACGGTCAATGGGACATCCCGGCATTGCGCGCCTTGCGAGATGACCGGATGTCGGACGGGGTCCTCTTTACCGGGCTCGAGTTCGAGCACGCGTTCCCGACGATCGGCCGGCGGGCGGTGCTGTTGAGCGCCCGGCACATCGTACTCGACGATGGCGGGGATCCGCTTCTGCTGCTGGCGATCGAGGACATCACCGCCCGACGCGACTTCGAGCGGCGCGGTCGCTTCTTGACGGAGGCAGCCGCGGCGTTCGCAGCTTCGGTGGGGTACGACGCGACGATCGCGGCGATCGGAACCGTCGCCGTCCCCGGGTTTGCCGACTCGTGCACAGTCGATCTGACGGAGGCCGATGGCGGCGTGCTCCGCACCCAAGTAGTTAGTCGCGAGGGTGCCCGGGCTAGCGTCGCGGAGCCGTGCCTGCGGCAGGTGGTGGTCGTCCCGGAGCCGGCCGTCACCAAGGTACTAGACACCGGTGGATCGCTCCTGCTCCCGGAGGTGACGCGGTCGTACCTCGAGTCCGCTGAATGGGATGGCGAGGACCTCCAGACCATGCGTGCGTTCGATCCGGGATCGCTCATCATTGTACCGCTGCGGGCCGGCACTCGCTCGCTCGGTGTGATCACCTTGGCCTCGACGCGCCTCGGTGCGGCGCGGCGCTACGACCGGGACGATCTTGCGGTCGCGGAGGAGTTCGGCCGCCGCGCCGCACTCGCGCTCGAGCGGGCTGCGCACTATCGCGACATGGCGACGGCGCGCCGGGCGGCCGAGGCGGCGAATCGCGTGAAGGCAGACTTCCTTGCCACGATGAGTCACGAGCTCCGCACCCCGCTGAACGCGATACAGGGATACGTCCAGCTGTTCGAAATGGAGATCAGCGGAAAGGTTACCGACGCGCAACGAGACTATCTGCGCCGGATCACGTCCAGCCAGCAGCACCTCCTTGGCCTCATCGAGGACGTGCTCCAATTCGCCAAGATTGAAGCGGGCCACGTCGACATCAATCTGACCGAGATCTCGGTGAACGAAGTGCTCACGGAGGCCGCCGGGTTAGCCGTTCCCCAGATGCAGCGGAAGGAGCTGCAGTATGAATACCGGCCGTGCGATGAATCCGTGTCCGTGCGCGCCGACCGCGGCCGCGTGCGGCAGGTGGTACTCAATCTCCTCTCTAATGCAATGAAGTTCACCAACGCGGGCGGACGGATCACACTCGAATGTACCCCGAGCGACGTCGACGTGGTCATTCGCGTCACGGACACGGGCATCGGCATCCCGCCGGACAAGCTGGAACTCGTCTTCGAGCCCTTCGTCCAGCTCGACAGCAAATTGACGCGGAAAGCGGATGGCACGGGCCTCGGACTCGCGATCAGCCGCAGTTTCGCCCGTGAAATGGGCGGCGATCTCAGCGCCGCCAACGTCGCTGGCGGAGGCTCGGTCATGAGCTTCCGTCTGCCCAGAACGCTGGGGCCAGAGGCGAGCGTCGCCGACTGAGGGCTCGGGTCGCATGTGTCCGCGGCCGACCGTCACGCGCCATCACCAATATCCGTGTCGCTCGCCCCATCGATAGGCGGCGAGCAGGGTGAACAGCACCCCCCCGTTGCCGATCGCGAGCCCGGCCCAGAACGCGGGCTCTGCGTACCGCATGTCGCTCGTGTGCATAGACCAGGCAAGACAAAAAATGCCGAGCCACGACCAGCCGCAGCAGGCCAGGATCCAGAGCGCGATCCCGCGACGCTTGTCGCGCTCGGCGAGCTCCCGCTCGTCGCGCCGATTGGCGGCCAGTTCATCGCGCAGCGCTGTCGGCAACGGCATGATGAGAATTAACGAAGTTGGCGATCATCGCCACTATGCGGCTGGTCGTCACCGCATGGCCGGCCGTCGAATCCACGAATCGTACGCTGTTCGGCAAAGTATGGCCAGCTTCGAAGCTGGTGGCATGGATTAGCTCTCGGTACTCGCCGACGCCACGGACGTGCCGCGAGGGACACCATTAGCGGCGCACGAGTGTCGTACGAGATCGTTACCATCCCCAGCCACAAATGGATACCACACTCAATGCATCGCATCGCTGAAGTCGCACTTGTGGGACTCGCCGTCCTCGCCGCTGCGCCGTGGGCAGGGAGCACCAATGCCCCATCCAAGGCCCCACCCGGGCCCCGAGGCACGCTCGTCACGAGCAACATGAACGACAACACCGCATCGATCATCGACGTGGCGTCGAATCACGTCCTGGCGACGCTCCCGACAGGCCACGCACCGCACGAAGTCGCGATCTCGCGCGACGGGCGCTGGGCGGTCGTCAGCAACTACGGCGTGCAGGATCACCCCGGAAATAGTCTCACGGTGATCGACCTGACGCGCGTCGCGGTTGCCCGGACGATCGATCTCGGCGAGTACAAGCGGCCGCACGGAAGGAGCTACGCGCCGACAGGCACGTGGTCAGATGGAATTGGATGGTCGAGTGTGACACACAACTAGTGGTAGCCGCTGAGGCGATGCTCGCCACATCCTGACCCGCGTCTCGATGCCGCGCCCGCCGCAGACGCCTGGCGGCGGCCGCCGGCCGCGTTACCGTGCCTATGGACCCAGCGGAACGGTGACGACCGGGCTGTTCCCACGCGGCGCGACGGACTGTAGGGAGACGAGGTGGCTCAACAGGTCGAACGTCGTCTTGGAGTCGAGATCCGCATCGTCGATGTAGAACCAATGCCNNTCCGCCACCCGGACACGAAAGAGTCCGCCGATAACCTTGTCCCAGTCGACCGGTGTGCCGTCGGTCATCAGTGCTCGCGTGACCAATCCGTTCTTGACATCGGCGTCGGGCACATCGACTGCTTGCGACAGGAAGAACATCGAGCCAAGCAGCGAGCGCTGTCGGACGCGAATCTGCGCGTTGGACCGTCCACTCGATGGGCCGAGGACGAACACGTCTTGTTCGCCGGTGACGCCGAGTAGTTCCCGTAGTCGCGCTGACGCCGTGGATGCGACCGTGGACGTGTCCCCGGGCACCGAGAGCACGCGCAGCGCGCTGACCGAGTCGCCATCGATGTAGCGGATGATGTCCAACCGCCCTGTTTTCTGCAGGGTACGGAACAACCCCGCCATTTCGTGGAAGCGTGGGTCGACCGTTACCGTCGTCGGCGTCGGGCCAGCGGCCGCGGGCACATTCACCAGGTCGTTCACCGCGTCCACACAGCAGTCGAAGACGCGCTCGATACTCCACCCCGATCCGGCGAGTAGTGCCAACGTCCCAGCCGATATCGGCGTTAGAAATCGGCGGGCGAAGGCCTCACCGGTGAGCGGCTCGTACGTGATGGTGGGCCGTTCGTCGACTTCACGGTCGAGCTCCACCCCAGCGGTCGCGCTCGGGCTGGCCGACGGCGCGGTGGACCCGGTCACGGCCACGCGTCCCGTGATCTGGTACTGCACGAGAACCGAGCCGACCTCGAGGAAGTACGGTGTGTCCCGGTACCGGAGTCGGACGAGGTTGAGCAGGATCTGGTCGTTAGTCGACCGCGACAGCCGCTCGTTGTAGTCGAACCGTGCGGCGGGGATCGTCCGTGGTCCGGCGTTGCTTGCGCACGCCGCGGCACCGACGGCCGCCGCGAAGAGGCCGGCGGCCCGTGACATCCAGGCCGAGCCGTCGCCGGATCGCCGCGGGCGGCGCGCCATTTCGTGGGCTACGTACAGCGACTGTCTGATGGCGGCGCTCGGTGACGGTGACGAGATGAGATTCGTGGGGACGGGCGTCAATGTTAGCATTTCGCGGCCGAGACCTCCAGCACGATCGCAGTCAGGACGGCAACTGGCTGGCGACTCGACACGTCGGGAATCGCCGCCGACGTGGTGTCGAAAGTGGCATAGCCGCGCGGTCGATGGGAGTGCACGGGAGCCCGCGACCTGACACGGGCGTAGTTGCGACGCCCGATGACGACCCGCAACTTCCGGGAATCGCTAAGCGTTCCTCACCACCCCTCCGTATAGGTGGCATGACCCGATTCACTGTGCTTGCCGTCGCCGCTCTGTGTGCGACGACCGCCGCCGCCCAACAACCAATCGACTCGGCCTACACTCGCACGATCCGCGAGCTCACGCCGACCGACGCCAAGTGGAAGTTCTCGACCGAGTTGGTCGACTATCTCCCGGCCTCCGCGACCGTGCCGTCGCCGCTCAAGTTCCTGGGCTACGTCCCCGGCACGATCGGCAAGCTGTCGCACGTCGCCGACATCAATCGGTACTTCCGTGCGCTCGCCGCCGCCAGCCCGCGCGTCAAGGTCTACTCGGCAGGGATGAGCGACGAAGGACGCGAGATGCTGGCCGTGGCAATCGGCGACGAACAGACGATCGCGTCGATCGACCACGACAAGCAGACGATGGCGCGGTTATCCGATACTCGCGGACTCGGCGCCGAGGAGCGCGCACGGCTGCTCAACGAGGCCAAGCCCGTTTACTGGCTGACCGGCTCGATCCACTCCCCGGAGACGGGGAGCCCGGAAATGCTGATGGAGCTGGCGTATCGGCTCGCGGTGGACGAGTCGCCGCACGTCAAAGCGATTCGCGCCGGGGTGATCACGCTCATCACACCCGTGCTGGAGGTAGACGGTCGCGATCGGATGGTCGATGTCATGGAGGAGTCTCGCGCGCTCAAAGTCGGCGAGCGCGGGGTGCCACTCGTGTACTGGGGAAAGTACACGGCCCATGACAACAACCGCGACGCCATGGTCTTGTCGCAGAAGCTGACGCAGAACGTGATGAAGGTGTTCCTCGACTGGCATCCCATCGTCGCCCATGATCTGCACGAGTCGGTGCCGTTTCTGTACACGAGTACCGGCACGGGCCCGTACAACGACGAGTTCGACCCGATCCTGATCGATGAACTGCACACGCTAGCGTACCAGGAGATCACCGAGCTGACGCGCCGGGGACTCCCGGGCGTCTGGACGCACGGATTCTACGACGGATGGGCCCCCAACTATACGATCCTGTCGGTTGCCAGTCTGCACAACGCGATCGGCCGTTTCTACGAGACCTATACGTCGCTGGGCGCCGACTGCCATCCCGTGCACCTCGGCAGTGACGACACCGACCGCCGCTGGGACCGGGCCAACCCGCCGGTCAACGGCATCCGGTGGTGCATCCGGTCGAATATCAACTATCAAGAGTCGGGCGTCCTGATCGCGCTCCGGTACGTCGCCGATCACCGGCAGACGTTCCTCGACAACTACGTGGCCAAAGTTGACCGCATCATTCAACGCGGCCGCACGTCGGCGCCGTACGCGTACGTCATTCCGCGTGACCAGCGGCACGCCGGCGAAGCGGCGGCGCTGGTCAATCTGTTCCGCGCGCAGGGTACGGAGGTGCATATCGCGGGCGCCGATTTCACGGCGAAGGAAGCGCCGCGGCCCGTCGACCTCGGGAGCAACCTGGCACCGCGCGATTCGTCGGGCGGGGGTGGTGGCGGTGGCGGGCCGAAGTCGGCGACGGCCGACAGCGGCGCCAAGACCATCGATGTGCATCGCGGCGATTGGATCGTCCGGATGGATCAGCCGTACACGGGCACCGTGCGGACACTTCTGGCGATGCAGAAGTTCGGATCGGGCGAGCCGACACCATACGACGATACCGGGTGGACGATTGACCTTCTGCGCCACGTCATCGCCAGCCCGGTCGGTGATTCGGCGGTGCTCACGAAGCCGATGGACCGACTGGACCACGATGCGGTTGCGGTCGGCGTGGTCGTCGGTGACTCGACGATGCATGCCGTGAAACACCTGCTCGTCGTGCGCCACAACGGCGACTGGCGCGCGGCTGCACTGCCGTGGAAGATCGGCGGCGCCAGGATGTCGGTCGCGGACACCACGTTTGCGATCGGCAGCGAGTCGTTTCCGGCCGGGACGTTTCTCGTCGATGGCGGCACGGCCGATGACGCCAAGATCGTCACCGGACTCGGACTGCGCGGCGTGACGACCAGCGGCGCCATCGCCGTACGCAAGCACGCGATCGCCGTTCCACGGATCGCGATCCTGCACACCTGGTTGGAAACGCAGAACGAAGGGTGGGTGCGGTACGCGTTCGATCAGATGGGTATTCCGTACACCTCGATCTCCGACCAATCGCTGCACAAGCCGGGCGCGCTCGACCGATTCGATGTCGTGGTGTTCCCGCACGTCGGCGTGCCGACGACCACGGTGCTGATCACCGGCCGTCCGATGATTGGGCCGCCGATCCCGTGGAAGAAGAGCGCGCTCACCCCGAACCTCGACCGCTGGGATGAGACCGACGATCTCCGGCCCGGGATGGGGTTGAACGGTGCAGCGGCCCTGCGCGATTTCGTGGAGCGCGGCGGCCTCCTGATCACTGAGGGCTCGACGAACGCAATTCCCGTCACGCTCGGGTTCAACCCGACGCTGCGCATCATCGACCGCAAGGCGCTCCGTGCTCAGGGCTCGATCCTGCGCGCGCAGCCGGCATTGGCCACGAGCCCGATCCTATACGGCTACGATGATGCGTCATCATTTGCGGTCTACTTCCCGGGCGACCCGATCCTCGCGGTGCAGCCGCGTGACACGCTGTCGATCACATCCGACGTGGACTCGACGCTGCTCCGCGAGACCGAGGCCCGGCGCGCGCAGGTGATCTTGAAGTATCACACGCGTCCAGATTCGCTCCTCCTGTCAGGGCTCTTGGTGGGCGGATCGGAGCTTGCTGGGAAGGCGGCGGTCGTCGAAGCGCCAGCCGGCAAGGGCCACCTCGTCCTCTTCGGGATTCGACCGCTCTGGCGTTGGGAGTCCCAAGGCACGTTTGCACTCGTGCTCAACGCCATGGCGAACTGGAATCACCTCGACCCGTCGGACAGGGCGACGGCGCGGACCGCGTCAGCTCACGGACCACAGTCGTAGACGTACAGACCGGCGTCACTCTGATTTCGCCGGTGAGGCCGGCGGCTCTGTGAACTCAGGACGCGCCGTCGGTGATCGATTTCTCTTCGGCATCCGATGGTCAGACGCTCGGACCGCGCACCGCTATCATGGCACTCCATGACTAACGATGACCCGCCGGCCACGGTCGGGATGGCGCTCGAGGAGGTGGACACACCGGCCTTGCTCGTCGATCTCGATGCGTTCGAATACAACCTCGCCCGCATGGCCGCGGCCGCGGCTGACGGGCGCGTACAATTGCGTCCACACGCCAAGACGCACAAATGCGCCGAGATCGCGCTCCAGCAGATGGCGCTTGGAGCCGTCGGCGTCTGTTGCCAGAAGGTCAGCGAGGCCGAGGCGCTCGTCGATCATGGCGTCAGCGACGTCCTCGTGAGCAACGAGATCGTTGACGGCCACAAGCTGGGCCGACTCGTCTCACTTGCTGCGCGCGCGACCATTGCCGTATGCGTGGACGATGTGGGCACGGTCGATCGCCTGAACGCGATCGCCGCGGCGCACTTGGCGGAGATCGCCGTGTTCGTCGAGATCGACGTCGGCGGCGATCGGTGTGGCGTCGACCCTGGAGAACCCGCGTTGCGTCTCGCCGAACGGATTGCCGGCGCCTCCAACCTCCGCTTTCGCGGGCTGCAAGCGTACCAGGGTCGCGCCCAACACATCCGCGCGGCCGTCGATCGCGAGGGGGCCGCGGGCCGTGCTGGCGCCGCCGTGCAACGCACCCTCGATCTCCTGAACAGTCACGGACTGCGATGCGACACCGTCACGGGTGGCGGCACGGGCACCTATGCGTTGGAGATCGCGAGTGGGGTGTACACGGAGTTACAAGCCGGGTCGTACATCTTTATGGATGTCGATTACAGGGCGAACCGCACCAGGGAGGGCGCCGAGTACAGCGAATTTCGGCAGAGTCTATTCGTCTATACCCAGGTCATGAGCGCGCCGGGTCGGCAGTATGCGATCGTCGACGCCGGTCTGAAAGCGCTTGCGATCGATGAGGGGATGCCGGCCGTCGATGGTCAACCCATGGTTGCATATTGTCGCCCGTCGGACGAGCACGGGATGCTTGACGTGAGTGGCAGCCCCGGCGTGTTCCGCGTTGGCGACAAGCTCAAGCTCATTCCCGGCCACTGCGATCCCACGGTCAACCTGCACGACTGGTTTGTCGCCATGCGTGGGGGCCGGGTCGAAGCGCTGTGGCCGATCGTCGCCCGCGGCGCCGGCCGGTGACACAGCGACGACGCAGCCCGCGGTTGAGCGCGCAGTTATTTCGATGCTGTGGCGATCGTGTGGCCTCGTCGCCAGCGACTGACGGCCGGTTCGAGTACTTCGGCGGATTGGACGGCACGTTCTACGCGTTTCCCGCAGGCGGCTGATTGCGATCGGCCGAGCGAGATCGGATGACGCCCGAAACCAACGACGTGGCGCGTCGCCTGTACGACAAAGTGGCGCAGTGCCTGACGTCGACGAGATCAGTGGCTGATCGCGAAGAACCACGCACCGATCACCGGACCGCGAGGGGGGCGGCTCCCAGCCGGCGGCGGCGGCGTTCCGGGGGCCGGCACTGGAGCCGGACCGTATTCCGGTTGAAAGAGGTATGCCACGTGCTTCACGGGATCCACGGTGATGGTCTTCGCACCAGGCATCGTGGTTACGGTTGCCACCACGGTGTATTTGTCCGGCCCATCTTGATGTACGACAGTCACGTTGCCGTCGCGGCCCGCGGGGATGTAGAGCAACCTCTGCGACGGGTCCCAACCCAGGGCGTCCACGCCATCGCCGTTGGTGATCGTCGCCACGACCGTTCCGGATTGGGGGTCGATGACGACCGAGGTCTTGCCGCACCCGGATATTATCCGCTTGGTGCGGCGGTCAAAGGCGATTCCGGTCGGTCCCTCGCAGGGCGCGAGCGGCCAGGACGCGAGCACCTTCATGGTTTTCACGTCGAGCACCTGAATGGTGCTCTTGCTTTCGTTGTTGACGAAGATCTTCCCGTGCCCATCACTCGCCGCGCCTTCCGGTGCATTGTCCTCGAGCTCGGCGACGCCGGCGATGTCCCCCGTCTTCGGATCGATCGCGACGGCAGTGCCAATCGGGCGACTGTGACTTGTGAGAATGATCCGGTCCGAGAAGTCATCGTACATGATCCCGTCGAGGCCGCCGGTGCGGACCGGGATCTTCTTGATCACCGCCAGGTTTTTTAGATCGAACATGGTCACGGTGGAATCGCCGCCATTGGTGACAAAGCCGTGACCCGACTTCGGGGCAAGCGCGATGCCGTGCGTATGCGGCGTGTCAGGAATGTCACCGATCACTCTGCCGGTCGGGCCATCGATCACCATGATGTGCGTGGCCCGCGACACGAAGACGCGGCCGGTGCCGGGTTCGGCGGTGAGATAATCCGTGCCCCCGTCGCCCCCGATGCTGAACTTTTCGACCTTGAATGTTTGTGCGTCACTCGGCGAGACGAGCGTCATCGCGAGGAGCAGTGGTGCTACGACCAGCGAGCGTCCGGTCATACGGTCCTTAGCAGGGGATAGTGATCGCTCAGACACGAGGCCCACTAATGTGCGTGCTGAACCTGTCGGCAGGATTACAGGCCAGAGAGTCTATTGCCGATGCGTCTCCCGCAAACGACACCGCGCAACTACGGCGTGTCCACGCCACGACGACCCGGAAGCCCGCGCGGATCTGCCGCGTGTTGAGCGTCGGCGGGCGCCGCATCCCGACAGTGACACGATGCGCGCTGTGGCGGAACTCAAGCCATTCGGGAGAATCGTATACACGAACGCACGTACCTCAGCCATAAACGAACTGGCGCCGCACGAGGAAGCTCGCACAGCGCCAGCACTCAACTAGGTCGGGGCGACTGGATTTGAACCAGCGACCTCCTGCTCCCGAAGCAGGCGCGCTACCGGGCTACGCTACGCCCCGAAAATCGGTAGCTGTCTGAATGCGCCACTCACGCCGGCGCGTCACCAGAAAGCTACACAAAGCTACATCGAACCCCTGGCGACAACAGTGGGACCTGCTTCCTTGAATGAATCATCCGCATCGCAGCGGCGCTCGGGGCCAAGCTGACGCGTAACGTGTCGCGCACGATAGTCACCCCGGCTCACGGCCGTTCGGCGCCGATGGCAATTGGCACACAACACCACACATTTCGCAATTTCCGCGGCGACCGTGCGCCACTCGTACGTGCCGCGCAGCAAACACGCCACATTGTCTCGCTTCTTCTCTCGCACGTGGTGAAACTCGAGCACGACCGGGTCGCGCTCCCCACAATCAACGCATGGATGCGCACACAAGAACTGCAGCACCCGGCTCTCGATTCTCCGCCCGCACCCTCAGCTTCCTTCGGCGCGTTCGTCGGCGCTCGGATTCTGCGTTCCGCGCATAATACCGACGCTGCACCTGATGGTGGCACGCTCGACACTGCGAGCTGAGCCCGTCACCGCGGGACGGGTTTCGGAAGAATGCCTGTGTGGGCAGCATCTCTCCCGGCATACAACACGTTGGACACCGCTTCGAGTCTGCGACTGGCGTCATACGTCAACATCCAGCCGCGGCATTGGCCGGTCGGCATCCTACCGCTCCGCGCCGGTGCACGCCAACGCGCTCCGAACATCACGGGCCGCCAAGCGCGCTCTCAGTCGCACCCAACGGCCCGATCTGCATCGCCGCTATGTAGATAACATGCGCCCGGACGGGGTCGAACCGCCAACCTTCTGATCCGTAGTCAGATGCTCTATCCAGTTGAGCTACGGGCGCTTACGATATTCTCTGTGGTGTCCGTGGTCACAAATATACCCCGTTCCGCTTACCGGCAACGGACGACCTCAGCATGCGACCAGCGACCACGGCCCTGCAATCAATTCAGTGGATGGGCGGTACAAGACTCGAACTTGTGACCTCCACGATGTCAACGTGGCGCTCTAACCAACTGAGCTAACCGCCCGAGCCGCTTCCCCGCGCACACCGTCCCAAAAGCAGGGAGTGGAGGCGAGGGGGATCGAACCCCTGACCTCGTGAATGCCATTCACGCGCTCTCCCAACTGAGCTACGCCCCCCACACTCCGTCTTACACCGTCGGCGCGTTCGCCTACACCCCGATTAACAGCGTCTTATCCCAGGGACACCAGCCTTACGCGGCCGTACACACCGCCTCACACGCCGAGGCCGGTTCCAACCACTCGAGTCACTGCCGCGTACTCAAGCTGACACCGCGCGACGGCACGACTTTTGGCGCCCACGTCACAATTTCACAAGTAACCTCTGAAGCTATCCAGGCGTATCTCGGGTGTCAATTCATTGGTACTGGCGGAATTCCTCTCGGCCGGTAATTTGCACGACCGTCCACACAATCGTTCGCACGTTGCTCGCAGTCACGTCACTCCGATAGCCGCTCGGCTCCCGCCGACAGCGACCGTCCACTGAACGCATAGTAAGGACCATCTATCATGCCCGATCTCCAGCAGGCCGCGAAGTCAGGTGCCTCCGCTGCCCGGTCCGCCAAGGGCGCGGCCGCTAAGGCCGCCACGCCGCCACCGCTGCCGATCAAGGCGCCCGCACCGCCCAAAGCCGCCGTCCGCCGTCGGCGCGGGCCGGCCGCACCCTCCGGGATCGCACCGAGCGAACCGGAGCGAGACATTCTCGACCAATATCTGTATGAAGTCAGTACCTACCCGCTCCTCAAAGGCACCGAGGAACTCGACCTCGCGCGCAAGATCCGGAGCGGTGATCAGGACGCACTCCAGGAACTGGTCAAACGCAACCTCCGGTTCGTTATCTCGGTCGCCAAGAAATACCAGAACCGGGGACTCCCACTGATCGACTTGATCGGCGAAGGCAACGTCGGTCTCCTCACGGCGGCACGGAAGTTCGACCCCGACCAAGGGGTCAAGTTCATCTCCTACGCCGTGTGGTGGATTCGGCAAGCCATCCTGTCCTCGCTCGCCCGCCAGGGACGCACGGTGCGCGTCCCGCTCAACCGGACGGCGGACCTCTCGCGCATCATCAAAGCGTCCGAGATTCTCCGCCAAAAGCTGCGGCGTGAGCCCAATCCACACGAGTTGGCGCACCTCACCGGCCTCTCTGTCGATGTCGTCCAATCGCTCGCCGCCCTCAACACCGGCGATGTGCGACTCGATGCGCCGATGGACCCCGAAGGTGATCGCTCGCTGATCGAACGGTTCGTCGCCGATGAGATGCCCGACGCGGAAGAGGAGGCCATGAACCGCTTTCTCAACGACGAGATCGAACAAGCGCTCGGCACCCTCCCGGCGCGCGATGCCAAAGTGCTCCGACTCTACTTCGGACTCGAAGGCGGCCGCGAACATACCCTCGAGGAAATCGGCTCGATGCTTGGAGTCACCCGCGAACGCGTCCGTCAACTCCGCGACCGCGCGCTCAAACGCCTGCGCGAAGGCGATGTCGGCCGCGCCCTTGGCAGCTTCGCCGCGTAGGACCGCGCAGGCGCCACGGGTGAGCGTGTAACCGCATGTAGCCGCTGTAGCCGCTGTAGCCGCATGTAGCCGCATGTAACCGTCGGTGCCATCGGTGATTGGCGGCGCTCAAACGACCTGCCAAACCGCGAATCGAGCCGTTCACCACTTCGTCATTTGTATCCAGGGGCTGGTTGCACTACACTGCGACCGGCCCCTGCGGCCTTTGTGCTCTCCGCTGACCGCTCGCCGCCAACAGCCAATCGCCGCCCTCATGATCTCCCTGCGCGACGTCTACAAATCGTTCGGCTCGAAGCACGTGCTCACCGGTTTCTCCCTCGATATCGTCGAGGGCGAGATGATGGCGATCATCGGCTTCTCGGGGAGCGGGAAATCGGTGGCCATCAAACACATCGTCGGTCTGCTCGAGCCGGATTCGGGCGACGTCATCGTCGATGGGATCAGCGTGCCAAGCCTGACCCGCCGCGAGTTGTACAAACTGCGGGCGCGCATCGCGTACGTCTTTCAGTTCGCGGCCCTCTTCGACTCGATCTCGATCGGCGCGAATGTCGCCATGGGCCTCCGCAAACAAACGGAGCTCACCGAGCCGGAGATCCAAGACCGTGTTCATGAAGCACTCGAGCTCGTCGACCTCCCCGACGCCGCGCCACGATTCCCGGCCGAGCTCTCGGGTGGGATGCGAAAACGCGTCGGCATCGCACGCGCGATCGCCCTCCGGCCCAAATACATTCTCTACGACGAACCCACCACCGGACTCGATCCGGTCACCAGCGCCGTGATCGACGATCTCATGCTCCGCATGAAGAGTCAACTCGGCGTGACCGGCGTCATGATCACCCACGACATGCGCAGCGCCTACACGGTCGCCACGCGTATCGCCATGCTCTATGAAGGTCGCATCCGTCAGGTTGGCACGGTGGACGAGATCCACCACACCACCGACCCCGTCGTCCAGCAATTCGTCGAGGGGCGGGCCTCGCTCGCCGCGGCGTCCACCTCTTTGTGAGCACCCGACCACCCGACGACGAGACCCGCCCGCCGGACTCCGATCGCTCCGCTCCGATCGCGTCGGCTGCGGCCGCATCGGCTGCGGCCGCGTCGGCGGCCACCGGGCGGCCCAAGGCGCGAGTCCGACAAGAACGGTCGGCGGGCGGGGTTGTCGTGCGACGGGACGCGGATACGCACGCGCCATTGTTCCTCCTGATCCGCGACAGCTACGAGAACTGGGGATTCCCGAAAGGCCACATCGAGCCTGGCGAAGGTCCCGCCATGACTGCACGGCGTGAGGTCGAGGAGGAGACGGGCCTTCGCGGCCTCGAGGTTCGCGCGCCCATCGATACGATCGACTGGTATTTTCGCTTTCGAGGCCGATTGATCCACAAGGTCTGCGACTTCTATCTGATGGAGCTCGAGCCTGGCGCGTCGACCGACACGTGTCCCCAGCGTGCGGAAGGCATCACCGCATGCATGTGGGCGCCGTACGACGAAGCCGCGCGCCGTGTCTCATATGACAACGCTCGCCGTGTGCTGACCCGTGCCCGCGAGATGGTGTCACCGGACCCGGCGGCATGACCGCGCACAGTACCCCGATCGATGGCGGCGCTGTGACGAGGGCATGACAGGCATGACGCCGGCGCGGACCGGCCAGGCGTCCGGCGGCCGCGCTCCGGGGATCGCCGCCCGTGGGACCACGACTCGGCGCGCGACTGCCTGCACGGCAGCGGGCAAGGGGCAGACGACCGGTCGCGCCGCCGCGACGGCCACGATCCCTTGTATCGCTGTCTACGCGCCCCGAGAATGGATGCGCGCACTCGCGCGCGCGGCGTTCCCGCGGCGCCGAGCGCGGTTGGTCATCGTGCGCACGGCCGCGGACCTCGCGCACGCCTTTCACGCGGGACTCGTCGATGCCGCGCTGATCGACCTCGGCACCGGGTCCGATGATGCGTGGGCCGCGGCGGCTTACGCGCGCGAGTTCCCAAGTGCCCCGTTCTTCGCGGTCACGCCGCTCCGGTCCGCCGATGGCCCGACGCTGGCGCGCTGCGCGGCCCTGGATTTCGCCGACGTACTCGTCGAATCGGTGGACGACCGCGCGATCCGCGATCTCGTCCTCCCGCTCACCTTTCGCGCGCGGTTCGTCGTCGCCATGCGGGAGCCGCCTCCGGGACTCCTGCTAACGACCGACCTCCAGCGAAAAACCTGGAGTTGTGTCATCTCACACGGTGGCCTCCCGGTGCGCACGACCGCCGTGGCGACCGTCGTCGGCGTCACCCGCGAACACTTGAGTCGCGCCTTCTCGACCGCCCGCGCGCCGAACCTCAAGCGGGTGATCGATCTCGTACGGCTTGTCGCCGCCGCGGAGCTGGCGAAGAACCCCGGCTACGACATGCGGGATGTCGCCAGCGTGCTGGGCTTCGCCTCCCCCTCACACCTCTCGAGCACCACGCAGCGCGTGCTCGGACTTCGCCCCGCGTCGCTTGCTCGGCTCCGCGCCATCGATCTCATCGATCGGTTCGCCGGCAGTCGCGGCCGAAGTCGCACGCCTGGGAGGTCGGTGAGCCGCGCCGGCCGGGGTGGCTCGCCCTAGCGAGCCCCACGCCCGAATCCGGAGGCGGTTGGTCCGGTCGATGTAAATGTTGGGTGAGAACCCGCTGTCGCCGTCGGATCGTGACGCGCGATTGGATTGACGTTCGCCACAATTGCTTGACGGAACCGGATCTCTTTGACATATGGTGTACAGACGGCCACGGGGCTATGCTCGTGGCGTCGTGGGTCGGCCGTCTCCGCCACATGGGATGTCGCGCGCACCGCGGACAGTCTCGACCGCCGGCGTAGACCGGGACCGGCCCCGTCGCCTGTTGTCGCGCTGCGACCGCGATCCGGACTCGCCGGACGGGGTCGCACCGTCGGGGCAGCACACGCGGGGGGCAGGCAGATGCGCGTCTTTCGTCAATGGTTGGACCCGTCACGGTCGAGACTCACGCTGGCCGCAGTCGCGGTCGCGTTGGTTCCGCTCGCGACGACACTCCTCGGAGCGCAAGGCGCGACGGGGCAGGGGTCGATCACCGGCACGGTCACCGACGCCGCGACCCACACGCCGATCTCGGATGTACAGATCCGCGTGCTCACGACGAGTCAGGGCACGCTCACTCGGGACAACGGCACGTTTCGCATTAGTGGGGTGCACCTCGGGACGGTGTCGCTGCAAGCGCAACGGGTCGGCTACAAGGAGTCGGCCCCATTAGTCGTGACGGTCACCGAGGGCGGGACGGCGACCGCAGATTTCGCGCTTTCGATTACGGCCACGACCCTTGATCAGGTCATCGTCGAGGCGACGGGCGAGACCCAGCGGTTCCGAGAGACCGGAAATCTGGTCAACAACGTCAACGCCGACTCGGTACCGCCGGCCGCGGTCGCTAGCTTCTCGGACGTGCTGTCGGGACGAGCGCCCGGTGTCCAGATCTCGCAGTTCTCGGGAACGACCGGTGGCGGCTCGCAGATTCGGATCCGGGGCGCCAACAGCGTCTCCCTCGGCAATGCGCCGCTACTCATCATCGACGGCGTCCGCGCCGACAACGCCGAGTCCTCTGGGGATGCCTCAATCAATACCGGGGGCCAAAGCCCCAGTCGCTTCGACGACATTGACCCTAACGACATCGACAACGTTGAGGTGGTAAAGGGACCAGCCGGTGCCGCGCTGTACGGATCGGCGGGCGCCAACGGGGTCATCTACGTGACCACCAAGCACGGGGTGGCGGGCCACACTCGGTGGTCGTCTCACGCCGAGTACGGCTCGGTGCGCAATCAGACGACGTTCCCCGCCAACTACGACATGCTAGGCTCGTTTGGGGGCGGCTCCCCGTCGAGCTTTTGCACCCTCGACTTCCAGCAGCAGGGCGTGTGCACCGCGACATCGGGCGTCAACAGCTTCAATCCGTTGCAGTCCATCAGTCCGTTCGTCGACGGCTACCGCGACACGTACGGAATGTCGGTGTCGGGCGGGACCGACGCGGCGCAGTATTTTCTGAGCGGCGACTACTATCGCGAGCAGGGCGTCTACGCCAACAACGTCGATCGCCGCGCCAACGCCCACGGCACGGTCACGGCGCATCCGTCATCGACCATCGATGTATCGCTCAGCGCCACCTACCTACAGGGGCGGCTGACGCTGCCCCAGAACGACAATTCGTTCTTCGGCGTGCTCGGCCTCGGACTGCTGGGTACCGCATACAATGATGCCAACCATGGATATTTCGAGGGGATCACGCCGGACATCATCGATAAGTTCCAAACGTTTCAGAACACCGAGCGGTACACGACCGGTGTGACCGGCACGTGGCGGGCACTCCCGTGGTTTACTGCCACGGTACAGGGCGGCGTCGACTTCCTGAATCGACTCGACAACTCGATCCTGCCGCCAAATCTGCTCGTGAACAATGGTCCAGGGTCCGCGCTCGGATTCATTACGGCAGACCCAGCACAGATTTGGGGCTATACGACGGGCGCCACAGGGACGGCGAGCTACGGACTGGGACGATCGATCGAGGCGAAGACGACGGTGGGCACGCAGTACGTCGACAATTCCACCCGCGGCTTCCCGGTCTCGACTGTCGGGATCGTCGGAACTACCGGCAGCGTGACCGGAGGGACGTCGCAGTTCACAGCGACCGAAGCGAACACGGACCAACCCACGTTCGCCTTCTACGGGCAGCAGCAGTTCTCCTTGAACGATCGCGTGTTCCTGACCGGCACGCTTCGCCACGAGGCGACGGGTATCGTCGGCGAACCCTCACCGAGCAGCACCTACCCCTCGGGCAGCGTGTCGTGGGTCATTGGCGAGGAGCCGTTCTTTCCGAAATCGTCGCTGATGAGCTCACTGCGGCTCCGAGCCGCGGCCGGCGAAGCGGGACAACTACCCGACTTCAGGCAGGCGTTCACCTTCTACTCTGCTCTCCCCGTAAAGCTCGACGGCGGCGACGTTGGCGCTGCCGTGCGCAACGGCTTCGGCACCAATCTCGTACCCGAGCGTACGCGCGAATACGAAGCCGGGTTCGACATGGGGTTATTCCGCGACCGGCTCAACCTGACCGCGACGTACTACAACAAGACGACCAACGATGCGCTGATCTCGGAGACCCTCCCTGGCTCGATCGGCGGAACGATCACCGGATCGCCGACCCGGTTCGTCAACATCGGGGAGACGACGAACAAAGGCGTCGAAGTTGGCCTGAATGGCAATGTGTTCCGAACCTCCGTGGTGGCGCTCGATTTCGCCGCCACCGGTTCGCTCAACCGCAACAAGCTGGTGTCTCTCGGCAGCGTCGTGCCTCTTGGATTCATTCCGTTCACGAGTGGCCAGGCGGGCGAAATACAGCGGTTCCAGCCCGGGGTGCCGATGGGCTCCTTCTTCTCGTTTCCGTACACCTACAGCGACCTGAATCACGATGGCGCGATCACGTCGAACGAGATCACCGTGAGCCCCAATGTGTCGGACTTGGGCCCGGTGATGCCACCGACGGAAGTCACCATCTCGCCGACGCTCACGCTGTTCAGGTACTTCCACGTGACGTCACAGTTCGATCACCGCGACGGCAACAATATCTACAATCTCACCGAGGAGTTTCGCTGCTCGTTCCTCCTGTGCCGCGGGCTCTACGACAAGACGGCCCCACAGTCGCAGCAGGCGGCAGACGTGACGGCCTTCAATGCGCTCAGCGACGCGGGCTTCATTAGCAACGCCGAGTTCTGGAAGCTGCGTGAGTTGACCTTCGCGGTCGATGCGCCGCCGTCACTCCTGCAACGCGCGCGGTTGGCAGCGGTTCGCCTGAGTGTGTCCGGTCGCAACCTCAAGACGTGGACACCCTACAAAGGATTCGATCCCGAGGCCAACTTTTCGAGTGGTGCCTTCACGAACGCCGAATTCACCACCCAGCCTCCCGTCCGGTACTGGACGGCGCGCATGGACGTCACGTTCTGACCGATGCGCCCACTCATACACCGGAACTCACCCATGTCATCGCAACAATTCGCCTGGCGGGCGCCCGGGCTCCCACTCGTCGGCCTCGCGCTGGCGGTGGTCGGCCTCGCTGGCTGCGACCCAAACAACTTGACGTCCGTGCATGACCCCGACACCGTCCCGCCGCAGTTCGCAAACAGCAAAGCCGGCCTGCCGTTCTTGCTGGCCGGCGCAGCACAAACATTACAGGTCGCGTACAGCGGGGCAGGCGACGAAGCGAACAACGGCCACGAAGGCCATGTCAACATGACGGGGATCTTCACCGACGAGATGATCGATGTCGAAACGTTTCCGACGCGCCAGCAGGTGGATGCCCGGAACACGCTACCCACGAACGTGTCCCTGAAAGGCCTGTTCTCGGACCTCGCGGCCGCCCGGACGGCTGCCGACAAGGCGACGGCGGGCTACGCCAAATTCGATCCGACCAATGCGTCATGGGCGCGCGCACTCGATTTCGCCGCGTACACGCGCCTGTTCTTCGCCGAGTACTACTGTGACGGTGTCCCGTTCACGAACCTGGACGATAAGGGGCACATCACCTACGGCATTCCACTGACGCGCAATCAGATCCGGCAGATTGTGATCGCGGAGTTCGACAGCGCAGTCACGCTCGGCTCAGCGGCCGCAGCCGCCGACCTCGCTGCCGGCAACTCACTCTCCGCGGACAGCAACTTCATCTACCTCGCCCGGGTCGGCCTGGCGCGAACGCTTGTCGATTCCGGCAACTATGCGGCGGCGGCCACGATAGCCGCCACCGTACCAGTCGGCTATGTCTACCTCGTCGAGAACTCGACCAACAGCCCAGTCCAATTCAACGGCATCTGGAACTACAACGTCTCCGGCGATTTCTTCAGCATCGGCGACTCCGACGGCACCAATGGCCTCGACTTCGTCGTGGCCGGCGATCCGCGCGTGCCGGTCACGGTTACTGGAGGACCAGGAGCTTTCAACTCGGGTCCCCTTTTCGTGCTCCAGAATATCTATACGCAGCCGTCGTCCAACACTGTGTTGGCGAGCGGGTTGGAGGCGCAGCTCATCATCGCCGAGGCACAGCTGAAGGCAGGCAATGTCGCAGGGTGGACGGCGACCCTCAACGGACTGCGTGCTACAGGGATCAATCCGGCCATGCCGGCGCTCGCGGCCGATTCGACGACAACCGCGTCCGCCGATATGCGCCTCGACGTCATGTTCCGCGAGCGTGCGTTCTGGCTCTTCCTGACCGGACACCGGATGGAAGACATGCGTCGCCTGGTTCGCCAGTACGGACGTGACCCCAACACGGTCTTCCCGGTAGGCACCACAGCGATCGGGCTGCCAATTCAGAATGATGTCGACTTCCCAGTGTCGGAAGATGAGTTGAACAACCCCAACTTCCACGGCTGTATCGATCGAAACCCGTAACTCGGGGTCTCCAGTAGTCAGATCGCCAGTTTGTCGGAAGCACGAAAGCCAGCCCAATTCACCGGGCTGGCTTTCCCGTCTCCTCTCTCCACCCCGCCCGCTCCTTGCTATTGGCTTCGCCCTACCGCCGCCTCTCGGCTTGTGATATTTTTCACAATCTGTACCGGAACCAGTCGGTCGTGCCCCCGCGCCTGCCCTACCCGGGCCGCGCGCACGTTTCGCTGCTCCGATCCCCGTGATTGACCATGGCTACTGATACCACGCTGCGCCCAGGCGAGATCAAGGACATCCTGCTTCGCGAGATCGAAGCGGCGGATCTGCACGACCTCGACGCCGAGGAGGTGGGGACCGTACTCGAAGTCCGCGACGGCATCGCCCGCGTCTATGGGTTGGGCAAGGCGATGGCCGGCGAGATGCTCGAGATCACCTCCTCCGAGACTGGCGAGGCGATCACCGCCCTCGCGCTCAATCTTGAGGAAGACAACATCGGCGCCGTCATCCTTGGTGATTACCTCTCGCTGCGCGAAGGCGATAACGTCCGCCGCACCGCGCGGGTGCTTGAGGTGCCCGTCGGTCCCGCCATGATCGGCCGCGTCGTGGACTCACTTGGCCGCCCACAGGACGGACTTGGCGACATCAAGACGACGGTTCGCCGCAAAGTCGAGTCGCCGGCGCCGGGGATCATCGTCCGCCAGCCGGTGAAAGAGCCGATTCAGACCGGACTCAAAGCCGTCGATTCGATGATTCCCATCGGACGTGGGCAGCGCGAGCTCATCATCGGCGACCGCGGCATCGGCAAGACCGCTATCGCCCTCGACACGATCATCAATCAGAAGGGCACCGGCGTCATCTGCGTCTACGTCGCCATCGGCCAAAAAGCGTCCACCGTCCGCGCCGTCGAAGCCAAGCTGCGCGAGGTGGGCGCGATGGAATACACGATCATCGTCAACGCCTCCGCGTCCGACCCCGCGCCGATGCAGTACATCGCCCCGTATTCCGGGTGCGCGATGGCCGAATACTTCATGTATCACGAAGGCAAGCCGACGCTCTGTGTCTACGACGATCTGAGCAAACAGGCGGCGGCCTATCGAGAGATCTCACTCGTGCTGCGCCGCCCGCCGGGACGCGAAGCGTATCCCGGCGACGTGTTCTATCTCCACTCCCGGCTCCTCGAACGCGCGGCCAAGCTCAGTGAGGACCCCGCGATCGTGGACAACAAGACGATCTTCAAGGCCGGCGGCTCGCTCACCGCGCTG
>PMAE01000061.1 GCA_003152485.1 Gemmatimonadota bacterium | reverse complement strand
CGCGGCATCGGTCGGGCAACTCGACGCGGTCGCTGCCGGGATGGGGAAGGCGGGTCGCGCGGCGCTGACAGACATCGCGGCAGGGATGAGCGAGACCCAAGGGGCGGCGGCATCGCTGAACGCGGGCGGCGTCGAAGCACTGGACGCGGTCGCGACCGGCATGTCGGCAGCGGGTGAGCAGTCCGCCGCGATGGGNNTCCACGGCGCGGTCGAAGTCTTCCACGACTGGGTCGGCGCAATAGAGGACGCGGAGCAGGCAGGCGCGCGACTCAACGCGATGATTACGGCGACCGGCGATGCCTCCGGCGTGACGGCCCATCAGGTCAAAGAATTCGCCGACACGATGGAGACCAAGACTCTCTTCAAAGCGGAAGATATCGAACAGGCGGTCGCCGAGCTGATGACGTTTACGTCGGTCCACGGCGACGTATTCAAGCGCGCGGAGCACGATGCGCTCGAACTGGGCCAGCAGATGGGAAGTGCCGAGGCGGGAGCCAGGGGCCTGGGGTTCGCGTTGGAGAATCCGGAGGTGGGGCTTACGCGGTTGCGCCGCGCCGGTGTGGCGTTCACCGAGATGGAGACGGAGCGCATCAAGGTGCTCCAAAAATCCGGGGACCTCGAGGGTGCGCAGGTAGCCGTACTGGCCGCAGTTGAGGCGCACCTGAAGGCGATCGCGGAGGCCGCGCACGACGCCGGGCTCGTCGGGGAACTGCACGACATGGCGGTCGCGTGGAAGAACATGCTCGACTCACACGCGGACGACGCGCTCGTCACGCGTGGTATCTGGGTGCTCACGGAAGCGTTGAAGGGTCTCTCGTCGCTCTCCCCGGCGGACGCGCTCAAGGCGCACCTGGGCGGCATGGCGGACGAACTCGACGCGATCGCGCGGCACGCGGAGAGCGTCGGCATGGCGTCGCTCGATCACCCGCAGAACCATGTCGAGGAGTTGCTGGCGTTCGAGGAGAAAAAGCAGGCGGACAACGGCGGCCAGCTCACCGACCCGGACCAAGCGCACCGGATCACGGTCCTCCGGGAAGTTGACGACATTGAGCAGCAGTTGGCGAGGGCCGCGAACGCGACGCACGTCGCGGATGTCGCCGCGGAGGACGCGGCCGACAAGCGGGCGAAGAAAGAGCGCGACGCCCTCGAGGCGGCGCGACAGCTCGCCGAACAACAGAAAGCGGATGCCGAGCGTCGGAAAAAAGAGAACGAGGGCCTCGAGTATCTGAGCTCGCTCGAGGAGGAAAACCTCGCGGTCAAAAACCACCCCACGGATCCGGTCGCGGCCGAGGCGCAAAAAGCCTACGACAAGGTGCTCGACGCGCACCTGCCTGAGTACATGGCGGAGGAGGCGCGCCAGTTGGTCCTGAGCACGGGCGCGCTCAAAGAGAACCTGCACGCCACGGAAGAACTCGCGCGGAAGAAAGCCGAGGCGGCGCAGCGCGTTCAGGAATACGTCCAGCGGCTCCATGAGGAGGCCGACGCACTCAAGGCCGGCGACAAGGGCCTGCCGGCCGGACATGAGGAGGCGGTGCGCGCGGCCGGCGGCGATCCTGCGGCGTTGCAAGAGATCGCCGGCGGCGANNCCGCGGGTCGCGTTCTACAAAGAACTCGACGTCGCGCGCCAGGACGACACCAAGCGGGAGGAGGAGGCGGCACAGGCCGACGCCAAACTCTGGGAGAAGACCGACAAGGAGATCGGCGAGTCGTTCGATAAGACGTTCCAGGCCGCGATCGACGGCAAGGTCAAATCGTTCGGCGAGTTCTGCCGTGCGATCCTGGAGGACTGGTCGAAGACGATGACGCATATGTCGGCCCAGATGCTCGAGGCGAAGTTGACGCCCGACGGGAAGGGGGGCTCGACCGTCCACAGCGTCGCGGGCTCGATCGCCGAGCATTTCTTTCCGCACGCCCCGGACACCTTCACCGCCAAGCAGACGGAGGACATCCGCGACGCGGCGTACAAGGCGCAAGTGGCCGGCGAAGAAGCCATCCCAGAGTCGGTGGGCGGCTTCGCCAAGCCGACCGCCGCGGAGACGGCCGCCGACCGCGGGGGATTGGGCGCGCGGCTTGGCCCACTGAGTGCCAAGACCGAAGCGGACGTTGATACCTTCGTCCCGAGCGACCGCGCGGTGCGCGACGTCGGGACGACCACGCCGGCCGGCCGCGCCACGCAACTGAGTCAGGACGATGTGGTGCGTGGCGTGACCACCCATCTCAACGCGACACCGGCCGAGGCCGAACAGCGGGACGCGCAGTCGTACATCGATCGCATGGCCGGCGGCAACACGCCACTCGTCCAGGACTACGGCGGACCAAGCGGTCGCCCAGCGTTCCGGGCGCCCCACCATGCCGCTGCGGCGATCGCAGCCGCCGAGGAGGAACGGCGGCGCGTGGCGTGGATCCACGCCCAGCACAAGGGTGACCCCGCGCGGCCCGCAGATGCCACGGTGCGCGCGGCCGAGGGTGGCCACTTGGTCGNNTCGTGCCGTTCGGCGCGCAGTCGGGAATGCAGGTGGGTGGTGGCCCTCGTGTGTCGGGCCTAGCGGGCGGTGTCGTCTCGCCGGACTTCACGATGCCGGCCGCGAGCGCGGACGGACCGCCCGTGCCGCAACACTCGAGCGATGCCACCGAGGCCGCGGTCGCGCGCACCGCGATGGCCAGCGCCCCGGCGCCGTCGGCCGACACCGGCCCGATGCC
>PMAE01000021.1 GCA_003152485.1 Gemmatimonadota bacterium | reverse complement strand
ACGCGATGAGCCGGGCGTCGTCGCAGCGGCCGCGGAGGCACTGAGCCGATCGCCGTCGCCAGCGGGCGTGCGCGGCTTGCTCCAGGTCGCTCGGGCGCCAGACCCCGACATCCGCGTGGTGGCGGCTCGTGGTCTGGGATCGCGCGTAGCCGGCGATTCGCTTGGGCCCCAGGCTCGAGACACGTTGATCGCGCTCGCGGGCGACACCGATGCGCATGTTCGGGCCGTGGCGGTACGCGCCGTCGCATCGTATGGCCGCACCGCACGCGACCTCGTTATCGGCGCGCTACCCGACCCAGACGCAAACGTTCGCGTCGCGGCGAGCCAAGTCCTCGACCGGGTCCTGGGTCGGGATCGCGACGCGTGGAACGCGGCGTTCGATGCCGATACCTCTCTGGCGTACCGTCGGGGCGTGATCGCGTCGGCGGTACGGACCGGCGTCATCTTGGAGGCGATCGACAAAGACAACGCCGACCGCTGGCAACGGCAGGGTGATTGGCGCTATCGGGCGGCGGCGGCCGACGCCGCCACCGGCACACCGATCGATCGCGTCGTCGATCTCACGCTGCCATTGACGCGAGATCCCGACGGGCGCGTGCGGGCGGCGGCTTACGGTGTGTTTGGGTCGTGGCTCGACAGCGCGGATGCCATCCAGCATCCGTGGCGGCGTGCGCTCGTGCAGCGAGCCGCGCGGGATGAGGATTGTATCGTGCGGGCGACCGCGCTCGATGCCTTGGACCACGGCGCGACGGCGGCGGACGCGCCGGTCGCACTCGACTCGTACGCGCGCGCGCAGCAGGACAGCCAGAGCGACGCGCGGGTCGCCGCGGTGCGAATGTTGTCTGATGCGTGGCTGCACGACAGCGTCGATTTCCCAGACTCGATCCGATCGGCGATCCGACGGCTGCCGCCGGCAACGGCGCCGTTGGAACTCGCACAGGCAGGCCCGGGCTCGATTTGGGCGACATGGCACGCCGCGCAGGGAAATCCCACTGCGCCCCATGACCACGCGTGGTATGACAGTATCGTGCGAACTGTCGTGCTACCGGCCTTGACCGGGCATCCGCTTGTGGCGCGCATCAACACGGTCCGCGGCCCGCTCACGATCAGTCTGCTTGGAGCGGACGCTCCGCTGACGGTGGCGAACTTTGCGGCACTTGCGCGGGCTGGCTACTTCCGTGGAACCGCATTTCATCGCGTCGTCCCGGCGTTCGTGGTCCAGGACGGAGACCCGCGGGGCGATGGCAGCGGAGGTCCGCCATCGACGATTCGTGATGAGCTCAACCGGCGGCGGTATGTCCGCGGTACCGTCGGGATGGCGCTCTCCGGTCCTGACACCGGCGGCAGCCAGTATTTTTTGACGCTCACGTCGCAGCCACATCTCGATGGGCATTACACGGTCTTCGGAGCACTGCGCGAGGGATTCGACGTCCTCGACCATCTGACACAGGGAGATCTCATCAGCTCGGTTGAGATCCAGTAGTGCGGCCGAGGCTCGCACACCGCTCCGTACGACTGACCTCAGCGATCGCCCTTGTCTTGGCGGCACTCAGTGCCGGGTGCCTCCCGCCACGCGCCGGTCCACTCCTTGGCGTCCCCTCGCCCATGCCGTTGCCGCGCGCGGTGCTTCCGGACGGGCATCAGCGGGTGCGATTCCATTGGCGCTACCGGGACCTGGACGGCTCGGCGAGCGGTGACGGGGCCGCGCGTGTCGCGCCTCCAGATTCGGCGCGGCTAGACTTCCTGTTGTCCGGGCCGATTGGGGGTGGCGGATACGCGTTGCTTTTGGGCGATACGCTCGTTGCTCCGGGGAGCGGCAGTGCCCGGCGGTACCTCCCGGCGACGCCGATGCTGTGGGCGACGCTCGGGCGGCTCGCCGTGCCGGCGGCAGCGGACACCATGGTACGCGTTGACGGCGACACCGTGCGCGCGGACATTGGAGGGATGGGCGGGGTAGGACAGGGCGGCACGACCTGGCGCGTAGCGTTCGCCGCTGGCCAGTTGGTCAGTCTCGCCCGACTCAGCGACGGACGCGTACGAGAGCTGGTGACGCGGGACCTCGGACAGGCGCGGGTCCGCTACGAGAACAAGGGCGCGCGACGTTCACTGACATTGACACAGGTGCGGAGTGAAGCAGTTTCCGACTTTGATCCGGATGTGTGGCATCGGTAGCCGGCCGCTGGTGGCGGGCGTGTTGCTCGCGCTCACGACCGGGTGCTGGGTCTACAGCTTTCACGGGGGTGGGCTCCCACCGGACGTCCGGAGTATGGCGATACTGCCGTTCGACAATCAGACGCCGAACCCGGAGCTACAGCAGCAACTGTTGGACGAGATGCGCAAGACGCTCGAAGGCCGTCTGGGCGTCCACGAAGCGTCGGAGGGCCTTGCAGACGCCGTCGTACGCGGTACGATCATACGGTACGACATCGACATTCCGATCGGGTACAGCTCGACGACGGGGAACCAACCCGTGACGGGTGCGCGGCGAAAGCTCGAGTTGGTGGTGGACGTCGAGATCGTCGATCAGAAGACGGGCAAGACTCTCTTTCAACGAAAGGGAATGGTCGCGGACGGTGAATACGCCGAGCGGGCGGAGTCCGATGGACGCGGACAGGCTCTCAAGAAACTCGTGAGCGACATGGTTGAAGGAGCGCAATCTCAGTGGTGACGCCCCGGCCAGTGCGGTCCAGTCACGTCCCGCCGTCGATCCGGACCGGGGGTGTTCGCCTCGGCTGTCTCTTCGTGTTGGCGTTGGGGGTCGCGGCCGTCTACTTCGGCGCGCCGGTCGGTGACATGTATTGGCGCTATTACCAATTCCGAGACGCGTTCCGTCAGGAAGCGCGGTTCGCGTCGCAGCACAGCGACCAGGACATCCGGCGCCATCTGCGCGCGCTGGCCGATACGCTGCAGTTGCCGGACGAAGCCGACACGATCTACGTCAAACGGAAATCGCATCACATCCTCATCTGGACCGAGTATTACGATCGCGTAGACGTGCCCTTCATCGCACGGGATTCGTTCTACTTCAATCCACAGGCCGAGGGCGATCTCTGACCTCGACGCGCCCGACGGCGGGCGTGATGACGCGATCGGCCGCTGTACAGTGGCGCGCGGGACAGCGGGGCGCGGTCGTGTTCACGAACGGGGTGTTCGACCTGCTGCATCGCGGACACGTGGACCTGCTGGCGGCGGCCCGCGCCCAGGGTGACTACCTTGTCGTCGGCGTCAACAGCGACGAATCCGTCCGCCGACTGAAAGGGAACGACCGACCGGTCTGCAGCGCGGATGACCGGTCGCATGTGGTCGCGGCCTTGGCGGGCGTTGACGCGGTCGTCATCTTCGACGAGGACACGCCCTTAGCGCTCATCGAGGCGCTCACACCTGACGTCTTGGTGAAGGGGGGCGATTACAGCGAATCCACAATTGTGGGCGCGCCCGAGGTTCGGGCCAGGGGAGGACGGGTGGTGGTAATCCCTTTGACGCCGCGGCAGTCAACGACCGCGATCGTGGAGCGTGTGCGTGGCGGCGCCTGACGCGAAGCCGCGCGTGGGGCGCGGCGTGCGCGACCTCCGCCCGGTGACGCTCGATCGCGGCGCGGTGGGGTACGCGGAAGGATCCTGCCTGGTGGCCTTCGGGGCGACCCGCGTGCTCTGTGCGGCGAGTATCGAGGACGGCGTGCCTGGCTGGCGTCGCGGATCGGGGCAGGGGTGGCTCACGGCCGAGTACGCGATGTTGCCGCGGGCGACTCTGACCCGAACTGCGCGGGAGCGTGGAGCGGGAGGACCAGGGGGTCGGACGCAGGAGATCCAGCGTCTCATTGGCCGCAGCGTGCGTGCGATGCTGGACGGGTTTGCGTTCGGCGAGTACACCGTCCGTGTGGACTGCGACGTGCTGCAGGCTGATGGCGGTACCAGGACCGCGGCGATCACGGGCGCATGCGTGGCGGTCACGGACGCGTTCGCGTGGCTCGTGGATCGCGGGCAGCTCGCGCGGTCCCCGGTACGGCGGCGGGTGGCGGCGGTGAGTGTCGGGTTGGTCGATGGTGAGCCGCGACTGGACCTCGAATACACCGAGGACGTGCGCGCGGGCGTGGACATGAACGTCGTCATGGCATCGGCAGATCTCGATTCCGAGTCGGGTGAGAGCGGGACACCGTCGGCGAGTGGGAGCGGCCGATTCGTCGAAGTGCAAGGGACCGGCGAGCACGGCACCTTCGACCGCGGTCAGCTCGACGCGCTCCTGTCGCTGGCCGTGGCGGGGATCGAGCGACTGGATGCGGCGCAGCGGAGTGTGTTGGCCACGCCCGCCACTCGGACAGAGGCGCCCCGCAAATGACGCACATCGTGGCGTCGCGCCCTCCGGTTTTGTTGGCCACGCGGAGCGCGGGGAAGCTGCGTGAGCTGCGGCCGCTCTTCGATGCCCTACGGGTACCGGTGATGGACCTCGAGGAGCTCGGCATTCCGTACGACTCGGAAGAGGACGGAGTGGAGCAGTTCACGACATTCGAGGAGAACGCGGTCGCGAAGGCGCGCTACTTCTACGAGGTGAGTGGCGGGATCGCGACCGTGGCCGATGATTCGGGGCTCGAGGTGACCGCGCTGGGTGGTGCTCCTGGCGTGCGCAGCAAACGGTGGGCGCGCGATCGGGGCGCGACCGCGGTCGGCGCCGGTGCACCCGATGGTGCACCCGATGGTGCACCCGATGGTGCCGTCGACGCGGCCAACAACGTGGAGCTGGCGCGCGCGATGACGGGCGTCAGCGATCGGCGCGCGCGCTACGTGTGTGCCGCGGCCTACATCGGGCTTGGGCGAGAGTTGGTGGAACGCGGTGAAGTCGCAGGCGAGATCCTCGATGCCGGCCGCGGATCGCACGGGTTCGGCTATGACCCCTATTTCCTGGCCGGCGAGTTGGGTCGCACGTTCGGCGAGGCGACCGGCGACGAGAAGACAGCGGTGAGTCATCGTGCCCGCGCGTTCCGTGCGTTGCTTGCGGCGGTACTGCGGAGCGATTGATACATGCTTGGGAGCGGACTAGCTTGACCCAAGCGCCGCGGGGCGTAGCGTAGCCTGGTATCGCGCCTGCTTTGGGAGCAGGAGGTCGCCGGTTCAAATCCGGCCGCCCCGATTGGGCACCATCCTCGGCGGCAACCACCTTCGTGTTGCGAGGCGTGTCTGGAAGTGGGACCCCGCCGTCGATGACTCTTGACCCCGTGATCGATGGTCCGCAGCCGACGACGAGACAGCCGTGATGGCCGCCGCCGACGTAGCCACTACTTGAGGACAACGCATGAGCCGTGGAACGCTCGCCGCCGTGATCGTGGCGCTCGCCAGCACGCACGCAGCCGCCGCGCAGACGGGGGCCGACGACGCGAGACTCATTGCGGCCGCGCGCCGGTTCGTCCCCGAAGTCATGCGCGTCTACGGGGTGCGCGGGGTTGAGGTCGCCGTCGCGCGACACGGGACCGTCATCTGGGAGCAGGGCTTCGGCACGGCGAACCTCGCCAACGGGGTGCCCATGACCAGCACCACGGTCTTCGCAGCGGGCTCGATGAGCAAGACGTATACGGCGACCGCGGTGATGCAGCTGGTCGAGCAGGGTGCGCTCGCTCTCGATGAGCCGATCAATACGTACCTGCGCCGAGACGCCGGCTTCGAGGTCGTGAACCCGCTCGGCGCGCGCGATATCACGGTCAGAGACCTCCTTACCCATCGGTCAGGCCTGACGAGCGATGCCGCCGGCAGCGAGCTCGCCGTCCCGGCGCCGCTCGCCACGTACCTTCGGGCGCAGTACGCCCGACCGATGCTCCCGAGCTACTCCGATGCGTCGCTCCCGACGTGGAGCGCCAAGGTCGGGGAGAAGTATCAGTACTCGAACCTGGGCGTCGCGACGCTCGGCCTCCTCGTCCAGATCACCAACCCTGAACACTCGAGCTTCGCGGATTACGTTCAGCGCCACATCTTCGAACCGCTGGGCATGCGGCACAGCCAGTTTCCGCCGCTTCAGGACTCGGCCCACCTGCGCCCCGAGCTCGCCCGCCACTTCGCGCGCGGATACGCGAGGCTCGGACCGGTCGACCTACCCTCGCCCCAGATCTACCTGGCCGACTACCCCGCCGGCACGCTGGTGACCACGGCAGGAGATCATATCCGGCTCCTACTCGCCTACATGAACGGCGGCAGCTATGACGGCCACCGCATTCTTCAGCCCGAGACCGTGAAGTTGATGCTCACCGAGGGCCCGAGCTCCGGCGTGGGCCTCATATGGTCCCTCCGAGACATCGGGACGCCCGACTTCAGCTTCTCGCACGGCGGCGCCTACATGTTCGGCTGGCGCAACGAGTTTCAGGCGTACCCGGTCCTCGATCTGGCCACCGTCGTCGCGACCAATCAATGGGACATGCTCTCGCCCCATTACGGCCGCGCCTATGCCGATGTACTCAACTTCCTCGCCGCGTGGGTCGAGCACGAGCGCGACGGCGTGCGACACCCCCAGCTCGACCACACGTGGCCCTGGAAGTGCTCCTACGTCGTCGGCCTCGTGTGGGTCGACCAGATCGAAGGCGGCCTCGGCACCCAGACCCCACTCACCGCGACCGATATCGACCGCGCGGCGCGGAGCGCGCGGCCGCTGCACGCCGGCGCACCGGACATGTGGGACGAGGCCGGGTTCCGCGCCGGCGTGAATGACATGAAACACATCCCTCTCCGCCCCGACTCGATCCGCGCGTTCCTGAGATCCGACCGGCTGCGCGTTTGGCCCGAGGAGCTCAACCTGATCTACGCCGCACTGGGGGCACCAAACGACTGGGTGCCTTGGCCTGAGTTCGCCCCGGCGGATTGATGCCCACGGCGACCATCGCCGGCGTCGTCATCTGGAGCCTTCGCCTGTAGCGTGAATGCACGGCGCACGTCGACCGGGGTCCGGTAGTCGTGCCGCTCGAGCATCCATTGCGTGAGGATGCGCGGCTGCCGCCCCGCATGCCATCCGGCGTGACGGGCTCGTCCACAGAGTGTGACCCGCCGACTGGTCGTCGGGGGGAACGTCCCCTATCCCGTAGACGACGTCGCGTAGATCTTCGGGCGTGACGAATCTGACGCAACTCGCCGTTGCACGTCCGTCTCCGGCCCCGGGCGCCGCTCGAGCACGTGCGGCGGCCGTTATGGCGTCCACGCTCGCCGTTGCCGCGGTGACTGCGCTCAACCTGGCTGTATCTGCGACGGCGAGGATCCGCGATGACATCGATATCGTGGTCCAGCCTGGCTCCAACGTGCGGGTGCGGGACATCCTGCTTGCCCACGTCCATGAACGTGCACGTTTCGGAGAGATAACGCTGTACGATGTACCGCGGACGAGGGCAGCCAGCGCGCTGACGCTTCCGAGCGCTCACACCGCGAGCCGGTGATGTCGTGACCACGGCGCTGCGGTGGAGTCCGCAACCGCGTATGGTCCCGCCGGACGCCCCCCACGACGGCCGTCTATCGCGCTGCCGGTACGCTCGGTGGTTTGAGACGGGCTGCGGAGGGCAGATGCCGCCTTGGCGATGCCTAGTTGATGGGAGGGAGCCAGGAGGCTCACTTGTCGAACTCGTAATGCTGCTGGGTTTGTTGCTGATCGGCATCCTCCCGCGACTCAACACGTATCTCGCGCACTTCCCTCTCTGGATCGATGAAGCAATGGTCGCGCTCAATATCGGCGCGCGCTCGTACGTGGGTTTAGCACAACCCTTGAGCTACGATCAAGCGGCACCGCTCCTCTTCCTGTGGCTCGAGCGCCTGGCGAGCCGGGTGGGCGGTATGAACGAATACGCGTTGCGAGCAATCCCCCTGCTGTCAGGAGTTGCTCTGATCCCTGTAACGTGGTGCGCGGCACGGCGCGCCTTCGGCGTGCGCGAGGCATTGGTTGCTACGCTCGTGATCGCGATGTCCTTGACGCTCGCGAGCTATTCGGCCGAGTTGAAGCAATACGGCGTTGATGCTTTTGTGACGATGAGTGTGATCGGGCTCGCTGGATCGCTGAGGCGGAGTCCTGGCAAAGCCCGAAGGTGGCACGTGCTGACCGTCGGCGGGATTCTCGCTTTGGGTCTTTCGCAGCCGTCCGTGTATGTCCTTGTGGGCGTGTCCGCGGCGCTCGCTCTCGACCGTCGCGTCCGGGCCACCCCGCATTGGCACCGACATTTCGTCCCGCAGGCGCTCCTGTGGGGAGTAACGTTCGTTGTACTCTATGCGGCGTTCTACCGCACTGCGGCTGGCAACCCCTATCTGCGTCGAGTGTGGGAAGGTGCGTTTCTTGCCCCGGACGCCCCTCGCCTTGGTGAGCGCATCGGACGGGCTGCTGCGGCGATTCTCGTGCGCCCGCTGGGGCCCCCTTCCTGGTTGGGCCGCCCGCCCCTGCAGGTGGCGTCAGCGTGCGTCGTGTTCGGCGTCGGTGCGGTCGCATGCTGGCGCCGAGACCGTTCGGCATGTGTGCTGTTGATCGCACCGATTGCCGCGCTCGTGGCCGCCTCAACGGCGGGATTCTACCCAATCGCACCACGCTTGGCATTGTGCATATTCCCGCTGGTCGCCTGCCTCTACGGCCTTGCGGTTGTCGCCGCGGTAGATCTGCTATTGCCTGGCGCCGCCAGGCTGGGCTTCACGATCATCGTCGTATCATTCGTCGTCTGGCGTCTCGGTCCGTTGCGTGACTACATACGCGACGTGGGCGCAGTCGAGCCGACTAGAGTGGAAGAGGTGCGGGAGCTGATATCGAGCATTCGGCCGCGACGCCAGGGAGAGCCGATCTACGTCATGGCGCGTGCGGTGCCCGCTTGGGTCTTTTATACGACAAATTGGAATGCGCCCGACTATGGTCGCCTGACATGGTTCGCGCGCGCCGCAAGTTCCACGGGTCTGGCATTTGAGAATCGCCCTTCGCGAGGTCACCCTATCGACCGCGAGGGTGATTCACTCATCTATCCGACGCCTGAGGGGCTCGAGGTCATCGGTATCGGCGCCGGAATGCAGTACCTCCAGTACACGTCTGCCGTCGAGCCGCGCCCTGACGATGGATGGGCGCGGAACGAAGTACGGAGAATACGCGATGTCGCTACGCCCCGAGCGTGGGTCGTGCTCGCGCACTATGCCAAAGTACAGAGGGACGAACTGCTGCAGGCGATACGCGATGCGGGCGGCATGGTAACTGGCGCTACGGTGGCACAGAATGCTCTTGCGTGGCATGTCGAGTTCGGCTCAACCAGCTGACAGGCGCGTGTGGTGCATGCTTCACACCGGCCATCTTTCCGCCGCCGGTATCGACCTTGCCGAACGGCACCGCTGAGATGAGACCATCGGGAGGCTCAGGACGTACGTGACACGTGTCGACCGCGGGCCGCATCCGGAGGCGACAATCTCATGACCGCCCGACGCCAAATAAAGGCGATCGCCGGGCGCGCCCTTGTCGCAGCCGGCGTGGCGGCGTGGGGCGAGCGCCGACATCGACAGAGCATCTGCGTTCTCGCATATCACAACATCATCGCCAAGGTCTACGTCGTCCAGCACACGACGCACGCCGCTCCGTCGCGCTCAAGCTGTTGCGGCCCGAGCGGCCCGATTGAGATCCGACTGCACGGTGTGCTCACGCAGCACGCGGGGCGGTCACGCTCAGAGACCAACCCGCGCCATCAGTTCGGCGACCCGAGGGTCACGGCGGATCGGATCGCTCGCTGCCTCCAACCGGAACGGCATGAAACTCGAACGCCGCTCGACCGCCTGTAGCAACGTCGCGTACGCCGTGTCGGTGTCCCCGAGGAGCGCGTACACCGATGCGAGATGTGGAGGCGTGCGAGAGGATCTCGTCGCGTCGAAGTTCCACCCCATGTCATGGCACATCGTCCGAGCCTCGTCGCCGCGGCCCAGTGCGGCCAGCGCATATGCAGCGTACACGAGCAGATTCGGCCCGCTCTGTTCTGTCGGTATCGTCTCGACCGCGTGCAGCGCGGCGGCGTAGCTGCCCATGCCACACAAGATCCGGGCGAGCCAGATCGTCACCAGCAGGTGGCCGGGCTCGGCCGTCAAAATGCCCTCCACATATCCGAGCGCTTGGGGGTAACGCCGCGCGAAGTAGTAGCACCGACCCACGGTCAACTGCACCGTGAGGGCCAGCGGGTCGAGCGTCTCCGCACGGTGGGCCTGCGCCAAACTCTCGTCGTGGCGACCCATCATCCCGAGGAACACGGCATACCACATGTGGGCGTATGCGTTCTCCGGCTCCAACTGTATCGCCCGCCGGAACTCCGCCTCGGCGGCAATCCAGTCCCAGTCGTAGAGCATGTGGACGGCGCCGAGCCAGGTGTGAGCCGGCGACAGTTGCGGGTCGAGTCGGAGCGCCTCGAGCGCGGCCGCCTTAGCCCGGGGCATCGCTTCCGCTTCGTTGACGTCTCCGAACTCCTGGAAACCGCGCAGCACCCAGCACTCGGCGAGCCCCGCGTGGGGCAGCGCGTAGCTCCGGTCCTTCTCCAGCGCCTGCTCGAAGTACTCGATGCCCAATGACAATCCCTCGACCGTGCGCTTGAGTGCGGCATATCGGCCGCGCAAGTACAGCGTGTAGGCGTCGAGGGCGCGGGTCGGTGGCCACACGAGGGTACGGGGAATCGTGGTCACGGGCACCGGAAGCGTGGCAACGATCGCCCGCGACAGTTCCTCCTGCAGAGCGAACACGTCTGCCAGTGTCCGGTCATACGTCGCCGACCAGAGATGACAGCCGTCGACCGCATTGACGAGTTGGGCGACGAGCCGGATCCGGTTTCCAATCATGCGGACGCTCCCTTCCACCAGGGCCGTCACCCCAAGACGATCGGCGATCTGCCGGGCGTCCAGATCCTTGCCCTTGAACGAGAAGGCCGACGTCCGTGACGCGACGCGGAGTCCGGGAACCTGCGAGAGGGCATTCGTCAACTCCTCGGTCATCCCGTCGCTGAAGTATTCGTTCTCGCGCTCCGGTGTCAGGTTGACGAAGGGGAGCACCGCGATCGCGGGCCCGGTGGGCGCCGGTACCGGATTGCGCAACCGCTCGACGACCGCCAGCACGGCGGGGTCGGGCTCGGCGTCGAACTCCGAGCGCATCAGCGTCTGGTGCGACCGAGCGAACCGTAGCGCACCTGCGCGGTCGCCCGCAGCACTCAGCGCCTCCATGTAACCGATGGTCATTCGCGCGTTGAGCGGGTCCGACTCGGCCAGCTGCCGCCACCATTCGACGGTGGCGACCACGTCGCCTCGCGCGGCCGCGCCCCGAGCCAACGACTCCACAGCTGACGCGTGGCGCTGGGCGAGGCGCGCTCGCTCCTGCTCCAGCCACTGGTCGAATTCAGCGGCGTCGCTCAGGAAGAAGCCGTCGAGGAACGGCCCTCCATATGCCGCGGCCGCGCCTTCGAAGTCGCCCGCCTCGAGGGCAGTAGTAAACTCCGCGACGTCGGTCGTAATGATTCGCGTATTGAGACGGAGACCGACGGAGCCGAGGAAAAGGTCTTCGACCTCGAGGTCGCGGCGCAGACTGTAGATGAGCTGCGTGAGGCGGTGGGTCGCGCGGTCCGCCGGGGTCTCGGGCCAGAGAAACGCGACGAGCTTGTCCCGGGTCAGCCCGCGAGGCCCTGCGGCCGCAAGCAGCGCGAGTAGGGCGAGCGCCTTCCGCTGGGAGCCGGCCCCGCTTCTGGGCGCCTCCCCATCGTACACAGATAGGCCGCCGAGCGTACGGAGACGGAGCATACAACCTCCTGAGGCCCGTGTGAGCCCGGCCTGATCCGGGTCTGATGCGCAACCGCTAGTGTATGGCGCGCAAAACGCGAAGGCAAGAAACCCTGCACGCGGAGGATTGGCCCATGAAGCTGAATCGCAGGTCCCACGTGATCCTGGCCGCTGTAGCCCCACTCGTACCGCTGCTTCTCGCGGCTGCCCGTCCATCGGCAGACGTCGGTCGCGTGTCCGGCACCTTCACCATGACCTACAGCCAACGCCATCCTGTTCCGGTAAGCGACATCGACGGACACGTCGTGATCGCAGCCGAGTCAAAGGGGACCAATCGCAACACCGGCCCGGCGGCGTATATGGATGGTGCCGACGTCAGCATCGCAGAAACCGCCGACATGGTGCAGGGGAGCGGACCGCATCAGGGCTACGTCACCATGTCGTTGAATGGCGATGTCGCGATCAATCAGTTCAGCGGCACGCTCAGCACCGTGCCCGGACCCGACAAACAGCCCCTGACCAGCTTCAAGGGAAGCTGGACCTCGGTGAAAGGCCATCAGGGACACGGCACGTACGAGGGTCGGATGACGGGGCCCGATACCTTCACGGTCGAATGGAAGGGAGACGTGGACCGGCAGAAGTAGCGCCCGCCCATTCAAATGGGGGAGCAGGGGTAAGCCAGACCTGCTCCTCCCTCGCTAACCTTTTGTGTGTGACGTCAGGAGCAGAGACCAATGACGACCCAAACAGGTACGGACCAGACGGGGACGGCCGTCCCTCGATCGGAGGCTACCGCCTCGTGGCGCCCCACCGCGCGACGGCAGCTCGATGAGATGGTGGCGCGCCTCAATGACGGCGCGACCGCATTCACGCGGCTCGCGCTCAGCGATAGAATCACACTCGCTCGCTCGATGCAGTCCGGATACCTCCGGATCGCCCAGCAAAGCGTGCGCGCCGCCTGTGCGGCGAAGGGGATTCGAGCGGGGACGGCCGCGGAAGGTGAGGAGTGGGCGACCGGCCCGTGGTGCATCGTTCGACAGCTTCGGCTGGTGGCGGAATCACTGGCCGCGATTGCGAGTGCGGGCAACACGCCGATCGGTCCCGTCGGGCGAACCGCGGACGGCCGACTGACGGCGCGCGTATTCCCGGCCAATCGAGTCGATGGCGTGCTCTTCTCCGGCATCACCGTCGACGTGCACTTTCAAGCAGGCGTGAGCGCCGATGCGATGACCGCGTCCCGCGCCCGCTTCTACAAAGACCGGCCGCGCGCCGCGCGCACCGTGTTGGTACTGGGCGCCGGCAATCTCGCGGCGATCCCGGCGATGGACGTGATCACGAAGCTGTTCAATGAGGGCAAGGTCTGCGCGCTCAAGATGAACCCCGTGAACGCATACCTGGGCCCATTCATCGAAGACGCTTTCGCCGAGGCGATCCGACGAGGGTTTCTAGCGGTGGGATACGGCGGAGTGGAGGAGGGTGCGTATCTGGCGCAGCACGCCGGAATCGACGAGATCCACCTCACTGGTTCCGATCGGACGTACGATGAGATCGTGTGGGGGCCGAGCGGGCCGGACCGGGAGGCGCGGAAGGCCCGGAACGAACCGCTGTTGACCAAGCCCGTGACGGCGGAGCTGGGCAATGTGTCCCCGGTTCTCATCGTACCCGGGCCCTATAGTGATCGGCAATTGGCATTTCAGGCGGAGAGCATCGCCGGGGCCGTGGCCTACAACGCGTCGTTCAATTGCAATTCCCCCAAGATGCTGGTGACACCAAAGGGGTGGAGCGGTCGGGCTGCGCTCCTGACCGCGATCGAGCGCGGGCTCGCCGCGGCCCCCGTGCGCCAGGCCTACTACCCGGGTGCAGGCGATCGGTATCGGCAGCTTACGATCGGACGCCCGCAATCGCGCCAGATCGGAACGGCCGGCCCCGGACAGCTTCCCTGGACATTACTCTCGGGACTGGATGCGACCGACCCGCGAGAGTTGGCGTTCTCCACCGAGCCGTTCTGCTCCATCTTATCGGAGACCGAGGTTGGCAGCGATGACCCGGTCGAGTTCCTCGATCGCGCGGTGGACTTCGCCAACAAGCGGCTCTGGGGCACGCTCTCGGCGGATCTCGTGATCCACCCCAAGGCATTGAAGGACCCGCGGATCGCGGACGCGCTCGAGCGCGCGGTCTCCAGGCTTCGGTACGGGGCGATCACGGTGAACAGCTGGACCGGATTCCTGTTCGCCTACGGAACCCCGCCGTGGGGCGCATACCCCGGTTCGACGCCCGCCAATATCCAGAGCGGAACGGGGTGGGTGCACAACACCGCGATGCTCGAGGATGTCGAGAAGGCGGTGCTCCGGCACCCGCTGACCATCATGCCAAAGCCGGTCACGTTCCCCACGCATCGGACGGCGCACACGTTGCTCCGCCGGCTCACCTCTCTCGAAATGCAGTCGAGTTGGGCGCAAGTGCCTGGCGTCGTCGCCGCGGCGATGCGCGGTTGAGCGCGGCGCGCTGTTAGCCAAACCGATGAGATTACCACGTCTTACGGTGCGTCTCCCATGAACTCACGCCTCGCAGACAATGGTGACGATGCGGCGCGTTCGTGTGTTACGCTCGGACTGGGGGAGCAGGAGGTCGCCGGTTCAAATCCGGACGCACTGATCGCAGCCTTGCCTCAATAGAGTGGAGACATTCGGAACGTGAGGCGTCACTTGGGACTCCCGGCGCCGACTCGCTCCTGGCGAAGCCCTATCACGTGTCGCCCGCATGGCTCGCCATCGACCCGACGTGGGCGCCACTCAAGGGTGATCCGCGATTCCAGCGATTGCTCGACCAGTCGAAGCCGGCGCTCACGCCGTGATCGTGTACTCGCTCTGCACCATGCCGCTCTGATACGATCGCGTGGCGACGTGTTCGAGTCGAATGTCGCGCGAGACAGGGCCGAAGAGGGGAATGCCGCGTCCGAGCACGACGGGGATCCGAGTGATGATCATGCGCTGGATCAATCCCGCGTCCAGGAACCGTTGCACGGTGATGCCACCATCGACGTATGCGTGCTGACTGCCGCGTGCGGCGAGCCGTGCTACGATTTCGTCGGGGGTGCCAGACATCGCCTCGACGACGGCGCCAGGCAAGGTCGTGGGCTGCAGCGGTCGAGTACTGAGCACGACCACGGGCTTGCCGACGTAGGGCCACGTGTCGAAGGTGAGCACCGTTTCATACGTGATGCGGCCCATCACCACGACATCCACGGTGACCATGAATTCCGTGTAGCCGTGTTCCTCACCGCCGCCGGGCGGCAGCCAGTCGAGTGATCCATCTGCGCGCGCGATGTAGCCGTCAAGGCTCGTGGCGATGAAGACCGAACACTTCATACCGAACACTTCATGAGGAGAGCGGGTCCGAGGTCGTCGCGTGGGCGTCCGCCATCCCGGCCGACGTCATCGCGCGCCGTGGGAGTGGAGAACGTATCGCTCGCCCATCCGGATGTCGATCACCACCGCGCGGCGCATGACCCGCGCAGCGCATGACCCGCGCAGCGCATGACACGCGCGCCGCGTGATCGGCTTGCGGTGTGGTCGGGCGCGCGATTGCTTTCGTCGGTCACGATTGAGCGCCAGTAGCTCAGTTGGATAGAGCAACAGCCTTCTAAGCTGTAGGTCGGGGGTTCGATTCCCTCCTGGCGCGTGCGATGGGAGTGGGGGCCGCTTCGCGCCGAGCGGCGGAGCCGAGCGGCGGGGGTGGATCGTGGCGCTCGCTCGTAGTGGGAGCCATGCACGGATGCGCAGCGTGTGCTGGTGCTACTCGATGACTCCGGGTACTGAGTGGTGCGCGTGCGGGAGTCGTGGATTCTGGTGCGGACTGGTGTGTCGCGACCCTGCCATCCGCGGACTCATCTCTCTACATTACGGGTTCTCGCGGGACTTTTTTGCGCTCGTAGCTCAACTGGTAGAGCAAGGTCCTCTTAAGTCCGAGGTTGACGGTTCGAGTCCGTCCGGGCGCATGAATAGGTCTGAATTGGTCATGGAATGGTGGTGGAGGGCGCGTGGTGGGAAGCGTCCTCGGGGAATCCGCGATTGGGCACGTCCATAGGTTGACTTGCTTGCAATCGCAGGGTACGTTATGAGGCTGTCGCTGAACGCGGCACCAAATTTTCGTCAGACTCTGCTGTTTGACAACTGAACTTGAGATCGCAGACGTGCAGGGCGGACTTGTTGATCTGGCGTCCATGTCGGGATGCCAGGGAGAGTTTGACCGACAATCAATCTGTGATTCTGACGCAACCGTCGGGACTGGCTTCGGCTGGGACTGGCGGGGCGTTCTGAAGAGCTATTTCGAACTTTTCTCTTGGAGAGTTTGATCCTGGCTCAGGACGAACGCTGGCGGCGTGCTTAACACATGCAAGTCGTGGGCACCTCGCAAGAGGTGACCGGCGAACGGGTGCGTAACACGTGAGCGACCTACCGATGCGCGGGGGATAGCCGGCCCAACGGCCGGGTAATACCGCATACGCCACTCGGGCCGCATGGCCTGATTGGGAAACCTCCGGGGCGGATCGAGGGGCTCGCGGCCTATCAGCTAGTTGGCGGGGTAACGGCCCACCAAGGCGACGACGGGTAGCTGGTCTGAGAGGATGGCCAGCCACATTGGGACTGAGAAACGGCCCAGACTCCTACGGGAG
>PMAE01000064.1 GCA_003152485.1 Gemmatimonadota bacterium | reverse complement strand
CCGGGCGACCTGAGCGCACCGGGCGACCCGGGGCCGCGGCCCGGGCCCCAAGCCCGGCCGCGGCCGTTGGGGACGCGGATGGCCCGTTGTTCGCCGTCTTGCGGACATTACGGAGTGAACTGGCGCGCCGGGACGGAGTGCCGGCCTACGTCGTCTTTCCGGATAGGACGTTGGCCGAGATCGCGACGCGACGCCCGCGGTCGCTCGCCGCACTGGCGGACGTCCGGGGCGTCGGGCCGACGAAATTGGACCGCTATGGCGAACAATTCTTGGCCGCCGTGCGGACGCACGGTGCGCCAGCGTCCGACTGAGGTGAGACGAACGAATGGATGACGGGCTGTATTTTTCCGATCAACACATCGCGGTGCGCGACATGGTGCGCGCCTTCGCGCGGGACGAAGTCGCTCCGGTCGCCGCCAAGTGGGACGCGGCGGGCGAGTTCCCGTGGGAGACCGTGAAGCGGATGGCTGAGCTCGGGTTGTTGGGGGTCCCGTGGCCGGAATCCCTCGGCGGGGCGGGGTTGGATCTCCTGAGCTACGTGATCGTGATCCACGAGTTGGCGAAAGTCGACGCGTCGCACGCGATCACAATCTCCGCGCACACGACACTCGGGACGTCGCCCATCGTCAACTACGGCACCGACGCCCAGCGGCGCCGATTTGTGCCCATGCTGGCGGCGGGGCGGGTCCTGGCCGGGTTTGGACTCACGGAGCCCAGCGCGGGGAGCGACGCGGGTGGGACCAAGACCACGGCGGTCCGGCGCGGCGCATCGTATGTGCTGAACGGGTCCAAGATCTTCATCACCCACGGCGGGGTCGGCGAGGTGTTCGTTGTGACAGCGGTCACCACGCCAGGGGTTGGGACCCGCGGGATCAGCTCGTTCATCGTCACCAAAGAGACCGTGGACCTTCCGCGCGCGACCGCGGCGGGGATTGGGCACGATAGCTCGCTGGTCCCGATGCCGGGCTTCCGCGCGGGCAAGAAAGAGGACAAGCTTGGGTGGCGCGCATCGGACACGCGCGAGCTGATCATGGAGGACGTAGAGGTACCGGCCGAGAATCTGTTGGGGCCTGAAGGCGCGGGGTTTGCCAATTTTATGCGGACGCTGGACAGCGGACGCATCGGAATGGCGGCATTGTCGCTTGGGCTCGCCGAGGGAGCGTACGAACAGGCGCTGCGCTATGCCACCGTGCGCCACCAGTTCGGACAGCCCATCGCCGCGTTCCAAGGCGTACAATTCCAGCTCTCGGACATGGCGACAGAGATCGAAGCCGGCAAACATCTCATGTACCACGCAACCTGGCTAGCACACCAAGGCAAGCCGTTCACGAAGGCGGCGGCCATGGCCAAACTCTATTGCAGCGAGCTCGCGATGCGGGCCACCATCAAAGCAGTCCAATTGCACGGCGGATATGGCTATACCAAGGACTACCCGGTTGAACGCATGATGCGCGACGCCAAGATCTGCGAGATCGGGGAAGGGACATCAGAGATCCAGCGACTGGTAATCGCCCGCCACCTGCTCAAAGAGTTGTTGGATTGAGCGGGCACGCGGACACCACCAGCATGCTGGTCACATCACGGCGGCCTGTTGGCCGCACCCGCCCCGGCTGCATGCCGTGGGCGGCGATTCGTTTTACTGTGGAGTCAGATGAAGCGCGAAATATTGATCAACGCGAACCCGCGCGAGACGCGGGTCGCCATACTGGAGGACGACCAGCTCGTTGAGCTCCTCGTCGATCGGCCGGAAGCTCGGCGCATGGTCGGCGATATCTACATCGGGAAGGTCGAAGCTGTACTGCCCGGCATCCAGGCAGCGTTCGTGGACATCGGGACAGAGAAGAGTGCCTTTCTGCACGCCTCGGACCTCGTCCACGAAGACGATGACGAGGATGAAGACGACGACGAGGACGCCGACGACGCGGACGACGCGGACGACGCGGACGACGACGCGGACGTAGAGACCGATGTCGCCCCGGACATCGGGGCGGACGGCGCTGCGGCAGGGCAGAGCGACGATTCGCCGTACGCCGACACCCCACCCGCTCCGCGCGGACGCAACGGGACTGGCGGCCGGACTGGCGGGCGCGGCGGTGCCGCTGGTGGCGGACCCCGCGCCGGCAAGAATGCCGACCACGCGCGATCGAAGGTCCCGCCCATCCAGGACATGCTCAAACGGGGCCAGGAGATCCTCGTCCAGGTCTCCAAGGAGCCGATCTCGACGAAGGGTCCGCGGGTCACCGCACAGATCTCGCTCGCCGGACGGTTTTTGGTGTACATGCCGGACGCGACGCGCGTCGGCGTGAGCCGGAAGATCAGCGATCGGGCCGAGCGTCAGCGCCTGCGCGAGATGGTGCAGGCGGTGCTCCCGGAGAAGAGCGGCGGCGTCATCGTTCGCACCGTCGGAGAGGACACGACGCAGGCGACGTTCAAGCAAGAGCTCACCGCGTTGATCACCACCTGGAAGCGGGTGAAGCGGAAGACGCACTTCACCCGGGCGCCGAGCTTGCTCCACCGGGAGACGAGCCTGACGCGCGGGATCATTCGCGATCTCTTCAGTGACAAGGTCGATGGGCTCACCGTTGACTCCAAGCAGCTCTACAACGAGATCGAGGGGTACCTCAACGGCATCGCCCCCGATCTAATCGATCGCGTCAAGCTGTACGAGGAGCCGGTCCCGCTGTTCGACAAGGCCAACATCGAGACCGAGATCCGCGATCTCTTCAAGCGGCGATGTGATCTGCCGGCCGGTGGCTACCTGATCATCGAGCCGACCGAGGCACTCGTCTCCGTGGATGTCAACTCGGGACGCTACACCGGGAAGAAGGATCCGGAAAAGACGATCCTCAAGACGAATCTCGAGGCGGCGCGTGAGGTCGCGCGACAGATCCGGCTCCGCGACGTCGGTGGCATCATCGTGTGCGACTTCATCGACATGGAGACCCGCGCGAATCGCGACCGTGTGCTCCAGGAGCTCCGCGGTCATCTGGGCCGCGACCGGGCGCGCACCAAGGCGTTCGCGGTGAGCGAGCTGGGGCTCATCGAGATGACGCGACAACGCGTGCGTCAGAGCCACTTGCAGAGCATGACCGAGCCCTGTCCCACCTGTCATGGCACCGGGCGCGTCTTCACGCCCGAGGTCATCGTGCGGCGTGTCGAACGGTCGCTCCGCCGGGTGGTGGTCGAGGGTAAACGCGACAACCTACTCGTCAAGCTGCACCCGGACGTCGCGCTGTACGTCCTGGAGCAGGAGCAGGACTTCGTGCGGAAGCTCGAAAAAGGGGCGGGATTCTCGCTCGAGCTCCGGGACGACCCGCTCCTCCGACCCGACGAGTTCAAGATCGTGGTCAAAGGCGCCGGCCGGGACGTCACGCAACTGTACGCGGTGGCGTAGCGGTCGGTCACGCCGTCGGCGGACTCCCGCCGGCGGCATGAGGCCGTAGCGGGCGACGATTGACTCCGCCGGTCTCGGCCGTTAACATCAAAGGCTGTATCCCTTTACACCAACAAATCGGTCCCATGCCCTACGCCATCATCCGCACCGCTGGCAAGCAATTCCGCGCCGAGCCAGGTAAGGTGCTTCGAATCCCAAGCGTGCAGGGTGACGCAGGATCTGAAGTCGTATTCGACGAAGTGTTGCTGTCGTCGGATGGCGACTCGGTCAAGGCCGGCGCGCCAGTGCTGGACGGTGTCAAGGTGACGGCCGAGATCGTCCGCCACGGACTCGCCGACAAGATCATCGTCTTCAAGTTCCGGCGCCGGAAGAACTACGCCCGCAAGCAGGGCCACCGCCAGAAGTTCACTGAAGTGCGTATCCGCGACATCTCCGTCGCCTAGCTCGTCGGCGACCGTCTCTACCGGACAGCATCATGGCTCACAAGAAAGGCGTCGGCTCCTCGCGCAACGGCCGCGATAGCAACCCACAATACCGCGGGATCAAGAAGTTCGGCGGCGAGCAGGTCCGAGCCGGGAACATCATCGTACGGCAATGCGGGACCCGCTGGCACCCCGGCCGTAACGTCGGCCTGGGCCGCGACTTCACGATCTTCGCCCTGGTCGATGGCGTCGTGAAGTTCGAGCACAAGAACAAGGCCCGGTACAAGGTGAGTGTGTACCCGGAACCGGTCGCGGCCGCGAGCTGATCGCCGGCAGCCAGGCGACTACGAGAAAGGGCCAGTCGCGACGCGCCGCGACTGGCCCTCGGTGTTTCTTAGCCGGCCCACCGGCTCCTCGCCCGTCTTCAGTACTTCGGCGGCAACGTCTTGTACCGCTGCGTGAGCAAGTCCTCGCGCGTCGGCTCCGCGTACTCATGCCCGCGAACCAACACGTGCTCCGCCCGCGTACTCAGCTCAAACGGGTCGCCACTCCACACCACGACGTTCGCTTCGCGACCCACGGCGAGTGAGCCCACTCGATCGGCGAGTCCAAAGAGTTCGGCTGGTGCGAGTGTCACCGCACGCAACGCGTCGTCCCACAGGAGTCCGTTTGCCACCGCGGTGCCGGCGTCCTGCCCCAGGTTGCGGACGTTGAACGCGCCCACGTCTTCGGTGTCGGAGTTCCCGACGATCACGACCTGCACGCCGGCCCGCCGAAGGCGAGCCGCATTGTCCTGACGCTGGCCGAGTGTACTGAAGGTTTGGGGCGCGTTGTCCAGCGCGCCCGTGAGGACCGGCACATGCGCGGCCGCGAGCGCCGGTGCCACTTGCCACGCTTCGGCGCCTCCCGCGATCACGATCTTGATGCCATAGTCGTGGCCGAGGTGGATGGCGTTCTCGATGTCGCTCGCTCGATCAGCGAACACGATGAGTGGCTCTCGGCCGGCTAGCACGGGGACCAGGGCTGCCAGGTCGCGCGACGGCGCCGATAGCCGATGCAGGCCACCGCGATCGTAGTCCGCGGGGTGGCGCTCATAGAGTCGCACATCGTCGAAGAGACCGCGCAGCCGGTCGATCACTTCGCCGCGAGCACCGAGGTGCGCCTGCGCCGCGTTGCCGATTTGCACGACCATTGCAACGGGTGCCTTCACGACGAGCGCCGATGCCGGGCCCGCGACCAGATCCACGAACGCCGCCTGTCCATACACCAGGCGGCCGCCAGGCACCACGACGGCGCTGGTCACGCCTCCAGCCCGGGCCTGTGGGATCATCTGCGACGCCGGGTTCAACCCGTCCACGACGGTGAAACTGGCGGCGATGCCATTGTCGCCCACCGCGGTTTGATCCACGGTCTCCGGAACGGCGTCCACCTCGTCCACGCCAACGGCCGTGATGGCGTTGATGAGTCCAGGCGTCACCCATTTGCCAGCCGCGTCGATCGTGGTCGCGTCCGACGGCACCGGCACGTTTGCGCCCACGGCCACGATGCGACCGTCGCGAATTAACACTGTGCCTCGCTCAATCTTGGGGCCACTCACCGGATAGACGGTGCCCCCCACGATCGCCACCGTCTGAGCGCGGGCGGTGGATCCGATCGCACCGCCGATCGCGGCAACGGCCGCGATCACGACGGTTGGGTTGCAGCGCGTCATCGTGCGGCCCTGGCGGTCGCGGAATCCGCTGGGACGTATCCGAGCTCGAAGTCCGTTCGCCAGTGCTCGGCGATGTCCGCTCGGTCATACAGCAGCGCGCCGTCGATCCACACTTTGTCGGCGTGGGCGTAGACGCTGAATGGCGTCCCCGACCAGAGGACGACGTCGGCATTCTTGCCGACCTCCAACGACCCGATCTTGTCTTCCAGCCCGAGCGCCCAGGCGGGGTTGATCGTCATCCACTTCACCGCGTCCTCGTCCGACACCGGGATACCGGCGGCGGCGCCCGCCCGCATCGCTTTCGCGACCTCTTGATTGAGGCGCTGCACGCCGAGCGGGTCATCCGAGTGGATCATTGCCCGCGCACCCGCGCGATTGGTGAGCGCCAGATTGGCGCGGATCGCGTCGAACGATTCCATCTTGAAGCCGCCCCAGTCCGCCCACTCGGCGGCGGCCGTTCCGTTCTTCGCCAAGAGGTCGGCGATCTTGTAGGCCTCGACCGCGTGGTGGAACGCGCGGATCTGATAGCCGAACTCGTGCGACACGTCGATCATCTGCGCCATCTCGTCGGCGCGGTAACAGTGCATGTGCACGAGGATGTTTCCGCGGAGGACCTCGGCGAGCGTCTCGAGCCCCAGGTCGCGCGCCGGCGGCTCGCCCTTATGATCGGCGTTCCACTTGTCCCAGCGGCGTCGATATTCCGCGGCCTGGATCCACGCTTTGCGGTACCCCGCGACGTTGCCCATGCGTGTGGATGGGCCGCGCTGCGCGTAGACGCGCTTCGGGTTCTCACCGCACGCCATCTTGAGCCCGTACTTGGCACCGGGAAACTTCATCCCCTGCACGGTGCGCGATGGAACGACCTTCAGCACGACGCTGCGACCGCCGATCAGATTGGCCGAGCCCGGGAGGATCTGGACGGTCGTGACGCCTCCCGCGAGCGCGCGGGGGAAGTACGAGTCCTGCGGCCACACCGAGTGCTCGGCCCAGACGTACGGCGTCGACGGGTCCGTCGCCTCGTTGCCGTCCGAGTTTGCATCCACACCGGGCGCCGGGTACACGCCCATGTGGGAATGCACATCAATGATCCCCGGGGTCACGAATCGGCCGTGCCCGTCGATCACGACGGCATCGGGCGGCACATCCACCGATGCGCCGACGGCGACAATCTTGCCGTCGCGCAGCAGGATCGAGGCGTCGTGGAGTGCCGGTCCCGCCGCTGTCAGGATCGTCGCCCCCCGGATGACCGTGGTGCGCGACGGAAATGGTGCGTAGGTGCTGGGGAAGGGGTTCGCGTTCGGCACCGACAGCATGCCCGGCAATGGCGCCGTGTCGATGGTCGCGCTCGGTCGCGCCGTCGAAGCGGTTGCGCTCGTGGTTGGGGACGGCGTGGTGGTCGGTGCCACGTGTCCCGTCGCGCATCCGCTCGCGACGACTAGTGCGGCGATGACCGTGCCCGCTGCCAAGTGACCGCGGCGTTCCGACTTGAGCCGCGCGGAGAGACCGTGCTCCCAATGCGGGTGATCTCTGCGCACGCGTGGCATCGTGTGAGTTGAGTCCGTAGGGTTTTTCATGGGCCGCGAATAGTATGACCGTGCGACGACGCTCCGCAATCAGCGGGGCGACCGGATGGGCGCCCGCCTCACGACCGACGCGACTCGCCTCGCAATGCGCTGCGCATGTCGCCACAGACGTCAGTGCAGACGGCGTCCACGCCCAGCAGGTGGAGTCGTCGTGCCACGCTCGGCTCGTTGACGGTCCATGCAATCACACGACCGCGGACGGCGTGGATTCGCGCCACGAGATCGGCGTCGATCATCTCCCACCGCTGCCAATAGTCCCGCGCTCTCGCGTCGCCGAGGGCAGCGGCCGGGTCGATGAGGTAGCTGTCGAGGAGGATGCCGGTGGGGAGGCCGGGATCGAGCAATCCGGCGCGGAGCGCGACGCGGTGGTCGAAGCCGTGAACGGCACAGGAGGCTGCTGACTCGCGAATGCAGCGAACGACCGCTGCCTCCGCACCGTGCGCTTTAACTTCGATGTATACGACGGCCCGGGTGCCGACCAGGTCAAGCACCTCGGCGAGCGTCGGGATCGACACCCCGGGCGCCAGTATGTGCCCCCGAACGGCTGCATGCGTGAGGTCGCGAATGGCGGGGTGGGCCGCGTCGGTCGCTCCTTCCAGTGGCTGGAGCGTTGGGTCATGGTGTACCACCAAAACGCCATCAACCGTCAAGTGCACGTCGAGTTCGATCCCATCGGCACCGGAATCGAGTGCGTTCCGGAAGCCCGGGAGCGAATTCTCGGGGTGGTCGCGCGGCGTGCCTCGATGCGCGATGATTTCTAGTTGGCCTTTGCGAGGCGCGGCCGGGGTAGCAGGTGTCACCGCGCCAAGCTAGATGAACCGTCGGATCGGTGAAAGGGCAGGGTAAGCGTATCTTTGACCGTCCGCTTTGGAGGACAACTGTTGTCCTTAACGTTGCGCAGTCGCCTGCGTCAGACAGGTATAACCAGATGAGTGAGCCGTCGCGGCTGAATGAGGCGGACGGAGACTCATCGCGGAATCAGGAAGGCGCAGTTGACCGGGCCTTGGTCGCCAGGTGGCTGGGTGGCGACGAGCGTGCGGCGACCTTGTTGGTCGAGCGCCACGCCCCGGCGCTGGCGCGGTTCGCGGCCAGTTTGATCGGATCGCGTGGGACGAAGGGGGGCAGCGGGGCCGAAGTCGATGACCTCGTGCAGGACACGTTTGTTCGGGCGTTCCAATCGCTGGCCGATTTTCGAGGTGAGAGTTCGCTCCGGACGTGGTTGTTCACCATCGAGCGGCGGTTGCTGGTGGACCGTCGGCGGTCGGAACGGCGGCGGCCGGATCGGGAGGACATCGGAGAGGCGGATGCGGCCACCGAGTATACGGCGCTCGACGCGATGGTCGCGGACGAGACCGAAGGGAGGATTCGGCGATCGCTCGAGCGGTTGTCGCCGATGCAGCGGGAGATTTTTACACTGCGGGTTGCTGAGGGCTTGTCGTACAAGGAGATCGCCGATGTCGTGGGCAGTACTGAGGGCGCGGCACGCGTCCATTACCACAACGCGGTGCGAGTGATCAAGGAGCACGTCGATGCGTGACTGTGAGAACGTGGACCTGCGTGAGGTGCTGCCTGACTTCGCGGCCGACCGGTTGACCGGCGCGGCGCGCGCGTGGGTGGTGGCGCACATCGCGGACTGCGCGGACTGCGCGGCTGAGGTAGAGCTGCTCCGCGTGGCGCGTCTCGCGATGACGCGCGACACGCCGGCGGTGGATGTGGCGCGCATCGTGGCCGCGCTGCCCGCACCCCCGCAGGCTGCGGTTGCTCGTCCCGTGCTGGTCCGCGTGGATGGAGCGCCCGGGCGCGCAGGGCAGGCCGTCCGGCCGGTGGCGAGTCGTTCCGATCGAGTGGTCCGTCACCGCCCGATGTGGACCGGGTGGCGCGTGGCGGCGGCTGTCTCGACGATCGCGGTCGGCGGACTGTCCGTAGCCGTGCTGCGAGACCTCTCGTCGCGGGGTGGATCGGTGGCGACTGTGCACGCAGAGGTTCGAGCGGTGCAGGAGAGTCCCGAGGGCGGCGCATCGGCTCAGCGGGGTCGGTCGCCCGTCGTCAATCCTCGAGCACCCGCATCGGTGTCGCCGGCGACGATCGCCGCGACGCCTGCTGGTGCGCGACCGGCGGGTGCACAGCCGGCGTCCGTCGCCGCGGCTGAGGGAACGCCGTCGGGTGCTGACGGGAATACCGAGACACTTGCTTCCGCGGGACCGGGGATGGCGGTGGCGGGAAGCATTTCCGATCTGAGCGACGGAGAGGTAGAAGGGTTGTTGCACGACCTCGATGGCCTCGAGGCGTCGCCGTCCGATGAACCGGACGCGGCGGCCCCTGGCCTCCATGCGGCGGTGACGCCGTGAGCACACGTCTCCACGCCGGTCCCACTCGGGTGTTCGGCGAGCTGGGGCTCGCCGTCCTGCTCCTCGTGGCGGGCGCACGCCCCGGAGCGACCCAATCCCCGGGGACGCCGCAGTCGGGGACCGGACCTCCGGGCGCTGCGGCGAGCGGTGATACGCACGGTGATGCGGACCTAGGCCCCGCGGCACCCCGCCGGCAGCTCCTCGAGCAGCGCGTGCGCCAGCGCTTCGAGCAGATCGTACGGCAGCGCCTTCAGCTGACCGATGAGCAGGTGCAGCGACTGCGGCAGACGAACCAGCGGTTCTCCGTGGAGCGGCGACGGCTGACGGACCACGAGCGCGAGATGCGGGGCGAGATCCGGCGGGAGCTGCAGCCTGGCGTGGCAGCCAATCAGGATCATGTTGCCGCGCTCACCGACTCGCTGTTCACGATCCAGCGTCAGCGACTCGACGCGGCGCAGGCGGAGCAGAAGGAGTTGGCCGGTTATCTGACACCGGTCCAGCGGGTGCGGTACTATGGGTTGCAAGAGCAGTTGCGGCGCCGACTGGAATTGATTCGTCAGCGGCGACGGCAGGGAGCGCCACCGGACCAGTCGCTGACGCCGTAGCGGATCCGCCATAGCGGATCCGCCGTAGCGGACCACACGGGGAGGGTCAATGCCGCGCGCGGCCGGCTAGATTGGGCGCGGCTCCTTCCCCGACATCCGTGGCCATCCTTCTCGCTCTGACATCGGCGGTGTTGTACGGCGCGGCCGACTTCCTGGGCGGTTTCGCCAGCAAGCGCGCCTCGACGCTGTCCGTGTTGGTCCTGTCCCAAGTGGTCAGCGTCGCGACCGTGCTGATCGCCATGTGCGTTTTCCCATCCGCGACCGTGCATGCGGCCGATGTGGCGTGGGGCGCGGGCGCGGGACTGATCGGCGGGGCCGGCCTCGTGCTGTTCTATCGAGGACTGGCCGTGGGCACCATGAGCGTCTTCGCCCCGATCACCGGAGTCGCCGCGATCGCCGTTCCGGTGCTCGCCGGGCTGGTCGAGGGTGAACGGCCACGGGCGACGCCATTTGTCGGGATCCTGTTGGCCGCAGTCTCGGTCGTGTGTGTGAGCATCGCGGTCGTGCCGCGTTCCGCCGATGGACGGATCTCCATTCGGGCCGCGATCCCGGGCCGCGAGATCGCGACCGCGCTGATGGCCGGTGTCGCGTTCGGCTGCTTCTACGTCGCGATCAAGAACGCGTCCCCGGCCGCCGGACTGTGGCCATTGTTGGCGGCCCGGAGCATGTCGCTTGTCGCCTTCGCCGCGGTGGGACTCGCGACCGGCCGGGCCGTGCGCGCGTCGCGCGCCGTGTTACCGATCATCGTGTGGACTGGACTCGTGGACATGCTGGCCAATATCTGCTTCCTCCTCGCGCTCGACCGCGGGATGCTCAGCGTCGTCGGGACGCTGGTATCGCTCTATCCCGTGACGACCGTGGTGCTCGCGCGGATCGTGCTCCGTGAGCGGCTCGGGCCGGTGCAAGGACTGGGACTGGGGGTGGCGACGGTGGCCGTCGGGCTGATGTCGCTGGGGTGATCGGCGGCTGACGCTGGTGCGAGCGTGATTGTCGGTCAGGTCCCGTCGGACCCCGGCTGTTCGAGAGCCGTTCGATCCCAATTGCCGCGTTCCGCGGCCGCGGTATACGTCGACTGGAGAAAGTCGAGGAGCATGGCGTCCGGGGACGGCGCGGTGCGGACCGCTTCGTAAGGGAGCACGAACTCGCCGAGCTCGTGGTGGTAGTACGCGCTCGCTGGCTGGATCGTCGCCGCGGCGAGGCCGGTGGGTTCGGGCGAGGCATAGGCGTAGAACGCAGCCTCCTGGACTGGCCCGCTCCCGGGCCAGAACCCGGCGCTGATCACCTCGTGCGAGTAGGCCTCGCGGGTGACGGCGTCGGCACCGGGTCGCGGTGGCGCCACACGTCCGGAGAACCGCGTCACGGCGTGGTCGAAGCTTCCCCAGAAGAAGTGCACCGGGCTGGACTTCCCCACGAATCGCCCGCGGAACTGCTTGAAGACGCGGTCCACCTGCGTCAGTACGCGCCAGAATCGTTGTGCGGCGTCGCCGTCGTACGACGCATGCGTCCGGTCAACGCCGAATGGGATGGGATCCGGGATCTCGACCGGGTGCGGCCAGATCGTGGCCCCGATCCCCAGCTCCCGCAGCGTGGCCATGTACTCGGCGTAGAAGTCCGCCACCGATCGCGGCGCCAGCGCGAGCGCTCGGATCGAGCCGTCACTGGTTCGGATTTCAAGGGTATGCGAGAGAAAGTCGAACTCCACCTCGAACGTCAGCCACGCGCAGGAGATCGCAGAGGTCGAGAGCCCACGGGACGTGACGTACAGCGGCACATTCCACCAGTGATTGAGCATCGGCGCGAGCGCCAGCCGCGTTTTGCCGACGATCTGCGTCCACATGTGGAGCGTGGCGTAGGTCTCGCGCCACGCGTCGAGCGGTAGCGCGGGCCACGGGTCGCCCGCGCCCCCGCCGACCGCCGTCGGGAGTGCGGGATCCGGCGGGACGATGTACGCTTCGGCCTCGATCTCGACCAGCATCGCGGGGTCGATCAGCCGCCGCACCTCGACCATCGTCGCGGTTGGACGAATGGTGCCGAACGTCTCGCCGTGCGCGCGGCCAATGCGCTCCCAATCGCCGATATTCGTGACGTAGATCCGGGTGCGCACCACATCCGCGAGCGACGCGCCGGCGCGGGTCAGCGCGTCCCGAATGTTGGTCAGTGCCTGCACCGTCTGCGCATAGGGGTCGCCGGCCCCGACGATCGTTCCATCGGGTCCAGTCGCGGTCGTGCCCGAGACGTGCACGTGTCGTCCCACTCGAACCGCGCGGGAGTATCCGACCATCGGTTCCCAGGGGGTCCCGGTGGAGACGGTGACGCGGGGCGATGTGGGCGGTGGGGAAGCGGGTGAAATCGGGGCAGCCACAACATCTCCTTGCGGGTAGACGCGCGCATCGGGCGGGTCTCGACGATGGCCTCCGGGCCGCGGTGCGTCAACTCAGGGGATTGCGCGCGGTGGCGCGCGGAACGGCCGCGGCGCGCGCGTCGATCGGCGGAGCTGGGCTACGCAAGTCGCTCTTGCGCGGTGTGAATCGTCAGTATATACTAGATGTATATACCATTCAGGGTTGACCAATGGCGCGAGTCAAGGCTAAGCCTTCACTGGCAACGGTATTTCGGAATGGCGGGAGCCAGGCGGTGAGGCTGCCGCGTGAGTTTCAATTCGAGGGCGATCGGGTGCGAGTCCGCCGAGTCGGGCGCGGCGTGCTGCTCGAACCGTTGATCACCGATCCAGCCGAGTGGTTCGCGGCGCTCGACGCATTCGCCGGTGAGCCGTTGCTGTCCGAAGGTCGGGCGCAGCCGAAGACGCCGCGACGCAAGATCTTTTGATGCTGTACGTGCTCGACACGAACGCGTGTATCGCGCTCATCAATGGGAGGCCGCCCGTGGTGCGCGAGCGCTTTGCCGCGGCGTTGGCGGATGGAGCGACGGTATCCGTGTCGGCGGTGGCGGCGTTCGAGCTCTGGTACGGCGTCGACAAGAGCACGCGCCAGGCGTTCAATACGGGGCGCGTAGAGACGTTTTTTGCGGGGCCCGTGGAAGTGCTGGCCTTCGACGACACCGATGCGCGGCAGGCGGGGCGGGTGCGCGCCGTGCTGGAGCGGAAAGGCACCCCGATTGGTGCCTATGATCTTCTGGTCGCCGGTCAGGCCCTGGCGCGGTCGGCCATCGTGGTCACCGCAAACGCATCGGAGTTTGGTCGTGTCGCGGGACTAGCCCGCGAGGATTGGACGCGCTGAAGCAGCGAGCGAAGCGGCTCGTGGCGCTACGCGCGCACTATGCGTGACGGACGACGACCGCCGCGGTTCCACCCCTAAGTAGCGACGAAGTCGCCACTTCTGTTAAGTTGCGGCCCGGCCGGGGTGGCGGAATTGGTAGACGCAGAGGACTCAAAATCCTCCGGGAGGCGACTCCCATGCGAGTTCGAGTCTCGCCCTCGGCATACGTAGGTCTATCAGCGCCGCTTTGCGACCGAAAGGGCGTACGCTGAGGCGCGGATGACAATCAAGGGATCGTCGGACAACTGGATCCCGTCGGTCAAATAGATCGGGTTGAAGGCCAGCGAGCGCTGGAGCGCCGCGTTGCCCGGCGCAGGAGTGTTACCGCCCCGAAATGCGGGCGTCACCCGGGTACTGAGGTCTCGCTTACAGGACTGACCGGGGCACGTACCGCATGCATCGGTACCACAATCTACGGCTTCGCACAAAAGTGGGCGCGGCACTCATCATGCTCGTCGCCGTGATGGCGATCGATGCGGTGGCTGTCAATCGAGAGCTGGGCGTGCAGCACTGGGCGCACGCACGGTGGATCATGGATGTCGGGGTGCTCGCCGCCCTGACCGTGGCGATCTTGAATTGGTGGCTGATCGTCCAAAGCGTGGCGTGGCCCGTGCGCGAGCTGATCGACAAAATGGAGCGGTTGGCGCTCGGCGATGTAAATGTCGAGGTGTGGATCACGTCAACCGACGATTTCGGTGTCCTGGCCCGCGCGCTCGAGCGCATCATCGCATCCCAAAAAGCGATCGCGCAGGCGGCCACCACGTTGGCGGCCGGCGAAGTGGGGCAGATCGTCATCCCGCGGAGTGAGCACGATGCCACGGGGCTGGCGGTCGCGCATCTCCAAGAAACCGTGCGCGGTATGCTCGCCACGATGGCGCGCCTGATTGCAGCCGCCAAGGAAGGGCGATTCGGAGAGCGCGCCGACGCGTCGACCTACCGGGGTGCCTTCCACGACGTCGTACAAGGCATGAACGACACGCTCGACGCGGTGGTCCGGCCATTGATGGAAGCCTCCACCGTGCTGACGCGGGCCGCGCAACGCGACGTGCGCGCTCGCATGGTGAGTACCTACGTCGGCGAGATGGCGCAGTTTCAGGGGACGTTGAACGCCGCCGTTCACAATCTGGACGAGGCGCTGATACAGGTGAGCGGGTCCGCCGACCAAGTTGCGGCCGCGTCAGATCAGATCCGGACGGGCAGTGAAGCGTTGGCGAATGGGGCCGGCGAGCAAGCGGCCGCGGTGGCATCCGTGTTCGAGGAGCTCAAGCGCCTGGCGACTGAGATCCAGGAAAATGCGGCGCATGCCAACGCCGTGCGGGGCATGGGGCCGATGACCGCGACCGCCGACGGCGCGGCGTCCGCCCCCGTCCAGACGTCGGCCGGTATGCGCGAGCTGACTGCGGCGATGCGTCAGATCGAGGCATCGTCCACGGCGATCGTCGGCATCGTCCACGCGATGGACGATGTGGCGACCCAGACCAATGTGCTCGCGATCAACGCGGCCATCGAGGCTGCGCGCGCCGGCGAGTACGGCCGCGGCTTCGCGGTGGTGGCCCAGGAAGTTCGGGTGCTGTCGGCCCGGAGCGCCGAAGCCGCCCGTAACACCGCGCGCCTCATCGAGGACGCTCGGCGGAGCGCGCTCAGCGGGTCGAGCATCGCGCAACGAGTGACGACGGTCATGGATGACATCGCCCAGTCGAGCGACCGGCAACGGGAAGGTGTGGAGGTGATTCGCGTGGCGCTCGACCAACTGAGTCACGCGACGCAGAACATTGCGGCGAGCTCCGAACAATCGGCCGCCGCGGCGCAGGAGCTGCAGAGCCAGGCGGAAGAAATGCGGGATCTCGTGGGCCAGTTCCACCTCACCAGGCAGAACGAGACTCGGCCATCGGGCAGCAACCGACGAGCGGCCTGAGCTACTTCCGCAGCTCCCGACCATAGACGGCGGGCAGTCGAGCACTGCGTCGCGTAGCCGCCCCCGCTGCCACAGCGCCGACCCACCCCGGGCGTTACAGTTTTATAGTATACCACTGGGCAGTGCTGCCGGGCTCCGCAGCCGCCATCGCGCCGCCGTCGC
>PMAE01000031.1:48345-50145 GCA_003152485.1 Gemmatimonadota bacterium | reverse complement strand
AACGACTGGGGGCAAGGCCTACTGTTGGGGGGACAATTCGTATGGTGAGACTGGTAACAACTCTCCAGATTCGAGCATCACGACGCCGGTGCCCGTATCAGGTGGACTGGTATTCTCGCAGCTGAGCGCAGGGTATCGCCACACGTGTGGGGTGGCGACCAGCGGGGTCGCCTTCTGCTGGGGAGCCAATTTCACCGGTCAACTTGGCAACGATAATACGACGAACAGCCCAATCCCGGTGATCGTGTCTGGCGGGTTGAAGTTCGTCTCCGTCAGTGGCGGGTTCGATCACACTTGTGGCGTAACGACTGGCGGGGCGGCGTATTGCTGGGGCCTTAATATTGCCAGCGAACTCGGCGATGGCACGACGACCGGGCCGCAACAATGTAGTTCCGAGCCCTGTAGCACGACGCCCTCGGCGGTCGCCAGTGGGCTGACTTTCGCCAGCGTGTCCGCGGGCGCAGGGGGTTTCCACAGCTGCGGCCTCACGCCCAGTGGGTCTGCCTACTGCTGGGGAGACAACGCGCGTGGTGAGCTCGGCAACGGCACGACGACGAGTAGTGCTACTCCTGTGGCCGTTGCGGGCGGGCTAACCTTTCGAGAGGTGAGCGCCGGGTACCGCCACACATGCGGCGTGACAAAGGAGGATGTCGCCTACTGCTGGGGTGACAACTACTCGGGTAACCTGGGCACAGGCACCCATAATGATGCGTTGAGCCCCACCCCGGTGTTGGGCCCTCAGGTCCCATAGCTAGGACACCTACCCGCGCTGCCCGGCGGACAGGCAACCTTTAGGGGCGCCCGGAACGACAGGTAGAACCCGGGGTGAAATCGCAAAGGACTCCTCTCCTCAACCATTCGCGCGAAAATCGACAAAGCGTTAACAACGCCACAGGTGACCAAGTGGCCGCAGACAAGAGGCCACCGTGGGGGCGGGGGATCGGCGTAAGGCACCGCCGGAGTTTTCACCGGAGTGTCCCGGTAATTCCGCCGCTAATTCGCCGATCGCGGTGCGCTCATGCACGCGAGCGTAGCCCCCGACCGTCAGCGCTCGTCATTCGCCGACCGGGCCGCGTACCTCATGTACCGCTACGTAGTCGGCGGTGTCCCCGTCGTGGGTTGCGTAATCAGCCGCTCCAAGCGCTGGTCGCCTCGCAGGCATTGGGACGCCGCAGAGTAGCCGACGCGTCGCGCTTCTGGTGACTAGCCGGTTCCTGTCACCGACCTGAATGAATAAACTAAAGCCGCTCGTCCCCGACGCCTGACCGCCGACTTAGATGTGCCCTGTCCTGGAGGCGGATTCCCGGGCGGCAAGCTCAGGACCCTCTGGACGACCGGACCCGAGTTTTGCCAGCGTTCATTCTGCCCCGCCAAGAACGCCGAGTAGCGACCCACCTTTACGGNNCTGCGGGCTGCGCGATGAGGCGTTCGAAGCGCGGGTCGTCATGCAGAGTATTCCACGTCGGGTCGATCCGCATCCACGCCGACGATATGTAATAGGTCTTGGCGAGCAGCGAGTCCAAATGCTCGATGGCGTGTGTTTTATCGCCAGTCACGGCGTAGATCCGCGCCAGCATGTGCTGAGTGAAGGGGATGTCGAAGTACTCGTTTCCCTCCGCCTGCGCTAGCCGGCGGCCGCGCTCCGCTTCTTGCAGCGCGGCCTCGCGCCGCCCGACATAGGCCAGCATAAGCCCGCGAGCCATGTGCGAGGCGACGTCGCCGGGAATGGCCCGGAGGTAGGCGCCCCATGTTCGTGCGCGTAATTCAGCGCGAGCGCCGCCTCTCGCGTGATCCGGACCG
>PMAE01000031.1:0-48263 GCA_003152485.1 Gemmatimonadota bacterium | reverse complement strand
TCGTGTCCTGGGCCAGGTAGACGGTGGCCATGCCGCCACGCCCCAGCTCGCGCTCCAGGGTGTACTGCGCGCCGAGTGCCGTCTGGAGCTGCTCGCGCACGTCCGACGTTGCCACCGGAGAGCCGCCAAGGTGAGAGTGCTCGAAGCTACGGGGGCGCCCTGCAAGGAGCTAGCGCGTCTCGATGCGAGGTCGCCTGTCTGACGCCAGACGCTAAGGCACACACGCTGCGGCTTATTGAGATGGATACGCTGCGACTACATTTCCACGACCGCGACGGCACCTCTCGAGACATATCCCTGCACTCATCACCTGGAGCGCGGTCACGGGATCGAACTCGTCCAGCCAATAGACCCCGCGGAACCGCTGATGTGTGGTCGGCCACGCATTGCAGGTCGCGCAGATCGCCCGAGGTGCGCCGAGCGTATGGCCACCGCAGCGGCGACAGACGAACGGGTCCGGAAACTCCTCCAGCAGCGTCTGTGTTCCTGCTCGCACGGCGTCGCGTCCACGGGCCGGCGCGTCAACCAGCTCGGCGCTCGCGCCCTGGGCCGGTAGCATCGCGACCACGCGCTCAAGATCAGCGACGATGCCGTCGAGATCGGGTGACAGTCCGAGGCGATACGCCGACCGCCGCGCCGTCGCCTCGGCTGCCGCTCGGAGGAGCTTCGCGACATTGTACTGCCCTTTTCCCTCAATGCGCGTCGCCAGCGCGAGCATGAGTGACGCGTTGGCGTCGGAGCGCCGTTCCTCGTCGTTCATGAGTACCACCTGCTTGGTGGCGTGATGCGCCCGGCTATCGCGCGGTCGGTGAAATGTCCGCTAGTCGTCCCGCCTGATCCGGGCACCGACGGACGCACGGGTGGCGACGCCGAGCTTCGCGAACACGTGCTCCGTATGGCGGCGCGCGGTGGCCGCGGTCACACCAATGGATACCGCAATCTGTGCATTCGTCTGGCCGAGGCTCAAACGCTCGGCAACTTCGACCTCTCGAGGTGTCAGGCGGAAACGCTCATGGAGCCGATCCCGATTGATCGCTGCGGGGGTCAAACGCTCCAGTGTCACGACGACATACGGTTCGCCGGTGGATGCGCGGGTATACGTGGCGCGGATGTCGTAGTATGCCATCGCCGTTCGCAGCTCGGTCGCCGCCCCGATGGCGGCCTGCCGGCGTGCGTCTCCCGCATCCGTCAGCCGAGGGCGGCGCAGTCGTGTTGCGAGCGAGCGCGCGGCAATCGCCAGCGCGTGCCGGAGCCTCGTACGTTCTTCGTCCAAGGCGAGGAGGTGTCTGAGACCGGGTGATTCGTGGAGTATCCGCCCGGCCGCATCGGCAAGCAGCACCCCTCCGGGTAAAGCGTCTAGAAGCTCGAAGAGGGGCGCTGTTTGCGCTTCCAGCCGCGCCCGATCGCGAATCCGCGTGCACACCGCCGATCGCATGGCCGGAAGCAGGAGCCGAAACATCGCCGCGCCCGTCTCACCGAAGCGCGCCGTATCGTAGCGGTCATGATAGACAAGCGCCCTGATGTTGGACGTCGGACCGTCTGGCTCTGACCAGTGCATGTCGAACAGCACCACGTCACGGTACCATTGGGCCAGAAAATCTCATTGACGCCAGGGTCGCGTCGATAGGCTGCCCAATCGCCTTTGATGGCGTGAGCTAGGGTAAGGACCTCGTATTTTAGCGGGGCCGCGCGTACGTATCCCGCGTCCTTCGGGGTGTCGTATAGCGCTTCGGCTGCGTCCTCGGCGCCTCTTCACACGCTGCTATGACTCCTCCCGGTTCGCGACAATTCCACATCAGCAACGCGTGGCAACCACCGGCAACGCTGCGCAAGGACGATCTGCTCTTACGGAGGAATTGAAATGCGAAGAGAAACTCAGGCTTCGGATCGCGATGCGTCGAGCGCATCTCCTAAGTTGCGGACGCCTGACGCCGCGAAGCACTTGGGGCTTGCGGCGGCTACGCTCGCCAAACTCCGGTGCGTCGGCGGAGGGCCGCTGTTTACGAAGCTCGGTCGTGCTGTCGTCTATACTGTGGACGACCTGGAGAAGTGGGTGGCCGCGCAGGGCAAGCGGCGGTCGACCTGCGACGAATGAAGGCCTTCGACTGCTGGCGATGCACGCCGGTCCGCTCCCGCCGAAGCGGTCCAGCGAGTCTCGCTCGTCCTGAAGTTCTTCGGTTGCCCGCGTTCGGTGCGATTCAAACGGCGCGTCGTTGAACGCGTGATATGCCGATACGCCGCCCCAACCCCCGTCTGGCGAAGATCCACCGCAGCTATACCGTGGAGGAAAGCGCCACGCTGTTTGGCGTGCACCGGAACACCGTACGCGAATGGGTCAGACGCGGCCTGCCCACAAGCGACCGCAAGCGGCCGCCTGATCGCGGTCAGCTCACCCGTCTCTTAGGGATGAGGATCGCGTTCGCGTCACGCACCCCGCCAGTGTTCGTCGAGATGTAGCCGCCGGCCGTGATGATACGATCCAGTGCGCTTCGGTCGACCACCAGATCTCTAATGAGCGGGAGCGCCATGGCGCGCCACGGCTCGATGTAGATGTGCGAGCTCGGCCGCGAAGTTGCGCATGTGCACCTGGCACGTCGCCGCCCCTGCACCGGGCCGTGCCCCATGCCGTTGATCATGAGCGCGCATGACCCGCCAGGACGGGACCACACCGGCTGGTCGCGTGGCGTGCGGCCACGCGGCCCGTGCGCGGACGAGCACCGCGGCTGGCCCCCCAATTGCGTCAGGATGTCACCGAACAGGGAAGGGGGAGACACTCGTTGTGACGACGCCACGATTCAAGCCATACGACCAGGTGAGGGGAGCAAGGGATGATCGTCACTAAGCGAGTCTACGAGCCAGCCGCCGCATCGGATGGCTATCGCGTGTTGATCGATCGGCTCTGGCCGCGCGGCGTGTCGAAAGCAAAGGCGCGACTCGACGCGTGGGAGAAGGACATCGCGCCCTCTCGCGAACTGCGCGAATGGTACGGACACTCTCCGGCGAAGTGGCCGGAGTTTCGGCGCCGATATGCGCGCGAGCTACGTGCACCGGCCGCCAAAGCCGTCCGCGACGAGCTGGCGCGACGAGCGACGCGTGGCCGAGTGACGCTCGTGTATGCGTCGAAGGCGGCGGATATCAGCGATGTTGCGGTGCTCGAGCACTTGCTCACTCGCCACTCGCGGTCACCTCGGCGTCGGCCGGTGCGGGATAGCGAAGCGTCCCGTCGGCCATGACACGCGCCCCGGGCGTGAGCGTCGCCAGGACCACTTGGCCTCGCCCCATGATGTGCTCGACGGGCGTGCCGCCGGCTAAGAGGTAATCGGTGATGATCCGGCGATGACAGCGCCACCAGACCGCTTCGGCGCACATGATGGCGCACCGATCGTAGCGCGCGAGGGTGCGCAGCGCGTCCAGTCCGGTGCGGAATGCGGCGGTCTCGGCGTAGTCGGCGTAATTCCGGAACGCCATGACGCGCCAGTACGTGTTGAGCGAGGGCAGCTCGCCCTTGCGATGGTGACGTCGCCCGCCGAGCGCCTGTAGATGCCGGTAGCCGATGCCGCCGAGGCCGTCGGGCAGTGTGTCTCTGTTGAATTGCGGCGCCGCTCGGGAGCGTGGGAACGAGCGCACATCCACGAGCAGCGTGACGTCAACCTGTTGCAGGAGCGCTATGAATTCGGCGAGCGTCCGCATGGAGTGGCCGATGGTGAAGATGGTAGTCCTCGCGTGGCCATTCATGTCTTGAGCTTCGTGCGCGCTGACCCCTTGCGCGTTGCGATGGTCAACTGGTACGCGGCCGCCAAGCCCAAGTGTCGCATAAGTCGGGTATTTGACGCTAGAAAGGCAGCATCCGATGCCCATCACGGGGACGACAACTCTCGATGAAGGCGGCTATCAGGATGAGTGTCGATGCGAGACACAGCCCATTCTATGCATGGATCGATTACGCGGCGATTCGCGAGCTGGTCCGCGGCGCGCTCGATCTGTCGGCAGGCGAGCGACTGGTGCTGATCAAAGGCCTTGTTCCCAGCCTCGTCGGCGACATTGGTGAAGTGGCGTTCGACAGTTTTCTGGAAGAGGTGCGCATCAAGGCGCAGCGCTACGCGGAAGCCGTCGCGCATCCCGGTGAGGGGGGCGCTGCTCGGTGCACCGCTAGCGAGCCGCTCGGCGGTCCCATCTGTCATGGCGAAGCTCATCTACCAGGAACCCGCGACCCGCGCCGCCCGGGCGGGCGCGCCCTCGAGCGACAGTGGGAAGCGGACTTCTGGAACGAGATCGAACGGTCGCAGCAGGCCGATGGCACTGGCGCGACTTAGGAGGTATCGGCGCACCGACACCGCTCGAACGCGGTGCGCTCACAGGCCGTGCAGTATGACCAGTAAGTCCGCCATACGGCCGGCCGCATGAGCGGCTCAACTTAGCGTCCCCGAAACTAGGGGACGTCCAGTTTGTCCAGTTAGTGCAGGGCCTCGGAGTCCGATCGTGCTCATTCACGCCTCACTCCGTCGCCTCCTCGACGCCGAGCGCGCCTTGCGCTGCGACCGCGCCAGCGGCCGTCGGCTTCCCCTTCAGGATCGACTCGATACCGACTCCGATTAACGCGCCCAGTATCGGACCGACTATGTAAATCCACGTCGTGCTGAAGTCACCGCGCACGAGGTCCGGCGCGAATGATCTCACCGGGTTCATCGAGGCGCCGCTGACGGGCGCCGCCCAGACCCCGGCCAGGGCGATGTAGCCGCCCACCGCGATAGCCCCGTTAGTGCCAATGTTGCGCGCCCCTGAGGCCGTGCCTAGGATCGTGGTGACCAGTCCGGCCGTTAGCAGCACTTCCATCGCCAGGCCTTCCCGCTGCCGACACTACTGCCCGGCACGGTCGCGCCAAGGGCGCCGGCCGTGCCAAACATCGCCCTCAGGAAAACCGCCGCCGTGACACCGCCGATTGTCTGTCCCAAGACGTATCCCGGTACCCGGTTCCATGGGAAGTTGCGTCGTACGGCGAACGCCATCGTCACTGCCGGATTGAGATGGGCCCCACTGACGGCGCCCATGAAATAGATGGTGGCCATCACCATGAGTCCCGGCGCAACCACTGCCATCCCCAGGGTGACGGCCCCGGCACTGTGAGCCGCGACGACATCGGCTCCCGCGGCGACCACAACCAGCAAGAATGTCCCCCAACCTTCTGCCAGGATACGCCGCCACTCGTGGGCGCGGTCGAGAAAGTCGTGTGACAGCTGGTGCTGGACGATGCGTTGGTCGGCTACGCCTGCCTTATCTCTGCCGAGTGATGTCATGATGACCCCCTGTCAACGGCGGTTGCCGACGGATCCGTGACGACGTTCTCGCTTGGGCGCCTCAAAATGGTCAATCTATCGGACCCCTGCCGACCCACCGGATGCGAACACCATCATCTCTGGACGTATTGCTTCCAGTCGTGCTCCACGACCTTAGCCATGGTCTTTGCCGCGCGCTACAGTTTGCACCACCGGAGCAGGACATCCGCGAGGCGCGGTTATCAGCAGCGATACTCAAGTGCGGCTCGTGTCCGCGTTCGGGAGTGCGTTGGAGGTGCTCGTGACCGCAAGTGCGCGATCGAACATTACCCGTGTACCATCGAGGCATCCTTCTCCATAGCATGTCAGAGGCGACACGGCGACGATCTTCCGATCGCGCATCGTCGGGAACGCGATCGGCGCCCGGAGCCGCGTGCCATCAGAAAGCATCAATGTCGGCGTACCGCGAACGTGGTAGCGTTCGCGGCCGCTCGTGCTCTCCTCCGAGACGGCTGCTCAGGCCATTGGACTCGCGAAGTCCCGCTCAAAGCGCGCAAAATCGAGATCCACCTCGTGTGCCAGATCGAGCAAGACATCATGGCGGCCAATGTTGCGACCGTCAGCGAAGAATGCGCGGCGCACCTTGAGATCGAAGTCCATCGCGATCCGGTGTCCTTGCTGCCGCGCTGCCCAGGCAGCATCAAACGCCGGCAGCGTACTCGCTGGCCAGTCAATGGCAGGGTAGGGCACAAATCGTGCGCCGTTCTCTTGGAGAGCGGCCTGCCAGCACTCTTGTTCCAGAATGTCGCGGGGTGGCCCCTCTCCGTTCACCAGCTCCAACGGGAAGAACCGCACGGACGCCGAGACCCGTCCCTCATATTCCTTCTGCACCTGATGCAGGCGCACGGTGGTAACGTAGCACCAGGGGCAATCATACTCCGCCCACTCCCACAGCTCGACACTCGACTGACCATTCATTGCACGGCACCTCTGACGTTCCCCGGAGCGAAGTGTGCATCGGACGATCAAGCCCGCGACGAGAAGCGCCACGGCGTAGCGTCTGGCGAGGGTGATGTGGACCGGGGAACCCGAGGCACGGTGGCCGCATCGAGTTTACCGCCTTGATCAGTGCCTCGAGTACCGGCCGCCCGGTCAGCTGACTGGTCAACTGCGACATCGGTCGCCTGACTGCCTACCGTGTCTCCTCACCCCGGGTAAAAGGTAGCGAGAGCAAGGATGGGCGAGAGGTGACGGATGTCTCAGCGGGCGGGGGCCGCGGGGCGTTGACGTCGCGGGAGCCGCGCCTTCAGGCTCACGGCTATCCCGCTAGCGTTCGCGACGGGTCAGCTCAGCGAGCTCGTGCGCGGCCGCGGAACCGGTGCAGTGGTTGTGTGACAAGCGTCACGCCTTGGGCACCGCGTGGGGGCGAAATTGAAGCCAGATTCCCGCGCGCGCAAGGCTCGTGGCTGCGACACGCCTGGGCCGCGGAGTTGCCGGTGGCGAACAGCACATTGTTAACGAGTGTGGGTGATCTGGCTGCGATCTGGAATGCCCTTCGGAGCGTCATCGACCTCGAGATCCGGGTCCATATCGTCACGCTCGGGATTGGTGTATGATGTCACCCTGGATCATGTGACTCAACGCGGCGTTGTGCAGATCATTTACACACTGACGACACCGGGTTGCCCGATGAAGGGCATCATTACTGAGGAGATTCGGCATGCCGTCAGCGCTCCTAGAGTGGCGTCCGTCACTACACGGCTCGTCGGGGATCCCAACTGGCACGCGGGGATGATCGCCCCCAATGTGTGGTGACAGCCAGGCGACGACAGGGAGATAGTCGTGTGACGACGGTGCGGCAGCAGACCAACCAACGCGGGGGGCAATGATGGCCAATCCAACTGACGAGCGAGCGGGCAAGGCGGCGACCACGGTGGCGATCGACCCGGCGTGGAGCGTGAACGAAACGCTGCGTCGCTACCCGGTGACCGCGCGGGTCTTCCGTGACCTTGGGATCGACGCCTGCTGCGGCGGCGCTGCTTCACTCACCGCGGCCACCGGGGCCGAAGGAATCGATCTCGCTACGCTGGTCCTGGCGTTGCGTCAGGCCATCAATGATAGCTAGGTGAATCGTTGCGAGGCAGGTTTGCTGGCTGCGAACGGCACTGTGGTACGCCGTGAGGGACCGCTGATGCCGCCAGCCTCCCTCTCGAGGTGAGGATCACATGCGAACCACAACGTCGCCTGCACCCACACGATTGGCAATCGGCGAACATCCCCATATGACGATAGGAACTCCGTTCGAAGACCTCTATATCGACGGCTTGTGGAATCTCCAGGCCGGCGCGCGCGTAATGCTGGTGACGCTACCGCGCATGGCGGATCTCATCTCACAGCAGGATCTGGCCGCGGTGCTCCACGACGGTTTGGGGCAGACCAGCCATCGCGTGGAGCGACTGGAGGCAATGCTCGTCCATTTCGAGGGGCCAGCCCGGGTCCATGCGGCGGAGGTTGAAGCGCTCATCGGCCACGGGGCACGCTACGTAGCCGGCTGGCCCTCGGGGAACGTTCGCGACATCGCGCTGGGGGCCGTGGCCCGTATTGCCTGGCACTACGCGATTCCGGAATATGAGCTCGCAGCCGCACTCGCCGAGTCGATTGGCTACCACCAGCACGCCATCGACCTCAGGACCATGCTCGCCAACGTGTGCCAGATAGACGAGACGCTGCACCGCATCATCGAGGCTCACATCGCTGCACACGCTCCGCGCGGTTGAGTGTCGCTTTGGCCGTGGGTCTCGTTGGCGCGGTCCCACACGGCGATCCCCACACGCGAGGCGCTAACGTACTGCTCGCCATCGGTGATCACGGCCTCTCACGCGCGCGCCTTTGGGCCTGCGAGAACAGCTATTGCTAATGTGCGCTTCCATTTCACGCTGAACCTGGGGATCGGTCGAAGCCGACCGACTGATCGATCGCGCGAGAGGCTGCCACACGCCCGTGCCCCCACCGCCGCTGCAGGGGTCGGCTAATGGGCTCCGCCGCATGAAATCCGGCGCGCTGTGGGGCGGCTGCAGCAAGCCGTATGGGATCGTAGTCCGTTGTCCTGCCGGATGACTCTTGACCTGAAAGGCAGCTTCTCTTTTTTGTAGGTGACTCAAAACCGGAAGATCAGACAGTTGTAAAGTTGGGCATGAGAAGATGGGTATGGTTCTCTGTGCGAAAGCGAAGGAGGAGACATGCCAGGGAAGCGGCGCAGCGAAGACCAGCAGCTCCTTGTCCGGGACGCTTTCCCGCGCCCAACTGAAGGCGGCGCGCCGTTCATGACACGCGTTGCAGGCACCGGTACGCACGTGTCATTGCGCGGCCGGAACTTGTCGCGCTAGTCATCTAGTCGCGCTCGTCATCTAATGGTTGGATGCATGGGTTCGTATTTGATCTTCCGTCAGGGTCGAGGGGGCTGCCGCTTGGACCACAACACCACCACAGTGTGCGTGACCTGGGAACTCCCGGATGACCATGTTCGGACGTTGAGGATTGAGCTGACGACCGCGCATCCAGCATCTATGTGGTGGGTCGGCTCTGTAGTGTTTTGCCGAGATCACCATCTGCCTTGGCCATAGCCAGCGATTCGCCAGATCGCGACACTCGGGTGTCGACGTGATAGCACCGGCGGACGCCGGGCTGTGGGATGGCTCGTGACCTCACGAAAGTCTGGGAGGAGGGGTATGAGCACCAGCATGGACCAGCGGATCGACTACAGCAAGGAGGCACCGGGCGCGATGACGGCAATGCGGGCGCTCGAGGAATACGTCCAGCAGGCCGGGCTCGATCCGGGGCTGCTCGATCTGATCAAGACGCGCGCCTCGGAGATTAATGGCTGCGCTTATTGCGTGGACATGCACACGAAAGATGCTCGGGTTCGCGGGGAGAGCGAGCAGCGCCTGTACGCCCTCGGAGTGTGGCGCGAGACCCCGTTCTACACCGAACTTGAGCGTGCCGCGTTAGCCTGGACGGAAGCCGTGACACTGATCTCCGACGGGCCGGTGCCCGAGGCGGTCTATAACGAGGCGCGGCAGTACTTTAGCGCGAAGCAGTTGGTGGATTTGACGATCGCGGTTATCGCGATCAACGGATGGAATCGACTCTCTGTGTCATTTCGGACCGTGCCCGGGACTTACCGCACCGCGCCCCGTGGCCAGGAGCAGAAGACTCAATGAGTGCACGTTAGCGGCCTCCGCCCCCATGGCGTGCAGTAATCTTTCCTCGTCCCGCTCTTTCGGCAGATCCATGATGTCGATTGGGTTCGAATCTGGATCTAGCCGGCGGATGAGCCACCCGTCCACTGATCCGCTGAAACGGATCATGGGAACGGACCGCAACTTTAAGTACCTCGTCGCAATAGCTCTGGCGACAACCCCGTCCACGGTTGAGCCACTGCGACGCCGACGGCACCATCGCCTTCGCTTCGCGTGCAATCCGTCCTCCTTCGCGATCGGCAATGGCCACGAACCGCCGCTGGCCACGACTTCCCATGCCAGCCGCGCGACGCACGATCCGATATTCCATGCTCACGCTCGGCAGCGACCGCCTTAAAGCTCGGCTCGCGTCGCGAGGAACGCCGTGTCGAACAGTGCGACACGCTTCGAGCTTTTCCCAAAAGTTATTCGCTGGCTTGATGGCCCCGAGCCCCAGTTTCTCGAAGTGCTCGAAATGCTCGGCCAGAACGAATGGCCGGCCGCCGCGGACAAGTGATCGGCGATAGCCTTTGAGAATTGCATCGCAGCCATCGTGGAGCTTGATTCCGAACACCTGACGGTCCATTGCGATCTTGACGCTCGTCGCGAGGCGCACCAGGTCATTGGTGTACGGCAGCGGATACGAGTCGTCGAAGTCGTCCACGGCCCAAACGAGTCGGCCTTCGGCATCACGCCACGTCCCATAGCTTCCGACGTGCAGATCGTCCACCGCTAATACTGTGGGAGTCCGACAGAGCTCGGCACAAACCTCCGGCCATTGTTGCACCCACTGGTAGTAGGTACCTCGGAAGAACATAAACGCGTCGTTGCGCATGATCGCGTGCTTTGCACGCAGGTCCGTCTCGACAACGGGCGCGCACCCCCGCACCCCAATCCTCATATCCGCGCGTCGCGTCGTGGATGTTCATCGTGGTACCGGAGGGAAGACAGGCACCCTGCGGCTTGCGACCTGATGGTTCGCTAGTACCCCTGGATGCCGATTGCGTACCGGCGCGTGACGATCCGGGAACCGTCGAGCGCCTAGCGCCACGCGAACGCATCCACCTCCGACGCTCCTAGGAGATCCCATCCCGTCACGAACCCGACCACGGACGGGAGTTCGGTGGCCGCATATGATCCCGAATGTGGCGAGGAGCGGCCTGCTCGGCGCGCGCATGGCCGACCTCGGCATGCGGCAGCTCGCGGGACAGCGCGACGGGCGCGAAATGCCGCGAGATCGCGCCAGTGCCACTCACTGGCCTGGAGTGCAGCAAGCCCCGACGCGATCGGCAGTTTCGCGTCGCCCACACGGGCCGATTGCAGTTGGCTCGCGCGTTGCCGGATGCGTGTGCTCATGACGGACGCGCAAACACCAGCAGTCGATCGTCACGAGGACGGGTCGGGCGCGCACCGGATCGTGCGCATGTGGGCTGTCCGAGCGCACGCGCGTGGCGGGCCCGAACAGCTCGTGTACGAACTGGCGCCGCGGCCGCGTCCAGGGCCGACGGATGCGGTGGTGCGGGTGCGCGCGGCGGGGATTACGCCTACGGAGCTGTCGTGGGATTCGACATACGAGACCCGAACGGGCCCGCCGCGTCTCCCGACGATCCCGTCGCACGAACTGTCGGGGGTCATCGACGAGATCGGGAGCGAGGTCATCGACGTCGAGGTCGGTACGGAGGTCTTCGCGCTCACCGACTTCTGGCGCGATGGCGCGGCGGCGGAATATGTGGCTGTGGAAGCCCGCGACCTGGCGCCGAGGCCACGGTCCATCGACCATGTCCACACAGCGGCGCTCTCGCTTTCGGCGCTCACCGCGCCGAGTGCGAAGTATCGGCATCGGTATTTGTCAACGACCATGAACTGGGCCGCTGCTCACCGTCGGGCGCTTCGTCAGGCCGGCATTGCGGCGCACTAGGAGGTAGACGCACGACCCACCTCGCCGCGTGCCTCCAGCCGCGCGAGCAGTAGGTGGTAATACAACATGCCTTGCTGTGGATCAAGGGTTTCCAGCAGGTTTCCGACATCGAGCGGCACGGCGCCCGCGACGAGCGCGAGGTTACGCGCCACGCTGGTGTCGTTCATCGGGAAGACGTCGAGCCGTCCGAGCCCGCGTAGCAGGATGACCGTCGCCGTCCACGGGCCGATGCCTTTGACCTGCCGGAGCAGTACGGCGGCGTCGGCGCTCTGGTGCTCCTCCAGCATTGCTTCGTCAAGCGTCCCCGAGGCAAGCGCCTCACCGCCACGCCGCAATGTCGTGAGCTTGCCGGTGCTGAGGCCGGTTGCGCGCAGGACGTCGTCGCTCACACACAGCACCCGCTCGGCGCTCGGGAAGGTGTACAACGGCGTGCCCTTACTCTCCAATGGTTGACCGATCGCAACGATCAGGCGCCGCACGATCGCGCTGGCCGCGTGCAGACTCACCTGCTGGAAGGCGATCGCGTTGACGAACGCCTCCCAGAGAGTGGGATAGCGCGGTGGCTTCACGCCGCGCATGCGGCGCGCCAACGGGCTCAACCACGTTATGCGCGCGGCCGCGCGATTGAAGTGCGTGACTTCGCGATCGACGCCGAGCATGCGCTGCACGAGCGCGAGCGCTCGCGCGTGTTCGCGCGCGTCGCCCTCGATCGTCACCGCGAGCGCATCCGGACGCACCTGTGTCACGTGTGCGACGACGGGTCCGTGCGCTCCGTCGAGCGCACGGACATAGTGTCCGTCGGGTGTGAAGATATCGACGACGTTCGTCGACAGGCGTCGCAATGCACTCACCGTCAGGTCGAGCCGGTACGGCGCCACGACGGGGAGCTCGTGCCGCGTGGAGGCAGTGGGAGGTCGGAACTCTAAGGGTAGGGGCGCGTGGCCTCGCGACTGCGGCATGGCATAGCTCTCACAAGATGTTGCGCGGCGACTGTCTGCTACGAGCCGAGGGCCCGCCGTTCAGTGAGTCATTCCGGCAGTGGAGATCCAACCCATCCACCGGTGAACCCCGCTCGCTGCAAGCCGCGGATGATATATGGGCTCTCGCGCAGCAATCGCCAGCTCTTTCCGGACTGAAAATCCGCGTGTCGACGGTTTGATTCCGCCCCTGGCCACTCTTGGAACCGATTGAAGTACACCAGCTTACCCTAGATCGGCCAACGCCGCAGTCGCTCAGCGGGCCGGCCCGATCCGCTGAATGATCTCGGTGAACGGCTCGGTGTTCTGGAAACGATTCCACCGCGGATCGTGCTGCGCGATCACGGCGTACGGCTCACGCCCATCGACGGCGCGGGCGAAGTGCGAGAGAGCCGTCCGATCCTCTCCGAGTGCGGCGTAGATCGTCGACAGGTATATCGACGCGACGTATTCGGTTGTGCTCCGCTGTTCGAGCTCCCCCAGCAGCGCGCGCGACTCGCGCTCCCGACCGGCATCGATTAATGCCTCGGCGAGCGACCCCACGGCGGCGGGGTTTCGGTTAGAGATCGTGACCGCGTGCTCCAGGACCTCGAGCGCGCGCTTCGAGTTACCACGAGCCGTCTCCACCCGACCCAGTAGTCCATTGGCGAGCAGGAAATCCGCGTTCAGTTCCAGTGCCTGTTCCAACGCCGCCGCGGCGGCGTCCAACTGGTGCCTCCCCATCAGCTGCCAACCCAGCACCGCCAGAGCCTGGAGCCCAAGGGGGTCGCGCTCGACGGCCAGTCGCGCGCGGTCGACCGCCTCATCCCACTGCTGGCGACAGCCGGCCACGGTGGGGCGATAATAGTACGCCGGAGCGTACGAGGGGTTGAGCGCGATGGCCCGATCGAACGCGCGGTCCGCGACGTCCCAATCCCAGTCCAGAAAGAGCGCGTTGCAGCCAACTGCACAGTGGGCTTCGGCCAGCGTGTCGTCGAGCGCAAGCGCGCGGTTCGCGGCGGCTCGAGCACGTTCCGAGATGGCGCGGGGCGGCACCAATCCGTAGAACGCAATGAGATTGCACGCGTCGGCCAGGCCGGCGTGCGCCAACGCGAACGCTGGGTCGCGCTCGAGCGCCCGCTGAAAGAACGGTACGGATTTGGCCAACCCAATGCCCCGCTGGTTCCAGAGGTACCGTCCCTTCAGATAGAGCTCGTACGCTTGCAGGTCTCGCGTGACGGCAACCAAAGAAGGCAGCGAGTCGCCAAACAACTTCACCTTCAGCACGCGCGCGATCGCGCCCGCGATCTCATCCTGCACGGCGAACACGTCGGTGTCTTCGCGGTCGTATCGGTCGGACCAGAGATGAAACCCGTCTTCCACGGTGATCAGCTGCGCTGAGATGCGCAGACGGGAGCCAGAGCGACGCACGCTGCCCTCGAGTACGAGGGCAACTCGCAGCTTCGCGCCCACCTCATTGAGGTCGACGCTCTGGCCCTTGAACGCAAACGAGGAGGTCCGGGCCGCGACGCGCAGACCGGGCAGCCTGGCGAGCGCATTCAGGATCTCCTCGGACACCCCGTCGGAGAAATACTCGTTGTCAGGACCCGCGCTCAGATCGACAAAGGGGAGGACCGCGATCGAGAGATCCGGTCCGACCCCCACCGGAGTCGCACGGCCGCGTTCGTCGAGGGCGAGCGCGTGAGCGAACGCCGCCGCCGACCGGTATCGGTCGGCCGGCGCGGGGGCGAGCGCCTTGCGCAGCGCCAGGTCGATTGAACCGGGCACACTCGGGCGTACGACACGCACAGACGGCGGGAGCGTGGACAACCGCTTCGCGATGAGGGCCTGCGCCGTTCGGCCCATGAAGGGCAACTCTCCGGCCAGCATCTCGTACAGCACGGTTGCCAAGCTGTAGATGTCGGTCCGTCCGTCGAGCGAAGGATCCGCGTTCGCCTGCTCCGGACTGAGGTACGCGGGTGTACCCACCACGAGGCCGGTCGCGGTCAGCGAGTCGGTCGTCTCCGGCGGCCCTGCTGAGCGCTGCATTGGCCGCGCGATCCCGAAATCCATGAGCAACGCGTGCTCACCCGACACCAGGATATTGGCCGGCTTCACGTCGCGGTGGACGACACCATGGGCGTGGGCGTACTCGAGCGCATCGGCCACCTCCCGGGTGATCCGCAGCGCTTCCGAGACAGGCAGCTGAGGCTCTCGGATGAGTCGGTCCCGGAGGCTTTCGCCCTCGACGTACGGCATCGTGAACCACAGCTGCCCCGCGCGCGTCTCCCCGGAATCCAGCACGGTGAGGACGTGGGGATGCTGCAGCCGCGCAACGAGTGCCGTCTCGCGCCGAAAGCGCTCTGCGCCGAGCGACGCGGTGAGCTCCGCATTCAGGAGTTTGAGGGCCACAAGCCGGTCGTGCTTGGCATCGTGGGCGAGAAACACCCTGGCCATGCTTCCGCGCCCGATCTCGCGCTCGAGGCGATAGGCAGTTCCGAGCGACGCTTGAAGGTCGCCTCCCGGTTTGGTCGACTTCACGTCGTCCGCGTCTCCGGCGTGAGGAGATCAAGAACATAACGCGGCCCGGAAGCCGGGGACCAGAAACCGATTCAGACCCCTCCCCAAGGTCCCCAGGCAGCGGTCACGCCCGGGTAACGCTCAGCGGACGGCTACGGGACGTCGTCGCCTCACATTGGTGCGGAATCAGAGCAAGACGCGTTACTCTCGCATCCACCAGGGAGGTCGTATGCAGGTCCTTCTTCTCCGCCTGCTCGCTGCGCGGGTCGCACTGGTAGCCGTCATAGGCGCCGCTGTCACGTCGCCGGCGTGGGCTCAGACCGGCGGGAACCCGGCCACCGCTGCGTCGCTCGGGATCCTTCCTGGCGCCCGGGCGCGTCTCGTCGTCTCCGACTACGGCGAGGATCCGCAGACGGGAACCATTACCGCCGTCCGCGGTGATAGTTTCGTGTTTCGTCGGGACAAGGCCGGCGACAGCCTGACCGTCGGATACACCCACGTGGCGCGGTTGGACGTCGGCCGCGGCCGCCACGCGCGGACCCTCACCGGGTTGGCCGTGGGACTTGTGGTCGGTGCTGGCGTCGGCGCCGCCTTCGGGTCAGCGTTCAGCCAAACTCCCAGTGGCTTTGGACGCGATACGAAGGCGGGCGGCACCGTGGCGGCGGGTGCCGGGGTGGGCGCCGTGCCGGGCGCAGTAGTAGGTCTCATTATCGGCTCCCTCATCCGCACCGAGCGGTGGCGTACGGTATCGATCAACCGCTTGCTCGACCACCCACAGGCGAGCATCGCCGTGGTCCCTTCTCAGTCGGGCCCACGTGTAGCCCTTCGGGTTGCGGCACGGTTCTGACCGGCGACGGTTACGGATCGACTCGCGGTCGACGATCACGGTTCCGTCGCCGTGGCTGTGCAAGCGGAACCGTTGCCGGACGCCTTCACGACGCGTACGATTGCAGGCGGCCCGCGGAGGTGTGCGTTCGCCACCGTTGCGCCCGGAGTGTGTCCACCACACGGAGGCGGGTGTGGCGAGTCGATCGCGGCCCGCGGGCGGAGTCCCGAGCCTGCGGGTGTTTGGTGGGGTCGAGTTGCTCGGCACATCGAGCGAGCCACTGGCGGATCTGTTGACGCAGACCAAGCCGTTGGCGCTGCTTGCCTATCTGGTCATTGCCGAGCCTCGCGGTCATCACCGCCGCGATCGGCTACTCGGGCTGTTTTGGCCCGAGCTGGATGAGCCGCACGCGCGCGGCGCACTGCGGAAGACATTGCACACGCTGCGTCGCGGTCTTGGCGACGGGGTAGTCGATTCGCGGGGTGATGAGGACGTGGGGATCGCGCCAGGCGCGTTGGCGTGTGACGCGCTCGCGTTCGACGAGGCAATCGAGGGTGGACTGAGTGCGAGAGCGCTCGAGCTCTACCGCGGAGATCTGCTGCCGGGATTCTTCGTGCGTGAGGCGACGGAGTTCCAGCAGTGGCTCGATCATACCCGAGCGGGCTATCTAAAGCAGGCAGCGACCGCGGCCTGGATCTTGGCCGAGCGATCCGAACTCGATGAGCGCGAGACCGCCGCGGGTGGGTGGGCCCGGCGCGCGGCGATGCTTTCGCCGTTCGATGAACGGGTGGTCCGGAAGGCGCTCGCGCTGCTTGGCCGAGTGGGTGACCGGGCGGGAGCGGTCGCCCTCTATGAAAGCTTTCGGGGGCGCCTCGCCAAAGAGTATGACGTCGAGCCGGCGCGCGAGACCGTGGCGTTGATTCGACAGATCCGCGGTCGATAGCCGCGAAGAATTAGTTCCGGTAGTTACCAACAACTACAGCAAATTACGCATGGCTGCATCAATCTCAGCTTTCCGGACTTTTTAATCCGTAGGTCGTGGGTTCGAGTCCCACCCGGCGTATGCGTGTAAACCAATTGCTATGCAATGGCTTAGTAATACAAAGCGGCACCCATACAAGTGCCCGTTTCTCCAAAATAGCCCAAAAACTTCCCCAAACACAGTTTCTAGCCCAGCTCGTGCGCTCATTCCGAACCCGCGCTACGGTAGACAGTATTCATAGGGGATGGCCATGACCCTTCCGAGCTTGTCCGTAGGTCTGCTAAGCCGCCATCAACGGACCGCGCGCAACGCGAAGGAAACAAGCAGTGGGCGCGGATGAATCCGTACACCGTCCACGACGCGTGCCTACTACGCGGACGGGATTCGTCAATCCCACCAGGCGATTGACAACCTCCACTGTCTTGCAAATGAATTATATCTGGAACTTCTAGGATGAGAACATGAAAAAGTCGGGCGCGAGCCAAGGCCCGTCGGCATCGGAGCTCATCTCGAAAAGAATCGCCGAACTCGGGGACTGGCGCGGGGAAACCCTCAGCAGAATGCGCAAGCTCATCGAGGAAGCAGACCCGGACGTCGTCGAGGAGTGGAAGTGGATGGGCACTCCGGTTTGGTCACACGATGGCATCATCTGCACTGGCGAATCCTACAAGAANNCTCTTCAACTCGAGTCTCGACGGAAACGTACGCCGCGCGATCGACATCCACGAAGGAGAAGAAGTTGACGAGTCCGCCTTCAAGGCGCTCGTTCGCCAAGCGGTCGCCCTCAACAGTTCTGGCAAGTCGAAACCTTCGAAGAAAGCGAAGTCCTGAGGGATTTGCGCGCCCCGAAGGGTCAGCTTGACGCGTTGGTAAGTCTCATCGACATGAACCGCTCTGGCGCGATCCCCGACGACCGCTGGACCCAAGCCTACAACGCCGCCATGCAGGCCAAGACCGACCGGATCGTTCCGCGGGCAGGACGATGTGGAACCGGATTCTCTCTGCGGGCAGCCGCCAGCGGGAGATGCCGGGCGAGCGGTTCTAGGCCGTATCATTTTCGCGCTCACATACTATGCGTCGAGGCCCGACATGTTTCCCGGCAACGACAGGGACGCTGGGATCGTAGCGCGGCGTTGCTGTACTTCCGTCTGCTGCTTGGGCGTCTGGAAGCCCGCCGCGAGATCGACTGGGCGTTCGATGTGGCGCGGTAGCGACTCGCCCTCGACATAGGGCATCGTGAACTCGAGTTGGCGCGCAGCTACTGGCACTGCATAGTTGGCCGAATCATATTTGTCGCCGTTCGACCAAACGCACCGCGCCATGGCGTCACGCTACAGGGGCGTTGCAAATGGCACCAATGCGGTCGCCCGTCCCGCGTGCGGCGCGCGATCCTCAGCGGTTGCTGTCTCCACCATTCTGGGAGGTCCGATGCGTCACCGCCTCTGTCTCGTGCCTATCGCGCTGTTGGTCGCTGGCCTCGCCTCGACCGCCGGGGCACAAGATCGACCCTACACCGAAGGCAATGTGGCCGTCGTATCGTATATCCGGATCAAACCGGGGATGTTCGACAAATACGTGAAGTACCTGGATACCGATTACAAGAAGATCATGGAGGCAGAGAAGAAAGCGGGCGTGATTGTGGATTACAGTGTGTACACATCAACGCAGGAGCACGAGGGCGATTGGAACATGGTCCTGCGAGTCATCTACAAGAACATGGCTGCCCTGGACAATCTCCGGGACAGAGCGGAGCCGCTGCAACACGGCGTCACCAATTTTTCGCCGGAACAGGCCGCGCAGGCTTCAATTGAACGGAACGCAATGCGGGACGCCGTCGGTGGTCGGGTCTTGCGTGAGATAATACTCAAGTAGGTGTTGCTGGCCGCGCGGGGCGGCGCATGCCGCCGCGCGCTCTACCGGGACCCGGCTGCCAACTTCTCGGCCGCGTAATCGATGCGGCCGAGACGGCCCGTCCCACTCAGGGCGAGCCATAGGCGGCCGCGCGATGTGTCGAGCGACATGTTCCGGACGACGGCGCCCTTCGTCGGTAGATCATACGCCTGTGTCCGTGTCGTACGCGGGTCGAACGCCACGATCCGGCTGCTGCCCGACTCGTCGTACCAGATCCGCCCATCGGGTGTGATCGCGACGCCGTAGGGCGCCGCGCGTTCGCCGTCGGGGCAGGCATACTCCGTCATCTTCCCGGACGCGGGATCATACATCCCGAGCTTGCCCCGAGTGTAGTCGGTGTACCACACCCGACCCTGTGTATCGACCGCCAGACGCCTCGGCCGCGCACCGGCGTCGGGAAGCCGCACTTCATGCAACGCGCCGGTTCCGGAATCGATCCGACCGAGCGCGTTGGTGCCGAACAGTGCGATCCAGATCGTGCCGTCCGGAGCGCTGACGATCCCGTAGGGCAATCCGCGTGGCGTCGGCACGTGATAGATCGTGGCCCGGCCCGTGACGGTATCGACCACGCCGTAGAGATCGGCTTGCTGCACGGTGAACCACAGCTTCGCCCCGACGAGGAGTGGTGTGTGCGGGTCCCGTGCTGCGGCAGGCAGCACGATCTCTCGGATGTGGCCCGTTGCAGGATCGAGCCGTCCAATACGACCGGCCGCATTGGCTGTGTACCAGACGCCGCCCGTGGGCGCCACGACCATGCCGTGTGGCCCCGACTTCGGAGTCGGCGTCGCGAAATCCGTCACCTTGCCCGTAACCGGATCGAGCCGCCCGATGTAGCTGTTGGCCTGATCGGTATACCACACCGCGCCGTCGAGTCCGACGGCCGGATCGTGAGGGAACGCATTCGGCCGCGGCAAGGGGTACTCGATGACCGTGGTTGGCGCTGTCATGCGGACGCTGGCGGCACCCGTGATCGCGAGTGCAACAACGGCCAGTCCACCTCGAGTGAGGACGACGACTGCACCCGCGATGACGCGGTGGCGAGCGAGATGAGCCACGTGAACCTCCGGCTGATGTCGATCGACCTACGAACACTGATGTTACTGACTTTACTCCGCGTATGTCAGCTCGCATGCTACGGGCCTTGCGCCTGCTTACACTACCCGACGGCCGCTGTGTACCCCCGAAGAATTCCGCGATCCATAATCCCGACTCGGCTCGCCGCCACCAGTGATGCCCTGAGAGTTGAAGGTAAAGTCTCGATGGAAGTTCTCTGACGCTGTCGCTCGCTACGCCGTGGGTTGGTCACGCGTGGCGGTCGTCGCCATCAGGCGCTCGAAGCGTGGGTTGCCGTGGAGTCGATCCCACGACGGATCCGCGCGGAGCTGCGGCACCGATATGAAGCTGGGTACTGCCAGCGCTGCTTCCAGATGCGTGATGGCGTCGTCGTCCCGACCTACCAAGACGTCGAGACGCGCGAGTTCGATCACCAGATCGCTGCCTGCCCGCGCATCGCGGCTGACCGGTACGAGGGCGACGGCGCGTTCACCAGCCTTGAGCGCTTCGTCCGAATGACCTGATAATGCGTCAGCGAACCCCAGTAGCATGAGAATCTCCGGGTCGTCCGGCGCCGCCCGCAATGCGTCGGTGGCGGCATCGCGCGCCGAGTCGGCGTAGGCGCGCGTACGCGCCGAATCGCCCCGCATCCGGTAGACCCGAGCGACCGCGAGAGACCAGTCCTGACGCTGATCGTCGAAGTCGGTGGGTCTGAGCCGCAACACCGCGCGCTGCGCTGCGTCATCGAGGAGGCCACTTAACCAACTGGGGTAATACCCGCCAGGCAGTGAGGTGATAAGGGCGAGCAGGGCGGTAGAGTCCCGCTGGCTGACAGCCGTACGCACGAGATCGCGCGCGCCGTTCATATCCCCATCGCACAGGCAGGCCCCGGCTGCGATGTCGACCAGTGTCGGCGCACGTGGCGCCAGCTCCAGCGCGGGCTTGATGGCCTCCCGTGCGTCGTGGCATCTGCGCCGAGCGATGTACGCGGCTGCCAGGTTGAATGCCACCAGACCAGATCGTGGATCGACGGCCCGGGCATGCTCCAGCAGTGCCAGAGCCGTCGTATACTGACCCTCCGACTCATCCACTTCATACAAGTTCTCGAGCAGGTCGGGGTCATCGGGCGCCGCTCGCCGGCCCTGCTCGAGTAGTTGGCGCGCCGGCTCCCACTCCTTGTGGAAGATGTGGGACAGGGCGAGCGCGAGTTGCGCCGCCGGCAGATCCGGTGCGAGCGCAACCGCTCGCTCGGCGTCCTGTCGGCCCTGGGCCCATCGCGCGGCCCCGAGCGTGCCGCCGTGGTACAACATGTCGATACGCGCGCGAGCCAACCGCGCCCACGCGATGGCGAACGCCGGATCGATCGCTACGGCTTTTTCGTAGTGCCCGACGGCCTGGCTGAGGCTTCCTTGAAAGATGAGGGTAAAGTTGCGCGTTGCCTCATTGCCACGGAGGTATTCCTCGTACGCGGGGATGCTCTCTGTAGGCTGGGTGCTGAGGACGGTATGCTGGCCGGAGTCGAGGACCACGTGCAGGGCCTGGACCACTCGCTCAGCGATCTGGCCCTGTACCTGGAAGACATCGGTGAGCGGCGCGTCGAATGGCTCCTGCCACTTAGTGATTGGTGTGGCAACGTCGGCGACCTGCATCAGCTCGGGCTCCACCCGGACTTCGCTTTGCGCTCCCCCCGCCGCCGCTCCCCCTCGCTTGTCCCACCGCACTTTGCCCACCAGGAGATACCGGACGCCCAGCTCACGAGCGATCTGCAGCGGGCTCTTGGTCGTGCGGCGGTACTGGTTGGAACTCGCGCTCGCGATCACCGTCAGTCCAGTGAGCCCGGTCAGCTTGCCCCGCACTTCATCGGTCATGCCGTCGGCGAAGTACGCGTCGGCCGAGTCGCCGACGTTCTCAAACGGCAGCACGGCGATGCTCGGCTTGTCTTCCGATACGCCTCGCCCACGCTCGTGGGACCGCCACGCGAAAAGCGCTCCGCCCCCGATCAGGAGCCCGAGTACTAGACTCGCCGCGGTCAGCGGAAATCGCCGTGCGCTGAGCGGGTCGCCAGCAGTACCCACACCTCGCCTAGCCTTGCCAGTCGACCCCCTCGTGGCGCGCTCGGCCGCGTCGAGCGCCACGCCGAAGTCGGCTGCTGTGGCGTATCGATCGGCTGGCACCAGGGCGAGCGCTTTGCGCACGGCAGCGTCCACGCGCTCTGGCACGGCCGGACGGGCTATGCGAATCGAGGGCGGATCGCTGCTCATCATTTTGGCGATCACCGCTTGCGTAGTCACACCCGTGAACGGGGGCTCGCCGGTCAGCATCTCATAACACACTACGCCCAGGGAGTAGATGTCGGTCTGGGGCGTAACGTCGCGCTCGCCTGCGGCCTGTTCGGGGCTCATGTAGTGCGGCGTGCCGACGGCGACCCCGGTCAACGTCAGGGCGCCGGTGACTGACGACTCGGTCGCCGGCGCCCGGGCGATTCCGAAGTCGGCCAGCAGGGCCTCGCCTTGCGGGCTGAGCAGAATGTTGTCGGGCTTGATGTCGCGGTGGATCACGCCGTGCTGGTGCGCGTAGTCGAGCGCGTACGCGACTTCGCGAGTGACGCGAAGCGCATCCTCAATCGGGAGTTGCTTGACCCGGCGCACCCGGTCGCGCAAGCTCTCACCTTCCACAAACGGCATGGTGAACCACAGCTGCCCGGTTGGCGTTGCGCCGGAGTCGTAGACCGAGAGGATGTGCGGATGCTGCAAGCCGGCCACGAGCTTGATTTCCCGAATAAACCGCTCGGGGCCGAGTGCGGCGCCCAGATCCGAACGGAGCACCTTGAGCGCGACCAGTCGCTCGTGACGGAGGTCGCGGGCGAGGTAGACCGTGGCCATCCCGCCGCGCCCCAGTTCGCGTTCGATCGTGTAGCGACCGGTAAGCGAGGCGGTGAGATCAGGCAGCGGCGACGTGGTCACCTGCGGCGGGTAGGGGGATGCCAGACCATTCGGAGCCCGTCAAGGGTAGGGGCCCACTTGGCGCAGAGCCAGTTGTGGGGGACCCCATCGGCAAGCTATACGGTCATCACGGGCGCCGCGTCCACGATCGGAGTGCAGGCCATCGATGATCGGTACGGCCCAGACCGTCACCAACCAATCGTGTACCATCGATCGGCGCTCACACGCTCCAGCGACAGGCAGCGACACACTCTGTGGAGGCCGATCTGCGCGGCATTCGCGCACGCGGGGTTTCCCCCACTCACCCCAGCGGCGCCAACTGCTCGACTAGCGCGGCCGCGGTCTGCACCCGATGTTCGGGGCGCTTGGATAGTAACTGCAGCACGAGAGCGGACAGGGCCGGCGGAATTTCCGGATTCAGGGCTGCGGGCGGTCGCGGCTCCTGCATGAGTAGCTTTGCTATGAGCGACATCACCGACGAGGCCTGAAACGGCGGCTCGCCAGTCAGGCACTCGTACATCACGACGCCCGCCGCGTAGAGGTCGCTCCGAGCGTCGACTTTCTCCGCCATGAGCTGCTCGGGCGACATATAGGCAGGCGTGCCGACGACAAGGCCCGCTTCCGTCATCGAGGTCGAGCGCTCGGCAAGTCGTGCGACACCGAAATCCATCACCTTGAGGACGCCTTCGGCGTCGAGTAGCAGGTTCTGCGGCTTGATGTCCCGATGGATGACGCCGTGCCGGTGGGCAACCGCGAGGGATTGGGCCAGCTGGGTCGCGAGCGCCAGGGTAGAGGAGACGCCGAGCCGGCCCCGCGTGTCGAGCAGCGCCCGCACCGTGATGCCTTCGACGTACTCCATCGTGAGGAAGTACACGCCTGACCACTCGCCGAAGTCGTGCGTGCGGACGATGTGGCGATCGGACAGCCGGCGCGCCAGCCGGATCTCATCCTTGAAGCGCTCGACCAGACGTGTGTCCGACACGAACTCAGGGAGCAGCGTCTTGATGGCGACCTCTTCACCCAGCTCGAGGTCGCGCGCGCGATACACCGTGCCCATGCCGCCGCGGCCGAGCACCGACAGGACCTCGTATCGCTGCGCGACGCGGTCCCCCGTCTTCAGGTTGCCGCCGTCCAAGGAGGGCCCGGGATCCTTCGACACGCGCCGCGCCTGCTCGATCTCCCGTCGCAAATCCTGAACCCGATCTCGCAGACGCTCCTCCCGCGCCTTCATCTGCGACACCATACTGTCGAACACGCGCGCGAGCCGGCCCAACTCGTCCGCCCGCTGCGCCACCGATGCGAGCGCGCCCGGCAGGTAGGTGCCGCCTTCAACCGCCGTGGCGGCCTCGGTCACCCGCGCAACTTCGCGGAGGTACTCGACCTCCTGATCGCGGAGCCGTTTCTTTTCGAGCGATGCGTTGATGCGGGCGCGAAGCAGCACCGGGTCGAAGGGCTTGTGGAGGTAGTCCTCGGCTCCGCGCTCGATGCAGCGGACGATGCTCGGCATCTCGTCGAGCGCCGAGATCATGATCACGGGGATGTCGCGCAGCGTGGGATCGCCCTTGATGGCCTCCAGCACCGTAAATCCGTCGAGCTCCGGCATCATGACATCGAGCAGCACCAGATCGAACGGCCGCGCGGCCAGGAGCTCGAGTGCGCGCCGGCCGTGCTCGGCCGTCTCGACGGCGTGACCGGAGCGCTCCAGGCGCCGGCGCAGCACGTCGCGGTTCTCGGCGCCGTCGTCCACCACCAGGATCCGCGCTCGACGCACACCCGCGCCGTCCGGCGGCGCGGTGGTGGGCTGATCCGGGGTCGAGGCGACAGGGGCGGGCGGCGCGGCGGTGGGAGCCGCGAGCCGTTCGGCGGCAGCCAGAATCTTCCGAACATCAGCCGTGAACGTACCGTCGGCACCATCGTCGGCCGCCGGCAAGAGCGCTGATGCGGCCTGCACGATGCGCGTGCGCGGCCCGCGCAACGCGTCGTAGAGCTGCAACACCTCGCGAGCGCCTGCACCGCGCGTCGAGTTGAGCGAGTCGTTGATCAAGCCGAGCGCCTCGCGTGCGGCGGCCAGCGTCTCCTCCAGCGGCCTCCGGCGCTCGGCCAACGTGGGATCCGCGGCGTCCTCCAACAACATCTCGGCGTAGCCGATGACGTGATTGAGCGGCGTGCGGAGATCGTGCCGCAGCTCGCCGAGCGCCCCGGGACTCAGTCCGTTTCCCGATTCCGCGTGGCTCACTACGGGCCACCGAGCAGGGTTTCAATCTTCGCGAGCAGCCGGGGAAGCTCGACGGGCTTGGTGTCGTAGTCGTTGCAGCCGGCTTCGAGCGCCTTCTCGCGGTCCCCCGCCATGGCGTGCGCGGTCAGCCCGATGATCGGTACCGTTCGCGTCTCCGGCACCGCGCGCAACTGTCGGGTCGCTTCCCATCCGTCGATCTCGGGCAGACTCATGTCCATGAGTATGAGATCGAATCCACCTGCGCGCGCCATCTCGACGCCCTGGCGTCCGTCCATGGCCATGCTCACCTCGAAGCCTCGCTTCTGGAGGCGGCGAGAGAGCATGTCGCGGTTCATCTCGTTGTCCTCGACCAGCAGGATCTTCGGCATCACATGGTCCCTGTCTCTGCGGTCAGCCAGGCGGCGACCAGCTCGTGGAAATCGTTCATACCGGGCATCACTGGATCATACCGGCGGTGATGCCGCCTGGTGGGACGCGGCGGACCGCGGTGATCCGGCCTGCGCTGCACGGCCTGAATCTCCCACGACTGCCACGGGCAGCCGAACCGTGAAGGTGGATCCTTGGCCCGGTTGGCTCTCGACGGTCACGTCGCCGCCCATCATATGACTGAATCGTTTGGTGATCGCAAGGCCGAGTCCCGTGCCGCCATACTTGCTCGTCGTCGACGCCTCCGCCTGAGAGAACGCCTCGAACAACCGGTCCATTTGCTTCGCGGTCATGCCGATCCCCGTGTCGCTCACGCTGACCAGGACGACGTCGCCCCCGGCTGTCTCCTCACGCTCACGGAGGAGCGTCAGCGTGATCGTCCCGTGCTCGGTGAACTTGCACGCGTTGGACAACAGGTTGAGCAGCATCTGCCGCACCTTGGTGAGGTCGGCGTGCATCGCCACGGGTTGCGGCGGAAGATTGACGATGAGCCGATTGGCGTTCTTTTCCACCAACGGTCGCACAGTCGTCGCGACCTCCTGGGCCAGTATCCCGATCTCGAAGCTCTCGAGGTAGAGGTCCATCTTCCCGGCCTCGATCTTCGAGAGGTCGAGGATGTCGTTGATGAGGGCGAGCAAGTGCCGGCCCGCGGTTTGGATCTTCGTCAGGTCGGCCGCCAGCGCGGGCTGCCCGAGCTCCACCACCTCTTCCTGCACCATCTCGCTATAGCCGATGATCGCGTTGAGTGGGGTGCGCAGCTCGTGGCTCACGTTGGCCAGGAACTGACTCTTGGCACTGTTGGCCGCTTCTGCCTGCCGCCGAGCCTCGAGGAGCTCTGTGACGTCGTGATACAACCCCATGAGACCGACCCGCTCCCCGTCCACGATCACGGGGACGCCGAGCACTTCCACGTCTACCAGGGTGCCGTCCTGGCGCCGTCGGCGGGTAATGCCATGAATCGCTCGGTCCAGAGCCTGGCGGGTGTATTCCACGGCCTCCGAACGGGTGGCTTCTGTGGAGATTAGCTCGTCCAGGTTCCGGCCGACTGCTTCGCCCTGCGTGTACCCGAACAGGCTTTCGAACGCCGGGTTGCACGACACCACGTGGTGGTTCGTGTCCAGGGTCACGATGGCGACGGGGCTGTTCGACAACAGTTCCTCGAAATACTGCTTCTGACGCTGGGCCGCGGCGTAGAGGCGGGCGTTTTCGATCGCGATCGCGGCCTGCGGAGCGAACATCGTGAGCAGCCGCAGATCCTCGGGTCCGAACAGACGGTTCGGATCGGAATGGACCGTGGCGATGGCGCCCACGAGTCGCCGGCCGATGAGTAGTGGGGCCCCCATGACTGAATGGACCATAACGTCGGCATACTTGCCTGAGCGGCCGAGCCATTCGTGATAGGACGGGATGATGAGTGGCTCGCGGGTGCGAGCGGTGTGGCCCATCGCGCCCTCTCCCACGGCGAGCCGCGTGCCCGTCGAATCCTTCCCGATGTTCTGGCTTGCCACGACCACGAGCTGCTTCGTCTGCTCCTCGTAGATGGCGACCTCGCCGCCGGTCACCCCGAGCAGGGTGACCGCGCGGTTGAGGACCGCTTGCAACACCCGTGGGAGCTCGAGATCCGACGACAGGTCCGCCATGGTATCGAGCAGTGCCTTGTGCTCCTCGACCCGGCGGCGTTCCTCGGCGAGCAGCCGCGCGCGACCGATCGCGATACTCGCCTGGTTGGCAGCCGCGGTCAGGATCTCGAAGTCTTCCGCGCCAAACGCATTCGGCTCGCTGCTCTCGACCACGAGCACGCCGATCACTGCTCCATCCACGCGCAGCGGCACATCCACTTCCGATCCTTTCGCGAGACTCGGCACGTAGCCTACTGCGCGGGTTACGTCGGCCGTGTAGCGTAGCTGGCCGTCCTCCAGGACACGCTCGCTCAACCCCTGGCCGGGGTGCGCGCGAAAGCGGTACGGCGCATCGGGCCAGCCGACGGAGGCCTGGAGCACGCGATCGCCGGTTGCCTCATCGACGAGGAAGGCTCCCAGGAAGTTGTAACCCAGCGCCTCGTCATGGAGGCCCTCCACCATCGAGCGATAGATGTCGGCTTCGCTGGTGGCCGCAGCGATCGCCGTGGTGAGCCGGAGCAGAGCCGCCTGCCGGTGCGCCGCACCGTTGCGGCGCGGCCTTGGACTCGAGCGCTGTCGAGCGGGCCGCCGGGAGTCTGTCATCTGAGGTGCTCCCGCACCGCCGAGGCCAGAGCCTCCAAGCCCCGACCGCCTTTTGCGACCACCTGCGCCACACCACCGTTCAACCGCCGGTGGTCATCGTCAGTGAGCTCCTTGGCGGTGATGACGACGACCGGGACGCCCCGCCAGGCTTCCCGCTGGCGTAGCGCTTCTAGGAACTCGAACCCGTTCATTTCCGGCATCATCAAGTCGAGCAGCACAAGATCGGGCACTCGCTCGACAGTACGCTCCAGGGCGGCCCGACCGTGTTCCGCCTCCACGACTTCCCAACCCTCGTGCTCCATCGCCTTGCGGAGCGCGATCCGGGTCGCGATGTCGTCTTCCACCACGAGCACGCGACGCGGCGCACCAGGTCGGCGGTACTTTCGTAGCACTCGAGTGAGGAGGTCGCGGTCGATCGGTTTCGTGAGATACTCCGACGCGCCGAGCGCGAAGCCCAGGTTTCTCTCGTCCATCACCGACAGCATCACTACCGGGATCTCGGCCGTGGCCGGGTCGCTCTTCAGTGCCGTCAACACGCTCCAGCCGTCCAAGCCCGGCATCATGACGTCGAGCGTGATCACCTGGGGATGGCGTTCGCGCGCGGCTTTCAACCCAGCCGCCCCATCCGCGGCACCGATTACCTCCAACCCTTCCTTCTCGAGAAACCGGGCCACCAGTTCGCGCGCGGCGGCGTCGTCGTCGATGACCAGGACGGTCCCGATCGTTCCCGTTGTGCGCCCGGCCCTTCCGGCCGTCTCGGGCGGTGCGTCCTCCGCGAGTGCCTCTGCTGGCAGCCGCACCGTAAATGTGGACCCTGTGCCGGCCTCGCTCGTCACGGTGAGCTCACCGCCCATGAGCTGGCAGAACCGACGACTGATCGCTAAGCCAAGTCCAGTGCCGCCATACTTGGCCGCGGTCGACGCTTCGGCCTGCGAAAACGCCTCGAACAGCCGCCCCAGCTGCTCCGGCGTCATACCGATGCCCGTGTCGCGCACGCAGAACACGATCTCCGGACCGGCACGATCTACATCCAGCGTGATGACGCCGTGTTCGGTGAACTTACTGGCGTTCGAGAGCAGGTTGAGTAGCACCTGACGAACCCGCGTGGCGTCAGAGTGCATCGTCCCGAGATCAGGGGCGCAGCGCACGTCGAGCCGGTTCGTGTTCTTGTCCACCAATGGCCGCACGGTGGTCGCGACCTGTTCCACGAGCGGGACCACTTCGAACGTTTCCACGAAGAGCTGCATCTTGCCGGCTTCGATCTTGGAGAGGTCGAGCACATCGTTGATTAGCGCCAGCAGATGTTTCCCGGCCGAGTGAATCTTTTGCAGATCCGGCACCGACGTGGTGTCGCCGCGATCGGTGGCGTCCTCCTGGAGCATTTCGCTGTAGCCGATGATTGCGTTCAACGGGGTGCGCAGCTCGTGGCTCATGCTCGCCAGAAACTGGCTCTTGGCGTTGTTGGCGGCCTCGGCGTCGCGGCGCACTCGCAAGAGCTCCGTGATGTCGTGGTATAGCGCCATCAGCCCGACCCGGCGTCCATTGACCAGGACCGGCACCCCCAACACTTCCACGTCTACCAGACTGCCGTCCTTACGCCGGCGCTGGCTCATGACATGCACCGGGTGGCTGGCAAGTGCCTGCTCGGTGTAGGCCACGGCCTCGGAGCGGGTCGCGTCCGTGGCGATCAAGTCGTCTAGGTTGTGGCCCACCACCTCGGCCGCCTGGTACCCATACAATTTTTCGAACGCGGGGTTACACGCGACGACGTTGTGACGTACGTCGAGCGTGACGATCGCCACCGGACTGTTTGCCACCAGCTCCGCGAAATACTGCTTCTGTTCCTGCGCGGCAGTAAATAGCCGTGCGTTTTCGATCGCGATAGCGAGCTGCGGTGCGAACAGGTTCAGCAATCGGAGATCCTCAGCGCGAAAGCGGCGAGTTGGATCACGGTCCATGAACGCGATCGTTCCCATCAACTGCCCACCCACCAGGAGGGGGGCGACCATCACCCCGTGAAAGTCCACCTGGGCGTACTGCGGCGAGTGCCCTGACCACTCGACGTAGTTGTCGATGGTGAGCGGCTCGCGGGTGCGGGCCACGTATCCCATGGCGCCTTCACCGACCGCCATCCGAGTGCCCGTCGTGTCACGCTGACCCACGTTGTGACTCGCGACGATCTCCAGCTCTTGGGCCGCGACGTCATAGATGGCCAGCTCGCCGTGGCTGACGTGCAGCAGGGCGACGGCCCGTTCCAGCACTCCTCGCAGGAGGGTGGGCAGCTCAAGCTGCGCCGAGAGGTCCGCCATGGTTGCCCGTAACGCCTCCTGCTCATCACCACGCTGCCGTTCGGCGGCCAGCAGCCGCGCGCGGCCGATCGCGATGCCTGCCTGGTTGGCGGCTGCGGTGAGGATCTCGAGGTCGTCGGCGTCGAATGCGTGGGAGCGGTTGCTCTCGACCACGAGGACGCCGACCAGGCGTTTGTTGATCATCAGGGGGACGTCGACTTCCGACCCTTCATTGCGGGTCGGCAAGTACCGGGTGTCCCTCGTGACCTGCGGCGTATAATGCAGCCGGCCGTCGAGCAGCGGGCGCTCGCTCAGTCCTTCGCCGGGGCGGACGCGGAGGCCGGATGGCGCATCGGCCCACCCGGAACTGGCTACCAGGACGCGGTCGCCAGTCGCGTCGTCCACGAGCAGCAGCGCCACGAAATCGTAGCCGAGCGCCTCGTCGCGAAGCCCGCCCGATGCGGCGCGGCAGATCTCCACCTCGGTGTCCGCCGCAGCGATCGCGGTGCCGAGCCGCATGAGCGCAGCACCGCGATCACGAATCCGGGTCTCGGCTAATGCTTTCCGGGGCGCCTTGGGCAGGGTCCCTCTTGGCACCGGTTGCCAGCTTTGGGAAAACTGACAGTGAACAGGAGTCGGCTCGCGGGCGCGGCTCACGACCTGGGTGCGAACGATACCGTCGGGCACGGCCGGCGGCGAGCGGCTGTGAAAGCGAGCGTGCGGTATTGCGCGTACGAGACTATGTTGTGACCCGCGTTCAGTGACCTACAGTTCACGTCTGCGTAGCCCCGTGACCAGCAGCCCGGTCTCTTTCTCGCCCGACCCGCAGTCCTCCGAACGCGCCAGAGTTCTCCAGGTCATCCAGCCTGGGCTCCTCGGGCTCATGGACGGATCCGTCTCCACGCTCGCGCCCTTGTTTGCCACGGCGGCGCTGACGGGCCGCGCTCACGCCGCCTTCGTGGTCGGTCTGGCGGCATCGGCTGGTGCGGCGATCAGCATGGCGCTCGCCGAAGCCCTGTCTGACGATGGTGAGCTATCGGGACGAGGGAATCCGTGGACACGAGGCGTCGTGACCGGACTCGGGACGCTCATCGGGGGAATGGGCCACACGCTGCCATTCCTTCTTGCTAACCTGCGGACCGCGATGTCCGTCGCGTATCTGGTAGTAGTGATGGAACTTCTTGGCATAGCGTATATCAGATACCGACATATGAAAAGTCCCCTCGGCCGCACCATCGTACAGGTCATTGGGGGAGGGGGTATCGTGTTCGCGATAGGCTTGTTCCTCGGCAGATATGGCGCGGCCGGCTGATGGCAGCAACCTGTTTGCCCGAGTCACGCACAGTGGCGTCGGACGGCGGCCACCGCGAGGCCTGACTCGGTCAGCCCGGGACGTCACGGTTCACGGGATTGACCTACTCCCGACGTCGACGCAGCTGCCCGGCTCGAATGTCTCAGTCAAATTGTCAGAGCAAGCGACGTGACGACGAACCCGTCATGGCCAGAATAGTTACCGACTGTGTGCGTGGGAAAGACCGGTCGGTCGTCGTACAGCACGCGGACCTCGGTTCGCCAGAGAATGCGCGGGACGGGGTTGACGTCGACACCCAGCGACGCGCCGCTCACCGCGAGTGTCGCCGGGAGGTTGGTTTGAACGATCGCCCGGCTCGGATCGGCGTATCGCTCGACCCGGGCGACGACACCAACTCTCGCGGTCGGGTGGTATTTGGCGTAGAGAGCGCCGCCGTACCAGGTCGCCGTCCCGTCGGCGCTCGCCGTCCGGCTCTGGAGGCCCAGATCGAACGCGGCGGCGAACTGCCAGCGGCCGGTCGGGTTGTACTGGGCGATCCAATCGTTGTAGAACCGCACCCGCGGGACGGCGGTATCTGGGGCGACGTTACCGACGAAGTTGTCGTACGACAACGTGAGCACAGGAGAGACCGAGTAGTCCACCCGAGCGCCCACAGCGGGCGGCGTATTGTAATTCGAGATGTCCTGCCATCCGTTCACCACGTCGAGCTGTGCCGTCACGGCCGCGGAGGGGGTCCACGTCACCTTCACGCCGGCCTCGTAGTACGGGGAGAAGTCAGCCATCAGCGAGCGCGAGTACGTCAGGTTGTCGCGTGAGATAAACCCCTCAAATCCGGTGTGCGCGGCGAAGATACCGCCGTCAATCCACAGCGTAGGGCCGAGTTTGTAGCCGGCGGACGCTTCCTGGATGAATTGACTGACGGACGGACCGCTGACTCCGCCGATGTGCGGCTCACCTGCATAGTTGGCTTGCACCGACGTGCCGAACTGCAGGGCGAGCCGCCCGCGGAAGTTTGGCGCGGTGAGCTTCGTCTCGAGGTACGCCAGATTGATGTTGAACTCGGCGTGGCGCGCGGGCTGCGTCGTGTAGGCCCGGTCGAAGTTGTACGGCCGGTCGAAGTCCCATGCGTAGTAGCCATCGAGGAACGCGCCGACCGTGATCTTCGGCACGGTGTCGGCGGCGGCCACCGCCTTGGTCGTATCAGGCGCTGGGCTCGACTGCGCCCCGATGCCCAATGGCATCAGGCCGCAAAGCAGCACGAGCAGAAGACGCGGCAGGGCGACCATGATGTCACCGAAGCTAGATCGTACGTACACCGCCGACAATCACCGGCGACGTTTTTTTATGTAATCTTTACTGCGCCCGTCTACGATCGCCGATCGTATTGGTCCGAATGCCGCCTAAACGGCGCCGCTAAGCGCTGAACGCTCGTGGTGGTGTTGTCCGTGATGGGGGTGAAGGTCACGGTTGCGGTTTGAGTGCGTTGGTCAATCTTGCGGCCGGCGTAGCGGCAACAGTCGGTGGAAGGTTGAGAGGCGTGCGCTAGTGGTGACGCGTTCCGATCTCTCTGGGTGCGGTTAGGCTTGCGAAACCACCGGCAGTTGCGCGGCATCCCATGCGGCGAGGCCTCCAGCCATCTCGATCACCTGCGTGATCCTATGGTGGTGCAGGATGCTCGCGGCGATCGAAGAGCGGTAGCCGCCGGCGCAGTGGACGGCGATGCGGCGGTCGCGGGGAATTTCGGCGATGCGCTCCTGCAAATGATTGAGCGGGATATTCACGCTGCCTTCGATATGCCTGGTCGTCCACTCGGCCGGACTTCTGACATCCAGTACGAGCGGCGGATCCGCGCTCGCCAGCTCCGCTTCCACCATCTGCGCGCTCATGCGCTCGGTCGGTCGGACCAGGTCCGGTCGTCCGGCCAGCGCTTCCATCCCTCCGTGCAGATAGCCATTGACGTGATCGAAGCCGATACGGCCCAGCCGTAAGGCGGCCTCCTGTTCACGTCCCGGCTCGGCGATGATCACGATGGGTTTGGAGCGATGGAGTACCGTACCGGCCCACGTGGCGTATTGCCCGCCGAGTCCGATGTTGATGCTGCCGGCGAGGTGGCCCGTGGCATACTCGGTGGCTTCACGGACGTCGAGCATCTGCGCGCCCGCGTCAGCCATCCGGAGGACTTGGTCAAGATCGACGGGACGGAGCGCTAGTTCCAGACTCTCGTTCAGCGTGGCGCGTTCGCGAGTATTGAGGATCGCGTCGTAGGTGAAATACGCCGGCGCGTCGGGCTGGTCGGCGGTGACGAGACGAATGAACTTTTCCTTCGACATGGGCTGTAGCGCGTAATTCAAGCGCCGTTGATCTCCGAGGGACGAGACCGTATCGGAGGACAGCTGCTTCCCACAGAGGGAGCCGGCGCCATGCGCGGGATAGACGAGCATCTCGTCGGGCAGCGGCAAGAGCCGGTTGTGCAGCGAGTCGTAGAGATGGGAGCCGAGGTCGTGGGCGGTCCACCCGAGCGATGCTCGCAGGTCGGGGCGGCCGACGTCACCGATGAACAGCGTATCCCCGGTGAGGACGGCGTAGGGTTTTGCGGAGTGCTTCTCGAGGTCGAAGACCAGAATCGAGATGGACTCGATGGTGTGGCCCGGGGTTTCGAGGACTTGCAGCCGCAGTCCTGGGAAGTCGAGCGTATCGCCGTCCGCCATCGCCACGAACGCGTATTCCGCCCGGGCGCGCGAGCCGAGGTGGATGGTCGCGCCGCAACGGTCGCGCAGCTCAAGGTGGCCGGCCACGAAATCGGCGTGGAAGTGGGTGAGAAAGACGTGGCGGATCTGCAGGCCAAATTTCTCGGCATCGACCAGGTACTGCTGGATATCGCGTTGGGGATCGACAATGATGGCAGTCGAACTGGCCTCGTCTCCGAGCAGATAGGAGGCGTGGGCCAGACAGCCCAGGTAGTACTGTTTCAGAATCATCGATACTCGCCTGCGCGGCGGTTGGCAGTTACTTGGGTTCTACGACGACGCGCAGGTACGGCTTCAGCGTCTTCCAGCCACCTGGATATTTCTGCCTCGCGTCGTCGTCCGACACGGCAGGCACGATGATGACGTCCTCGCCCTTCTTCCAATTCACCGGTGTCGCCACCTTGTGTTTGGCGGTGAGCAGCATCGAATCCAGAACGCGAAGAATCTCATCGAAGTTCCGCCCGGTGGTCATCGGATACGCGAGCATCAACTTGACATGGTACACCTTTCGAGGGCTCAGCAATACTACGCAATCTCGCTTGGCAAGAGGCAACTTGCGCGGCATTCGTGTGCCCGCAGTTGCCCGAGTTCTGCCGCAGGTCGAGACGAAGCTGCCCGAATGGCCGCCCTACTAAAAATACAGTAACTGTATCACGCCAGGCAGGTTACACTCGACGATGACCGGACATGCTGTAGATTCAGAGCCGGGGTGCTCAGATGCACGTGGGTATGAAGGGTTCATTGGGGGAGATCTGTCCGCATGAAAAATCTCTATGAAGCGGCGAGAGTCGCAGAGGTGAAGGAGCGGCTTGCGCAGCTGGGGCCGGATAGCAAGCGGCTGTGGGGCACGATGAATCCAGCGCAGGCGCTGGCGCATTGCTCCGCGGGGATAGAGTTGGCCCTTGGGGACAGGATTCCACCGCGGATGGTAGTTGGGCGCATCATTGGGCGGATCATTAAGCCGATGGTGGTTGGGAACGACGCACCGATGCGCCGGAATTCGCCGACGACGAAGGATCTTGTCGTGCAGGATAAGCGAGACCTGCAAACGGAACGGGAGCGGCTACGCGGATTGATCGACCGGTTCGTCGCGGCGGGGTCGAAAGGGTGCACCACCCATCCGCACAGCTTCTTTGGCCCGCTAACGCCGGATGAGTGGGCGACGTTGATGTACAAGCATCTGGACCACCATTTTCGGCAGTTCGGAGTGTAGCGCGGGCGAGGGCAATGTTCGTGCGGGATCGTGGGATTCCACCCGATTAGGCGCGCTCCAGCCGTATGGCCCTTAGACGGCGCCGACGGTGTAACGACCGGCGAGCGAGGTGGCGAGGTCGGGCTCTGGCGCTGTGGTCACCGGTGGCGGGTAGGTGGATCCCCGACGAACAGGAGCGCGTCAAGCATAGGGGCCACCCTCGCCTAGAGCTAGTCGCCGGCGACCCATCGATAGTCTACACCGGCCGTCACGGGCCACGAGGGACATAGAAGGGCTAGTCCGTGAGACACTCTTGTGCATCGGGAGTCGAGTGGCCATGTAAGTGTTGATTCGCCTACGCAAGCGCGTGGCTTTGTACGCGGCAGCGCGTCGCATAACCAACCCATCTACTGAGGATCCGACGATGCGGATGCTGATGAAGGTGTCAATTCCCGTTGAGGCAGGGAACGCTGCAGCGCGCAAAGGTACGCTCGGCCCCACCATCGGGAAGATCTTGGGCGAGTTGAAGCCCGAGGCAGCCTACTTCGCAGAAGACAACGGTCAGCGTACTGGCTACATCTTCTTCGACATGAAGGAGTCGTCGCAGCTCCCCGCCATCGCGGAACCGTGGTTTCTCGCATTCAATGCCCAGATCACGGTGCGGCCCGCGATGACAGTACAAGATTTGGAAAAAGCGGGTCCCAGCATCGAGAAAGCGGTCAAGGCGTACGGCAAGTCGTGACCGACTCGAATAGGTGATTGGCGGGTGTGGGGGCCGTTCTCGAACGGCCCCCGCTGCGTAGTCGGCGCCGCGGTGACGGGCGTGGGTGGATCGCCGCGCCCGCCAAAATCGCGCTACGGCGTGGTGCTGGCGGCGGACTGCGCGCCGAGCTCAGTGGCTCGGCTCTCCTCTTCGATTTGCTCGTCGTGGTCGAGGAGGTCGCGGATGCGGTGGGCCGCGCCCAGGTGGAAGGGTACTGCGGTGACGACGATGCGCGGACGGAAGAGGAAGGCGGTGCGGATGTAGAGCGCGGTCTTGTTGTGCAGCAGGTGTTCCCACCAGTGCCTGGGGACGATCTCGGGCACGACGACTGTCACCAGCTCGCCGGGTCCCGTGTCCTCGATGGCCGACACGTACTCCACCAGCGGCCGGATCAGCGACCGGTATGGCGAATCGAGCACGATGAGCTCCACGCCGGTGTCCCAGGCCTCCCATTCCTCTTTGAGTTTGGCCGTCTTATCCGGCTCGACCTCGACATACACCGCCTTGATGTCATCCGAGATCGCGGTGGCGTAGATCAGCGCGTTCGCTACGGCTTTGTGCACGCCGGAGACGGGGACGATCACGTGGTGGCGGAGCGGCACCATCTCCGTCGTGCCGTCGAGCTGGATCTCGGAGGCGAATCGCACGTAGTGGCGCTTGATGGCCCGCAGCAACACGATGAACAGCGGAATAATGAGCACGACGATCCACGCGCCGTGCGTGAATTTTGTCCATACCTGGATCACCGCCACGATACCGGTCGCGACCGCGCCGACGCCGTTGAGGGCTGCCTTCCACCGCCACCCTTCGGCCTTGGTGCGGATCCACCGCCGGACCATTCCGGCTTGCGAGAGCGTGAAGCACAGGAAAACTCCGATCGCGTACAACGGGATGAGCGCGGTCGTGTCGCCGTGAAAGATCCAGACGAGCAACATGGCGACCAGCGCGAGCGCGACGATGCCGTTGGAGAACGCGAGCCGATCGCCTCGGGCCGAGAGCTGTCGGGGGAGATACCGTTGACTGGCGAGGATACTGCCGAGTCGAGGGAAGTCGGCGAACGATGTATTCGCGGCCAGCACCAGCACGGCGAACGTCGAGTACTGGAGCAGGTAGTACATGAACCCCGTGCCGAACACGTGGTGTCCGAGTTGAGACAGCACGGTCTGGGTGGTGCTGGGCTGCACGTGGAATCGCTGCGCGAGGAAGCTGCTGCCGAGGAAGAAAATCCCGAGTATGGCGGCCATCCAGGTGAGCGTCGCGGCCGCATTGCGGGATCCGGGCGCCTTAAACGCGCCCACGCCATTGGAGATGGCTTCCGTCCCGGTCATCGCGACGCACCCACCGGAGAACGCACGGAGCATGAGAAAGGTGAACGCGAACCCTGTCGTGATGCCGCCCACCGTCGTTCCGGGCACCACGCTCGCGGACTGGGCGGAGATGACCTCGGCCGGGGCGCCTCCAAAGTACAGGTGCGCAATACCCGTCCCGATGAGCGCGAGCATGGAGACGATGAACACGTACGTCGGCAGACTGAACGCGGCGCCCGATTCGCGCACGCCGCGGAGATTCACCAACATCAAGACGACGATCGCCGCCGCGCAGAGCGGCACCGTCCTCGGCGCCAGCGCCGGATACACCGACGTGATGGCCGCGATGCCGCTCGAGATCGAGACGGAGACGGTGAGGATGTAGTCCGTCAGGAGCGCGGCGGCCGCGATGAGCCCCGGAAGGACACCGAGGTTTTCGTAGGCGACGGTGAACGACCCGCCGCCGCCCGGGTATGCGAAGATCGTCTGACGATAGGAGAGCGCGACGAGGACGAGCAGCCCGACGATGACCGCGGAAATCGGGAAGACGTAGGAGAGCGCGGCGGCGCCGAGCGGAGCGAGGACGTACAGGACCTCATCCGTGGCGTACGCGACCGAAGAGATTGCGTCGGATGAGAGGACGGCGAGCGCCGTCGTCTTGGTGAGCCGCTCGGTTTCGAGCCGCTCAGTGGCTAGCGGGCGCCCGACGATCAGGCGCTTGGCACGTAGCAGGGGATTCGCCATCGATGGGGCAAAGATGGGCACCTACCGGTCCATGCGGCAGCTATGGACACGATCGCGTACCGAATTCCCGAGACGCGGCGGCTGCGGCCGCTGGTCCATGTCGCGGTCGTGGCCGTGATAGATTCCTGGCGGACAGCGGGTTGCTCCGGGCGGCCGTCCGGGCGCTAGGTCAATGGGAGGGGTGCAGAAATGGCAGATTTACGAGCTGAAGCGAGCGCGACAGGAACTCCCGAGACGCGCTCCCCGAATGTCGGAGCGGGCGCCGAGGCGCAACCCGGATATCCACCGGAGACCCTCGAGGGGTGGTACGCCGTGCACCAAGTCTTCCGAATCGCGCGGGGGTCGCTACGCGCGCTGCCAGCGGGGGAGCGGCAGGCGATCGGGGCGAGCGCCGTGCGTGCGATCGAGGGCGTGCTGACTCCGACCGCGGCGGACGGTGCGCCTGCCGCGTACGGCCGGTGGGCAACCGTCGAACGGACGAACACCGAGCCGACGACGGGTGCGCATCGCAGACCAGATGATCGCACGGCGAGTAGCGCGGTGACCGGCCGAGTCGAGGTTGAGGGGCTGGCCCGCGCCGGTGCCGCGGCAGGCGACGGCGGTGCGTTGACCGGTGCGCCGCGCGCGGATGGGTTACCTGCCGGCGCCGGTGGCCCCGCCTCGGGCAGGCCGGGCTGGAGCGTGCTCGTGGAGCTGGTCGGGTCGGTAGGCGACGTGATGGTCGTGCATTTCCGACCGACGTTGGAGGGAGTGGGCGAGGCGCAGCGTCGGTTGGCGCGGGAGCCGTTGTTCGATCATCTCGAGCCTGTGACCTCGTTCCTCAGTGTGACGGAGGCGGGGTTATACCATCTCTCGGCCGCGGTCGGCGCGGCGCGTGTGGCGTCGGGGGGTACGGTCGGCGACGCGGAGTATCAGGCCGCGATGGCCGAGCGGTCGGCCGCGGAGCGGTCGAATCCCCAGGTGCAGCGTCGGTTGTATCCACCGTTGCCGGCGGACATGCCGTACGTCTCGTTCTATCCGATGTCGAAGCGGCGGGCCGTGGGGCAGAACTGGTACGCGTTGACGTTGGCGGAGCGGAGCCGGTTGATGCAGGCGCATGGGACGACGGGGCGTCGGTACGCGGGCAAAGTGCAGCAAGTGATCACGGGGGCGATCGGTCTCGACGCGTGGGAGTGGGGTGTGACGTTGTTCGCGCGGGATCCCTTGGAGCTCAAGCGATTGGTGACGGAGATGCGGTTCGACGAAGTGAGTGCGGAGTATGCGGAGTTTGGGGCGTTTTATGTGGGGAGGGTGGTGGCGGCGGCGGACTGGGTGGGGGGGGTGGTGGGGGGGTGAAGAAAGAGCGAGAAGAAAGAGCGAGAGGAGAAAGTAGAGAGTAGACAAAAGACAACTAACAAAAAACAAAAGAGAAAAGACAAAGGACGAGAGTCGAAAGTCGAAAGTCGACAGGGGAAAAGGGCGGGGCCGCGGAGGGTTTGGGGGGCACGGGTGGAACAGGGTGAGGGCGGGAGAAATGGGGGTCTTCTGCGTTCTTTGTGCTTTATGATGCAAAGTACTTGACGGTGGCGGGTACTCTGTGTAATTAGGAGATGGGTGGGGGCGAGGAGGGAGTGCGGAGGGATTAGCGGACGACGGGGGGGCGATGGACGGGGGGGTTACGGCGGACGGCAACGAAATGGGTGAGGGGGCGGGATGGACAGAAGCGACTGGACGCGTGGCGACTGGGGGCGAGGCGGTAGGGGTCGTGGTGGCGTTGTGGGGGATCGCGCTCGGGGTGGCGTGGGTGGGGGTCGCGATCGTGTACCGGGCGCAAATGGGGATCAATTGGGGGATCTGGGTCACACTCGTCGCGGCGGGGCTGGTGTGGAGCGCGACGCGTGGGGGGCGGCGGGTCGATCCGATCGCGGCGCGGGCGGTCGGGTTGGCGGTGTTCGTGTCGTGGGCGGCGGTCGTCACGGACTCCTGGATGTTCCAAGGCTTCATCATCCTCACATGCCTGCTGTTGCTGGCCACCGCATCGCGGATCGTGGGGGGCGTGCGTGGGCCGCGCATTGGGTTGGCGCAGATGATCGGCGCGCCGGCGGTAGCGTGCGTGTCCTCGATATTCGAAACGGGACGGCGGGGGACCGAAGGCGTCGGGTGCGCGTGGGGATCGCGCAGTATGCCGGTGATCCGGGGATTCGCACTTGCGGGGCCGGTGGCGCTCGTGTTTGCCGCGACGTTGGCCGGAGCGGATCCAATGCTGACGCAGTGGCGGGACGCGATTGGCGACTGGGTGGTGGCGCTCCACGTGGGCCCGACGATGCTGGTGTTCATCGGCCTCACGATCTTGGCGTTGGGATCGTACGGATTGGCACTCCGGGTCTCGGAGTCGGACGGCGGACAGTTGGCGTTCGACGCGCCGCCGTCCTGGCGCATCGGGCAAACGGAGCGCGCGATCGTGATTGCGACGGTGACCGTGGTGTTTGGGTTGTTTCTCGCGGTGCAGCCATCGTACCTCTTCCGCAACACGGACACGCTCCGCGTGAGCGGCATGAGCTTCACGGACTACGCGCACCGGGGTTTCACCGAGCTCACGATCGCGGCAACGCTGTGCGCGGTCTTGCTGCTGACGCTCGACCGCCACACGCGTCGTGAGCCGAACCCGGATCGAGTGGCGTGGGCATCCCGGTGGGGATACTGGTGTCCGCTGCTGCTGATCGCGGAAGTGCTGGTTGTGCTTGCGTCGGCGTTCTACCGGGTGTCCGTGTACGAAACGACGTTCGGGTACACGACCCTACGGGTGTACGTGCAGGCGTACGTCGTCGGAATGGCGATCGCGCTCCTGCTCATGGCGAACGAAGTCGCGGGCTTCGAGGGCGAGTTCGACGGGCGGCGGGTCGCGCGTCGCGCCGCGGTGGTCGCCGTGCTGTTTCTGGCCGCGTTCTCCTACGGAAACCCCGAACAGTGGGTCGTGCGCCGGACCCTGGAGCGCTATCGCGCGACGGGCAAAGTCGATGTGTCATACCTCGCGACGATGTCGCTCAATGCGGCGCCCGCGGTTGTCACATCAATGGCCGCGCTCCCGTCACAATGTGTGGAATCGATTCGGCACAGCTACCGCGACCTGTACGATACCGCTCACCACAACGGCCTCCGAACAGACGAGCGCTGGTTCGAATGGAATTTCCGAAGGCGGCGAGGACTTGCCGCGGTGCGGGCGTTGCTGGCGGCCGCCGACGGGTCGGGGGTGCAACCATCGGAGCACTGCGACCGATCGGGGGCGGATGTCCGGTAGCATTTGGAGCCGGGCAGTCCCCGATTGAGCGCGATGCGGGCGTGGGGTGAGCGGCGGCGATTGACGCGTGGAGCCGGGGGCGGCAGGTTCAGGCGTTCGCGCACGACCGGTCCGAGCGGGTGGGCGCCTCGCTCCGGCGGTCATAGTCACTCGCACATCCTTGGGGGATGCATGCACTCCGTGTCTCGATTTGCCGCATTGGCGCTCGTCGTTGCAGCCGCGGGATGTACAGCCGCTCACGCCAACCCGGCCCCGGCGGCCGATGCGGCGGCCGCACATTTCGTCGTGCTCTACAACTTCCCGAAGGACACGGCGGCGTTCGAGAAGTACTACTCGACGAAGCATCTCCCGTTGCTGGCGTCGCACGCGGCGGAGATCGGCTTCACGAAGGGTGAGCTGGTCAAGTTCTCGATGAGCGGAGACGGCGGCGCGCCGGCGTATTATCGCAAGGCCGAGCTGACGTTCGCGTCGATGGCCGCGCTCAAGACGGGGACGGCCACGCCTGGGTTCAAGGCGGTGGTGGCCGATCTGGCGAACTTCGCGACGGGCGGCGCCACGGTCGTGATCGGCGTCGAGACCAAGTAGCACATCGCTTCTCGCGGGGGCGGCCTTCCGGGGTCGTCCCCGCGGTGAGTCGATATCACGGCATGCGTCGCTCGTAATGCGGATCGCGCTAATGGCCGTCGGCCTCGTCGTGGCGCCGATCGTGGTGGCCGCTGCCCAGGGGCCCAAGATCGTGGATGTGACGCACGAGCCCAGTCATCATCTGGTATTGAGCAACGACCACGTGCGGGTGTTGAACGTGATCGTGGCGCCGCGCGCGACGACGCTCATCCATCGGCACGATCACGACTATCTGTTCGTGACATTGGGCGACGCGGACGTCACGAGCACGAAAGTCGGCGACACCGCGGTGAAGCTGGTGTTGCGCGATGGGGAGGTACGGTACGCGGCGGGCGGCTTCGCGCACGCCGCGAGCAACAACATCGACACGCCGTTCCACAACGTGACGATCGAGCTGTTACAGAGCGCGACGCACGAGCAGCCGTGTGCGGCGTCCTGCGCCGAGCCCGCGCCGTGTTCCGTGGCGCGGGGTGGGGCGTGTCCCACGGTGACGCGGGTCATGGGGGCGGACCAGTGGACCGTGGTATCGGTGACGCTGCCCGCGTCGGGTCGGCTGGATCTGGTAGATGGGGCGGGTCCGGTGCTGGTGGTAGCGGTGTCGGGAGTTCGGCTGACGCGGGGTGGGTTGGTAAATGGGGACGCGTCGATCCGCGGCGGACCGGGGACCTTGGGCTGGGTGTCGGCGGCCGCGCGGGGCGCGGCGGGCGCACGGGCGCTGGTCAATGCGAGTCGCGAGCCCGCGCGGTTCGTGATGGTGCAGTTTCGGAGTGGGGCCCGGGAATAGGGGCCTTCCGTCCGTGAGCGAGCCGGTGCGTGAGAGCTGATCGTGGCTGTGGGCGAGAATGGGGGGCCGTTCGCGAACGGCCCCCGCTGCCCTACGCCTTAGGTCTTGGGGTGTGGACTGGCGATCGGCGGTGGGCGGGCATTGGGTTTGCAAGTTGGATGGGTATGACAAAGCCATATCGCGTGAGGGGGTCGGGGAGTGTTGCGGTGCGGGTGCGGCCCAAGGAGCGCCGGGACTCACTGTTGGGTGACATCGTCGCGGGGGCGATCGCGGGGGCGGCGGCGTCGGTCGCGATGATGATGATTCGGCCGATGGCCGAGCGTGCGGTGCTGGGGCGGGGGAAGGGCCGGGAAGCCGAGTGGGAGCATCTGGTGCGGGTGAAGTCGCGGGACGCGGGGTATCGCATGCCCAAGAAAGCGGTGCAGGCCGTGGGCAGCGTGCTGCACGTGGGCTACGGGGCGGCGTGGGGTGCGCTCTACGGTGTTACGGCGGGTCGGAGACGTGCGGGGGTGCCGGGGGACGTGCTGTATTCCGTGCTCGTCTACGTGGCAAATTATTCGCGGGGTGGGGTGATGCCCGCGCTGGGCGTGTTGCCGCCGGATGACAAGCGGCCGGCGAAGTTGGCGGCCATCCCGATGGCGACGCACGCCATGTTCGGGTCGGTGACGGCGGCGGGGTACGGGGTATTGCGGCCGTTATTTCGGTAGCGGTGGGGCCGCGGTCACTTTATTTGCCTGCAACTCGGATCAGGCGCAAGATCCGAGTCGACTACCTGTCCGCCGCAGACCCATTTGCCCTGGTGAGTCCCCTGATCGACCAATGGATGCCCCGCGTCGTTGGTGGGGACCACACCATTCAGGGCCTGAAGGAAGCCGCCGACCTGAGCTTGCTGGCGTGACTGGCCCTGCTGGAAGTGGCTCACCTGGTCGTTCATGCGCTGCGTAAACGAAGAGAACTGCTCCTGCTGTTGCGTGAGTCGCTGCTTTGCCCGGGCGATCGCGTAGCCCGTTCCCTGCCGGTCCATTTCGCTTTGGTACTGCGTCCATTTTGGGAGCACCTTGAACGACTCCCCAAAGTGGCGCACAATACTCGCTGCGACCGACTGCTGATCCGGAGGAGCGAGATAACTCACGAGCAGGGGTGTCCATCCAGTCGTGGCAGGCAGCTCCGATAGGGCCTGGCTGGTCGTCATCGTGGTCTTCGCGTACGCGTACGCGATCCTCGGGCCCTTCGGCGTTTCGCATTGGAAGGTGACCTCGCCTTCCGAATACTGACTGCTGCCTTGGCGATGCATTGCGGTGTCTCGCGCCAACGGCAGGTTGGTCTTTTGCGGCGTCAGGCTCTTGCATGCACCGCGGAAGCTGTCGTGCGCGTAGAGCTCCGCAAACTGTTGCCCGGTCCGGTACGCCGCATAGATCCCTTGACCGATCGCGCCCAGGTCTTGCGAGTCACCTTCGCGGTGGTACTGGTTCGGCAGCGCGAACGACTGCGAGTACCACAGGTCTCCGAAGCGGAGGTTGGTCTTGCCGTCGGGCGACCACACGTCGACCATCACGCGGATGTCGCCGTATCCGAGACGGTAGGCACCCCCGCTCCACGTCCAACCGCGCGGCACGTCGAGGGTGAACGCGTGCTCCAACGAGTCTTCCATTCGGATCCATCCGCCACTCCAGCCGGCGCCTTGCGCGTACAGAGTGGACGCCGGGCCTCCAGGACTGGCGACGAAGAGCAGCGACAGTGAGATGACGGCGCGAGTCAGACGCATTGTTGGCCTCCGGTCGATGCTACAGTTTCCGGGCCCTGCACGTGGGACGCAATGGTCCCGAGCCACAATGGAGTCGGCGCTGGCCGGCCGCGAGCCCCGGACGTCTGGCCTCAACGAGCGTCCACTCGCCACTGGCCGTAATGATGAGCTCGATGCAGACCGGGGTTCGTGAAGCGCTGGGTAACGCTCGACAACTGCTTGAACAACACCCCCGCACACCCTCGCGGTATCTACATGCGCCTTGCCGACCACCCATGGGGGCCGTGGAGTGCGCCGCAGACGATTTTCAATCCCATGAGGGACGCGGGATATTGCCACTTCATCCACCGCGCCGTCGCCCCCGGCAATCCCGCGTGTGACAATGTGAGTGCGCCGAACCGGCTCGGGGTGCCAGGCGGAGACTACGGACCGTATTTCATCTCGCGCTTCACCACCGGCGACGAGGCCCGCGGGAACTCGACCTTCTACTACACTATGGAAACGTGGAATCCGTACACCCAAGTCATCATGAAGGCCGCGATCCAAACGTCGCCGTAGTCGGTCGCTGGCGTTCCGCTGTGCGGCGCCTCCGATGCAGCTGTGGGCGGCGGCCGAAGGTTGTGCGATATTGTACCCCGCATCCACCCCCCGGAGAACCCACCGTGCATACGCGCAGGCAGTTCGTGGTCAACGCCCCTCTTGGCTTGCTCGGCGCCGTCGCCGCGTGTCGCGGCGAGGAGCAAGCCGCTGCCTCACCTCCCGCGGGAGCCACACCCGATACCGGCGCCGCGATCGCATCATCAGCGGCCCCGACGCCCGCGGCGCCCAACGCCGGACCCGTGCTACGCTGGGTGCCGAAGCACGAGGAGCTGGTCTACACCTTCGGGGGCGCGAAGCCTCGCCAGCGCATCCAGTCAGGGACACGCATCATTACCTGGACCGAGGACTGCTTCGACGGCACGGTGAAAACCGCCGCGGACCTACCGGGAAAGGTCATGCCCCCGGGACACGACAACCCGCAGACTGGCCCGTTCTACGTCGAAGGCGCGGAGCCTGGTGACACGCTCGCCATCCACATCGTGAAACTCGAGCCGGCACGGAGCTATGGTGTATCGTCGTTCTCACCGGGGTTCGGCGCGCTCGTGGGGACCGACCGCACCGCGATGCTGGGGCCTGTCTTCCCGGAAACGACGTGGCGCTACGACGTGGACGCAAGCCGGAACGTGGCCCGCACGACGACCGCCGACGGCAAGTTCACGTGGGAGATCCCGCTCGCGCCGTTCCTTGGCTGCCTCGGCGTGGCACCCGCGTCGGGCGAAGTACGGTCAACGATCGCGCCCGGCACCTTCGGTGGCAACATGGACTGCTGGGAGGTGCGGGCGGGCAACACCGTGTACCTCGGCGTCAACGTTCCAGGCGGCCTCGTCTCATTCGGCGACGGCCATTACGCGATGGGGGAAGGCGAGATCATGGGCGCCGCGGTCGAAGGCGCGATGAACGTCGAGGTGATCGTGGATCTCGTGAAAAAGAAATTTGCCGCGATCCCGCGAATCGAAAACGCGGACGAGGTGATGTTCGTCGGCGCTGGGCGTCCCCTCGAGGACGCGGCCCGCGTCGCGTTCAAAGCGGCCGTGGGATGGGTACGGGAGGCGGCGGGGATGACGGAGCTCGATGCGTATCAGTTCGTCTCGCAGAACTCGAAGGCGAGCATCGTGCAGATCGTGGATACGGAGTATACGGCGATGGTGAAGATCTTGAAGACGAGGTTGCGGAAGAAATAGTGGGGAACGAAAGTCGAGAGTCGAAAGGCGACAAAGAAGGGGCAACAGAGACAAAAGCGACAACAAAACGGCGAGAGTAGAAAGTAGAGAGGAGACGACAAACAACAAAGGCGAAAAGACGAAAGTCGAAAGGCGACAAAAAAGGGGCAACAGAAACAAAGGCGACAGAAAAAAGGGCAAGAGTAGAGAGTAGATGAAAAGCAACAAACTACAAAGGCGAAAGTCGAGAGTCGAGTCGACAGAATCAGGGCGAGAATTAGGGGTCTTTTCAATTGCGGAGGTGATTCGTGGACGAAGCCGATGCGATTCGCACGGCGATCGAGCGATGTGCGCGGGCCGTTGAATTGCGGCCGGCCGTTGGCCAGGGAACGGCCGTAACGACAGTGCGGCTCAAGCCGGGTCTTGCGTGCGAGGTCGAGGACGGTCCATGGAAGTTCGTGGTTGGAATGACGGACAGTTACGGCGGTACCAATGCCGGGCCCAACCCTGGGGTTTACGGGCGGGGCGCTGTCGGGTCGTGCCTCGCGATCGGCTACAGTATGTGGGCGGCTCGACTCGGCGTGCCGATCAAAGCGCTCGAGGTCGAGATCGCGGCCGACTATGATGCGCGGGGTGAGTTGGGGGTGTCCGACACAGTGCGGCCGGGATACCTCGCGATGCGCTACACGGTGACGGTCGAAAGCTCCGCGCCGGTCGAGGACATTACGCGGGTCCTCGATGCGGCCGACCGCTGCAGCTCGTGGCGCGATGACATCGCGCACGGCGTGCCCCTGACGCGAGAAGTCCGCGTACTCGTACCGGAGCGGTAACGAATGGACGCGCGGCTCCAGCGCCGAGTGCAGCGATACGGATGGGATAAAGCAGCCGCGTGCTACGAGCAGTATTGGGCGCGGCAGCTCAAAGAGCCGCAGGACCGGGTGTTGGCACTGGCGGACCTCCGCGAGGGTGAGCATGTCCTCGACGTCGCGTGCGGGACCGGCCTCGTTGCATTTCAGGCGGCGGAGCGCGTCGGCCCCGGGGGACGAGTCGTTGGGACCGACATCTCCGAGGCGATGGTCGATCGTATCCGAGCAGCAGCAAGGGAACGCGGCCTGTCACAGGTCACCGCTGAGCGGTGCGACGCCGAGGAGCTCGGGCTCGGCGCGGCGACCTTCGACGTCGTGCTCTGCGCGCTGGGTCTCATGTACGTCACCGACCCGGGCCGCGCACTCGACCAGATGCACCACGTGCTGCGCGCAGGCGGGCGTGCAGTCGTTGCCGTGTGGGGCGCTCGCGCACACTGCGGGTGGGCCGAGCTCTTTCCGATAGTCGAGCGGCAGGTGGCGTCCGAGGTGTGTCCACTCTTTTTTCAATTGGGCAATGGCGAGTCGCTGCACTATGCGCTGACGGGCGCGCGGTTCACGGACATCGAAGTCGAACGGATCGCGACCACACTTTCGTACGACTCCGATGAGTCCGCATGCGGGGCGGCGTTCGCCGCCGGCCCGGTCGCGCTGCCGTATTCCCGATTCGATCAGGCCACGCGGGACGTGGTGCACCGCGAGTACCTGGAGTCGATCGCTCCCTACCGGCAGGGGACGGGCTACCAGATTCCGGGCGAGTTCGTGATCGCTCGGGCCGTGAAGCAGGACGACATTGAGACGAGCGCTCCAGACGGAAGCGGCGAGCCGCCGAGCGCCCATCCACCCGGCTAGACCACAACCATCACTTCGCGCGCGTCGTCAGGTCACGGCGCATGATGGGGCGAGAGGGGACGTGGCGCGCGACCATTTTGAACCCGGCGCGCTCGAAGGTTGTGGCGAAGCCAGTGCCGGACGCGCTGGGTGTCGCGTCCGCATCGAGTGGATAGGCTTCGAGTGCGGGCGCCTTCGCGCGCTTCGCGAATTTCACGGCCGCGGCGATCAACGCGGAGGTGACGCCGTTTCTGCGATAGCCCTTGCGCACATACAGACAGGACAGCGCCCAGACCGGCGCGTCATCCACGAGCTTGAGCCGCCGCGAGCTCTCGAGCCACGGCAACGCATCGCGCGGCGTGAGCTGACACCAGCCTACTGCTAGGTCGCCCTCGAATGCGAGGAGGCCGGGCGGGGGGCCGCGCGTGACAACCTTTCGGAACGCCGCCTTGTTGCTTGAGCGCGGATTCTTCCTATAGGCGCCGCCGATCCGCCAATACATGCACCAGCAGCCATTACAGACG
>PMAE01000056.1 GCA_003152485.1 Gemmatimonadota bacterium | reverse complement strand
GACTCGACCCGCCCATGCCGAGTAGGAGCGCGTCGGTGTACCCGTCGGCGCGGACGCCGTTGACCATGTCGTTGATCGCGGGGAGCGCGGCGGTCATCCGATCCGCGATGGTCAGCCATCCGAGCCGGTTCGTGATCTCGGTCGGCTGGGGTTTCCACAGCGTGTAGTCGCCGCGAGCGATGCGGCCGACCACCTTCTCGCGATCAAGTCGAGCCAGCGCNNATTCGAGCAAGCCGACCGCGGCGGCTTCGACACGGTCCGCCTGCGCGCTATCGACGTGATAGCGCTGCTCCATGGCGCGCACCTTCTCGAGGCGGCGCGCGTGGCGCGCCTCGCCCGTATAGCGAGCGGCCACGAAGATTCTCGCCAGCTCTCTCGCTACTTCGGAGCCGATCACGCGGGCCCCCAACACCAGGATGTTCATATCATCATGCTCGACGCCCTGATGGGCGGAGTAGGAATCGTGGCAGACCGCCGCACGGATGCCGGGGATCTTGTTGGCGGCGACCGATGCGCCGACGCCGCTCCCGCATATCAGCACACCGCGTTCCGCACCTCCCTCGACAAGGGCGAGTCCGAGGCGTTCGGCGTAGTCGGGATAGTCCACCGGAGCCGTCGAGTCGGTGCCCAGGTCATCGACCGTGTGGCCCTCGGCCCGCAGGGCGTCGGCCACCTCGGCTTTTCGGTCTACGCCCGTGTGATCCGCAGCGATTGCGATGTGCATGCTGGAATCGTAATCAAACGACTATGCGGTGACGCATTCAGACATGTCACGGATGGCCGACCGCCATTGCGGAGCACTCCCTCTGTTCTTATCCTGTTACCAGTTCGTGACATGCTGTGACAATGTCGTGACATTCATCGCCAGCCAGCGAGCCACGGTAGGCCCTAGGGGGGTGCAATGCACGTTTACCGCGTCGAGTTCTCCGTGACGAGTTTGGCTGCGATCGCCGTAGGGTGTATCGTGGCAACGGGATGCGCCCGCGCGTGGACCCCGCCAGCGGATTGGACGCCTGCCCCAAAGCCGGCTCCCTACACCGTCGTGACCCTCCGCGTCGGGGATGGAAGACTTCCGCTTCAGCTCGCTAAAGCAGCCGAGCAGGCGACGGGATTGGGTCAGGAACCCTACGTGGAGCTGACATCCCGCTGGTGCAGGGCGTGTCACTGGATGGACCACGGTCTATCTGACCCACAGCTCTCGCGTGCGTTTGGTGGCACGTACGTGATCCGCGTGGACGTCGATCTGTGGGAAGGACGGCTGGAGGGGACAGGCCTGGACTATCACACGGGGCCGATCCCAGCGTTCATCGCGCTCAGCGACGAGGGAAAGCCAGTCGGTGATTGGGCTGACGCACGGGTGTGGCAATTAGAGATTCCGCGTGACGCGGCCCCAGCGCTGGCGCAGTTTTTCCACGGGCAGGACTGGCGAACGACGATGGTCGGGACCCGCTAGTCGAGGGTTTGTCCAGCGCGACCGGACGCCTGCCGTCTGCGCTGTTCCCTCCCTCCTCACCGCAATTTCGACCGCTGCCGTCCGATCCGTGGCAGCTCGCGGTCGCGCACGCGACTAGTCCCGGACGAACGACGCCAGGGTCGCGCCCATCCCGTCGATGGTGGACTTGGCGTTCCACCGATCGTGGCCGTTATAGATGAAGCTGAACGCCAGAATCTCGCCGTCTATCGCCGTGACGTACCCGCCCAACGAGATCACGTCGTTGGTCGTGCCGGTCTTCGCGTGCAGGTTGCCCTGGGCCGGCGTCTGCCGCATCCGATTGCGGAGAAGCTCCGACTCACCAGCCACGGGAAGTGAGGCGTGGAACGCCGCACTCCAGAGCGAGCGATGGGCATACGACAAGAGATCGACCATTGCCCGCGGCGTGATGCGATCGAGCGTAGACAGCCCACTGCCATCCGACACGCTGACGGCATCACTGGCCGCGCCGACCTGATCGGTCATGAATTTCTGGAGCATGGCGGCGCCCAAATCGGCGGAGCCGACGGTTTCGCGCCCCGGTCCGCGAACCGCGTCGCGAAAGAGCAGCTCGGCGTAGTGGTTGATGCTCTCGCGGTTCATGGCGGCCACGATCCGGGCGAGCGGCGGCGACGGGAGCGAGGCGACCTTGATGGCACCGGGAGGCGTCGAGGCGACTCGAATCTTGCCATCGACCGTGACACCCGCGGCCGTCAGGGCGTCGCGGAACGCGCCGGCGGTGAACGTCGCCGGATCTTCGATCACGAGCTCATAGAGCCGGGTACCGCACCGTGTGCCGATCCAGCCACGAGCCACGACCGAGCCATCGGGGTTGGCGTGCACCGAGATGCTGGCGCCGGCGCTGCCCGCAATCGTGCGGACGGAGTTGGAGATCGGGATCGCGCTCGATGACGGCTGAAGCCCGACGGCAGCTGGTTTGCCAGCCGCGCCGGGCGACACCGCGACCCACATCAAGTTGTCATTGAGCGAGAGCGCCGATACGCGAGCCGCATACCCCGACTCGAGATAGCGTCTGAGCCACCCCGTCGGGATGCGCTGCGCTTCGAACGCCGTCGCATCCCCGACGAGATCGCCGTGCACGCGTTTCACGCCTGCGGCCGCGACGGCGCGCGCGAGACTCTGCATCGGGGCGTCCGGCTCACCGCGGAGAAACCGATTGGAGAGCGACGGGTCCCCGTCGCCCCGCAGGAACAGGTTGCCGCTCACTCGGCCAGCGGAATCCACCGGACCGTCGCGGAGGACGTCGGTCGCGAATTCGTAGTCGGGCCCAAAGCGATCGAATGCCAGCGCCGACGTGAAGAGCTTCATGGTCGAAGCCGGCCGCAGGGGTTGGTCGGCGTTGACTTGGTAGAGGGTGTCCCCCCGGGTCAGCGAGACGACGATCACCCCCCATCGGCCGCTCCGCACGCGCCGGGAGAGCATGGAGGCGAGATCGGCATCGAGGTCGCTGACGCTGCGCGGCTCGGCGTACCGCATGGCAGGCACAGCCAGGGGCGCGCGACGCGCCCGATGCCGGTGCCGGACCGATTGGCCGCGCGCAGCGGGGAGCGGGAGGGCGGAGAGGAGCAGCAGGGCTGCTCCCACCGACGGCCACGATGGGAGATTACGAACGCGAAACGGCATGCGGGGGGCTAGACCTTCAGAAAGATTCGTCGTCGGTACAGCAGTGTCAGGACGCCCAGCCATACGAGGACGAAACTGACCGCGAAGGCAAGAGACGCCACCCGCGGCTCGAGCCACGGTGCGTACAGCGAACGATACACAGCAGACGCGAGAGGTGCACGGCCCGTGGCGGTCGGCACCATCACGACCGAATAGATGAGCCGTGCCGCGGCTTCGGATCCGGCGAAGGCGAGGAGCGGATTGACGCCGAACACGACAAACGGCGCCGCCCACCGACGCATACCGAGCGCATCGATGACCCAGACACACACGCCAAGGCTCATCGCGGCCAGTCCCGCGGTCAACAATACGAACGAACTCGTCCACAAATTCTTGTTGATCGGGAAGATCCAGCCCCACATGCACCCCGCGGCCGCGAGAATGGCGCCAACGGCGAGCAGACCGGCGATCCGCTCGTACAGGCCGCGTCCACTCGCGAGCCACCGACCGGCCAACAGCCCCAGCATAGCGGTCACGATCGCGGGGATGGTGGAGAGCAAGCCCTCGGGATCCCAGGTCTTCGTTTCGGCCCAGATGTGGTTGCCCCAACCCGCGGCGGTCCAATCGAGCATCCCGCGGTCAACCCACGCTGCCAACGTGGCCGCTGGGTGATCGAACACCGTCCATCCCAGCGCACCGGTATCGGGCACCGCCGCGAGCGTGAGCGCGGCCCAATAGGCCAGCAGTATTCCGCAGGCGAGGGCGATCTGAGTGCGGACCGATGTGCGGAGCGCGATCAACGCGACGCCAAGGTAGACGACGCCGATGCGTTGCAGGATTCCCGGTATCCGCACGTGCAGCGGCCGATCGACGAGCCGTTGCGCGAGTGAGGGATCCGCGACGCCGGCGATGGAATCCCAGGTGTAGAAGGGAAACCAGCTGAGGAGCAATCCAATGGCGACGATCAGCGCGCTTCGTCGAAGGATCTGGCGCACGAGCGCGACGTCGCCATCGCCCCGCGCTCTCCGAGCATCGATAGAGATCTGGGTGGTGATGCCGACGATGAACAGGAAAAATGGAAAGATCAGATCGGTGGGCGTCCATCCGTTCCAGGCCGCATGCTCGAGCGGGTGGAACATGTGCCCCCAACTTCCGGGGTCGTTGACGAGCAGCATGGCCGCGACCGTGATGCCACGAAAGGCATCGAGCGCGACGAGTCGCGGCGGCCGGCCCTCGGCGCGCGTCTCGACTGGCCTATCCGGCACCAGCGCTGCCGGCCGGTGCGGTCACCCGCCACGCGCCCGTGCTGTCGCATTGCGGCGCGATGGCGCGGACTCCGATCGACTGCCCCCGCGGCGGTCCGGAGACGTAGCGCCCACTGAGCTTCACGACCGGATGCAGCCGGTCGGTTCTGACGAGCCCGTGATATGCAACAAGCAGCGTGGGATAGAAACCCACGGCGTTGAGTTGGCCGTCGACCACGGCTTGCTGCGCGGGGTCGGTCGAGTACATGTACGTGGGTCCTTTGTCCTGCAGCGCCTGCGTCCCGGCCGGTGGCGGCGAGGAGTCCGTACCCGGGACGTAGACAAACCGGCCCGCCCGCGGCTCAGCCTGCGCGATGAACCCGTAGATCGCCACCGCGATGACCGTATCGTCGCTGGACAGTTGGCACATCTTGTTCGCGTATTCGCGCCCCGATGCTCGACGGTCGGCCTGCTGTTGGGCCTCGCATCCGCTGAGGACCAGCGCCGCGGCCACCGCGCCCGCGCCGACCGCGAGGGACGTGCGGCGGCGCCGGGTCGTGATCATGCGGGGACCTGCGCCGAGGCCACCGTATCCGCGTCGCGCGCGGCCCACTTGAAGAAGATCACGGTCATGACCGCGTAGAAGAACAGACCGCCCGGTATCCACATGATCAAACCGCCAATCATCTGGTCGTCGAGCGGCGAAATCCCCCAGATCCGCGGGGCGGCCGCGTACGCCGGATACAGCACGTGGTCGGCCATCGCCACATATATCGCGACCACCGACATCGGGATGCTCATCAGAAAACAGTACAGCATCTGTGCGGGGTACGCGAGGCGCGGGAGCTCGGGGAGGGGGCTGAGCAGCGGCCACCACATCAGCACCGCGGTGGTCATGAACATTAGATGCTCGACGATGTGCACTCCGTGATTCGCCATCGCGAGATTGTAGAGTGGCGGAAGATGCCATACCGCGATCGTGATGTTGAACAGCAGGAAGCAGGTGGTGGGGCGCGTCAGCCATCGCGCGGCGGTATTGACGGCGGGCACCGTGAGTGCGGGGCGCAGCATCCAGCCGGGCGTACCGATCACCAGCAGCAGGGGCACGACAAAGGTCAGCGCGAGATGTTGCACCATGTGCGCGCTGAAGAGGTAGTAGTCGCTGAGGTCGTGGAGCGGACCGTTCAGCGACAGGAACATGCCCACCAACGCGGTCGTGAACGCCGCCCGTTGCGTCGGCGTCGGCGACCGTCTCTCTCGCCGCACACGCCAGATGTAGAGCCCCGCCAAGCCGAGGATCCCCACCACGGTGCTCGGATGCACCGAGAACGTGTCGATGGAGGTGTCGGAGAGCGGGTGGAGGAACATGATAATTCGAATGTAGAGAGTAGAAAGTAGAGAACTGAAGAGTGGCGACTGGGCGAGTAGGAGGGCAAGCGAGGGACGCCAAGTGGCGCGAGGGCCGCGCTGCGTTGTTCCGCAGGCGGCCCCCGTCCGATCACCGACCTCTATCCACTAGTCACCACGCATGAGTCACTAACCGTTAGCGTCTCACGTCAGCAATCCAGTCCGGATCGCGAGTTTCCCAAAGAGGAACAACAGGGCGGTGATGGCGATCATGGCGAGGATCAGCGGGCCGGTAAACAGGACGCGGAAGAGTTTGTGGTCGTAGCGGAGGTGCATGTAGAACATCACCACGACCGTGAACTTGAATGCGGAGAGGACGAGCAGTACCGGAACGAAGTATGGCGTGGCGACGAACGACGGCAGGTAGTAGCACCAGACTTCGAGGACCGTGACCAGTGTGAGCACGAGCGCGACCTTCCAGTAGACGGACCACGTCGGGTGTTCGTGCTCCGCACCGAGGTCGTGTTCGATGGCGACCGCCGCCGGGCTGTTGCCATGCGAAGAATCTGCGGACATGTCAGCCGCCTACTTGATCAGGTAGATGAGTGTAAAGATCGCGATCCAGACGACGTCAACGAAGTGCCAGTACAGGGCCATGATGTCGACGTTGAGCGCGTCCTTCGGACCGAGCCCGCGCTTGAAATCGATCGCCAGCATGGTGAGCAACCAGATCACGCCGGCCGTGACGTGCGCACCGTGGAACCCGGTGAGCGTAAAGAAAGACGATCCAAACAGGTTGGTGCGGATGCTCAGTCCCTCATGCACGAATGAGGTGAACTCGAAGGCTTGGAATCCGAGGAACGTGATGCCCAATAGTGCGGTCATCAACAGCCAGAGTCGCGACGAGCCAAGGATCTTGTCGCCCAGGGAGACTTTGGGCTTGTCCCGGTTCTCGACCGCGGCCAATGCCAGCACCATGGCCAACGATGACATGAGCAACACGAAGGTTGAGCAGGACGTGACCGGGATGTTGAGTATCGGCTTGAACACGTGCCCATTTGCGGGGTCGGTCCACGGCTCGTGCGGGAATGGCCCTTTGACGCTCCGGCCTTTGTAGATCAGGTAGGTCGAGATGAGCGACGCGAAGAGCATGCATTCCGAACCGATGAACGCCCAGATGGCCACCTTGCGATGCGGTAGCCCCGTGGTGGTGTAGCCGTGACCCACATCGGCCGTGGGCAGCGTCGGGAGGGCGGAGGTAGCCATTAGTGGGCGGTGTGCTGGGGGTGCTCGACTTCCGGCTCGAGTGGCGACGTGAGCCACCAATAGAGCGAGCCCACGAGGAGGCTCGCGCCGCAGAAGAGCAGTACATACTGAACGACCGGCTTGTCCATGTGCGCAAACGGGAGCCCGCTGAGCATCACGGTGAGCCCGAGCGCGGTGAAGAACGGCTTGGTGGTGGTGTACGGGATCGGGATTCCCAGCTCTGCCGCGGTGGGGATGCGGGCGCCGCTATCGACCGGCACGCCGCGTCCGCCAGCTGTTGGCTGCGCGCTGGCGGTCCGGCCGCCTACATGACCTTGCTCGACACCCGCGACATCCACTTCGATCGACTGGTCACCGGCCTTCGAGTGTGGCACGTCGGATGTCAGATGCGGCGAGGTGAGGTCCCACATCGGGTAGCGTGACGTGACTCGCGGGATGTGGGCGAAGTTGTAGACCGGCGGGGGCGACGGGATCGACCACTCCAGCGTCCCGGCGCCCCACGGGTCATTGCCCGCTATCGCGCCGCGCTTCCGGCTGATCAGAATGTTGACCACGAGAATCAGCGACGCGACGCCGACGATGATCGCGCCGATCGTGGACAGCATGTTGAAGGTGTCCCATCCCTGGTTGGCGTCGTACGTGTAAACGCGCCGTGGCATGCCGAGCATCCCCGAGAAGTGCATGGGGAAGAAGGCCAGGTTCGACCCCACGACGTTGAGCCAGAAGTGCCACTGTCCGAGCCGCTCACTGAGCAGGTGGCCGGTGAGCTTCGGGAAGTAGTAATAGATCCCGGCGAACAGCCCCATGAGGGACCCGCCGAACAGCACGTAGTGGAAATGCGCGACGACGAAATACGTGTCGGTCTGTTGCAAGTCGGCGGGGGGGGAGGAATGCATGATCCCCGAGATCCCGCCGATCGTAAACATGCCGACCAATCCGATGGCGAACATCGACGCCGTCGTGAAGTGGATCGAGCCACCCCACATGGTGAAGATCCAGTTGAAGATCTTCACGCCCGTCGGGATCGCGATCAGCATGGTCGTGACGCCGAACACGGTGTCCGCGATCGGTCCCAACCCCACCGCGAACATGTGGTGGGCCCACACGCCGAACCCAAGCACGCCGATCAGGATGCCCGAGTAGACCATCACCGGGTACCCGAACAACGGCTTCCGGCTGAAGGTGGGCAACACCTCGGACACCAACCCGAACGCGGGGAGCACGAGGATGTACACCTCGGGGTGTCCGAACACCCAGAACAGATGCTGCCAGAGGAGCGGGTCGGCGCCGGCGGCGATGGTGTAGAAGTTGGTGCCGAAGAACCGGTCGAACACCAGGAACACGACCGCGACCGTGACCACCGGGAAGGCGAGGACGATCAGGAACTGCACGACGAACGCCATCCACGTAAACATCGGCATGCGCATCAGGTTCATCCCTGGCGCCCGCATGTTGATGATCGTGGTGATGAAATTAAATCCGGCGGCGAGCGACGAGATGCCGAGGATCTGCAGCCCGAGCGCCCAGAAGTCGATGTTCAAGCCCGGCGAATACGCGTTCGTGGTGAGCGGCGCGTAGCCGAACCAGCCGGCGTTGGGTGCGGCGTTGAAGAAGATCGGGGCCGAGATGAAGATCGCGCCGAGCAGGTAGACCCAATAGCTGAACGCGTTGAGCCGCGGGAAGGCGACGTCGCGGGCGCCGATCTGCAGCGGGATCAGCAGATTGAAAAATGCCGCCGACAGCGGCATGACGACGAGGAAGATCATCGTCGTGCCGTGCATCGTGAAGAGTTGGTTGTACGTCTCGGCGGTCAGGAAATGCTGATTCGGGGCGCGGAGCTGCCACCGGATCATTTCCGCTTCGGCGCCGCCGAACATCAGGAAGAAGAGAGCGGTGAAGAAGTACAGATACCCGATCTTCTTATGGTCGGTCGTCCCGAGCCAAGAGCGCCAGCCTTCCCCCACCGAATAGTCGGCGGGGGCGGCGTACGAGGGCGCGGCGATGGTGGCCATTCACCAGCTCCTATTTCAGCGCTTGCAGATACGCCGCGATGTCGGCGATCTGCTGATCGGTCAGTCCGCCGGCCGTCACGGTGGCTCCGGTCTGCGGGTCGGTTTGATTGAGCCCCAGGGTCAGCATCAGCACGCCGGGCTTCATGCGGCGCGCGTTCTTGATCCAGAGCCGAAGGTGTTCGGTGTCGTTCGGGTAGAGCCCGGCGGCGATGGTAAACCGCGACCCGATGTGCGTGAGATTCGGGCCGGTGATCCCGACGGAGCTCGGGTTTCCCTTGATCGTGTGGCAGCCGATGCAGGCCGAGATCGAGTACACCTTCTGCCCTCGGCTCGCGTCCCCGACCAGGCCAGCTGTGAAGGTGAGCCCGTCGGGTGTGGGCGTGGCCGGGATGTTGTACGGGCGCAGACTGTCGCGGGGGAAGACATCGCCGTCCGACGCGGATTGGATCCCGCCCTGCACGATCGTTGGCGGCTCGGTCGGTGGCGCGGCGGATGGCTGACCCGACGCGTCAACGACTGCGGCCACCGGGTGCACGAGTCCATCACTGCCCGTCGGCGACCGAGCGGCTGTCCGGCGTGGTGGCGCGGCGGGTGAGGCCGGCGCGACCGGGGGCGGCGTCGGGGCCACCGCAGTGGCGTTGAATACCGCGGGCCCAGCCTGGTGCGTCGCCCATCGCGCGAAGTCGGCGCCCGGGACCACGAACACTCGGAACCGCATATTCGCGTGGCTCGCACCGCAGTACTCGTTACAGGTCCCGTTCCACGCGCTCGTGGACATCGACGAGTCGGGCGTGAACCAGAGGTAGTTCGTGTGGTTGGAGATCAGGTCGCGTTTGCCGCCGAGCTGCGGAATCCAGAAGCTGTGGAGCACGTCCTGGGTGCGGAGGGCGAAGTTCACCTTCCGGCCGATCGGCAGGTAGAGCTCATTCGCGGTCGTCACGCCGTACTGCGGATAGCGGAACTCCCACCACCATTGATGTCCGTAGACCTCGACCTGGAGCGCGTCGGCTGACGCTTTGGCTTCCGTCTTGAAAATCGTCTTCACGGTCGGCACGGCGATGAACACGAGGATCACCGCCGGGATCACCGTCCAGAGGATCTCGAGCGTCGTGTTCCCGTGTACGTGCCGCGGGGGCGCGGCGCCGGGGCGTCGCCGGTATTTGATGATCGTGATGACCAGCAGGCCTTCGACGAAAATGAAGACCGCGGTGCCGATCCGCAGGAGCAGATTCCACAGGTCATCGATCGCCTGGCCGAACTCGGTGTGCGGCAGGAACGTCGAATTCGGGTACGACTTGGCGTCGCAGGCGGCGAGCGCCAGCGGGATGACTAGAACCGCGGCAACAGTCAGCGCGACCGCAGCCGTACGGCGCGGGCGAGGGGCGAGGGGCATGAGGCTCGTCGGAGTGTCCGGATAGGAAAAGCTGGCCGAATCTACGCAGTTACAAGCACGTCGTGAAGTGGCAACGTGTGAATGGATCGACAGATGCGTGCCATTCGCCGGTGCGACGCCGGGGGTGACGCCAGGCGCGACGCCAGGCACGACGGCTACCGGGCGGGACGATTTGCGGCGGCGAAATCTGTGGGCGTGTCCTGGCGGGCCACTGACTCACATCGTCATTCGCCGGGCGTGGGGTCCAGGCGATCAGCGAGGGACGTCGCCAGCGAATGAGACCGCGTACCGACGCGTACCGACTGCGTCCAGCCGCAGCCCGTAGGGCCGTCCGACCCTCCGACGTCAAGCGCTCGACGGCGAGCGCTCGCCGGTCAGAGCTCCTTCGAGGCGGTGTGCAGTTCGATGGTCTTGGCCACGGCGAGCTCGAGCTGAACTCGAATCTGGGCCACGCCCTCGCGCAGGGCGCGCACCCGGTTGTGATCGTTGCCGCCGCTACGCGAGGAGGAGAGGAGGAACGCCGTGGTTTGTTCCGCGATCATGCCGAACTGCCCCTTGAGGATGCTGACCATCGGCTGCGCGTACCGCCGCATCTGTGGAATGAACGGGGCCGCCGGCTGCTTCCCCTTGACGGCCATCGCGCACTGCTCGACGGTGCTATGGAGCCGTTGGCAGTGGTTCATCGCGGCTTCGAGCGTCGCCATCTTGGCGGTGCCGGCACCGTCGAGTTTTAGTCCAGCCATAAGCGGATGGGGAGTAGAGAGTGGGGTGGAGAGTGGTTGGCGATTGGCGATTGCCTCGTGTCGCCGCCTGGATGAGGACGCCGCGGCCCAGCCGACGGTCTCCGAGGGGCCTCTGGGTGGCACCAATCGCGACCTGACGCGCGCTCACCACGATCCGCGAACGACAAAGAACCCATCGCGACCTACAACCGACTATCCGGCAACCACCGACGTCTACTTCACTCGCTCCAGTCGCGGATTGGGACGGAGCTCGCTGCCGATCCGGAGCCGGAGCGGTCGATCGAGTTGAACGAGCGCGGCCGTGAAACCCGTGCGGCCGGCGAGCAGGGCGGCGCCGATCCCGTACGCGTCCACGGGTACGCCCTCTTCCTCGAAATACTGGATGCGGTCCAGCGTCATGCCGCTCGATGCCAGGATCTTGATGTCGCCGAATCCTTCGGCGTCCAACGCGTTACGGACGTTCCAGACGAGATTGGGATTGACGCCGGTCGGGACGAACGTGCCCATGGCGGGGATGATCGACGCGTCGACGAGGTTTTCCGACGTTGCCAGCTGCACCCCCCACAGCTGGCTCTCCAGCGCACGGGCGACGATGAGGGCGGTCCCCACGGCGTCGTTATCGTAGTCCACGGGCACGACGACCTGTGCGTCGCGGTTGGTGATCGAGGGCGAGGAGACCGGGGTGCCGTTGGCCGTGCCGAGGCCAGTCGCGCCCACATCCGCACCGGTGGCGGCGGGACCGTCTCGGCCCGTCACGTGCGCAGCAAATGCCTGTGCGGCCGCCTTCGTGTTTCCGCCGTACGCGCCGATCAATGAATGTGGGAGCAGCGCCAGCGGTGGCACAAACGTCGGCTGCTTGCCCGGTCCGGCCACCGGCGGATCGCCAGAGATCGTCAGCGCCCCGCCGATCTGGGCCGCCACTGCATCTCCGGGTTGCAGAATCCAGTGGTCGTGCCGCGCAGGAAATGCCATTACGAGCTTGGGCCGTGCCGCTTCGACGAACGCGCGGGCGTTCGTGGTGACCCGCGTGCGGCGCGCGAGCGTGCCCAGGATCAACGTCTCCAGAGGGGCGAACGCTTCGTACGGACCTTCCAACGTCATCACCGTATCGCCCGGCTCCGCATGGTCGCCGTCGTACAGCGCGTACACCGCGAGCGAATTCCAGTCGTCGACGCACAATTTGAGCAGCGCCACCGACTCGTCTGTGCCGCCCAAGATGCACGTGCGCTCCGCCGTGACCTGCACCGTGGCGCGCGTCGCGGGCTGCGTGGTCAGCAGTATCTCGCGGACGCGCGCGGCCGCTCGATCGGTGGACCCGCCCTGGCGCAGGCGTTCGACGGGGAGGTTGAACGATGCAGGGTCGAGTCGTTTCCGTCGTCTGGGCGGCATGGGGGGAAAGTACTTGGCGGGTAGCGGATCGCGGCTGGCGTGGAGTGTTGGCGGCGGCGCACGATCGCCGGCACGGGAGTCGGTCAGACGCGCTCGCGCCACTCGCATCACGTTTCGCGGTCCGCCAATCGCTGACCGCTGCCCGCTAACTGCTTACATTTCACACATGTCCGCAGCTGCGACCCCATCCGTTCCGGACCCTCGCATGCCGGTGCCGGAGGGCTACGATTCGGCGGTCGTCGAGGCGAAGTGGCAAGACCGCTGGCGGAGCCGCGGGACGAACGCCACCGACATCGGCGCCGGCGCGGACAAGTTCTACGCGCTGATGATGTTCCCCTATCCGTCGGCCGAAGGGCTGCACGTGGGGAACCTGTTCGCGTTTACCGGCAACGACATCTACGGCCGGTACCATCGGATGCGGGGACGCACGGTCTTCGAGCCGCTTGGCTACGACGCGTTCGGGATCCATTCTGAGAACTACGCCCTCAAAGTCGGCGTTCACCCGTCGGTCCTGATCCCGCGCAACATCGCCAACTTCCGCCGCCAGCTTGAGCAAGCCGGGCTGATGGTGGATTGGCGCTACGCGGTCGAGACCACCGACCCCGAGTACTACCGCTGGACGCAGTGGGTCTTTCTCCAGCTCTACGATCGCGGACTGGCATACCGCAAGCAGGCCGCGGTCAATTGGTGCCCGTTCGACAAGACGGTGCTGGCCAACGAGCAGGTCATCAACGGCGAATGCGAGCGGTGTGGCTCGAAGGTGGAACAGCGGTTCCTGGAACAATGGTTCTTCGCCATCTCGCGGTTCGCGCCCCGACTCCTGGCCAATCTGGAAGGCTTGGATTGGTCGGACACGACCAAGACCGCGCAGCGGAACTGGATCGGCAAATCCGAGGGCGCCGAGATTCGTTTTCCGACCGAGGGCGGCGACGCGGTGGCGACTGGCGACCTGGCGGTGCGCGTGTTCACGACGCGGCCGGACACCGTCTTCGGCGCGACGTACCTCGTGCTGGCGCCCGAACACCCGTTGGTCGCGACGCTCACGACGGCCGACCAGCGTGCCGCGGTCGACAGCTATCGCCAACTGACCGCCGATCAGGATCTGGTCAGTCGTCGGATCGGCACTCGAGAAAAGACGGGTGTCTTCACCGGCTCGTTCGCGACCAATCCGGCGACGGGGGGCCGCATCCCGGTGTGGGTCGCCGACTATGTGCTCATGGATTACGGAACGGGTGCGATCATGGCGGTCCCGGGACACGACGAGCGCGACTTCGCGTTCGCGACCGTGTTTGGTCTGCCGATCGTGCAGGTCGTGGCGCCGGAGGGTGTGGCGGTGTCGGCGGGCGCCCCATTGGTCGCGGCGTACACGGATGGTGGTCGTCTGGTGCAGTCGGAGCGGTTCGACGGACTGACGGTGGACGAAGGGAAACGACGGATCACGGCATGGCTGGCGGATCGGGGCGCCGCGAGCCCGGTCGAGAACTACCGGCTCCACGATTGGTGCATTTCTCGCCAACGATACTGGGGTCCGCCGATCCCCATCATCTATTGCGATACGTGCGGCCCGGTCCCGGTGCCCGCGGACCAGTTGCCCGTGGTGCTGCCCTTCATCGCAGACTTCAAGCCCGACGATTCCGGTGTGTCGCCACTCGCGCGCCACGAAGAATGGTATCGCGTGCCCTGCCCGCGCTGCGGCGGCGCGGGGCGTCGAGAGACGGATGTGTCGGACACGTTTCTGGATAGCGCCTGGTACTTCCTCCGCTATCCGAGCGCGACGCGCACCGACGTGGCGTTCGATCCCGCGATGACGCGCCGATGGCTGCCGGTCGATTCATACATCGGCGGCAACGAGCACGCGGTGCTCCATCTCCTGTATGCACGATTCGTGACGATGGTCCTGCACGACGCGGGGTTGCTCGACTTCGAGGAGCCGTTCACCCGCTTCCGGGCCCACGGCCACATCGTGCGCGACGGCGCGAAGATGTCGAAGAGTCGCGGCAATATCGTGAACCCCGACCGCTACATGACCGAATGGGGAGCCGATGCGTTCCGCACATATCTGATGTTCCTCGGGCCGTACGAGCAAGGCGGCGATTTCCACGACGGCGGCATCGCCGGTCCGCGCCGGTTCCTCGACCGGCTCTGGTCCGCGACCATCGCGAGTACGACAACGGGGACGGCTGACGCGCGGGTAATGAGCGAGCTCCATCGGACGATACGTAAAGTCACTGAAGACATCCCGCGGCTGTCCTACAATACGGCGATCGCCGCGCTGATGGCGTATATGAATGTGATCCGGAGCGGGGAGCGAACCCCGCATCGCGCCGAGGTGGCACCGGTGGTCCAACTGGTCGCGCCCTTCGCGCCGCACATCGCCGAGGAGTTGTGGGAGCGGCTCGGTCATACGACGAGCGTGTTCGACGACGGATGGCCGTCGTTCGATCCTGCGCTCGCCGCGGAGCACACGGTGACGGTCGCGGTCCAGGTAAACGGCAAGCTGCGGGGGACCGTGATCGTCGCGCCGGATGCGGCGCAGGACGATGTCTACGCGGCCGCGCTCGCCGAGCCCGGGGTGGCGAAGCACGCCACCGCGACGACCCGCAAGGTCGTCTACGTGCCGGGGCGGTTGATCAACATCGTGGTCGGTGGATAGCGGTCGGCGATCGATTGGGCAATCGCCACCGTTCGTCGTGGTCGATCACCCAATCGCTCACACCAACCGTTACCGGTCCAGCAGTTTCTCTTCGTCCCGCTTCTCTTTCTCGCGGCCGACCTTCTCTTGGGCTCGGCCATAGGAGTCCTGGATCTTGCCTTCGACGACTTGGGCTTTGCCCTTGATCTGTTCCGACATGTCGCCGGTGAGATCGGCGACGGCATCCCGAACCTTGCCGGAGACTTCCTTGACCGTCCCCGCCACCTGGTTGTTTACGCCTTTCGTGGTTTCGTCAGCCATCTGTCCTCCTAGGGTTACGGCTCGGCCCAGCCCCTCAACTCGCTGCCCACTCCTGCGAAGCCGCAAGTGCTACCGGTCTCATGTGGACCGTGGCATTGACCGATCCGCGTACGCAACGTCTGATTTGCAAGGCATGTGCCTCGAGCTTGGCGGCCCATTTCCAGGGACTGGGCGGCTGTTTTGGGGGTACAATACCGGTCGTGAGGATGCCGCATTGACGTACGCCGAGCGCCGATGAAATTGTTGCGGGCCATCTCGTACAACCACCTCGAACCGCTACGCGTGCGCGCTGTCGCGCCTGTTGTCGTGTCTGGTCTTGCGTTGCTGATGAGTGGGGCGTGCGGCATCCGCGCGCAGGCGCCCCGGATTACGCCCAGTGGCGATCCGTCGATCCGGAACGACAGCATCTATTCGCAGGTCGTTCGGCCCCAGGACTTCCCCGGCCAGCCATTCGTGTATCTGTTCGAGGATGGGGTGATCCGGTTCGAGGAGGACGGTCGGGCGCGGCGGACCTACCGGCAGGTCGTCCAGATCATGACCCAGCAGGCGGCCGAGCAGTGGGGGGAAAAGACCTTCTCCTACACGACGGGGCGGCAGCGGCTGACCGTCAACTGGATCCGAGTGCTCCGTCTCAATGGACAGGTGATCAGCGACAAGCCGTCGCACGAGCAGGAGTCCATCGCACCGGTCGCGCAGGAAGCGCCGATCTATTCGGACACCCGGGTACGTCAATACACGCTGAGCGGCGTGGCCCCGAACACGATCGTCGACTACAGCTATACGATCGAAGACACCAAGCCGGTCGTACCAGGCGACTTCTACTCCACCTGGTATATCGGCACGGGTCACGTGACCCGCCGCTCCCGCTTCGTCGTCGATGTGCCGGGATCGCTCACCCCGCGGATCCAGGAACGCAACATTCATTTCGCGCGCCGCGTGGTGGAATCGCACGGGCGCCGCGCGTACGTGTGGTCGACGGCCGATGTGCCGCGACCCGAGCCCGAGCCCTTCGCGCCGGATTCGAATCCGCTCTACCAGCAGATCTCGGTCGCCGCGCCGATCACCTGGGGCGGGATCGCGAGCTGGTACGCGGCGCTGTCGCGAAGTCGCTATCGGCTGACACCGGCGCTCAATCAGCAGCTCTCGACCGTGGTGCTGGGCGCGTCGACGCTCGATGATTCGCTGCGTGCTCTGCACCGGTGGGTGGCGCAGGACTTCCGCTACGTCTCCTTGTCGCTGGCGATCGGCGGGTATCAACCCCGGATGCCGATGTCGGTGTGGGAGACGAAGTACGGCGACTGCAAGGACAAGGCGACGTTGTTCATCGCCCTCGCGCGGCGGATGGGTGTGTCCGCATACCCGGTGCTCCTCAGCTCGACCGGGGGCATCAACCGATCGCTGCCATCCGCCTACCAGCTCGATCACGTGATCGCGGCCATCGCGCGGCCCGGCGTTCCGGTGGACGAGCCTGACCACTTGCTCTATCTCGATCTGACGTCGGATCTGACCCCGTACGGGTCGCTCCCTCCGCAGGAACAGGGCGAGTTCGCGCTGGTGGTTTACCCGGATGGTCGGGGCGAGCAAGTGACGCTGCCGGCCGACCCGGTGACGGTCAATCGCGCGACCGTCCAGATCAGTGGAGAGCTCACGAGCGACGGGACGTTCTCCGGTCGCTACGTCGAAGTGGCCACCGGCAGTCGGCAATACAATCTGCGGAGTGCGTTCGCGACGCCGTTCGCGGCCGCGGACCGCGACCGGCTCGCGCGATCGTTGGCGAATGCGCTCTTCCAGGGCGCGACCGGCGACAGTCTGGTCTTCTTCAATGGCCGCGACCTCGGCGCGCAACCGCGGGTGGCGCTGGCGATCAAGGACGCGCGCCCGGTGTCGAGCGCCGGCGGGACCGAGATCCTGACGCTCCCCATCCGCGACTACTCGCGGCCCGATATACTCGCCGACCTCGAATCCCGAGGACAGCGCCGCTCGCCGATCGACGTGGAGCTGGTGGTCGGGCCGTACGAGGAAGCGTCCGAGTTCCAGTTGACTCTACCCGATGGCTGGCGCGCGCGGTTGCCGGCCGACGTGGACGCGGTGAGCGTTTTTGGCCGCTATCACGCCCACTACGCGCAGCATGGGCGACTACTCGTGGTCGAACGGACACTCGCGGGCGCCACCGGCGTGCAACCGCCAGAGCAAATCGATCAGCTCATCGCGTGGCTCAAGCAGGTCGCGCAGGATGATGTGCGGTATATCGTGCTGGATCCTGGGACCGGGACGGGACGAGGCTAGCCTCAGATCTCCATTGGATGGGTGGCAAGACAACAACACGAAAGCCAGCCCTGGCGCCCCAAGGCTGGCTTTCGTGTTGTACACATCATGCTGCCGTGAGCCGCGCCACAGCCGTCAGATCGTGATCTCCGACCGCGGGGCGGCGGGGGCCGTCGGTGCGACAGGTGCGACGGGTGCGGTCGGAGCAGCCGGCGCAACGATGCGCATGAAGCGGCGCGAGGCACTGGGCGCGACCGGCGGCGTCGGCGGTGTCGGCATGTAGATCCGGACGTCGGGGTCGTCGTCCGGCACTCCCATCTGGAATCCACGCAGATTGCCCAGAGAATTGCTCAACACTTTGTCGGCGTTCTCGATAGCCGGGCCGCGGTTGGCGGTACCGACGAGCCGGCTTCGACGGATCGGTCGATCGGGGCCGACGTTGTCCGGCGCGCGATCCTCCGAATCCGGGCCCCGGAGCCGCATATTACGATCATGGCTTCCACTCTCGAGCGCGACCCCGACGCCAGGCCCCCCGGGTCGTCGGGTGGGCCTGCTCTCGCCCCCGCTACCGCGCACACGTTTGCCCACCATTGGCAGGACGAGGCGGACGCGGCGTACCTCTACCGCGTGCTTGCGTCGGCGGAGACGAACGAGCAAAAACGCGACGTGTACGCGCGACTGGCCGTTGTCGAAGACCGACACGTCGAGATCTGGGGCAAGCTGTTGACCGAGGGGGGACATCCCCCGGGCGCGTTCCGGGCGAGCTTTCGTGCGCGGGCGTTGGCGTGGCTCGGCCGCCGGTTCGGGCCCGCGTTTCTGCTCCCGATGTTGCTCGCGGAGGAGGGGCGCGAGGTCAAAGGCTACATGAACATGCACCGCACGACGGCGCACGGCGCGCCCGGCGGTGGCGAGTCGTTGTTACTGGCGCGCGAGAGCGCCGAGCACGCGACTACCCTCGCGGGCATCGCCGGTCAGAGCGGCGAGCCGTGGCATCGGACCGCGTCGGGCGGCTTTCTGCGCAACATCGTCTACGGATTCAACGATGGTCTCACGGCCAACTTCGGGCTCGTCGCGGGCGTGATCGGTGCGGCCGCGACTCAAGAGCATCGGGCCGTGGTCGTTGCGGGCGTGGCGGGGCTGATCGCGGACGCGCTGTCGATGGGATCCAGCGGATACCTGGCCGCCAAGAGCGAGCAAGAGGTCTATGCGCACGAGATCGCGATGGAGCGCGACGAGATCGCGCTCATGCCGGAGGTGGAGCGTGATGAGCTCGCGCTGATCTATGAGGCGAAGGGCATGGATGCCGAGGCCGCGGAGCGTCTCGCGACCCAGGTCATGGCGGACCCGCAGCGGATGTTGGCCGAGCAGGTGCAAGAGGAGCTGAAGATCGGCGATCCCGCGATGTCGCCGCTGCGCGAAGCCTGGGTGACGGGATTCGCGACTGGCTTCGGCGCGATCCTTCCGGTCTTCCCCTTCTTTTTCTGGCATGGTTCGGTGGCGATCGTCCTGGCGTTCACGATCGCGATGACGTCGCACTTCCTCGTGGGCGCGGCGCGCTCGATCTTCACCGGCCGCGGTGTCTTTCGGTCCGGGCTCGACATGTTCGTCGTCGGCCTCGGCGTGGCGATCGTCGGGTATTATGTCGGCGCGTGGATCGGGAGGGCGATGTGAGAAGGAGCAGAAAAACAAAGGGCGAAAGTAGAAAGNNTCTACTCTCTACTTTCGCCTTTTTCTTTTCCGTTTTATCTCTGTTCCCCTTGCTCATCCGCCCGTCGGCGGGCCAGAACTTCCGCGTGCATCCGGTCGAACGTCACTTGTTGACCGGCGTCGAGTCGGGCGCGGAGTCGCTTTGTGGCGTCGTCGCTGATCGAGTCCATCTGGGGACGGATCGGCTTGTCGAGTGCCGCGATGGCGCGGTGCTTGGCGTTGAGGATGGTGTCCACCGCGGAGCGCTGGGCATCCGAGAGCCCGAGTTCATCACCGAACCGGCGCCGCATCGCGGCGTCGTCGCCCCACCGCGGGCACACGCGGTTTCGGGTCACGAGCCGATCGGCAGTAAAGCCGAGGCCACCGCCGACGAGCGCCGCGCCGAGGAGGAAGGCGAGCGCCGAATTCTTCGTCGGATCAATGCGAAAAGACATACCGGCCTGTCGCTTCGCGCTCTGACACGTTGATGAATCGGCTGTCAGTCTGCACGACGGCCGGTGTCGGCACGTCCACTACCGCCTCGTACGCGACCCGGGCAGCCGTGCCACGGCTGCTCCACGCCGCGGCACCCGCAGCCAGGGCGACAATACACGCGGCAGCCAGTCCCGCCCGCGCCCACACCTGGAAGGCGGCGCCCCACCCATCGACGGCGCCACGATCAGCGTGTCCGCGAATGCCGGCCATAATCCGCGCTTCGAGCCGGTCCCAGTAGGGGAGGTCATCGGGTGGCGCATACGCGTCGCGGAGTAGCCGCGTGAGGGACGAGCCGGACGGCAGTCGACTACTCCCCGCATTGCGGCGGAAGCCAGCCCGGAGGGACGGGCGTCCCGGTTCGTTCCGATCGTCGCCGGTCATCGGGTCCTCACCGGACCTCGTGGAGCGCGCGCAGCGACCGTCGCAGCGCGAGCCGGGCGTGGAACAGATCCGAGCGGGCAGTGCCTTCCGGGATGTTCAGCAGCCGTCCGATCTCACCATGCCGGAATCCCTGGACGTCGTGCAGGACGATGACCGCGCGTTGGCGCTCGGTGAGCGTCGCGAGTCCGACGTGGAGCCGAGCGCGGAGGTCGGCTGATTCACCGGGGTCGTGCCAGCCCGCCGCTAAGTTTTCGCTGAGCGTGTCGGCGTCGCGCACTCGCCGGCGGCGGGTCGAGTCGAGCGCGGCGTTCGCGACGATGCGGTGGAGCCACGCGCCGAAGGGTTGGCCGGGGAGAAACCGATCGAGGGCTCGGAAGGCATTCAGGAAGCCGTCCTGCACCGCATCCTCGGCGTCTTCGTGCGTGGCCACGATCGCCCGTGCGACCGCATAGGCCCGCCGCTGATGCGCCCGAACGAGCGCCCCGAACGCCTCGGCATCACCCCGCTGCGCATTCGCGACCAGGCGCTGCTCTTCCGCCGCCCCGAGCGGCCCGAAAGACGCTGCGGCAGCGGGAGTTGCGGCCCCCGGCGTCGGCGCGCCGGCGGCGTCGCCGCGGCCACGACTGGGCCGGTGCGCGGGGTCTGCTTGTGCGCGAACGAGGGCGAGGGCGGGTGACATCGACGTGACCATTCTCCGGGCTGATCTCTGCAAGTCGGTACGCAGGGTCAAACGGAAACGTTGGGGGTTCGGCGGTCGTCCTGACCTAGGGTGCAATATGCGTGCTGACAGCGAGTTGCGCGTCGCCCGGGTCGGGGTGAAAGCGCGTCGGTGGCGGGCCGTCTGGACGGCCGCCGCGGCCGCCATCGGATGGGGCGCGGCGGTCACGATCCTCGCGACCTGCGAAGCCGCCACTGGACCCCGGTCCAGCCATATCGTTATGGCCTATTCCGGCGATACCGCGCTCATCGCCGGCACCCGCACGATCCCCCAGGTCAGCATTACCGTCAACGGGTCGCCCTATAGCAATCCCCACCTCGTCTACCGGTCATCCGACACGGCGGTCCTGAGTGTCGTGGTCGGCACTCAGGGGCAGGACACCCTCGTCGCACGCCACATCGGCACCGCGACCGTGAGCATCCAGCTCGTCAGCTCCGTATTGGCGGGCGGTCCCCCCTCGATCACGACGACGTTTTTCGTCGGACCCAAGGACGTCGAATTCTCCCGAGCGTCGCTGACATTGGGCAGTCTCGGGGACACGATCACCGTGCTGCCGGTCGCGCATGACGCGACGGGGACCGAGATCGATCCGAGTACCTACACCGTCGTGTGGTCGAGCTCCGATACGACGATCGGCCGAGTGACGACCAAAGGGCGGATCACCGCCGTGGCCAACGGCACCGCGACCGTGCGCGCGGTGATCGGCGCCGACACCGCCGCGCTACCACTCACCGTGCAGCAGAAACTGGCGCATTTCGCGATCACGCCGTCGCTGCCCGTGACCCTCAATGCGCTGGGCGCGGACACCACGCTGAGCGCGGCCGGCCGCGATTCCCTCGGCAATCCAATGACGGGCGCCGCGGCCACGGCGGTGTGGGCGCTACAGAGCGTGGGCGTCGTGACCGTGAATGCATCCGGGCGCGTGCACTCCGTGGGCAATGGCACGACCTACGTCTACGCGACGAGTGGCACGACCCGGGACAGCCTCCAGGTGACCGTCCAGCAGCAGGCGGCGCGCATCCTCGTGACCGCGCCCAGCGGATTCAACATTCCGGCGGTCGGCGGCACCCTGGTGCTCACCGCGACGGCGTTCGACCGGAACAACAACCCGATCACCGACGCCAGTCCGACGCTCACGTCGTTGGACCCCGGAATCGCGCAAGTCAACACCGCGACCCGCACCGTCACGGGCATCGCCATCGGGACGGCGAGAATCGCGGCCGACGAGGACCTGATCGCCGACACCGTCAACGTGACCGTCGCCAACCTGCCGACCAAGCTGTCGTTGTCGGTGGATTCGGCCGTCATGAACAGCGTCGGCGACACGCTGCGGCTGACCGTCACATTCACGAACGCGTTGGGCGGCACCGTCACCGGCGTGCCGCCCACGTGGTTCTCGTCCGACACCACGATCCTGTCGGTCGCGACCCAGGATGGGCGCGTCGTGGCGCTGCGCCGGGGCGCCGCGCGCATCATCGCGACCTACCTGACGCTGGCCGACACGGCGGTCATCACCGTCACCAACGCACCGGCCTCGATCCAGATCCTGGCCCATACCGACACCCTGCATTCGCTCGGGGACACGCTCACCATCCCCATCAACATCCGCAATACGCGGAACGCGTCGGTGCCGTCGACCTCCGTGACCTGGTCGGTGGACAACACCGGGATCGCGACCGTCTCCCCCTCGGGAACGGTCACCGGAGTCAGTGTCGGCCGCACGACGGTGCGCGCGACCAGCGGGATCCTGGCCGATTCCGCGGCCCTCTTCGTCACCAACAATCCGGCGCGAGTGATCCTCAACTCGCACCTCGACACGCTCACCGCGCGTGGGCAGATGCTGACCTACAGGGGCACCGTCACGAATCGCGCTGGGCAGGCGATCACGGGAGACACCGTCGTGTGGCGCAGCACGAACGCCGCCGTGGCCAGCGTGACATCGGTCGCCGCCAACACGGGACTGGTGACCGCATTGGCGCAGGGGACGACGCGCATCATCGGCAGCGTGGGCTCCGTCGCAGACACCGCGACCGTCGTGTTCCGCAATCCGACGCTGGTGTATGTCAACAACGCCACACTGGACACGCTGCACTTCGGCACCCTCAAGCGCCCCTACACCCACATCCAGGACGGCGTGAACGGCGCGGATCCCGGGGATACCGTCTTCGTGCGCACCGGCGTGGGACCATACAGCGAAGCCGTCGTCCTCAACCACGACGTCACACTCGAAGGCGATCCGGCCGCTTACCGGGCCGGGGGCAACGATCCGACGAAATTGCCGCTCCTGTCACATGACAGTGGCACGGCGGGGATCACGGCCATTACGACGGCGCGTATCGTCATTCGGACGATGGCGATCCGGCACACACTCGACGGGCCCGCGATCTACGCCAAGGGTGCCACGATCGCGATCTCCAACGTCTTCGTCAATCCGTCGGGGGATCCGTTCAACTCGGGGCGCGGGATCGCGGTGGACTCGACCGGCCGGTCGAGCATCGACAGCTCCGCGGTGACGAACGTCAAGGCGTACGGCTTCCGCTACCATGGCGTCGTCACGGGAAGCCTCACCAACTCGTCCGTCCACACCGTCGTGGCGGCGGAGGCGGGGACGACCGGTGCGGGCGTCGAAGTGCTCTATGGGTCGAGCGACATCATCTCCACGAACCTGGTGCGCACCACCGCGGGCCCCGAGATCCTGCTCGACAGCACCGCCGCGGCGACGGCGACGGCGAACAACTTGGCCGGGCAGGCGCAGCTGATGCGTGTGCTCGCGGTGACGGGTGCGACACAGGTCACGAACAACACGTTCAATACCAAGGCCCAGGCGGGTGATCCGAATACCGGCGACTCGCAAACCGACGGACGGTCCGCGCTGGAGCTCAACGCATCGCCGGGGGTCTTCGTGTTCGGCAATTCGTTCAGCGACAACCCGGGGACGACGTCGCTCATGGATGCCATCCGGCTGATCGGGACCCGGGGGACCGCCGGCCCCGCCGTTCTACAGCGGAACACCTTCCAGGGCGGGCGCTACAGTGTCCGGTCCGAGCTCTCGACCTGGTTACTGCAGCTCTCGCATTCCACGAACGCGGCGGTCGGCGTCGTTCTCTCGAATGCCGACTCCGTCACGCTCGACACGGACACGCTGACCAGCGCCGTCACCAACTGCGTGCAGGCGACCGGCAGCAGCGTGCAACTCGCGGTGACCCATGGACTCTTCACCCAATGCGGGCCGACGGGGAACGCGGCCATCGAATTCAACGCGCCGGGGGCGACGGTCGACATCAACTCCGGGGTCACGTTCGCCGGGGCAGGCCAGCGCGCGATCGAGGTGAATGGCGCGCATCACGCGTTCGTCATTGGGAACACCATGGCTGGTGGGTCGCCAGAGGGGACCGTCAACGGGTCCGCCTCGGTCGGCGTCATCGATCTGCAGGCCGACAGCGTAACGGTCGTGCGAAACGCCGTGACCGGGTACCCGAGCTACAGCGCACTCGCGTTGGACGGAACCGCGGTGCGCGCGGACAGCAACTTCATCTCCCAGAACCGGATCGGGATCCGGGCCGGAGTGATCTCGGCGCTCGAGGCGCGCACCAACGACATTTTTGACAACGACAGCGTCGGCGTCGTCAATGAACAGGCGGCCGGAATCTCCATCCCGAACAATTGGTGGGGTGATTCGTTGGGGCCGCGCCGGAGCCCGGTGCCGGCGGCAGTCGGCGACAGCGCGGATGGGAATATCGCGTTCACGCCGTTGGCGAACGTCCCGCTCAACGCCGGGACGCGACCCGGGTTGCCCTTACGCAAAGTGTTTGGCGGTGGTCAGTCGGCGACGCAAAGCACGACATTGCCGGAGCCCTTTGCCGTTCGGGTGGTGGACGCGGTCGGCCGACCAGTCGCCGGAGTCGACGTCGTGTTCACGGTGACGCCTGGAGGGGCGATGTTCGGAGGCGGGAGCGGAACGCAAACCGTAAGCACGAACTCAAGTGGGCTCGCCGAAGCCGTTCTGACCCTCGGCCCGCCCGGTACGTACACGGTCACAGCCACGAATTCGACGGTTGGCTCGGTAACATTCACCGCTGCCGCCACCCCCTGATGCCGGCCTACGAGTTGCCGTCCGGGGCCTCACCTCGCATCCCGTCAACACGCCCCGTACCGCACGCCGGCGCGGGGTGGTCGGACCGGTTCCGTGGCTGACGAGTCCTCGCGCCCACTAGGCGACAGCGGCGGCTCGGACTCAAAGGCCCCGGGCGGTCGTGCGCAACCGCCTTCCGGCATCGCCGTGCCGACTCCGCCCGAGTGGCTGCCGTGCCCCGCGTGCCAGGCCGCGAACACGGTTGACGCGCACTACTGCGAGCAGTGCGGGATGGAGCTCTCGAACCCCGCCGCCACCACGCTGGTCTACGACCCGCGCGCATCGCGGTCGGGACGCAACGCGGCGGCGAGCGGCGCGGGCGCCCAGCACCGGCGGGGTTCGCGGCGGTCCGTCGCCGCCGACGATCCGGAAGCTGACGCGTTGCTGCAGCTCGCCCGGCGCGAGCTTGCGGACGACTACGATGTGGAGCGCGAAATCGGACGCGGCGGCATGGGAGTCGTCTACCGCGCGATCGAGCTCCAGCTGCGGCGGCCGGTCGCGCTCAAGGTACTTCCCCCGGAGCTCGCGCTGGGCGAGTCAGTCGTGGAGCGGTTCACGCGCGAAGCCCAGATGGCCGCGTCGCTGGACCATCCCAACATCATCCCGATCTATCGCGTCGGCCAGAGCGCGTCGCTGCTCTACCTGGCCATGAAGTACGTCGAGGGACGACCCCTCGATGGCATTATCGCCAGCCAGGGCGCGTTGCCCGTGCCGGTCGTGCTGCTGGTCCTGCGCGCGGCGACGAGCGCGCTCAGCTATGCCCACGAGCACGGCATCGTTCACCGCGACGTAAAGGGCGGCAACATCCTGGTCGACCGCGACGGCCGCGTGATCGTGACTGACTTCGGTGTCGCCCGCGCAATCGAGAACGCGTCGATGACGACCACCGGGTCGGTGATCGGGACGCCGTACTTCATGAGTCCCGAACAGTGCGCGGGGAAGCTTGCGCGACCGCAGTCGGACCAGTACTCGCTCGGCGTGGTCGCGTTCCAGATGCTCACTGGAACCGTGCCGTTCCACGCGGACACGCTGGCCGCGATCATGCACCACCACTTCTTCACTCCGGTGCCGGATGTCTCGGTCGCCCGCCATGACGTCCCGCCGGAGCTCGTCGCGATCCTGAACCGGGTGCTCGCGAAAGATCCGGACCGACGGTACTCGACCACCCGCGACATGCGGATCGCCATCGAGGCCGTTCCCCTGAGCGAAGCGGATCGCATGGCGGGGGAAACGATGTTGCGTGATCTGGCGCAGGGTTCCTCGTCTGTGCCGGCGGTCCGGACCGACGCGCTGCCCCCGCTGGCCGACACCATGTCCGTGGTGGCCGCGCACGACGCGTTCATGCGATCGGCGGACCGGGTTCGCAAGATTCGTCGCCATCTGGGGACGGTGGGCGTCCTCGCCGTTGCGTGCGTGATTGCGCTCTGGGGCTGGTTCCGGCCGCGCCACATCCCGCCACCCGCCGCTGTCCCGGGGATGACCACGAGTCAGCCGCAGACGACGGCGCCTGCGGGGGCGGTCCCCGGGCCTCCGGTAGTGGGCGGGACAAGCGGCGCCGGGTCGGCCGCCGCGACCATCCCAGCGGCCGACCAGAGCGCGCCCGCGGGCGCGAATCCAGCCGTCACCGCCACGCCAACCATCCTGCCGGCTGCTACCGCGGCGCCCCACGATTCGGCCGGACTGGCTGCAACTGTAGCGCCGGGAACCGCGGCGGCGTCGCCCGCGGTGCCCGATGCGCTGCTGCCGACCGGGAAGCTGCGGGTGCGTGTGCTGCCGAGCACCGCTGACATCATCGTGGATGGGCGATCGGCGGGACAGGGTGCGGTGTTCGATCTCGACGTCCTGTCGGGACCGCGCCGACTCCACATCGCCGCCCCGGGATACGCGGACTTCGACACGACGCTCGTCGTAGTCGCGGGGCAGACCACCCAACTCTCCCGCATCACGCTCAAAGGCGTCGACGAGCCATGAGGTCGTGGCTCGTACGGTGCGCGCCGCGACTGCCGTTGGTCACGGTGCTGATCGTCGTCGCCGCGGCGTTGACGCCGCGGATCGCCGCGGCGCAGGCCACGACGGACGAGACGCTTCAGCGCGCGATTCAACTCTATGAAAACCTGCAGGTCGAGCGAGCGCTGACGTTGCTCCGGGAGGTCATCTCTCCCAGCACTCCGTTCGTCGTGTCGCCGGCGCAGCGGGTGACGGCATACAAGTATCTCGGCGCCGCGCACGCGATCCTCGGCCAGCAGGACTCGGCCACGGTGTACTTCCGCGCCGCACTCGAGCGCGATCCGTTCGTCGATCTCGACGCCGAAGAGTTCACGGCACAGGAGCGCCGTCTCTTCGAACTGGCCAAGCAGCGGACCTTCGCTGTCGCCGTGCGGCCGATCGTCCGGGTCCGGATCGACCCGCGGATGGAGCACATGACGTTCGTGCTCCTCTCGACCCACGGGGCGCTGCTGACGGCGGACATCCGCGACGTGGCAGGCAATCAGTCGTTGGTCTTCGAATCGGAGAACGACGGCGTTCGTGAAGTAGCCTGGAACGGCGTGCTGGGGTCGGGCCGGCTCGCGCCGGCCGGCCGGTACGAGCTCGTGGTGCGCGGGGTCAGCCGATTGGATTCGACCCGCGTGGACTCCGCGCGCCTGTATTTCACGGTCGAGCACGACCGGCCGGCGCTCGAGGACACGCTTCCGCCGCTACTCTCGTCGGATCTGTTGCCCGAGCACTATCCGCCATCGGCGGCGACGCAGGAGTTGCTTAAGGGGCTCGGCGTCGGACTGGCGGCCCTCGTGATCCCAGAGGTGTTCGGCAAGCGTGAATTCTCAGCGTCCGCTCGCGGGCTCGGCGCCACTGTCGCGGTTGGGGGGCTCGCGGTCGGGGTATTCGGATTCCACTGGCGGCACGAGCACTCGGAGATCGCGCCCAACGTCGCGCTGAACGCGCGTCGGCGCGCGGACCGGGCCGCGACGAACGCCGAGATCGCGACTCGGAACGAAGGCAAGATCTCGGAGACCGCGCTCATCATTAGTCCGGCGGCGGGGGCGGGGCCATGAGCGTGTGTCCTCGCTGGACCCTCGTGCTGGTGGTCGCGGCCGCGGCGGGCGGGCTCTCCACGCGTCCGATGCAAGCGCAGATCACGGCGACACCGTCCGTGTTCGTGGCCTACGTCAACCATCAGGTGGACGAAGGGTTCGGCGACGAGCGGACCAGCGGGCCGGTGCTGGGGGCGGACGTGCGGGTCGCACCGACGTCCTGGACGGAGGTGACGCTGACCGGATACGCGGGCACGCTGACGCCCGACTCCGGCCAGTTCGATGCGCGTCGGATGAGCGACCTCGAGCTGTCAGGCAGTCTGTTCGCGACCCCATGGCTCGCGTTTCAGCTCGAAGCGCGCGCCCGCAGCTACACGACGTCGCTCGCCCGGCAGCGATGGTTGTCGCTGACCGTTGGGGGAGAGCTCCGGGAACCCATGTTCGACGGCGCGGCCCAGGCGGTCCTTCGCGTGGGATTGTTGCCGGCCGTCGACGTGAGCGGCCTCCCGAGTCCCAACTTCGCCGGGACCGCGGCCGCGGGTTTTCAGTTCCTGCGCGCGCCGCTGACCGGGTCGGTCATGTTCTCGTTCGAACGCTATGACTTCCCGACGACATCCAATGGCCCACGGTCCGAGCAAGTCGCGATGGTCACGGCACAGATCGGGGTGCGGTTTCCGCGATAGCGGGCCGCGCTGCGCCCCTTAGTGTGGCATCCCCATGGCCGCACGGCCCTTGCCGGTGCGGAACAAGAGCATCAGTGGCAGCGCGGCGACGAGAATGATGCCGCTGAGCAGGTAGAGCTTGGAGAACGCGAGGACACTCGCCTGCCCGCCGATCTGCATGTCGAGCACCGCGAGCGCTTGCTGGGGGGCGAGGTAGGGGCTGACCCCGTGCGCGACCAGACCGCGGGCGATCATGTCGAGCCGATGCTGCACGTCCACGTTGCCGGCCACGACGTGCTCCGAGAGCAGCGCGCGCGCGACCTTGGTAAATCGGGTGAGCAGCGTCGCCATGATCGCGATGCCGAGTGAGCCGCCCAGTTGCCGCGTGAGATTGAACATGCCGGTGCCCTGCGCGAGGTCCTCGAACGACAGATCCGCCATCGCCGCATTGGTGAGCGGTACGAAGATCAGCCCGAGTCCGACGCCCCGGAGGATCAGCGGCCAGAACAGATCGCCCGCGCCCGCGTCGAGACTGAGATGAGCGAGGAGAGCCATCGCGCCGAGGAATAGAAACGAGCCCGCGACCACGGTGTATCGGGCATCGAGCCGAGCCGCGTTCCGTCCCACGAAGGCCATAGTGAAGGCGGAGGCGATCGCGCCGGGCAGGATCACCTTTCCGGTCTGCCAGGCCGTGAATCCGTGCAATTGTTGCAGGAAGATCGGGAGCACGAAGATCGAGCCGTACAGCGCCAGACCCAGGGCGCCGGCGAAGAGGACGCCCGCCGTGAGCTGGCGGCTCTTGAGCACGCGCAAGTTGATGATCGGCTCATCGATCGTCAGCTCGCGCCAGATGAGCAGGATCAAGGACACCGCGGACGTGACGGCCAGCGTGGTGATGAATTTCGACTGGAACCAATCGAGGCGCTCGCCGCGCTCGAGCATCCACTGCAGCGACCCGACGGCGACCGCGAGCAGCAGAATGCCGCCGACATCAACGGTCTTGGCGCGAACCTGGAACTTGGTGTCCCGCACGTACCCGAAGACCAAGAAGGCGGCGAGGATCCCCAACGGCACGTTGATATAGAAGATCCACGGCCAGCTATAGCTATCGACGATGTATCCACCGAGAGTGGGCCCGATCGTGGGCCCGACCATCACACCCACGCCGAACATGGCCTGGCCGATCCCGACCTCGGCCGGCGGAAACGCCTCGAACAACGTCGCCTGTGCGGTGGAGAGGAGCGCCCCGCCACCAAGCCCCTGCACGACGCGCCACGCCACGAGGGCATCGAGCGATCGCGCGGCCCCGCAGAAAAACGACGCGCACACGAACAAAATGATCGATCCGGTGAGGTACCGTTTCCGGCCGAAGTAGCCTGAGAGCCACCCCGACATCGGGATGACGATGACGTTGGCGATGATATAGCCGGTCGAGACCCAGGAGATCTCATCGAGCGTCGCGCCGAGATTCCCCATCATGTGTGGAATCGCGACATTGACGATCGACGTGTCGATGAGCTCGAGCACCGCGGCGAGCGTCACCGCGATCGCGATGATGTATTTGTGGGCGTAGGGATCGACCGCCGGGGCCGCGGTCGCGGCCGGGCCGAGCGGGATCTCCCGGAGTGCGATGGAGGACATGAAGAGTCGGCGGTCCGCGGATAGTGGGGGTGCGACCCGCTATCCGCTACTCACTATTTCGTATTGATATGCGTCACGACTGACATGCCCGGGCGCAGGGCGCAGGTCGCGCTCGGCGCATCGGTCGGACGGATGCGGACCGGGATGCGCTGCACGACTTTGGTGAAATTGCCGGTCGCGTTGTCCGGTGGCAGGAGCGCGAACTTCGCGCCGGTCGCGGCCGCGATGCTCTCGACCCGTCCGTGGAATGTGCAGCTCCCATAGGCATCGACGTCGAACTCCACCGTCTGGCCGATGCGGATGTCATCCAACTGCGTTTCCTTGTAGTTCGCGGTGACCCATACTCCGGTGTCGGCGACGATCGTGAACAACGTCTGACCGGCCTGAATGAGTTGGCCGATCTCGACTTGCTTGCGCGACAGCACGCCGCTCACCGGTGCCGTGATGCGGGTGTACGACTCGTTGAGCGTCGCTTCCGTCTGTTTGGCCTGCGCACTCGCCAGTCGTGCCTGCGCGAAGCGCACGCCGGCTTCGGCGTTCGTGANNCGCGCCGGCCGCCGCGGCCTGCTTCTGCGACGCGAGCAATGTGGCCCGAGCCGCGTCGGCAATGGCCTGCGCGCCATCCAGTTGTTGGCGAGACACGATCTGCTGGTCGGCGAGCTGGCGGGTCCGCTGCAGGTCGGCGGCCGCCTTGTCGTAGTTCGCTTGCGCGGCCACGATCTGCGCGTCCGCGGCGGCCCCCTGACCTTGCGCCGTCTGGACCTGTGCCGCCGCTTGGCCCGTGTACCCACGAGCGCCGACGCCGACTTGCGCGGCCGCGAGATCCGCACCGGACTGGGCGAGGAACGCTTTGTAATCCGCGTCGTCGATCACGACGACCGTATCGCCCTCTTTGACGTGCGTGTTCTCATCTCCGCTCACACGCGTCACGTAGCCGCCAACCTTGGCGAGGACGGGCACGAGGTGACCGTCGACCTGCGCGTCGTCAGTCGTCTCGTGCGCTCGGCTGTAGGTCCACGTCTTGAGTCCCCACACGATCGCGGCGATCGCGACGNNTGCCTGCGGCGGCGGCGCGGGCGGCGTTGACGGGGTCGGTTGCTCGGTGCGGACGGTGGTGGCCATGGTGGTCTACAGCGTTGAGTGTGGTGACACAAAGCGTGCGGCGTGCGTGTTGGTGCCCAGCACAACTGGCGACGGCAGCGCGTGCGAGCCGGACGCGGTCGATCGGAGTGACGGGATTGGTGGGCGACCCGACGCGATCATGGTCATGGCAGATCCGTGACCGAGCCCGTGGCGAGCGCGAGCGCGACGCGGGCAGACTGATAATTCGCCAGCGCATCGATCTGCAGCGTTCGCGCGCCGTTGAGGTCGAGCGAGGCCGTAATGACATCGGCGTCGCCCGCCACGCCAGCCCGGAACCGCTCGCGCGCTTCGGAGAGCTCTTGCTGCGTCAGTTGCAGCTGCTCCGTCGCCGCGTCGAGCTGCTCGCGGGCTGAGGTCAACTGCAGGAACGCGCCGCGGACCTCGATGGCGGCTTCTTGGCGGAGGTCGCGGCGGCGGATCAGGATCTCCCGCGTCGCCGCTTCCTGCTCCTCGATCCGGGATTCGCGGTGCGCGCCATCGAAGATCGGCACGGACAGCCCGATCCCCCAGCTGTACGTCGGGAGGAGGCGATTCCAGTTGCCGCCGTTCACGCCTTTGTCCCCGAAGACCGCCAGCGCCGGGAGGCGTTCGGCCCGCACCGCACTGATCTCCTGCTCGGCGGCCGTCAATTGCTCATCGACGGCGTGCAGGTCGGGTCGGTGCCGAAGGGCGCGATCGATCTCCATGGATTCCGGAGGCAGTGTGTCCGCGACCGGCAACCGCGCCAGAGAATCCGTCAGACTCAGTCGGGTGTCGAGTGGCAGGCCGAGCGCACGGTACAGCTCGAGACGTGACCGGTCGCGGTCCGTGCGGGCGCCGATCAGTTGCGCGCGGGTCGCGGTGAGGCGCGCCGCGGCGCGCGTGACGTCGAGCGCGATGCCAACGCCGGCGGACAACTGCTGGCGCGCGATGTTCAGGAGATCGGCAGCGAGCGAGGAATCGGCCAACCTGGCGGTCAGGATGGCATCGGCGTGCTGGGCGGTCAGGTACGCACTGGCGGCGGCGCCGGCGGCCTGCTCGGCCGCGTTGTCTGCGCCCGCACTGGCCGCACGCTCGGTCGTGCGCGACTGCCGGTACCGCTGGATCGCGCTGTAGCTGAACAGCGTGTCGGACGCATATCCGCGAAAATCGACCGACTTGATCGGCGGGAACAGGATGCCGCCCGGGGGCAGCAGGGAATTGAACGACTCGGACGCCGGGCTCGCGGGGAATCGCAGGAGCGACGCGCTGTTCTCGACGAACTCCCGCTCGGAGGCACCGCCGTACACGTTGGGGAGGAACGAGCTGAAGCTCTCGTGTACGCGCGCGGTCGCCTGCTCCGCTTCCGCGCGGGCGGCTAGCGCCGAGGCGCTCTGGTGGGCGGCGAGCCGGGCGGCGCCACCAAGGCTGAGGATATGAGTCGTCGTGTCCTGTTGCGCGGCCAGCGGCGTAGCGAGAACGGCTGCCAACATCGTCAGGCTCGCCAGTGCGTGCACCACGACGCGATGCATAGGGCGGCCGCGGTCGTGATCGGGATGCCTCACGGGACGGGCGATGGGTCGGCGCAGCGCGCCGCGGCAGCGGCGGAAGCGGCTCGTGGTCATTGGTCGCGTGGGCCCAAGCGGGGGCGGTGACCGGTTCACTGTCCGACGGGCACGGAGGGAGTCGTGGATGCCGTGGGGGCCAAGCTGTGGAAAAAAAAGTCCATCACTTGCTCGAACACGATCTCGTCGTTGAGCGCTTGCTTCGCGTAGAACCGCGTGCACGCCCAGAGCGAATACGAGGAGAACATCGACGTGACGATGCGGCCCGCGATCGTAGGATCGACCTGGCGAAACTCGCCCGAATCGATCCCGCGCTGGATCAACCGATCGAGTAGCAGTTGGCGGCGCACGATCACTTCGTCCCAAAAGAAATCGACCAGCTCCGGGAACCGTTGGAGCTCCCCGATGACGAGGCGATGGATTCGCTGATAATCCGGCTGCCGCATCAGATCCCACCACCAGCGCATGAACACCCGGACCTGCTCGGTGGCGCTCATGCCGCGATCGTTCACCATGTCACGCTCCGTGCGCTCCAGTTGAGCGACCACGGTTTGGCGGATCATCTCTTTGAACAGCGCTTCCTTATTGGGGAAGTAGAGGTAGATGGTTCCCTTCGACACGCCCGCGCGTTTGGCGATGTCCTCGAGCCGCGCGTTCGCGAGCCCGTGGTCGCCGAAGATCTCGATGGCTGCTTCGAGAATCTGCTGTGGCCGCTCTTCAGGCAGTCGGCGCCATTTCGGCTCGTGTTCGTCGGTCCCAGTCATCGGCGAATAACTTACTGACTGGTCAGTCAGTATACAAGTTGTGCCTTAAGGCCGCGAAAACAGGGGTTCAGCCGCCGGACTCTGGGTTTCGGCAGTGGTAGGTCAACAACGGGGCGGGGGGTCTCAGGGTGACCGGTAGCCCGGACTTCTGTGGACGGGTCGGGCCGGCGAGGTTGCCCGTTGGCCGCTTCCATGGGCGTTGCGGGCTGACCCCCACGGACTCCCGGTGGCCTGTCGCGCTGCCCCCCAGCCACGCACTGGCGTCCACTGACCCACGTCGGTCGGTCGGTACAGGTCCCGCGGCCGATCAACTCGTCAGCTACGGGGCCTGTTTGGGTGCGGCAGCCGCTTCGCGCTGAGCGTAGTGGTGGTTCGTGAGCGTCACGATCGAGAAGAGGATCACGAAGATCGCGATCACGGCGAGGACGAGGCCGACGAACGCGGGCGACGTATCAGCGCCCTGCGGGGGATATTCGTCTGTCACGCCACCCTCACTGTTGTCATTGAGTCGTTCGGAGCGATCTGCTTCATGACATCGACCCCCTTCGTGATCTTGCCGAATACGGTGTGCTTGCCATTCAGATGCCGAGTATTGGTCTCGCTCAGCACCATGAAGAACTGGCTGCCGCCGGTATCGGTGCCCGCGTGCGCCATCGAGAGGGCGCCCACTTCGTGGGTGCGCGGATTGCCCTTGGTCTCGCACTTGATGTGATAGCCCGGGCCGCCGCTGCCGATACGCCGGTCGCCGACCGGGAGGTCACGCGACTGCGGATCCCCGCCCTGGACCACGAAATCCGGAATGACGCGGTGGAATTTGACGCCGTCGTAGAAGCCGGCGTTGGCGAGCTTCTCGAAGTTCGCCACCGTGATGGGTGCGTCCTTCTCGTAGAGCTCAGCGACAATAGTGCCGCGATTGGTCTCGAACGTCGCAAGTTTGTGCATGGCAGGACGAACGTTAGCCGACCGTCGCCGGGGCGCAACCCTGAACTGATTTCCGGCGGCCGGCCAGGGTCCGCCCATAGCGCATGAGTGGCACTTCCAGGTGCCGGTGGAGCAGCGCGCAGACCACCAGCGTTCCGGCCAGGCCGAGGATCATGGCCAGCCCATCGCCAGCGAGTCCCCATCGTTCGGGGACAATGCGCATAGCGACGTGGAGCCCGAGTTGGTTGAAGAGGTAGACGCCGTAGGAGATGCCGCCGAGCCAAACCAGAGGTCGCCAGGTCAACGCGCGGGTGACGGGCGATGACCCCGCGACCAGGCCGATGAGCGCCAGCGCGACCGTCGCCGCGAAGAGTACATGCGTCCACGGATGAGCCGCATCGGTCGTGAAATGGACGATGCCGGCCAGAAGGGCGAGGGCCACCGAGGGCATCGGGCGAGCGAGCGGTTGCAGCCGGGCAAACGCGCGGGGATTGTCGAGCAGGACGGCGAGCGCGCATCCAATGAGGATGTGTGCGTAGAACAGCACGAACTGGCCCCACGATGCGACGCAGGCGGCGATCGTGCACGCGGCGGCGAGGGTGATCGCGGTGCCGAGTCGCCGTCGGAATTGCTTCCGGAGGAGGATAAATCCCAGGAGCGGCCACACGAGGTAGAACTTCTCCTCGATGCCGAGCGACCACGACAACTCGAACGGCACGTTCTTGACGATCAAATGCGGCCACTCTTGCAGGTAGGTGAGATAATAGGGCAGGGCGCCGACGAATTTGTCGTGTCGCGTCGGGTCGGCGTGCAGCACCAGAATGAGCACGCAGTAGATCGCGAGCGCCAGGTAGTACATCGGGAGAATGCGGAACGTGCGGCGCAGGTAGAACGCGCCGAGATCGATGCGTCCGCGCGTGGCCTCCTCGCGCAGGGCGAGCGTCGTGATGAGGTAGCCGCTGAGCACGAAGAACACCGTGACGCCGTTCGCACCGCGGATCCACAGCCACTCTTCGCGGCCGCGGGCGTGGGCGAGCACCACCAGGAGGACGCTGATCGCGCGCAGCCCGTCGAGCGCGGCGAAGTGCCGTACTCCGCGGTACTCCGCGTAGTCGATCGCCTGTCCCGTCCCCGTGCGATCGCTCAACTGACCGGCCCCGACATGCGCCGGTTCCGTTCCCGGATGGGCACCCTCAGATCAGCGTCGCCGACGGACAGATGTCGGCCAGGACACAGCGATCGTGTGCGGGCGCGCGGGCTGTGCAGACACGTCGTCCGTGAAAGATCAGCAGATGCGAAAACACCGTCCAATCCTCGCGCGGCACGACGCCGACCAACGCCTGCTCGATCTTGGCCGGGTCGGTCTCCGCGGTGAGTCCGAGCCGCGCGCTCAGTCGCGCGACGTGGGTGTCGACGACGATCCCTTCGTCCCGGTGAAAGGCGTTGCCCAAGACGACATTGGCGGTCTTGCGCCCGACGCCGGGCAATGTCACCAGGTCGGCCATCGTGGCGGGAATGTCGCCGCCGAAGCGCGCCATGACCGCGGTGGCCATCCCCATCAAGCTCCTCGCCTTGGCGCGAAAGAATCCGGTACTGCGTATGATGTCCTCCAACACCGCGGGGTCGGCGACCGCCAGGGTGTCAATCGAAGGAAAGCGAGCGAACAGGGCAGGCGTTACCAGATTGACGCGTTTATCCGTGGTCTGGGCACTGAGGATCGTGGCCACGAGCAACTGGTACGGGCCTCGGTAGTCCAGCTCGCAGTGCGCGTCGGGATACTCGCGCCGAAGCCGCTCGACGATCTCCATCGTGTGGTGCGCGAGCGCAGGGCCGCGAAACGGCTTGACGCGTACCCGTGCGCGACCGCCCCCCTGTTTGGCCGGCGCCTTGCCCGCCCTGCCCGCTGGCTTGGCCAGCGGTTTGGCCAGCGGTTTGGCCGGTGGCTTGGCCGGTG
>PMAE01000082.1 GCA_003152485.1 Gemmatimonadota bacterium | reverse complement strand
CCGCCGCACCGACCGCCGCACCTGGTCGGACACCACGCCGCCCGCGCGATACCTGTTTGAGGCAGCCTGACCGCCCCCGTTTGACCGAGATACGTCAGCGTATCAAATCGGGTCACCAACATCGCATCGGGCATCCTACAAATGAAAAATATTCGGCTCTCTTGACCGAACATAACGATATATATCATAACGAGTTACGACGATGTTTCCCTCGCGATAAACGGATCGTCCCCCGGCAGATCAGCGGACTCGACCTTGAGTCTGCCTTACCCGCGAGGGACGGCTATGCACGGACCGACGCGCCAGGCTCCATCCGGCTGGTTTCGCGCAGTAACTCGTCCCAATGTTCTGGCCGCCGCCGCGTATATGCTCACGGTGGTCGTCTGCGCGGCGTGTCTGCGGGGAGCCTCGAACGTAGGTGATTCGACAGACCCGACATCACCCACCGGGTCGCTGGGCTACCAACCGCCGCCGCCGGCGGGTGGCACGAGCGCTCCAACGGAAATCGACACCGTCGTGGCCGTGCCGGCACTCACCAACCCTGGATTCGCGATCCCATCGAACTTCCTGGGCCTCAGCTTCGAGGCGTGGGACGCCACCGATGCATCCCGGCTGACCGATCCCGTGCTGCCACAGTTCCTCAAGAACCTCGGCGCGGGCATGCTCCGCTACGGCGGATCGACAGGCGACCAGCAGTGTTGGAACCCCACCACGCGCACGACGTGTCCCGAAGGCGGTCCGACAATCACGAACGCCGACTTCGCGAACATCGCGACCTTTTCGCACGCCACCGGGTGGCCGGTGATCTTCGCCGTCAATCTCGTGAATGGCCAGCCGGACACCGCGGCCGCCGAGGTGCAGGCGCTGAAAGCCGCCGTCGGGAATTCACTCATCGCGGTGGAGATCGGCAACGAGCCTGACCAATACGTGTCGCAGGGGCTGCGCCCCAGTGGTTGGGGCTACACGCAATTCCAAAGCGAGTGGGACAGCTACGCGGATCCGATCGCCGCCCGAACACCAGACGTGAGCTTCGTGGGCCTCGATGGCTGCTGCGCGGCTGGCACCAGCTGGCTGGGTGGATTCGTGGGGGCCGAGGGATACCGACTCGTGCTCGCCACGCATCACATCTATCCGACATTTATTGGGGCCGGGTCCGGGACATCATACTATCCGTCGATCGCGAACCTGCTCGACCCCTTCACCACGAACCGCGTCACGTCCGACGTCCAACAACTCTACCAGGCGGTCGATGGGCGGCTGCCGCTGCGCATCACCGAATCCAATTCCGTCGGCGGCAGCGGTCTGGCGGGCGTGAGCGATGTGTACGCCTCGAGCCTGTGGGCGGTCCAGCACCTGTTCACGCTGGTGGAGAACGGCGCCGTAGGGGTCAACTTCCACGGCACGTTCGACGGCGGGAACTACGAAGCCATCAGCGGCGGCTCGGGGAGCTACGTCGCGCACCCGCTGTACTATGGGATGCTCGTCTTCCATAACGCGGCGCAGGGCCAGACCCTGCCGACCGTTGTCACGTCCCACCGCAACGTGGATGTCCACGCGACCCTCGCGGCGGACGGGACCCTCCGCGTGACGGCGATCAACAACGAAGCATCGACCAACGTCCAAGTGCGCATCGAACCGGGCCGCACGTATCGAAGTGCCGGCACGCAGCGCCTGATCGGCCCGTCGCTCACGGCGACGTCGGGGATCACGTTCGCGGGGAACGCGGTGTCGGCAAGCGGCCAGTGGACGCCTGGTTCGTATAGCCCGGTGTACACCAAGAGCGGCGTCTACGCCGTGTCCGTGCCCGCGTCCAGCATCGCTGTCGTCACGCTCACGCCTTAGCTTTCGCCTCGATAGGCTGGTCGGCGGCGGGTAATCGCCGCCGTCATTCGGCGAGGGGAGGCGGTCTTGCGACGGCACATCTTGGTGGCCGTGTTCGGAGCGTGCGCGCTCGGTCTCGGCGCGGCACGGCGCGCCTCAGGGCAAGCGGAGCCGCCACAGCTCGGTGTCGGTCAGCACGCACCCGGTGCAGCGCTCAAGACCCTGAGCGGCACGCCGACGAATCTCAGCCAGTACTTCGGTACGCGTCCGGTGGTGATCGAGTTCTGGGCGAAGTGGTGTCCGAACTGTCGCGAGCTCGAGCCGAAGATCACCGCTGCCCGCCAGGCATTGGGATCGCAAGTCGTGTTCGTCACGATCGCCGCTTCAGTGGACGAGACCCCCGCCGAGGTGCTCGCGTACACGCGCCCGCACCTCGTGCCGAACGTGTTGTACGACGAAACCGGTGCCGCCGTGGACGCATACGGGGCGCCCGGCACGTCCTACCTGGTGGTCATCGACCGGAAGGGCACGATTGTGTATACGGGCGCCGGGGGCGAGCAGGACGTGATGGCCGCCATCAAGCCGGCACTGTAGCGCAGAACGGCAGCTCCAGCACGGTGCGCGGGGGCCGCGGGTCGTCGGTCGCCGTAACGATCAGGCGGTCGATGATCGCCGGCTCACGGACGCGCACGGCGAGCAGCTCGCGCATGGCCTCGGGCGTGAGCGTTCGGTAGAGGTTCAGCGTCACGTGCGGCGTAAAGGTGAATCGGCTCGGTCCGAAGGGCAGCCCGCAGCGTGCGATCCGATCGTGCAGCGCGCGAATGAGCCCGTGGGGGTCGAGGGGCAAGCTCACCACGTTTGTCTGCATGAATCGGTGCGGTGGTCCGAACGGGAGCGTCAGCACCGGTGTAACGCTCGCGACGGCGGCGAGCCGCCGGTGGAGTTCCTCGGGCGGCGTGCCTGGGGCAATCGGTCCGAGCCCTGAAGATCCTGACAGCGTTAGGTGCGGAGGGTGCCCCGCGGCCAGCTTCGGATCGTAGCGGAGCTGGAGCGCGCGCACGAGCCCCGCGGCCGCCCCGGCGATCGGCGCCAGGACGAAGTACCCTGCCGGGCGCCGCCAGTCGGCGAACTCATCATCGAAAAGTCTCACGAGTCGTCGTCACCGCGGTATTCGCCAGCGCGAATCTCGCGCGATTGCCCCAGGTCCGCTTCGAACATCGCTTCCGCTTCGGCCCCCACCGTCGGGTCTTCGATGACGGCGTCGAGCTCGAAGTTGACGGCGAGGCCGAGCGGATTGAAATCGGTGGACCCGACTCGGATCCACCGTCCGTCGGTGACGGCGGTCTTCGCGTGCATCATCTCACCCTTCCACTCCCAGATGCGGACGCCGTTCATGAGCAGCCGCCGGTAGAACCGCTGCGTGAGCAACCGGATCCACGGATGGTCGTATCGGCTGGGCACCAGGATTCGCACATCGACCCCATCGCGCGCCGCGCCATTCAGCGACTCGATCTCGGAGTACGACGGGACGAAGTACGCGCTCGCGATCCAGATCGACCGTTCGGCCGAGACCGCCTGGAGCTGCAGTGCGCGCGCGACCCGGAATCGACCCGGCTCACCCTCGATGATGCCGACCAGTGCGGGCGCGTCGGTAGACGGATCCAGATGGGAGCCATGCGCTTTACGCCTGAGATACCGGTGCTTCCCGCGGCGGTCGCGACCCAGCGCGCGCTGCCACATATGGTCGAACGCCTGCCTCATGTCGTGAGCGGCTGGGCCATCGATGCGGACCGCGGTGTCGCGCCAGGGTGAGCGCCGCCGCTTGAGCACGCCGGTCCGCCATTCGTTGCCGATGCCGATGCCGCCCGTGACGCCGGCCGTCGCGTCTACCACGAGAAGCTTGCGATGGTCGCGCGGGACGAGGCCGAGCCATCGGGTGGTGAGTGATGGCGGGTTGAAGATGCGAACGTTTACGCCGCCGGCGCTGATCTGATCGAAGAACGATCGCGGCGTGCCCATCCGTCCGACCCAATCGACCAACAGTCGGACCACCACCCCACGCGCTGCCGCAGCTCGCAGGGCAGCGGCAAACCGCTGGCCGACGTCGTCGCCCCGAAAGATGTACCCTTCGAGTGAGACCGACTCGCGGGCCCCGTCGATGAGCTCGAGCATCGCGGCAAAGGTCGCCGATCCGTCCCGTAGGAGCTGCACCCGATTGCCGCTGGACACGTCGGCGGCCGCGATCCGCCAGAGGCCGCGCGCAAACGACGGTCCCCGTCCGAGGGGGGCGGGCAGTGCGAGCCGAGTGGCCTCGACCGGGAGGCGGGGCGGTGGGGTGCGGGGGACGATCTCGGTGCTCACATCGAGGAACATGCCCGCGTCGGAAGCCCCGCGCCACGCGTCGGGCACAAAGGCCGAGGCGACGGGTGCCGGGCCATATCACCAGGGCCCGGCAACCACCCACGGCGGCCAGGGAGGGGTCGCCGCGGCCCCGGATTGGCCGGTGGGCAGCGTTGGGGCTGAGGAGGGTTGGGCTTCCCCAGCGCGGGCCACAGGCGGCATCATCCCCGTATGCTGAAGATCGATCTCGAGGGACGGCGTGCGCTGGTGGCGGGCGTGGCGGATGATGCCGGCTACGGATTCGCGATCGCCAAGGCGCTGGCCGAGGCGGGCGCGTCGGTCAGTGTGGCTACCTGGCCGCCTGCACTCACCATTTTCCGCAATCTTCTGGAGCGCGGCAAGATGGACGCGGGGCGCCAGATGTCGGATGGCTCGATGCTGACGTTCGAGCGGATCTATCCGTTCGATGCGGCGTTCGACACACTCGCCGATGCGCCGGAGGACGTCCGCGGCAACAAACGGTACAAAGATGTCGGCGATTTTTCAGTGGCGGGACTGGCCGATCGGCTCATTGCCGACTTCGGCGCGCAGCCGCTCGACATCCTCGTCCATTCATTGGCCAACGGACCCGATGTCAAGAAGCCGCTCCTGGAAACGAGTCGATCCGGATACCTGACCGCCGTCAGCGTGAGCGCATATTCGCTCGTGTCGCTCGTGTCGCGACTTGGGCCATTGTTCCGGCCCGGCGCGTCGGTCTTGTCGCTCACGTACCTGGCCAGCGAGCGCGTGATCCCCGGCTACGGTGGCGGGATGTCCTCCGCCAAGGCGGCCCTGGAAAGCGATACCCGTGTGCTGGCCTACGAAGCGGGGCGCAAATACGGAGCACGGGTCAACACGATCTCGGCGGGCCCGCTCGCGTCACGTGCGGCCAGCGCGATCGGCATCATCGAGCAGATGGTGGAGTATTGCGCGGCGAACACGCCATTGCCGCACCCCATGGACCCGAGCGATGTCGGCTACGCCGCCGCATTCCTCGCGAGTCCGCTGGCCGCAGGAATCACCGGTACCACGGTGTATGTCGACAAGGGATATCATGCCATGGGCATGGCGGTGGCGAGAGAGTAGGGAAAAAAGAAGGGCGAAAGTGGAAGGTGAAAAAGCAAAAGGCGAAAGTAGAAAGTCGACAACAGCAACAACAACGAGGGCCGGCTGCCGTACGACGCTGCCGGTCCTCGTTTTTTGTCTACTCTCTACTTTCTACTTTCGCCTTTTGCTTTTTCACCTTCCACTTTCGCCGTTTTTGTTTCTGTTACCCCGCCCCGGCCTCTCCCGCCACATCGGTAGGATCGGTGGGCACCTTATACGTCGCCTTATGGATCGAATAGGCGCCGAATACCAGGCTGGCGGCGAGGAGGACGATGAACGCCGCGACTCCCCAGCCCTGTGGGCCGGGAAAGGCAACGTGGCGGTCGTCGGGGGCGGACGGTGCGGTGGTCATGTGATTGGTCTCCGGGGCGCCAAGTTATCGCGGCGCGATGCTCGATGCCAGGCCGCCCGTGGTGGCGGCGCCGAGTGGAACAGCGGGGGGCGCATCACCCCAGACGTCGTTGTCTGGCCGCAGATCCGGAATCGCGGTACGGTCGGGCCACAAGCGTGCGCCCACGACCTTCGAGGTCACCGGCACCTGCACCTCGATCGCGGCTCCCCGAGCCCAGATATCGACCGGAAAGCGCACGTCCGGGGTCGAGCCATCCGCCAGCTTGAGGCGCAGCTCGACGGGAAAGATCAGCGAGGTGTGCCGGCGCAGGTAGATCGACACGGTGGTCCCGCTCGTCGTGTCGCGAACGGCCGGCGAGTGCGTCACGACGCTGTCGATGCCGATGTCGAGCACGTCGGTCGAATAGAAGTATCCGCGCCAGAACCAGGACAGATCCTGGCCCGACACGTTTTCCACGGTCCGGAAGAAGTCGGCCGGCGTCGGATGCTTGTACGACCACCGATGCACGTACTCGCGCATGGCTCGATCCATCGCCTCGCGACCGATCACGTGATCGCGGAGCGCGAGCAACACGGCCGCCGGTTTCTCGTACGCGACGTTGGCGAGCGCGTCGATGGCGACGTGGTCGGGCGCGGTCATGATCGGGGCATCGATCCCGGCCGTCACGGTCTGCACCCAGGAGCCGAGGAAGCTGACCCAGTTGTCCATACCTGAGGGCCACGCCTTGAGCTCCGCGCCGTAGCGACGCTCCTGGGAGAACGCATTGATGTACGTGTTGATCCCCTCGTCCATCCACCCGTAGCGTCGCTCATTGGATCCGACGATCATGGGGAACCATTCGTGGCCATGCTCGTGGTCGTTCACTCGGAACACATCGCCGGGCGAGTCCAGATCCCCATAGCCGTCCATGACGAACATGGGATACTCCATCCCCGACACCGTCCCGGCGACCGACGTGGCCTGCGGATATGGGAAGGGAGTCAGCAGCTCCGAGTACGTGCGAATCGTCCATTGGGTGTTCTCGGCCGCCTGCTCCCATTCCGCACCCGCTTTCGGCCATTGATAGAACGCCTGGCACAGAACCCCGCGGGCACTCGTCGCATCCCACCGGAAATCGGGGGCCGCGGCCCACGCGACGTCGCGCACATCCTTCGCGCGAAACCGCCACGTCTTCGTCCCCGGCGCCGGCGTGTGCATCGCCGCGGCGGCTTCGGCGGCCGTGCGGATGGGGATGACCGCGGATGACGTGATCGCTTTGCCCAAGCGCTGGCGAATCTGGTCACTCAGCACGTCACCAGGGTTTTGCAGCACGCCGCTGCCCGCGACGGTGAATCCCGCCGGCACGGTCACCGCGTAATCGATGTCGCCGTACTCGAGATAGAACTCGCCCTGCCCCAGATACGGATCGGTGTTCCAACCCCGGACATCGTCGTACACCGCCATGCGCGGATACCACTGCGCCATCTCGTACAGCGTGCCGTCGCGGCCCATGCGGTCGGCTCCCTTGTCCGGGATCGCGAAGGCGTACCGAATCACGATCGTGATCTTCCCGCCGCGGGGAGCAACCGGCTCGGCGAGATCGAGCCGCATCATCGTGTCGTCCACCTTGGGCGCGACCGCGGCGCCGTCCACCGTCACCTCGCTCAACGTATAGCCGCCCGCGAACCCGCCGGAGCTATTGCGGGTGTCGGGCGGGTAGAGCGCCGCGCCTTTGCTGCCCAGACGAAACAGGTTCTGATCGAGCTGCATCCACACAAAGCGCAGCGTGTCCGGCGAGGTGTTCGTATAGTGCACCGTCACCGTGCCGACGATGCCGCGAGTCGCGGTGTCGAGCGTCGCCACGATCGAGTAGTCCACGCGTTGCTGCCAGTAGTCTGGCCCCGGAGCACCCGTGGCGTCGCGATACGCGTTCGGGCCGGGCCAGTCGATCCGGTTCGTCGTGTAGAACGGGCTGGCGGTCGCGTCCAGCGGGGCCGCCAGCGCCGGCGTCGTCGTGCCGGCACCGTGCGCGCCGGCACCGTGCGCCCCGGCGGCGCTCGTGTCGACGGGGATGACCTGGGGAGGCAACCGCGTGGGCAACGGACGCGGCGTACAGGCCGCAGTGGCCGCGATCGCGAGCACCAGCACGCGGGCGCGAGTATCGCGGACAGCACGCCAGCGCTCAGGAGCAATCACTCGACGGACGGACGCGTGAGGCATAGTTCGGAGATGAAGAGATGGCGCTACCGACGCGTCGTGGAGCGCGTGGAGCGGGAGTTGTTCGACGCGGACCGCTTCGCCGTCGACGTGTTCCGCGACGAGGTGCGAGACGCAGTGCGGCGCGATGTGGTCCGCGGCGACGCACTGGACGTTTGTCGCGACGCCTGTCGCGACGCCNNGGCGGGACTTCTTCACCGGCCGTCTCGATTTCGACCGCCGCTTGCGCCGGCGGGGGAGCGGCATGAGGATCGTGCCGCGGCACTTGGGCGCGCCGCACCGACAGGGGTATTGGTCTTCGACGTTGGGGCCGGCGTCCTTCTCCCGCTCGTACGAATAGTCGTAGAACAGCTCCGCGCCCTCCGGGATCGATTTACAGGCATCGATGAACACACGGCCACCCTCGATCACGGCGTCGCAGTTCGGCGCACACGAGTGGTTGATATAACGCGTGTCATTGCCGCCAACGGCGGCGTCGATCACGGTGCGCGACGTGACCGCGAAGAGGAAGGTGTGGTGGCGCGCCATGGCATCATCGTCATACCGGCGGTCACCCTCGGCCCCCGAGATCCGCTCGCCGACGTACTCGCCGATGCGCTCCCCCTTCTTGATCCGTCGAGTGGCGAACCCCCCGCGACCCTGGATCCCGGAACGGCGTACCTCAAATAGTGGCTCTGCCGGCAATGTCTTCTTTGGCGCCATAAACACAGTTTGTCGTTTGTGTGCTACGCCGCGTGGGCGCATCAGGTGAGTAACCCGTTTGGACACAGGAATTTACAGATTCGACACCCAGGTATGTAACGTGCGATAGGGCACTGTGTTATGCCATCCAGACCCGACGCACGCGGCTCCGGCCCCCGGACCGCGCCCCCAGGCCGCCGGATTTCGCCGATGGCTGCATTCGCGATCTGCGCGACCACCGTCGCCGTCGTCGACCTCACATCCAAGCAGCTCGCCGCGGCCCGGCTGGGGCCGAATGGCACCCTGCGACTAGCGGTCCTCGGCGACGGGGTCCGGCTCGCCGTGGTCCTCAACAACCAATCGGCGTTCGGCGTGTCGCTCGGTCGATATACGTGGCACATCAACCTGGCGCTGACACTCCTCGCGCTCGTACTCACGATCATGCTGTGCCGGGCGCTCTCGACGCTCGACAGCTGGGCACCCATCATGTTGGGGCTGATCGCAGGAGCCGCAACCGGAAATCTCGCGAGCCTGATCACCTCGCCGCACGGCGTGCTGGACTTCATCGCCATCACCACCGGGCCCGCACGCGAGCTGGTGTTCAATTTCGCGGACGTCGCGGCGGCGTTTGGCCTCATCCTGCTCGTCCGCACCGCGTGGACCGTCGCGCGCGAGATCGCCGTAAGTGGGGGACGGGCACCGGTCGTGAGTAGCCGATAGCCACGGGCCAGGAAGGCCCGTCCTGGTGACGTCGTCGGTGATCGTCGCGTCCGAAGAGTGCCATGTTCTGCGCCCAATGCGGGACCTCCGTCGCTGAGTACTCCCGATTCTGCGCCGCCTGCGGGGCTCGGATGACCGATCCCGCCGCGACGGGGGCGCACACCCCGCCGCCCGGAGAGGAGTTGCTGGCCGGGGTTCGGCGAGCACTCGCGGCCGATTACGACGTCGAGCGCGAAGTGGGGCGCGGCGGGATGGCGGTCGTATTCAAGGCGCGGGAGAAAGACCTGGAGCGCACGGTCGCGCTCAAGGTGCTCCCACCCGACCTCGCGCCGGTCGCGACGGTCGCCGAACGCTTCAAGCGAGAGGCGCGTCTCGCGGCGTCCCTCGACCATCCGAACATCATCCCGGTGTACCGCGTAGGGCAAACCGGTGGCCTGTTGTACATGGCCATGAAGTACATCGACGGCCGCGCCCTCGACGGATTGGTCGCATCACAAGGACCGTTACCGCTGCCCGTGGTGCTCACGGTCCTCCGCGCCGCCGCGCGCGCCATTGCCTACGCCCACGAGCACGGCATTGTCCACCGCGACATCAAGGGCGCGAACATCTTGATCGACCGCAACGGGCGCGTCGTGGTGTCGGACTTCGGCATCGCGCGCGCGATGGAATCGGCGACATTGACCGCGACGGGCCTGATGATCGGGACGCCGCATTACATGAGCCCCGAACAGTGCGCCGGCAAGCCGGCTGGCGCGCAGTCCGACCAATACTCGCTCGGCATCGTCGCGTATCAACTCCTCACGGGTGTCGTGCCGTTCGACGCGGAATCGTTGCCCGAGATTCTCCAGCAGCATTGCTTCACGCCGCCTCCAGACGCGAGCGTCGCCCGCCCAGACTCGCCCGCGGTGCTGACCGCAATCGTCCAGCGATTGCTGGCCAAGGAGCCCGCGCAGCGCTTTGCGTCAACCAACGATCTCGTGACGGCGCTCGACAGCATCCCGTTCACCGAGAGCGAGCGGACGGCGGGCGAATCCGCACTCAAGGCACTGGTGCGCGCCCGGTCGTCGTTCCCGCCGGTCCGACCGCCCTCGATGGAATCCGCGATTGCGCAGCGCATATCCAACTCGCGGACCGTGCGCACACCACTGCCCGGCGAGTCGGGAGCGACAACCGTCGCCGTGAGCGAGCCGACAGCGACGGTCCGTGCTTCGAACCCGTCGGCGACGCGACCCATCGCCGCACCGTCATCGTTTCAGAGCGTGCCGACACGCCCGTTGAGTGATGCGGAAATGGGTGGTGCACTCGTCGCGACACGTCCGATCACCATCGATCCCGGCCCGCCTGAGGGTCGCGGCGCGCGCCCAGCCGGAGCCCAGACGTCGCCCGCGCGGTCCAAGCCCCGGAGTGCATCCAGACCCGTCCCGAACGCGCCACGCGCTCGGTCCAGACGCTGGCGCGTGCCGACGGTTGCGGCGGTGTTCATGGCGGCGTGCGTGGTCGCGGGCTTCGCGGTCGCCAAGCGGCGCGCGACCGGTAGCGTGATGGGCCGGCCGTTGCGGCCGGATGCGCTCGTACTTCGGCAGTACGGTCACCGCGCCTATCAGTCCGGCGACTTCGAGCTGGCTCGTCGATTCTACGTCCGCGCCGTCCGGCTCGAGCCAACCGATCGCGACGCGCAAGAGGACCTTGGCTGTGCGCTACTCAAGCTGGGTGGCGCGGACAGCGCGCGATCGCACTTCCTCCTCGCCCATCGCGAGCGGCCGTCGGCCTGCACACCGTAGAAGGCAGCGGCTCGCGGCTCGCGAGCGGCGACTGGTTCTACTGTTTGGCGAGACGTGCGACGCCGGCGCTCGATGGATTGGCCGGCGCCGTTGCGCGGTCGGCCACGGCGTGACCGGTCCGTTGGTCGGCGACCTCCGGCGGGTTCGTCGTGGGGAGAATGACGGTGAAAACACTCCCCCGTCCAACCTCGCTTGCGACGACGATCTCGCCGCCGAGCAGTCGCGCGAGCCGGCGCGAGACGCTGAGCCCTAGGCCAGTCCCGCCGGCGCGGCGCGTCGCTTTCTGCTCGACCTGCCAGAACGGGTCAAAAATTCGCTCCAGGTATTCCGGCTCGATGCCGATGCCGCTGTCGGTGATCGCGAGCTCCAGTGTGTCGCCGCTCCGGCGAGCCGTGAGCGTGACCGTGCCGTGTGGGTCGGTGAACTTGACCGCGTTGGACAGCAGGTTGACGAGCACCTGGCGCACCTTGGTGGGGTCGGTCCGAATACTGAGCGGTGCATCCAGGCGGGCCACGGCGACGGACACCTGCTTGTCGGCTGCGAGCGGCTCGATCAACCCGGCCGCTTCGTCCACGACCGCGTTGACGGACGCGACTTCGTACAGCACTTCCTCCTTTCCGGCTTCGGCTCGCGAATACATGAGGATCTCGTCGATGAGCTCCAACAGATGGCGCGCGCTGATCTTGATGCGCCCCAGCTGATGGCGCTGCGGCTCCGTCACGGGCCCGGTGATGCCGTCGGCAAGGAGCTCCTGATATCCGATGATGGCGCTGAGCGGCGTCCGAAGCTCGTGCGACATGACGGCCAGGAAATCCCCCTTGGTCCGATTGGCGGTTTCCGCATCACGCCGCGCGTCCTGCTCACGCACGAGGAATTGCGCCCGCTGGACGTCCGCCGCGTGCACCACGCGCGCGCTGCGAGCCACGAGCCAGACCAGCGCGACGCTACTCGCGACCACGAACACCGATGGCCCATCCGCGTGTTTCAAGATTTGGGCCCGCTGCACGACGCCCCAGAGCCAACCGAGGGCGATCGGCACGACGACCGCGGCCGGCAGCAGGCGCCGCGCGAGGACGCCGCCCGCCGCTTCATCGACGAGAATGGCGGCCAGCCCTCGATCGCGGCGCGCGAAGAGCGCGCCGAGGCTGAGCGCCGCGAAGCAGAGCGCGGTCAGCAACGCCATGCCGAACGCGGGTTCGAAGGTGTAGAACTGATCGACCCCCGTCGCGTAGCCGACAATCGCGGTGAACGCGACGAGCAGGGAACCGGTGGCAGCCCAGAGCGCCGGACGGTGGCCACTCCGGGTATCGACGTCCATCGTGGTGAGCGCCGTGCCAATCAGCAGAAAGGCCACGGCTGCGTTCGGCGCGAGTCGTCCAGGAGACGACCAGCCGCCCTTCATCACGGTCCCGCTGAATACCTGGACATCGATGCCCAGATCCCGTCCCCACACCGCCTCGACGAAGTACAGCGCGCCAGCCACGCCGATGACCACGCCGAGGATCCGGGAAATCATCAACATCCATCGCGGCTGGCGCGCACTCCGGCCAAACCAGAGCGCGCATCCCGCGATGACAAAGCCGATCGCGGTATTGGGCAGCATGACGAACGGCCCGCGAGGCGCGCTGAGCCATTGGCGGGTGCCGGGCGCCCAACTGGCCAGCACGACGGCCGTAATGCCCGCCACGAACGCCGCGGTGAGTTCCGGTAGACGCTCGTACAGTTCGATGGCACGACTGCGGGGCGGACCGCGCATGTCGGGAAAGTGCATTTCCGCGACCGCAGGATGCAAGCGCGACCGGGGCGGTGGGCGACCCGCGGACAGGCCGTAGGGCGGCGGCCAGCGCCCCGCGTACAGAATGGGACGGGTCGCAGTACACCTGCAGCGCCCNNCCTGCTACACGCGACCTGCTACGCGCGACTTACTCCACGGGGCCCGCTATTCGCTGACTGGTATGCCAAGGCGATGGGAGCGCGGAGCGGCGGCGAAGAGCCAAACGGGCGCCGGTGGCGTGCCGTCGACGGGTTGAACCGAGCGGCCGGCGCCCGGCAGCATCGCGAGGATGCTGACGCGCTCAACTTTCTGCGCCGCGCCCCGCGCCCCGTTGGTCACGAGGAAGTGCAGCTCGACAGCGCGTAACGATTGCGCGTCAATGCCGGCGCCGCTGGTGTCGGCAAAGGTGATCGGTAGGCGATCGGAAGGCACTTCGGCAAGGCTGTCGCTCCCAGGCGCCGCTTGGATCGCACACCGGTACACGAAGAAGGGAACGGTATCGGGCAGCACGTTGCGCACGAGCGCTTCAGGCGCTCCGTCGTTCACCTCGCGCCACAGCGCGAACGCGCCGGGAACGCGGGCGTTCGTGGAGTCGGCGGCGAAGAAAAAGGTGACGGTCTTGGCGAATGCCAGGCCCCCGGCACCGTCATCGATGTGCGCGGTCGGGCGGTCACGTGCCGCCTCCTGGCGCACGACGTCGCGGTCCGCACCAGACGCGGCCACCCGGGACCGCTCGCCGCGCGGCGCCGCAAACGATGCCAGGAGCGCAGGGCCCGCGGTCGGCCCAATGCCCGTGTTGAACGAGAACGCTCTGGCGTCCGCGTAGATCACGGCCGGCTGTTGCGATACGACGTCCATCTGGGCGAGTGCGACGCGCGGCGTCGCGCGCGCAACCGGCGCGCTCCGCGCGGAGCGGCGGTGGGCATCGGCGAGGCGAGGACGATAGCGCGTGGCATTGCCGATCACGAGCATCGCGGCGACGATCGCGACGAGCAGCTGAACGAACGTCAGGCCGGCACGCATCGCCGCTGCGTGCGAGCCACCGGCCCTGCCGCACATGGCCGCGACGCGGGGACCCGCTACGGAGGGCCTGCCAGTCGCAATGGTACGGGCATCGGCCGGTACGTCTCGCGACGTGCCGATCGGGTCGAGGCGCCCTGCCTGGATGTCCATGCCCCTGCAGGAAGGCGAGACCTAGGCCAGTTCAGTTTTTGCCGTAACGTGTTATGTTATAATGAGTTACAGTTCGCAACAACCGTATATAAGAGTGACGGTGACGCAGGATTCCGACAGCGGTTTGCGGTCGGGATGCTACAGGCCGGAGCGCGGTCCGGTTGGAACTAGACCGTCAGAATCAACTTGCCGATATGCGCGCCAGCTTCCAGCTCGCGATGCGCATCAGCCGCACGGTCGAGCGCGAAGGTGCGCGAGATGATCGGCCGGACGGTGCCGTCGCGAAGCAACGGCCACACCATAGATTCCAACTCCCGCGCGATTGCGCCTTTCTGTGCCACCGTGCGCGGGCGCAACGTCGAGCCGGTGAAGGTCAGTCGCTTGAGCATCAGCGGGTACAGTGCGAGATCGACTTTATCCCCCTGCATGAAGGCGATCTGCACCAGACGGCCCTCGACCGCGAGCGCGGCGAGGTTGCGCGGCACATAGGAACCGCCCACCATGTCGAGAATGACATCCACGCCCCGCCCGTCGGTGGCGGCGGACACCGCTCGCACGAAGTCGTCCGCGCGGTAGTCGATGGCGACATCGGCACCGAGCTCGCGACAGGCCGCGCATTTCGCCGCTGATCCCGCGGTTGCGAAGACGCGGGCGCCGAACGCGCGCGCGAGTTGGATCGCGGTCGTGCCAATGCCACTCGTGCCACCGTGAATCAGGACCGTCTCGCCGCACTGCAGTCCACCACGCTGGAAGAGATTGGTCCACACGGTGAAAAACGTTTCCGGTATCCCGGCCGCCTCGACGAACGACAACGATCCCGGGACCGGCAGGCACTGGGCGGCGGGCGCGACACTGTACTCGGCGTAACCGCCGCCGGCGAGCAGCGCACAGACCGTGTCGCCAACCCGCCACCGACCGGCGTGCGATCCGACCGCGACGACTGTACCCGCGATCTCGAGACCGAGGATGTCGGACGCGCCGGGAGGCGGCCCATAATTGCCTTGGCGTTGCAGGAGGTCGGGTCGATTGACCCCCGCAGCCGCCACGCGGACAAGCACCTCCGCAGGCCCCGGGCGAGGGACCGGACGCGTGTCGATGTGCAACACCTCAGGGCCGCCTGGTGCTGACATCGTCACGAATCGCATCGCATCGGGCATCGCATCGGGCAGCGCGTCAGCCACTACTACTCCGGGTTGCTGGTGAAATCGACTTTGAGTGCTAACATATGCGCATGGGAGCAGTTGGCGGCCTACGGGCCGGGTCGGAGAGATCCGTTGTCATAAAGCCGAGTCCGGTTCCAAGACTCAGTTGCACAGATTTCGCCTTTCAGATTCTGGATTTCACTTAACCCAGGAGCGTAGATGCTACGTAGATGTGTGAACGTGATAACGCTGGGCGCCGCTGGAGTGATGCTGGCCGGCTGTTTGTTTCATCACGCCGAGCAGATCGCCCCGTCGCCGACCGTGCCGCTTAGGGCGCGTTGGAACGGAACGTTGGAGAGTCCGCAGTCGTTGGCTGGCGCGGTTCAGATCCACGGCAAATCGTGGATGGGCCCGGTCACCGCGACTGACAGCAGCCGAACCGCCGTCAGCATCACGATCACGAACGCGACGGCGGGCGGGGTGCATCCATGGGCTGTGCGTCAAGGACAATGTGGGACTGACCAGGGACCGTTTGGAGCGGCGTTGTCCTATCCGCTGCTGAAAATTGATGGCGATGGCACGGCCAGCGCGCGGTTGACGTTGACTGAGCCGACGCCATCCACGGGTCAGTACTACGTCTACGTGCTGGCCTCGCCGAGTAACACCGGGACGATTATCGCCTGCGGCAATCTGGCCGAGCCGCTGCATCAGTAGAGAGTAGAGAGTAGAG
>PMAE01000109.1 GCA_003152485.1 Gemmatimonadota bacterium | reverse complement strand
TCATGACCATGCCGGGGTTGCCCAAAGAACCGGCCGCCGAGCGCATGGCCGTTCGACCCGACGGCTCGATCGTCGGCCTCTTTTAGCCCCGCTGTCAACTATGAGTGCTCCATTGCAGACTATCCGCACCGCATCCGCGCCGACCGCTATCGGCCCGTACTCGCAGGGCGTCATCGCCAACGGCTTCCTCTTCACGGCGGGCCAGATCGCGCTCGACCCCGCCACGGGCGACGTCGTCGCGGGGGATGTCGCCGCGCAGTCCGAGCGCGTCCTGCAGAACTTGGGCGCGGTCCTCGAATCAGCGGGCGCGTCGTGGAGCGACGTCGTCAAGACGACGGTTTTCGTCCGCCACATGAGCGACTTCCCGGCCCTGAACGAGGTGTACGCCCGCGTGCTCGGGTCGGCGCGACCCGCGCGCTCGACGGTCGAGGTCAGCGGACTGCCGCGCGGCGTGCTCGTCGAGATCGAGCTCGTCGCCGCGATCCGCGGCTAGCTGCGAGCGCCCGCGTGCCACCACGGTACTCCCGCGGTCAGCCAGTGGCCGCGCCCAAGGTCGGCGTGGGGATCCGACTCACGGAATACGCGCGATGCGCCGGCTGCGCGTCGAAGATGGGGCCGGCCGACCTTGCCCGCGCGCTCGCGCCGCTCCCGGCCATCGTCGATCCCCGGCTGCTCGTCGGCCGGGAGACCTTCGACGACGCGGCGGTCATTCGCATCACCGACGACATCGCACTCGTGCAGACGGTGGATTTTTTCGCGCCAATCGTGGACGACCCGTATACGTTCGGGCGCGTCGCGGCCGCGAATGCGCTGTCCGACGTCTACGCGATGGGCGGGGAGCCACTGACCGCGCTCAACATCGTGGCGTTCCCGACCGATCGGCTGCCGATGGAGATCCTCAGCGATATGCTGCGGGGCGGACACGATACGGTGCACGAGGCCGGCGCGCTGATCGTCGGCGGCCACAGCGTGATCGACGAGGAACTGAAGTACGGGCTGGCGGTCACCGGTCGCGTGCACCCGGAGCGCATCCTCACCAACGCCGCAGCCCGTCCTGGCGATCGATTGGTGCTCACGAAACCACTCGGCAATGGGCTGATTGCGACGGCGCTCAAACAGGGCACGCTGGCTGGGACGGCGGCCGCCGCTGCCTCTCGCGCGATGCTCCAGTGCATGCTGCGACCGAACCGGGACGCCAGTGCGGTCGCGGTGGCGCTCGCCGTCCGATGCGCGACCGACGTGACGGGATTCGGACTCGTCGGACATGGGTCGCACATCGCCCGTGCAAGTGGGGTAGCACTCCGGGTGAACGTCGATGCCATTCCCGTCCTCCCGGGCGCGCGCCAGGCCTTCTCGCGTGGTGCGCGTACGGCGGGAGGCGCCCGCAACCTGGCCTACGTCGATGCGCTGACCTCCTGGGGACGGACGTCGGAGTTCGCACGGGCATTGGTCACCGACCCCCAAACGTCGGGTGGACTACTGTTGGCGATCTCGCCGGCTGTAGTGGATGAATACCTGGCCCGCGTCGAGGGCGCCGTGGAGATCGGCGTGGTCGAGGCCGCGGGGCCCTTTGGGTTGGTGCTCGAGTGAGTGACCGCGGCCTCACCCCGCGGACGGACGGCGCGACGAGCAGGGTACGGGGGTGGATAGGGCCTGGTGGTCCTAGAGGTCTTCAAAACCTTTTCGACCCGCCATTGGCGGGTTGGGTGGGTTCGATTCCCACACGCTCCCGCCATGCCCGTCTGTCGGCCATCGCACTGTGGGCTCGCCGAGCCGCGATGATCGTCGCCGCGCTTACTACCGTCGGGGCCACGGCGGGAGCGCAGACGCAGGACAGCGCACGCGCCGGAGTGACCCCCGTGGCGCCGCCCGCGCTGCTCACGCCGAGCGAGCCGGCGCCGGCCGCGGCGACCGCGCAGACAGCGGTCTCGCCAGGTGGACCGCCGAGCGGGGCGGTCCACGCGCCAATCTCCGCAAAGTCGGCCTTTTTCTATTCGTTGCTGCTCCCCGGACTGGGGCAGGCGAAGCTCGACCGGAGCTACGCGGGCGCCCTGTTCTTCGCCACCGAGATGATCGGCATCTATCGGCTGCGGCAAGCCGAAGTGGACCTGCACTATGCGCAGAAGCACTCCCACGACAGCACGCTGGTGGTGTTGACGTATCAACAGGATTCGTCGGGCCAGCTCCAATTCGATTCGACCGGGTCACCGATCCCAAGCACCTTCGGCTACGCGCGGTACGACAGCCTGCGGGTGCAGGCGCGTAAGACCCACGTCGAGGACTGGGAAGCGGTGCTCGTCTTCAATCACCTGATTTCCGCGGCTGACGCGTTCGTCGCGGCTCAGCTCTGGGATCTCCCCGCCCACGTTCGACCGTTGGTGGCGCGGACCGAGGATGGGCGGATGCTCTACGGAGCGACCGCGACCTGGTGACGGCACCCGCCGCCACGGCGCCCATTGGCGTCTTCGATTCGGGGCTCGGCGGCCTCACGGTCGTCGGTGAGCTCATCCGGCAGTTGCCGCGCGAGAGTCTCATCTACTTCGGCGATACCGCGCGCGTCCCCTACGGCCCAAAGAGCCCGGACACGATTCGGCGGTACAGTCGCGAGATCGCCGACTACCTACTTGGAGAAGGCGTCAAGGCGCTGGTGGTGGCCTGCAATACCGCGACGGCACACGCGCTGCCCATGCTCGCGGCCGAACTCCCCATCCCCGTCATTGGCGTGGTCGAGCCGGGGGCACGGGCGGCCGTCGCCGCGACGCGGGGTCTGGGGATCGGCGTGATCGGGACGGCGGGCACGATCGCGTCGGGGGCGTACGAGCACGCCATCCACGCGCTGGCGCCGACCGCGCGCGTCACCACCCAGGCGTGCCCGCTGTTCGTGCCGCTCGTCGAGGAGGGGTGGCTCGACACCGAGGCCACGCGGCTGATCGCGCAGCAATACCTGGCACCGGTCGTGGCCGCCGGCATCGACACCTTGGTGCTGGGGTGCACCCACTATCCGCTGCTCACGCCGATCCTTGCCCCGATCGTTGGGCCATCGGTCCGTTTGATCGACAGCGCACACGCGACGGCCGCCGCGACGCGCAGGGCCATCGAAGATACGGGACTCGGGAGGCCGATGGTCAGCGCGGAGGGCGCGACGCCGCGCTACCGATTCATCGTCTCGGACGCCGCCGATCAGTTCCTACAGGCGGCTCGGCGATTCCTGGGCGCGACGATCGAGCGCGTCGAGACGCGCACCCTCGGCTGATCCGTCCCACTGCCGGAGCTCGACGAGCTCCGGCGTGATCCGGAGATAGGTGGGGGCCTCGAGCCAGGTACCGGGGTTGGCATAGACCCCACCGCCAGTTGCGCGCTCGAGCGTCATCACGTGCGAGTGTCCCAGGATCACGAGCTCCGGCCCGTCCGCTGCACCGAGGTAGTCGAGCGCAATCTGACGCAGTCCGGCGCCGCCATCGCGCGCCCGCATGTTCGTCCGGCTGGCTTGCGAACTACCGCTCGCCAGCCGACTGGCGACGTCCGGGGGCAGCCAGCGGAAGGCGCGGATCGCGATCGGATTCCGAAGCACCGCGCGCAGGGCACGGTATCGGCGATCCTCACGCGCTCGCAGCCCATCGCCGTGCTCGATACGGGTCTTCCATCCGGCGACGGTCCCCGTCCAGGGCCCGACGTGATAGGTGACCCCGACGTCGTTCCGCAGAATATCGCCGCCCCAGCAATCGTGGTTCCCGGCAATCCAGAGCACCTCAGTCCCCGCCTCGCAGAGCGCCGCCAGCGCGGCCAGGACGCGGAACGCTGGACGCGGGATCACGGTGCGCCACTCGAACCAGAACTCGAAGAGGTCGCCGTCGATGATCAACGACCCCGACCGCCCGGCCCGCGCCTCATCCCGCCGTGCGTCGAGGAATCCGATGAGCGCGCGATCGACGTCGGCCGGGGCATAGCCGATATGGGTGTCCGCAAGGACGTAGCAGGGCGCGTCGAGCACGCGAGGATTGTAGCGCATTTCGCGGTTTCCGGCGTCCCGGACTACTTTCCGGCGCCATGAGCGACCGGCCGCATATCACTGAACTGCGTGTCCGCTACGCGGAAACCGATCAGATGGGAGTCGTGTATCACGCCAACTACCTGGTCTGGTGCGAAGTCGGCCGCACCGAGTACATCCGGGCCGCGGGCACGCCGTACGCGCAACTCGAGCGCGACGGCGTGGCCCTCGCAGTCGTGGACGTGTCGATGCGATGCCACGCGCCCGCTCGATACGATGACCTCGTCCGGATCGAGACGACCCTCACCGAGGTCAGGTCCCGCACCCTCACGTTCGACTATGTCGTCGCGCATGCCGGGACCGGCCAGCGGATCGTCTCGGCCCGCACCGTGCTCGCCTCGCTCGACCGCGACGGGCGCATCACAGCCGTCCCTCCCGTCTTGCGTGCTCGGCTCCAGCAGGCGTAGCGGCGGGGTGCGTCGAGTGCTGACGCTTTGCGGCCGGCTGACCTGCGAACCCCGCGGCACGAGCGCCGCACCCCGGTGGCGTGCGCCGAGCCTCTCACTCCGGGCCGTGCGTGCCGTGTCGGCGCTCGCGCTGGCAGCACTGGCCGCGGCGTGCGCACCGCACGCCGCGGCCAGTGCTGGACCACCGCCGACTGCGGGGGCCGCCGCGTGGTCCGGGGCGGACATCTCGCTCTACGCGGAGCTGCTAGCCGCCGCGGATAGCCGACGCATCGACACCCTGCTCGTGCGCCGGGGGCTGGCGAGCCCGCGACAGGCCACCCGGATCGAAGCCGTGCGCGCGGCCGGTCAGAGCCACGCGTGGGCAGCGCGGGCGTTGCTTCGCGCGACGCTCGCTGACCACGACAGCGCGGTGGCGGCGACGGCCGCCTTCGCGCTCGGGCTCTATCCGGACACGAGTAGCGTGGCCGCGCTCCGTGCGGCGCTCCGGGGGCCAGCAACTGTCGCGCGAGAGGCCGCATGGTCGCTCGGCGAAATCGGAGAGCCGGCGCGGGGCGCGGTGGAGGATGCGTTGCGCGCGCCGCCGGGGAGCGCGAGCGTGGGCGTGCTGCTCGCGGCTGGCATGCTGCGACCGGTGCCCGTGGCGCTCATCATCCCCTACCTGACAGCGGCTCACGCACGCGA
>PMAE01000103.1 GCA_003152485.1 Gemmatimonadota bacterium | reverse complement strand
AGCGAGAAAACAGCGAGAAAACGGCGGCCGGAGCGCGTCGGCCCAGCCGTGCGCCCGCGAGATGCCCGTCAACTGCGTACGGCGGACCCGACGACGGACTGTCGGCGCGGCCGCCCGTCCGTGCTACCGGGTTGTTCGGGGGTGCTCCAAGCGTTCCAACGCGGATTGGATCGCGTCCAGCCGTTCGGAGGTCTGCAACGCAGTCACGTTGGCCTTGGCGCTCATCAAGATCAGCTTGACCGAGACGAGGAAGACGCCGGCTTCGATGAGCAGGTCGTGCGTCAGCCCCTTTTCGATTGCGGCGACGGCGAAGAGGACAAACGTAATGACGACGACGGCATACGAAGCCGCATCAATGTGTCGCGCACGAGCGGGCACTGCCCCTCCGGAAAGCGCGGGATGGTGAGTGTAAGTCGCGGGTCGCCGGCGTGTGGGCGACGAGCACGCGTGCGAGCGTTCCTATTTGAACAGGCCGCCGAGTTTGTCCTTCACCTGTGATTCCATGTCGGTGATGGTGGCCCCGATGGGGGCGGCACTCGGAATCGTACCAGCGAGCAAGCCATCGATAGCTGCGTGGGCTGCCGGGCTCGAAGTTGCGCCCAATTGCTCGGCGGCGAAATGGGCGCACGGAGCGAATCGTGGTCGGCAGCTGGACCGTCGGTTACGGACGACGGCAGACGTGATGCCGGTATCGGGGATTCCCCTATCCAGACCGCCATCCAGCCGGGACGCCCGCACGCGCGCGTCGCATCGGTCGCGAATGTCATCACCACTCCGTCGACCCAACCATTGCACACGTGGAGAACGCTCCTCGTGGGCGTTGAGTCCCATGATGCATCTGGCCGGCGTCATGGGAGCCGGGTGACCTCTACGGCTTCACCTCGACCGTCCGCACATTATCCTCGGGCGTCCGGTCGATCAGCTTGTTGAACGGATCGATACCCGCCTTCGACGGCCGCTCGGGCACCACGAAGTCGGCCGACATCGTCCGCTGCGTGACGTGCACCTTCCGCACGGCCAGCAGCTTGCCGAGCGCGTTGCCTTTCTCGGGAGCGCCGAACACTCCCACGTCGATGTAGTCGGCGATCGGGATCTCGGTCTGCGTACCGAGGCTGTCGCCGCGGAACTTCCGCGCGTCGAACGTCACGTGCACGGCATAGGTGCCGTCCGCTGAGCGGGTCGCCGTGGCCCCCGTCGCCTTGTTGTCGTAGAGGGTGATCGTCTCGAACAAGTCGTGGAGGACGTACTGCAGCGAGTCCGGCGTCACCGCGCGGAGATAGGTGAGGAACTCCACGGTGTTCGTGTACGGCGGCTGTTGAAACGCCTTGTCGCGGAGAAAGCGGCGCAGCGCCGCGTTGAGCGAATCCTCACCGATGTAGTCGCGGAGCGCGTAGAACGCGAGCGACCCCTTGGAGTAGTGGATGTACTGCTGGTCCTCCGTCAGCATGAGGGGCTCCTCTGCTCTCCGCTCGGTCGCCCGGCCCTGCAGATACCTGTCCAGCTCGTAGCGCAGGAACCTCTGCACGTGCGCCGCCCCGTACTTGCCCTCCATCACCATGAGGGCCGAGTACTCCGCCAGTGACTCGGTCAGCACCGCCGCGCCCTGCTGGTCGGCGGGGGTGATCTGGTGACCCCACCACTGGTGCGCCAGCTCATGCGCCGTCACGAATAACGGCCAGTCGAGATCATTGTCGGTGTCCCGCACGCGGGCAATGAATCCCAGCCCTTCGGAGAACGCGACGGTGTTCGGAAAGGATTCGGCGAACTCCTGGTAGCGGGGAAATTCCACGATCCGGAGCTGGCGGAACTGATAGGGGCTGAAATTCGCGGTGTAGTACGCAAGCCCGCGCTTGGTGCCCTCGATCATCCGCCCGACATCCACCTGATGCCCGGGGTGATAATACACGTCGATCGCGACGCCCTGGTTGCTGTCTCGTTGAACCACGTAGCGGCCGGACTGGATCGAAAAGACTTTCAGGATCGGCTTGTCCATCTTGTACGAGAACACGCGCCGTCCGTTCTCGGTCCATTCCCGTTCGAGATACCCCGGCGCAATCGCGATCTGATCGGGCGCTGTGCTTACCACGGCGTCGAACGTCACCCAGTCGGCGTCAGCCGACAACCTCGAATTCGCGCGCGCCGCCTCGTTGTGGATGGATGGGGCCCGCTCCCTCGGCGGAAGATGCTCCGCCTTCCGCCGGTCGTCGTCCGTCAGCTCGGCGCCGTCGTCGTAGACCAGATCAGGAAAGTAGTTCCCGTCCAGGAACGTTCCGTTGGCAACGATGTCGTTGTTGGGATCGTTGTTGGGATACCCCTCGGCGGAATAGTGGGCGCCGAAAGCGAGCGCGATCGTATCGCCAGGCGCCAGCGGGTGCGCGAGACGATAGAGATACACGCCCCGCGCCGAGTCTGCGAAGAGGCGCCCCGCTGGCCTGCTCCACACGAGCGAGTCGACATGGTACCCCTGCGCCATCGTCAGCCCCGTCTCCACTCCCGCGTGGAACGGCACACTCGAAATGCTGGCGTAGAGTGTATCCAGCGGCCGCTGCTGCTTGTTCACGATCCGGTAGACACTCGACAGGGCCATCGTACGCCGCTCGGGCACGAGGTCGGCCCGGATGTGAATGCCCACGATGCGGGGCGAGGCCAGCGACTTGTAGCGTTTGAAGTCTCGCTCGTACGCCGCGCGTGCATGTTGGGTGTCCTTCCGGCCTGCGAATCGGTTGAGCACCGCCGTGTTGTACCACACGGACCCGCCGGTCGCGACCACGGCCAGCGCGGTCACCCCCCCCATCAGCCGCGTGGTGGGCGATCGCCACCGCTCGGCCGCGGCTGCACGTCTCGAACGGCCGCTCTCGTCCGCCCCGCGCGGCCACATCAGGTACGCGATCAGCAGAAGCACGAATGCCCCGGCCGTGTAGTAGAAGGCAAGACCCGTGAGCAGCCCGCTGTACTGCGCGAAATGATTCATGTCCGAGTACACGTACACCGGCGCGAACCCGTAGTGGTAGATCACCCGCTGGAAGCCGACGCTGTCGAGCACCAGCGTGCCGACGAAGTACAGGACCATGATCAGATGTCCGATGTACTTCTCGTTGGCGACCGAGTGTACAGCGAACGCGAGCGCCGCCACCGCCAACACGGTGGGTCCGGCAATACCGATCACGCCGCGGGCATACAGCCCGAGCTCGAAGTGGTGGTACCCCTTGAGAATCTGGACAGCCATCGCGGCGAGCACGGAAAACACCCCGACAATGCCCATCGCCCCCAGGTACGCCACGAACTTGCCAGCCATGGTGATCGCGGTCGGCACGGGCAGCGCATCGGTCGTGCCGGCCACGTGCAGTTGGCGCTCGCGCCACACGAGCTCACCAGCGTAAATCGTCGTCAGAATGACGATGAACAGGAACGAGGTGGCAATGATGGTCGCGAGCATCTCACCGGTGACCGGCCACAACGTCGTGCCGTGTTGGAGGTCCGTGAACCACTCAGAGAGCGAGATGAAGACGGTACCGATAATCGCGATCGCCACGAATAGCGGTTCGCGGACGATGGTGACGAAGAAGAACCAGGTCTGATCCGCCAGTTGGTGCACGCGGGCCGCGCGCCCGAAGGACAGCGTCACAGCCGGGAGCCGCAGCGCCAAACCCGGCGTGCCCGCCGCCGCCGGGCGCGGGGAGGACGACCCCGATGATGCGGCAGCAGCCCAGCGGCGCCATCCGCGCCACGTGAGCGACCGCGGTTCGGCCTCCAGCCGCACCAGCGCGAATGTGAGCAGAAGTACCGCCGCCGCAATGCCGAGCCACAGGAGGCGATTGGACAGAAGCGGTCCGCTCAACGGGATCTGCCGGACATTGCGCTCGGAGACGGTCCAGTATCGCGTCAGCAGTTGGTATGCCTCGACACCGAATGGGTCGATCATGGCGGACAGTGTCCGCTGGTCGAGGGCGTCCAGGGCGCGGCGCGCGATCGCAAACCCCGCCACAAACGCGATGCCCTGGGTGTAGATGGCGAACATACTGCGAGTCAGCGCCCCGACGGCGAAGAACAGCGCGCTCACGATCAGGACGTCGGGCACGACGACCAGGAAGAACGGTCGCGCGTAGGTGGCCAGTTGAAACGGCTCCAGCGTCGTGTGGTCCACCCACGGCGCGAACGCACCGGCCATGGCGCCGAGTGGCAGTGCGGCGTAGATCGCGATCATCGCGAGAACCGCACCCGTGAACCGGCCGCCGAGGTACCCGAGCCGCGTCACGCGTGTCGTGAACAGCAGCTCGTGCGCCTTGATCTGCACATCACGCAGGATGGCCGCCCCGACGATCGCTGTCGTGATCACCTGTCCGATCACGGTCAGGACCAGCATGGTCTGTGCGACCGTGACCGGCGCGTTCCGGAACACGGTACCGATCCCGGCTTCTTTCTGGATCTCGTCGGAGACGGTGGCGCCAAACGCCATGAAGAACAGCACGGCGAAATAGAAGTACGGCGTCGCTCGCCGGCGGAGGAACGCCAGCTCCATTCGCAGAATCGTCCAGAACACGGCCGTCTCCCCTATTCGGCCGTGGTCAGCGCGCCGATCCGATGGAAGTAGGCGTCCTCTAGCCCGGCCTCGGCGGACGCGAACCCGCTACCCGGATCGGTCTCGCTGTACACGTGCACAGTCGGCATACCGCTGACCAGACGGGTCGAGATGACGTCGTGGCTGGCGAGAAACGCCGGCAGATCGGCGCGCGGCATCGTACGCGACCAGACTCGGCCCCGCATCGCATCGATTACCCCCCGCGGGTCGCCAGCCAGGACGACCTGCCCGCGATCGATGATCGCCATCCGCTGGCAGAGTTCGCGGATGTCGTCCACGATGTGCGTCGACAGGATGACGATGACGTCCTCGCTGATGTCGGCCAGTAGGTTCAGGAACCGGCGGCGCTCGGTCGGGTCGAGCCCTGCGGTCGGCTCATCGACGATCAGAAGCTGCGGCTGCCCGGCCAGGGCGATCGCGATGCCGAGGCGCTGCTTCATCCCGCCCGAGAACCCGCCGACGCGCTTCGCCCGCACCTCGTAGAGGTTCGTCTGCTGGAGCAGGGCATCGACCAGCGCTTTCCGCTCCTGCCGGACACTCACGCCTTTGAGCGAGGCGAAGTGATCGAGCACCATCTCCGCGGACAGGTTCGGGTAGAGCCCGAACTCCTGGGGCAAATAGCCGAGGAGCTTTCGGACCTCATCCGGCTGCGCTAGCACATCGAGCGTGCCCAGACGAATGGTCCCGGAATCCGGACGCTGCAACGTCGCAACGGTCCGCATGAGCGTGGACTTGCCGGCGCCGTTCGGGCCGAGCAGGCCGAACATGCCGTTGGGAACGGTCAGGGAGAGGCCCGCGAGCGCGCGCACGCCGTTCGAGTACGTCTTCGACAGATTCTGGATGACGAGTTCCACGGATGCCCTGGTTGGTTCGGGATCCTGCGCCAACTAGCCAGCAACTAGCCAGTTGGATTGCAGTTAAACCCGCGAATGAACCGTTGGGGGGACCATAGCGTGTCGCAATCGGCAGTAGCCCGGCTGTAACAAAGAGCGCTCGCCGCCGTAGTATTGAACGTGGTGGCTACGATGCTAAGCCCGGTGACCCCGGGTCGTCTTGAACGATCGTGCGGTTCCTCGCCTAACGACTGGATCCGGTTCGCGCCATCGCGCCCGGGGCTGGAGAGGATCGAGGCTGTCTTCGGAGGCTACGCCTTCGATCCGCATCGCCACGACACCTATGCGATCGGCTATACCGTGAACGGGGTGCAGTCGTTCGACTATCGGGGAGCGCGGTGCGACAGCACGACGGGCCAGATCGTCGTCCTCCATCCTGACGAGGTCCACGACGGACGCGCCGGCGCCAGCGGTGGCTTTCGGTACCGGCTGCTCTACATCGAGCCTCGCCTGATACGGAATGCGTTGGGCCACGAGACCGGCCCGCTGCCGTTTGTACGGAGTCCGGTTGTCAGGAATGCGCGCTTGATGACAGCGTTGCGCTCGGTGCTGGACGATCTCGACCACGAGTTGGACGAGCTGGCGTCCGAGGGAGCTGTCCTGGCGATCGCGGAAGCCCTGCACGCACTCGACACATCGATCGCGAAGAAGCCGCTTTCTGCAACGTGCGCCATGTCCGTGGAACGCGCGCGCCAGTTTCTCGACGCGCACTGCGACCGGGTAGTCGCGTCCGCCGAGCTTGAGGCTGTCACTGGTCTGGATCGGTATATGCTCGCGCGCCATTTTCGCGCGACCCTCGGCACCAGTCCCTATCGGTACCTGACGCTCCGCCGTCTCGACAAGGCCCGATCGATGATGCGCGCCGGCCACTCACTCGCCAGCTCGGCACTCGACAGTGGCTTCTCGGACCAAAGCCACATGACCCGGCAGTTCAAGCAGGCCTATGGCTTGTCACCGAGCCGCTGGCGAGCGACCTGGCAGGCGGCAACACGAGACCCCGCCGCCCAATAGCACCTGCCAGCGAGCCGTCCAGGTTCTGCCACCAATAGATTGCGGCCCTAGGCAGCGGGGGGCGTTCGAGAACGGCCCCCACACAGATCCTGCGGCCGGATATCCCCGCCCTCACACCGATCTTGCGGGCGACTGCCCTCCACCGCTCTCCGGCTGCGAAGTATCCTCCAACCGCCGCCCACGGGTCGACGGCCCGAAGATGACGACGACTATAGCCCCGGCAATCAGGATCGAATCGCTCATCACGAAGATCAGCGACTTCCCCTGCGTCTTGAACAGGAACCCGAAGACGAGGAGCGCCGTGATCGCGCCAACCCGCCGCCGCGCCCACGAGATACCCGCCAAACCCGATGGCCGAAACGACGCCGATCGTGGCGACGTCGATCTGCCAGACCGTTCGGAGGTTCGAGAGCACGAACGTCATGACGACGCCGTCCAGCCCATCGAACAGCAGCGACGCGGCCGCGATCCCGAGCAGCACGAAGTGGAACCGGGACACCGGCAGCCGGTCCAGGCGCGCGCCGACGTCGACGGACGGATTCGGACCGCGGAGGGACGGCATCGCCGTCAGAGGATAACGCAGTGGGGGCCGTTCGTGGAACGACCCCGACGCGTTAGCTACCCAGTCATCTTAGAGCACACGCCAAATCTCGTCGCGCGTCGTGTCCGCGACGAAGTTGTCAGCAGCCTTCGCCACCATTTCGAGGTACTTCGCATCGGCCAGAAGCTTGGTGGCCATGTCGTCGTACAGCGCGAGGGTCGGATATTGAGCCGACCACCCGATTCGGTGCGGATTTCCGCCGACGGGCATTCCGATGTGCACATCTACACCCGTCGTCGCCTTCACGTGCTTGGCAACCTCACGAGCGAAGGCCATGGCACCGGCGAACTTGCCGGGAGCGATCGTGGCACTTCGATAAAACCGAATCATGCTGCCTCACTTGCTGGGCGTGAATGCAAAGGATACCCCTTGGCTAACTAATCGCATTTCGCACCCGTTCCGCGACAGACGGCCTTTTTGGCCTCGCCATCGCTGGCTTTTCCATCCATCTTCGGCTTCCGCACGCCGCCAGCACCGGCCGGCGCCTGTTCTCGACATTCGACCCAACGCGCGATAGGCGTGCATGATGCGACAGATCCGAGTGACGATTGGCCATCTGATTCTCACCGGCACACTCGAGGAGGAGCTGGCGCCAGTTACGTGCGCCGCCTTCATCGCGCTCCTGCCCCTTCGGGCCAAGCTGCTCCAGGCGCGGTGGAGTGGCCAGTCGGCTTACGTGCCGCTCGAGGATCTGCATATTCGCCTCGACCCGGAAAATGAGATGCATCGTCCGTCGCCCGGCCAGGTGTTGTTCTACCCGGCCGGATCGAGCCCGACCGAGATCCTCATGCCGTACGGAGTGACCGCGTTCGCCGCCGTCTGCGGGCCGCTTTCGGGCAACCACTTTCTCACCATCAGCGATGGTGACGGATTGCGTGAGATGGGGCGGCGCGTGGTGTGGGAGGGAGCACAGGACATCACGTTCGATATTGTGTCAGACGCCGTGGCCTGATAGCTCGCGTCATGGCGATGGAGAAGTCATACGTGTTGATCGTCGCCGAGGATGTCTGAAGCCGGAGAAAACGTTGACAACAGAAAGGCCGGATTCGAGAGTTGGGAGGCACTCCGAAATGGAGATCTCACGATGACCGACGCACGTGCCCAAACTCCAGGCAAGACGGCGCTCTTAGGTGCCGAGCCTCAACTCGTCATCTCGGATATCGCGGCGTCCTGTGAGTTCTACACGAAAAAGCTCGGATTCACGGTCGCCTTCAGCTATGGCGAACCACCCTTCTACGTACAGCTATTCCGAGACGGGGCGCGGCTCAACCTCCGCCACCTCGATACACCGGGCGTCGACCCCGCACTTCGTGACCGAGAGCAACTTCTGTCGGCATCGATTACTCTCGACGATGCCAAACCGCTTTTCCTCGAATACCAGGCCGCTGGTGTCGGGTTCGCGCAGCCGCTCAGGTCAGAGCCGTGGGGCGCTCGGACCTTTATCGTGCGTGACCCCGATGGCAATCTGATCCTGTTTGCGAGTCATGGAGAATAGCCATGAACGCCACCATCGTCTCCGTGACGACGCGGCGCAACTCATCCGACGTCATGTCGGTGAACGCCGGCGCGCTCTGGCGGGGAGTCCGATTGGGGAGTCCATCGTCGCGCATGGCACGTAGGATGTCTCGCCGACGAGGCCCACCCGACTGCGTGCGCAGCATCGGCGGCAGCAGCAGAGGAAGCAGGCTCTTCTCGTAGGCCGAAAGGTCTGCTCCCGCTGAGACCAACGCCTCGGTGCGCCGCGAACATTCGGCCTGGAGAAATGAACCCGGCCCCTCCAGGTGCTCGCTGGAACATCGTCAGGACCAGCGCCGGCACACCGCTCTGCGGCCCCACGGCGCCGACATGACTGCGACCGTGGGGCGATGGCACGCGTCAGTTCCCGACCGCTGTGTGCTGACGCTCGTCTGTCGGGGGCGGCGCAAAGTACTTGTCATACCACTGCATACTGCGGGTGAGTTTGTCCACCTGATGCCCCGTCCCGCGGATGCCGTGGCCTTCATTCGGATAGAGCACCAATTCGGTTTGGTCGCCGGCCTCCTTCAGGGCGATATAGAATTCCTCCGCCTCTACCCAGGGCACGTCGTTGTCGTTCGCGCCGTGGATGATCAGCATCGGCGTCGTCACCTTGTTGGCAAAACGAACCGCCGAGTGATTCCAGAGGATGTCCTTGCGCTCCGGCGAATTGAAGCGCCCCTTGTACTCGGACGGCAGGTAATCGTGGTAGTAGGAGACATAGGTTTCCGTCACCAGGTTGGACACGCCGGCGGTGGGAATGCTCGCCTTGAAGCGCGTCGTCATGGTGGGGATGAAGTCGGCGACCTGTCCACCGTAGCTGGTGCCCTCGACGCCAAGCCGGTTGGGATCGAGCCACGAGTACTTGGCCAGTGCCGCATCGACCGCCTCGAGCACATCGCGCATCTCGCCGCCATCCTGGTCGTTCAGGATCTTGTCCTCAAACGCCTGACCGTAGCCAGTCGAACCGCGGTAGTTGACCATCAGCGTGGCAAAACCGTGGCCCGCATAGATCTGGTTGGTGGAGTTGAACTCTGGTCCTTGCTGGCCGTGCGGGCCCCCGTGAGCGTTCACCACCAAGGGCACGGAATGGGCCGCGGGCGAGGCGCCCACGTTCGCTGGACGCGTGAGGAAAGCTTCCACCGAGAGTCCGTCCTTGGTCTTGACCTCCAACCGCTCGACTGGCGCGATCTGCTTGCCACCTAGTACGTCCTGGTCGAGATGAGTGAGCTGCTGCGGCGAACCGGTTCCGCTCGCCACATACAGCTGCGGCGGCGACGTGGGCGTGCTGTACGCGTAGGCCACGGCGCCCGTCTTCGCCAGCGACCATCCGCTGTATCCCAGCGAGCCCTCGCCTCCGACCACCACCTCGGGCGCACCGCCGGCGGCGGGCTCGCGCTCGAGCCTCACCTGCCCGTGGTCCTGCAGGGTGAAGTAGATCTGCGAACCGTCCGCCGACCACTGCGGCATCCCGTAACGCAGATCTGCCTGCCCCGTGACCAGGTGCGCGTCCGATCCATCGGCGTTCATGATGTAGAGGTGGTCGTCCTCCGCCGTCGTTTCCATCGAGGTGATCGGGCGGACGGTGTGGGTGTAGGCGATCTTCGACCCATCCGGCGACCAGACAGCGCCGTACTTGGGACCCACCTGATGCGTGAGCCGGTGAATCGCGCCATCGCTCACGCCGGCAGTGAGAATGTCGTAGTTGAAGTTCTCGTCCGCGTTCTCTTCCATGTTCGACTCGAACAGAATCCGGTCACCGGAGGGCGCCCACGCGATGGAATGTTCGTAGCGGTCGCCGCTGGTGAGCTGGTGCACCTGCTTGGAGGCGACGTCGGCGATGAACACGTGCAGCCGCTTGTTGTCCTGGAAGGGATGGACGCCTTCCGCAGCGTCCGGCTTATAGAGGTACCGGGTAAAGACGTGCGGATCGCCGTCGGCAGCCGCCGTCTCCGGGCCCGGGGTGGAGGAGACGAAGGCGATCTGTTTGCCGTCGGGCGACCAACTGATGGCGTTGCCGGCCCCCGGCACGGGCGCGTTGGTTCCGTCCACGGGCGCGATGAAGGTGGCGCCCGAGCCGTCCGCCTGGGCCACCCACAGGCCGGACTGACCATTGGCGCTGCCTTCATAGGCGATCGATTTGCCGTCCGGGGACCAGTGCGGCGCGCTGCCGCTCGATTGCGCCGGCCCGACAGCGGCAGGCTGCCCGCTCGGGAGCTCGATCACCATCAAGCTCGGCGTCGTCCGCTGGGGTGAGTCGTGATGACTTACGGAGTACGCCACGCGCTTGCCATCCGGGGAGATGGCGACGGACGACACGGACTCCAGATGGTACAGATCGGTCGGTTGCAGCGCCGGGCCAGACGACACTGGTGGGGGAACGAAGGCCGGCGCGGCGTCAGCCGGTGAAGGCTCGGTCTTGGGGCTACAGGCCGCCAGACCGACGGTGACGAGTGCAGCGGCGGCAAGTGTATTCGCCGCGCCGATGGGCAAGGAGCAGAAAACACGTTGGAACGGGTGCACGCGCGCCTCCGCTGGCTGCAAATGACTGCCAAGAATTGTAAAGGATTCATGCCATGTGAGACCACACTGCACCCAAGATCCTCGCCTTTCAAGTAAGGCGGGCCTGTGTCCCACAATTTGCGCA
>PMAE01000065.1:98130-270720 GCA_003152485.1 Gemmatimonadota bacterium | reverse complement strand
TTAAACAGGCGATGTTGACCCTGCACGTGACCACGGCGCCGCCGGCAAGTGCAGGCACCCTGACGTATCAGGCGTACGACGTGACAAATTTCTGGCAATCAAATGTAGTGAGCTGGAATACTCGGGTCGCGACAACTACCTGGACTGCCGCGGGAGGGGACATCGCGAGTTCGGCGACGGCCACGACGTCTGTGACAAACGTCAGCACGACCGCCCAATTCAACATCACGGCAGATGTACAAAACTGGTACAACGGCAGCACAAACTACGGAACGATAATTAAAGACAGCGCGGCCGATGATGGCTTTTCGACTGTTTTTGGATCGAAGGAAGCTAGCAACGCGACATCGCCGGAGCTGGACGTAACATTCGTCCAGAACGTGACGGGACTGACGGCAATACCCGGCAACGCGAGCGTGACGCTGAATTGGAACATTCCTGCGCTGATCGGTACTGCAGTTGGCTCTGAAACTTATACGGGCGTGCTGATCCTCCGGCGTACCAGTTCTCCAGTGGATAAGACCTCAGTGCCGACTGATACCCAGGTTCCGGCACTGTGTGCGACCGTTGGTACCGGAACCGTCGTGTTCGAGGACTCAACGGGGAAAACGAGTTTCACGGACAACGCTTCCGATACCTGCGGCGCGCCAGCGAATGGAACGACCTATTTCTATAAGGTATTTTTGCACGATAGTTCGAACTATTACTCTGACCAGGATATAACCAACGGATCAACGTTTACGGAAGAAATTTCAGCGACACCTGCGGCTACTGCTGCCGCTCAGCAGAACACACAGTGGATTGCAGCGACTTTTGCCACGGATCTCGCCAGCCCATCCCTGATTCCCGGAACAGTTGCCGCCATGGGATCGCAAACCAACCTCGTGTTTTTCATTGACGCCGCTACCGGATTGCGGGAGTTTGTCCCAGTGTCGCTTGGCGGCTCCATAGCGTCTCGCTCACCGCTCATCGATGCGGCATCTTCATCCACGGGACAAGATATCGATTATTTGACGGATCAGAATGGATTGGTCTACGCCTTAAACACAGATGCCGGAGTGATCGACTGGGTGGTAAATCCCATAACAAGCGGCACGCTGGCCCTTCAGGGTGGTCCCGCTGTCCAATTGAAATCAATNNCGAATCAGATATTTGGGCTGAACGGCAATACCGGCGCAAGCGCGCCATGGTCGCCGCTCACCGGCCCCATCACCACCACGAACGAAGGCGCACAAAATTTGGATATCATCAACTCGACGCCGCTGGTTGATTACGTTCACAGTGTTGTTTGGATCGCCAGTCGCAGCGCATGCGGCACTTCACAGCCTAGTCTCTGGCAGCTCAATCCGAGTACCGGCGNNGACATCGACGCGTCGCCGACCCTGACTTTCGCAAGCGATGTTCTGTTCGTAGGCACCGTCGGTGATTCCATTGTCTCAAGCACGTGCACCGCGGGGAACAGCACGATTTATGCGATCAATCCCTCGACGGGCGCGACGTTGGCTTCTTACGCATCCACGGACGGACCCATGGTTAGCTACCCGGTTGTTCTGGGATATACGCCGCCGTATACCGTGATTTTCTCAGGCGCTACCGCCGTTCACGCGCTTTCCATTGACACGTCGCAGCCGACGCCGGTGTTCGCGACGGTGTGGAGTACAACGATCGCCAACCCTTCCGCGCCGATGTCAGCAATTGGGCTAAATTATGTTTATGTGGGATCCAGCGATGGCATGATTCACGAGCTTATGCTCACGACCGGAGCCGATGTGAAAGATGAAGTCACGAACGTCGGGCCTACCAAGGGAACTGTGGGCGACCCGTCCATCGATGAAGTGCTTTCTCGCATATATGTCACGACAACGGATCAACGGGCTTACGCTTTTACCATCCCATTTTAGCGAGGATTTCATGTTGCGCTTAAGAGTGAACGATCGGCGTTGGCAAAAGAGAACTCTACTGGCGGCTAGCGTTCTTATTGCGGTGGCGGGATTCTCGGACTGCCAGATGACCTCGGCGGACGGCGGAGCACCTCCCGTACCTCCGGCGACGGCCACATTTTCATTCTGCGATCAGGAGGCTTCCAGTTGCGCCGGTGAAACAAGTTTCAGCGCCACCGCGACTCGCGACCTGGAAGTCAAAGTGTCCTGGCAGAACGTGCCGGTCGGGAACCACGTTCAAACTCTTGAGCTCTTGCTTCCCGGCGGCAATCTGTATCAACAAACCCAAATAGCTTTCGCGGTACAGCCGGGCTCAGACGAACCTCTGGTTGCGATTCAGACGCTCCCTGTCGCCGGTACTTGGATCCAACGGCGGCCCATGCTCGGCGAGTGGACTACGCCAGTTTCGCTTGACGGCCAAGTGATCGCGACTCAAACGGTGCAATTGACGCCTTGATGAGCGCCACATCCCACGTTTCCCGGGTTCCTATCGAAGGCAAGGAACCATTTGTCTTGGTGGCCCCGGATGCCGCCCTGCCGGTTGCGGACAAAATGCGCTCGCAAGGATCAGCATGTTTGCGAGTATCGGGTGGCAGCATGGTTCCCTGGATACGATCGGGAGATTTTGTTTTTATTCGCCGCTGTGATTTCGCAAAGATTTCCGCAGGTGACGTGATCGTTTTCCAGCGGAGCGGGCTGGTTGTCGTCCACCGGGCCATTCGCCGCGTTGATGGGGCGGCTTCGGAGAAAACCGCGAGTTTGCTCATCACAGCGGGCGATGCTTGTGACGAAGAGGATGCTCCGGTTTCTGCGGCGGAGTTTTTGGGACGGGCGACGCGGCTTCATCGCGGGCGGCGCCACATCGACCTGGAATCTCTCACGCAGAAATTATTAGGGCGGCTCCTTGCGCGTACCTCGCGTCTGAGCCGGGTCGTATACCTTCCACTCCGCTTCAGCAAGCGGCTGTTGTTCGACTAACAAATAATCTCACAGACTTCAACGTCCAGGCGCGAGTGCTAGCGCTCCCCGCAGTGGCGGACAGTACCTTCAGCCGTGCTTTGAAGCGAAATTGCCGGAGACTGGTTCCATCAGAATGCTGCTTTCACGCGACTGTCATGATTACTGCGGTAGAATTAGGGCTTGGGAATGGCGACAACTCGTGCCCGCCGGGCTTACTATAGGACGTTGCCCGAGACCGCTAAATCGGCGTAAATTAACAGGCGCCAAAACTCAAGGGCTGAAATGATAGCAGCCCCAAAATAATCCGTGAGCACATCGCGTCTGAGGCGTGAAATACGAGTTGCTAAGGGAGAATTACGATGAGCACAACTGCTAAGACAACTCCGACTTCGAGCGAAGGCAAGCCGTCCGAAAATCCCCTGAAAGCTCTGATAGGGTTCGGGCAATCGGTTTGGCTTGATTACATTCGCCGCAGCCTGATCTCGACGGGAGAACTCAAGAGACTGATCGAAGAAGACGGGCTGCGTGGAGTGACATCCAATCCCTCTATTTTCGAGAAAGCCATCACCGGAAGCACGGACTATACGAAAACACTTGCAGAACTGGAGACGAGAAAAGACCTGGACGCGAAGGGTATTTTTGAATTTCTCGCCGCGAAAGACATTCAGGATGCCACCGACGTTTTCCGACCCGTCTACGAGCAAACGAAGCGGCGTGATGGCTACGTCAGCCTTGAAGTGTCGCCATATCTCGCGCACAAGACAAAAGAAACGCTGGATGAAGCCCGGCGCTTGTGGAAGACCCTGGGCCGCGAGAACGCAATGATCAAGGTTCCCGGCACGACCGAGGGCATCCCCGCTTTCCAGCAGCTTATCAGCGAAGGCATCAACATTAACGTGACGCTATTGTTCGCGCAGGAAGTGTACGAGCGCGTCGCGGAAGCGTACGTAGCAGGGCTGGAAGAGTTTGCCAAGAAAGGCGGAGATTTGAGCCGCGTGGCCAGCGTCGCGAGTTTCTTCGTCAGCCGGATCGATACCCTGATTGACAGCGAGATCGGTGACAAAATCAAGAAAACGACCAATCCCTCCGATTTGCAAACACTGCGTGGTTTGAAAGGCAAAGTTGCGATCGCCAATGCGAAACTNNGATCCGGCATTTCCCGACACGTATTACGTGGCGGAATTGATCGGCCCGGATACGGTGGATACGATTCCTCCGGCGACCTTCGATGCATTTCGCGACCATGGAAAGCCGCGCGCAAGCCTTGAAGAAGATGTCCCGGCGGCGCGCGCGACGATGGAAACTCTAGCTCGTGTCGGAATATCGATGAAGGATGCCACCGACAAATTGACCGAGGACGGCGTGAAGCAATTTGCGGACGCCTTCGATAAGCTGCTGGCCGCCGTTAGCAAGCACACCGAGAAGACAGCCTCTTCGGCGGTCAATAACCTCACATACCGTCTTCCGGAAAATCTTAGCGAAGATGTGAAAGGGGCTCTCGAGGATTGGAAAAAAAACAATAAAGTGAAGCGTTTGTGGGCCCGCGATGCCTCGCTATGGACGAACAAAGACGAGGGCAACTGGCTGGGCTGGCTTGGAATCACGGACGACCAGATTTCCCATAATAGTGAGTTCAAGAAAATCGCGGATGAAATTCACCAAGGCGGCTTTACCCACCTCGTCCTTCTCGGCATGGGCGGGTCGAGTCTCGCGCCGGACGTCTTCCGGCAGACGTTCGGCGTCGCGCCAGGCTACCTCGATCTCGCGGTGCTCGACAGCACGGACCCCGACGCGGTCGCGTCGCACGCGCGCAGACTCGATCCCGCACGGACGTTGTTCATCGTCTCGACCAAGAGCGGCGGGACCGTCGAGACCTTCTCGTTCTTTCGCTACTTCTACCGGTGGCTGGTGCGAGCCCTCGGGCCGGCGGCCGCGGGTCGGCATTTCATCGCGATCACCGACCCCGGTAGCGGGCTCGTGGACACCGCGACGCGCTATGCGTTCCGGGCCACGTTTCTCAATGACCCGGAGATCGGCGGTCGATACTCCGCGCTGTCGCATTTCGGACTCGTCCCCGCCGCGCTCATTGGCGCGGACGTGCCGCGGCTCCTCCAGCGGGCGGTCGCAATGGAGCGTGACCCAGAGGCCGCGGGCCGGCTCGGTGCAACTATCGGTGAGCTCGCCGTCCGCGGACGCGACAAACTGACGTTCGTGATGTCGGCGCCCGTCGCCGGATTTGGATCGTGGGTCGAGCAGCTCATCGCCGAGAGCACGGGAAAGGAAGGCAAAGGCATATTGCCCGTGGCTGGTGAGCCATTGGGACCGCCTGCCGTCTACGGCACGGACCGCGTCTTTGCATACCTCCGCATCGTCACGGACGGAACCCACGATGCCGCGGTCGATGCCCTTCGCGCCGCCGGCCATCCGCTGCTGCGCATTGATCTGACCGACGCGTACGACATCGGCGGCGAGTTCGTTCGGTGGGAGATGGCGACCGCCGTCGCGGGGTGGCGACTCGGGATCAATCCATTCGATCAACCCAACGTCGAATCCGCGAAGGTGCTCTCTCGCAAGATGGCCCAGGCGTACGAGACCACGGGCGCCCTCCCCACGCTCGCGCCCACCGCACGGAGTGACGGGCTGACGGTATACGCGACGGGCCCCGAAACCGCCCGCCCGGGCTCGGCTGCGCCGGCGTCTGGCACCGCCGATGCGGGCGCCGCCGCGGACCTCGTGCGCGACTTCCTGCGCGGTGTGCGCCCCGGCAACTACATCGCGCTCCAAGCGTATGTCACGCCAAATCAGGAGACGACTGCGGCGCTGCAACGGTGGCGGGTCGCACTCCGGGACCGGCTGCACGTGGCGACGACCGTCGGGTACGGACCACGTTTTCTCCATTCAACGGGGCAATTGCACAAAGGCGACGGTGGTCACGGCGTGTTCATCCAGGTCGTCACCGCCCCACCCGCCACCGACGTTCCGATCCCGGATACCGCGGACTCCGATGCGTCGCACATGACGTTCGGCGTGCTCAAGATCGCGCAGGCATTGGGCGACCGCCAAGCGCTCCTGGATGCGGGACGTCGTGTCTTGCGCGTGGATCCCGATCATGCACCGGATGGCATCGCCCGCCTGACCGGCTTGCTCCCCTGAGACCGTCGTGATCACGGCCGTCATCTTCGATCTCGACGGCACGCTCGTCCAAACGGAATCGCTCAAGGCGCAATCCTACGCGCGCGCGGCGATCGCGCTCCGCCCAGATGTCAAAATGGACGACGTGATCCAAGCGTACGACCGCTGCATCGGACGTCCACGGGATGAGGTCGCCCAACTGCTGCTCGATCAATTTGGGCTTGCAGACGCGGCGGCCGCACGCGCGCCATCGCTCGGCGAGACGACGCCGCGCGCGGCCTTTCTGACGATCCGGCTGCACGCCTACGAATCGATGCTGTCCGACTCCGCGCTCCTCCGCCGGCAGGAATATCCCTATGCGACGGCGCTTCTGCGACGCGTGCGCGCCGCCGGATATGCCACGGGCCTGACGACCGTCTCGCACGCCGCGCAGGCATACGTCGTCCTCGATGCGCTGGACCTCCGGCGCGAGTTCGACGTGATCGTGACGATGGACGATGTGGCGCACGGAAAGCCGGACCCCGAACTCTACCTGACCGCTGCGACGCGGCTCGATCGCCTGCCGGCCGCCTGTCTCGCGATCGAGGACTCATTGCCCGGGGTGCAGGCGGCGGTTGCTGCTGGCATGCAGTGCATAGCGGTCGCGAACGAACTAACGCGGAACGTGCTGCACGCCGCCCCGCCCTTACTCGGCGAACAAATTGTGGATGATCCGCGTACTCTCGACGCGGTCGTCAATGCGGTGCTCACCATTGGAAAGGAAGCGAAGGCATGCAATTAGGGATGGTAGGCCTGGGTCGGATGGGCGCCAGCATGACCACGCGCCTGATCCGTGGCGGCCATACGGTCGTGGTGTATGACCGGGACGCGAAAGCCGTCGCGACCGCGGCCGCCGGCGGGGCGACCGCCGCGACATCGCTCGAGCACCTCGTCGCGCAGCTCACGACGCCACGCGCGGTCTGGGTCATGGTCCCGTCGGGCGACGCCACGGAGGCAACCATACAATCACTGGGCACGCTGCTGAGCCGCGGCGACGCCGTGATCGACGGCGGGAACAGCAACTACAAAGACGGCATGCGACGCGCGGGCGTGCTCGCGGCGCGCGGTGTGCAATTCGCAGATGCCGGCACGAGTGGTGGCATCTGGGGGCTCGCCGAAGGCTATAGCCTGATGGTGGGCGGGGACGACGCGACCGTGGAACGGCTGCGCCCGATCTTCGAGACGCTGGCTCCGAACCCGACAACCGGGTGGGCGCATATGGGGCCGGTCGGATCGGGCCACTTCGTGAAGATGATCCACAACGGCATTGAATACGGGCTCATGCAAGCCTACGCCGAAGGGTTCTCGATCCTGCGCCACAAGACGGAATTCGCGCTCGACCTCCCGAAGATCGCGGAGGTCTGGCGGCATGGAAGCGTCGTCCGCTCGTGGCTGCTCGATCTGACGGCCAACGCGCTGCGCGATAACCCGACGCTCGATGGGATCGCGCCGTTCGTCGTGGATTCCGGCGAAGGACGCTGGACGGTCGCGGAGGCGATCGATCTCGATGTCCCGGCTCCGATCATCACGCAATCGCTGATCGAGCGGCTCCGGTCGCGCGACTCCGATTCGTACACCGATAAACTGCTCGCCGCGTTGCGCAACCAGTTCGGCGGCCACGCGATCAAGACCGAACCCACGCAGACCACGGGGAGTCGCCCGAAGTGACGCCCATCAGTGTGACGCCATCGCCGGCGACCGGTGATGGCGCCAGCCCGCAGACGACGGAGCAGAGCATATTCGTCATCTTCGGGGCGACCGGCGACCTCGCGAAGCGCAAGATTCTGCCCGCGCTCTACGAGTTGCACAGGCACGGACTCACCGACAAGGGCTGTGTCATCCTCGGCGTGTCCCGCGATGCGGCGATGGACGACGCGGGGTATCGCGCCGTCGTGCGGGAGTCGGTGCCGACCGAAGGAGAGGCTCAGGCCGCCGACGTGACGGCGTGGAGCGACGCGAGCGTGCATTACCAGGGAATCGGCAATGGTGAGCCGGCGGACTTTGTGGCGCTCCGGAGTCGGATCGAAGGATTGGAACACGACCATGGAATTCCGGGCAAGCGGTCGTTCTATCTCTCGTTGCCGCCGCAGGCGTTCCCGTCCACGATCGCTGGCCTCGGCGCCGCGGGCCTCAACCACAGCGCGGGCTGGACCCGTCTCGTTGTGGAGAAACCGTTCGGACGCGACCTCGCATCGGCCCAGGAGCTCAACCGGCTGGTGCACCAATATTTCGACGAATCGCAGGTCTATCGTATCGACCACTACCTCGGGAAGGAGACCGTCCAGAATCTCCTGGTCTTTCGGTTCGCGAACGCGATGTTCGAATCACTCTGGAATCGCGACCATATCGAGAGCGTGGAGCTGACGGTCGCCGAGGAGCTCGGCGTCGAGCAACGCGCCGGCTACTACGAACAAGCCGGAGCGCTGCGCGACATGGTGCAGAGCCACCTGACGCAGTTGCTGGCGTTGGTCGCCATGGAGGTGCCGACGGCATTCGAGGCCGGCGCGATCCGCGAGGAGAAGGTGAAGGCGCTGCGGTCGATCGCCCCGATGACCACGGCATCGTCCGTTTTCGGTCAATACACGGCGGGACGGATCGATGGAATGCCCGTGCCGGGGTACCGAGAGGAGTCTGGCGTGTCACCGACGTCTACGACCGAGACCTTCGTCGCACTGCGGATGTGTCTCGACAATTGGCGGTGGCAGGGCGTGCCGTTCTATCTCCGAACCGGGAAACGCATGGCCCGTCGGCTCACGGAGATCCGGGTGCGCTTCCGTCAGGCGCCCGTCTGGATGTTTCGGTCCGTCTCCGACGCGTCGCCCCAAGCCAACACGCTGGTGATCACACTGCAGCCCAACGAAGGATTTCTGCTCTTCTTCGAGGTGAAAGCGCCGGGCGAGCCATTTCGCTTGCAGCGACTGACGCTGCATTTCGACTACGAGGAAGCGTTCAAGACGCTCCCCGAGGCGTACCAGACGTTGCTACTCGACATCCTGCGCGGGGACCAGACGCTTTTCGTGCACGCCGACGAAGTCGAAGCGTCGTGGCGCCTGTACGCGCCACTTCTCGACCAGACGGTGGCGCCCCATCCGTATCCCGCCGGCGCGTGGGGTCCGGCCGAGACATCGTCGATCGTTCCGGACCGTGACCCGCGGGAACCGACCGATGCGCAGCGCCAAAAGGCCGGGGCGGCCGCCTGACGACCGTGCGGGAGGAGTCGGTCTTCACGGACCTCGATGCGCTCAGTCACGCGGCCGCCGACATGATCGCCGAAGCGGCCGCCATCGCAGCGGCGCCCCGCGGACGATTCACGATCGCGCTCTCCGGTGGTGGCACCCCGCGACATCTCTATCACCTGTTGGCCACCGAGTACGTGCATCGGCTGCCGTGGGCCACGACCCATGTGTTCTTCGGCGACGAACGGTGCGTGCCGCCCGATCATCCGGACAGCAACTACGCGATGGCCCGCGACGCACTGCTCGTGCACATCCCGGGACTCGAGTCACGCACCCGCCGCATCGAGGGCGAGCGCGTGCCCAGCGACGGCGCGTCCCGCTACGCCGAAATGCTCCATCGCGAGTTTCCGAACACGCAGGGCACCGTGCCCACGACATTCGACGTCTTGCTGCTGGGCGTTGGGACCGACGGGCATACAGCGTCGTTGTTCCCAGGAAGTCCCGCGTTGAACGAGCGATCGCGCTGGGTGCTGGCTACGCAGGCGCCGCCGACCGCGCCGACTCGGGACCGCGTCACGCTCACCTTCCCCGCGCTCGACGCCTCACGCACCACGCTCATTCTCTGCGCGGGGGCGGACAAGCAATCGATCGTACGGCAGATCCACGTGGCTGGTACCGGGGCGCGCGATCTGTATCCAGTCGCGCGCGTGTCAGCGCACGGGAGTGTACGGTGGCTGTTGGACCGGCTCGCGATGGGAGAGTCGGTGGACGTGCCGCCCGCCGGGTCCGCACCCCGCTAACTCGCGAGCGGGCTACTCGGTCGAGCCGCGCTGCGGCGTTACCACATCCGCTGAGTGGTGGCCGAGGCTATTATGCGCTCTAAACGTAACATTAAGTCATATTATAATTAGTGCTCTATTTATAGAGCAGTAAATAATAATTCCGCTACTTCACCAATCAACATCATCGCCCGCGTCGTTTGCCCGGTCTGCTTCCACCGCGCCCGCGCGACTTACCGCCGGGACCGCGCGACCCGTTCGGACGCCCGCCACCTCGACCCTTTGCACCACGCCCCCGTGACTTGCGCGCGCTCTCTGGCCGAACCGCGTACTCGCGTTTGAGACGCGCCGCGACGTCAGCCGGCGGCGCGACATCCATCGCGTCCCGCTCGGACTCCAACTCGAAGCCGTAGTATTCCACCCGCCGCTCGGTCGCGAACGGGATGCCCCGGCGTTTGGGGTCGAACACCAATTCGCCCGCGTGCCGCGTGGCGTACTTGCGGATCAGGTCCATCGGGATCTGCGTCCCCTCGATGGCCGCACGCGGAACGCCCATGCGATCCGCGAAATAGCGCAGTTTGCCGGCGACCGCACCCCAACTCCCGCAGACGCTCGACCGGGACACGCGAGCGGGCTCGCCGTCAGCCGTCTCCTCGTCGATCACGAGGTCGAGGGGCATGTATTCCGCGACGAGGTCCGCGAAGGCGCGTCGTATCTCGTCGCTCGCGCGCGGCATCGCGGTGGGCAGCGGCAATCCGACGCTGCGGTACACGCTGGCCACGGCGAGCGCGGCGTCTTCGAGCGCCTTGACCAGGACGCCGCGACGGTCAGCCCACTCCGTCACGCGTTCGTCGAACAGGTGCCGAGGCAGGCCATACACTTCCCCCCCCGCCCCGCATTCCGTGAACGCCTCCGCGTACACGTTGTACGCCGTCAGATGGTCGCTGCCGCCAACGATCAGTCCTGACAGGTCACGGTCCTCCCGGGTCATGCGGTGCAACGATTCGATCGCGCTCATCACGGCGATGTACGGGAGCACGGTCTCGCTCGCATTGACGATGAGTTCCGCCCACGGACGGTCTACGGGCAGCGCTTCCACCGCCCGGCCGTACGCCGACAAGCGCCCCGAGTCCGGGTCGATGATGCCCCGTCGCTCCAGCATCGCGACCGCGCGCTGGTATGCCACGCGATCGAGCGGGACGGGGAGATCGAGGTCGTGCGCCCGGACGCCGAGGTCGGCGCACGTCAGCGCGACCCGCTCGGAGTCGCCCGCCAACTGAAACTCCGGCTCTTCGGGGCGGAGGGTCGCGAAGTCGATGTCGCGGTCCGACATGATATACACCCGGCCACCCTCGACACGGCCGTGTACCCGTCCCGCCATCTGCAGGATCTCGTTGGCGCCGAGGTGGACCCGCGTCAGGATGTTGCGCCCGTGCTCGATGACGTTCGTGAATCGCGTGTCGTCGATGATCACGGTATCGAGTCCCCGCACGTTGAGCGCACTCTGGCCGGCCGCGGTCATGGTGAGCAGGAACGGCTTCGACGCGCCTCCGTCGAGAAACGGTCGAATGACGCGGATCGGTTCGCCCCCGTGGTAGAACGCGACCGTGATCCGGGGAAATCGCGCCCCGACGATGCCAGCGACCTCCTCGACCGCGGCGCGAGTCGGCAGAAAGACGCCGACGCCGTGCCGTCCGCGGACGACATCGCGCAGGAAGTGGTCGTCGAGAAACGTGAGCGGCTCTTTCCGCACCACGGTGACGCGCGCAGCGAGCGTGGCATCGAATGCCGTGCTCTCGACCACTGCCGCGGAGTCCAAATACCGCGCGTAGAATCGCGGATCCACGGTCGCCGAGAGCCAGATGAAGCGGCATCCGGCGCGCTTGCCGAGCGCGAGACAGAGCTCGAGTTCGGCCGACGTCTGGTGGATCTCGTCCACGATCAACGTGTCGGTCGCCTGGATGTCGCCGTCCTGGAACCACCGGCGCGCGATGCCGGTCGTCACGATGATCACGTTCCACGTGGGGGTCTCCGGCGTCGCCTCGCGTTCGCGATTGACCACGCCCACCCGCAGCGCACTCCCCCCGAGGATCACCTCGGCGATCGGCCGAATGGCGAGCGTCTTCCCCGTTCCGGTCCCCGCGACGATGCCGAACCCCTGTCGTCCCGCGGCCAACGCCCGCACCTCGGCCCCATGCATGCGATCGAGGAAGGTGTCGAGATGCAATCCCATCGCCAGCTCGATCGTCTCGCACGCGGCGCGGGTCGGGGCGATGACGATGACCCGGCCCGTGGACGGTCTGGCCGCGACGAATGCGTTGTGGTCCGGCGGGAGATACCGGTCCGTGACGGTGCGGTACATCACGCCCGCGGCTCAGCGCCGCGGACGTGCCGTGACGTGCGGAGGCGAGGAATGCGGATGCGATGCGGGAGGCGAGGGCACCCGGGCCGTCGATGGTGCCGGCTCGGTCGTGTGTGCGGCACTCGGCGGGGCGCCCGATTCGGCGCCCACCACCGGCCCCGGGGCCCCGTGCACGTCGACCGTCGGCCGACCATGGTCGGGAGCCGAGACATCGGCGCCGGCACCGGCGGACACACCCGGCGATACACCCGGCACGCCTGGACCGCTAACGGGCGAGCGCTCCACGGGCGATGGCTTCGCTTTCCCAAACACGATGTGAGAGTTTGGCGAGCGCACGCGGACGGCCTTCGCGCACTCCGTCGGGGCCGGCTGCCGACCGGGCGGCACGCCGCCCACCCATACCCGGCACATCCCCGCCGGTGGGGCATACTGGGTGGGGACGGACGCTTCGAGCTGAGCATCACGCTGCCGCACCGATTCCGGCGGTCCGTACCGACGCGCCGCGGACCCCGTGACTGCCGCGGGGCCCGCCCCGACACCCGAGTCATGTGACACACGCACCGCTTGTGCGGCCTGGGCGACACCGGCGACGGGCGTGGACAGCCACGCCACCAGCAACAACGCCGCGACGGCCCCTCGACGGAGGGGCAAGTCAATCATGATCCCGGAGCTGCACAGCTGCACGGAAGTCCGTACCCCATTCCTCCCAACCCGGTCCACACCGGACCGCGCTCAGTCCGTGACGACGCTATCGGGGCCGGAAACGGTACCGTCTGGACCCGCCGGCCGCCAGTTCTGGGTAGTGGGTGACCCACTACCCAGAACTGGGGAACGCCGGGCCTGAGTCGCTCAGGGGGTCGGTGCGCCGTGGGCGGTCCGCTAGTCGCCGAACGAAATGCCCGTGGCCCGGGCGGTCATCACGACGTCGCTCGCCGGATCGACACGTTTGGGCTGCCGCAGCACCTCACGGATCGGAATCGTCACGATGTGCGGAGATTGGAGCGCCACCATCTGCCCCCACATGCCGTCGGCCACCGCCCGCACCGCGGCACCGCCGAAACGCGCCGCGAGGAGCCGGTCGTAGCCGGTGGGCATCCCACCGCGCTGCAGGTGGCCGAGGACCAGCGACCGCGTCTCCTTGCCGGTGCGCTCCTGGATCTCCCGTGCGACCGCGGTCGCGATGCCGCCGAGGCGGGGCATCTCTCCCGGCAGTGACGCACCGATCCGCGATGTGACGCCGCCCGCCGGGAACGCGCCCTCGGCGGCGACGATGATGGAGAAGTAGCGGCCCGCGCGATCTCGGGCCCGGACCTTCTCGCACACCCGGTCGATGTCGAACGGGATCTCGGGGATCAAGATGACGTCCGCGCTCCCCGCCAGCCCGCAGTGCAGCGCGATAAACCCCGCGCTGCGTCCCATGACCTCCATCACGATCACACGGTCGTGGCTTTCGGCCGTCGTATGCAGCTTGTCGATGGCTTCGATCGCGGTGCTGACCGCGGTATCGAATCCGAACGTCGCGATGGTGCCGGCGACATCGTTGTCGATCGTCTTCGGGACGCCGACGATCCGCATGCCTTTGTCGCACAATTGCTGCGCGATCGCGAGCGACCCGTCGCCGCCAATCGAGATGATCGCATCGATCCCGCGCGCGTGCGCGTTGGCGATCAGCTCGTCCGAGCGATCCACCTCCTCGACCGTTCCATCCGCGCGCGTGCGGTGGTAGTGGAACGGGTTCCCGCGGTTCGTGGCGCGGAGAATGGTGCCCCCCAAGTGTCCGATGCCGCGCACCGTTTCCCGGGTGAGTGGGACCACCTCATCATCGCCCAACAACCCCGCGTACCCCTTCCGGATCCCGCACACCTCCCACCCGCGATCGAGCGCCGCCAACACCGCCGCCCGAATGACCGCGTTGAGCCCGGGTGCATCCCCCCCGCCCGTGGATAGTCCGATGCGCATAGAAAGAAGATAGCGATTAGCGACTAACGACTAACGCCCGGAGACTCGCCGCTGCTGATGGATCATATGGTCAACGCAGCAGGGGCCGTTCGCGAACGGCCCCTCGGTGTATCGGTCGCACGATGCGCCGCGGTCGGCGATGCGCGACCTGAGCCGGCCAATCAGCGATGTTCCGTGGGCGGAGTCCCCAACAATCCCACGACCTCGCCCGGCTCTGCATGGCGGTGGAGCTTCGACTTCTCGAACACCGCCACGCCGTCTCGAACCACCTCGAACCGGCCGCCTTTCGATGGGATCAGCGTGACCGTGGCGTCAGGAAAAGTGGACCGAGTCTCGGCCATCAAACTGACAGCCCGTTGCTTGTAGTTTCAGACGACGCAGTATTCGATCGTTACGCGCATGATGGGCTCCTGATTGCCACTAATCCGCCGCCACCGTGCCGAAATCGTAGCCCGGAACGGAGATTCTAGGTATTGGTTGGCCCAGCATCCGCTCGATCGTGCGAACCATTGCGATTTCGTCCGTGGACATAAACGTGAAGGCGTCGCCGGTTTGTGCAGCCCGTCCAGTGCGTCCGATGCGGTGCACGTAGTCCTCGGGCTGCTGCGGAACGTCATAGTTGATGACGTGGGAGATGCCCGACACATCGAGCCCCCGCTGAGCGATGTCGGTCGCCACCAGGATGCGGGCCTCGCCTAGTTTGAACGCTTCGAGTGCACGCGTCCGCTGCGCCTGCGTCTTGTCGGCGTGGAGCGCGGTGGCCTGGATACCAGCCCGCTCGAGATGGCTAACCACTCGATCGGCACCATGTTTGGTCCTCGTGAAAATGAGGACCGAATCCATCAGGTCGTTCCGCAGCAGCTCGACCAGTAACGCGCTCTTCCGCTCGCGAGGAACGGGGTAGACGGCGTGAGTCACCGTGCTGGCCGCTTCCGATCGCCGCCCGACCTGCACGACGACCGGCTTCCGTAGGTATTTGCGGGCCAGCGCCTCCACCTCGGCCGGCATGGTCGCGCTGAACAACAGCGTCTGGCGATATGGCGGGAGCTGGGCCACGATCCGATTGATCTGTGGAGCGAACCCCATGTCGAGCATGCGGTCGGCCTCGTCCAACACGAGGAACTCCAGCGCGTCGAAGTCGATGTTCTGCCGCTCGAGATGGTCGAGCAGCCGCCCCGGCGTGGCTACGACCACGTCCACGCCACTCCGCAGCGCGCGCTCTTGCGGCTCGAGCGGTACACCCCCGTAGACCGGGATCACATCCACGTCGACGTGCTTGGCGTAGTTGACGAAGCTCGCCTCGACCTGAGCCGCCAGCTCGCGAGTCGGCGTGAGGACGAGGACGCGAGTGCGCCGTGGTCCGCCGATCAAGCGCTGGAGGATTGGGAGGGTGAACGCGGCGGTCTTGCCGGTGCCGGTCTGGGCCAGACCCATGAGGTCTCGCCCTTTGAGCACCAGCGGGATCGCGTCCCGTTGAATCGGTGTGGGGAGCGCGTAGCCGGCATCGCGCACAGCGGCCAGGAGCTCGGGCGCGAGGCCCAACTCCTCGAACGTGGTTACTTGGTCTTCAGTTGTCGGTTCCATGACGCGGTGAAATTGGCGACCTGCAAGAATGAGCCAATGTCCCCACGCGGTAGGAATCGGCCCCACGGGCAGCGGGTCGCCAGTTCGGCGCCCGAGCGTTCACCCGTAATCGAATGGTAACCCCTTGTCCCACTTTGCGCTACGCGATCCCGACTGCTGGTTGCCAGGGGGTCCCGTCCTACACGAGATCGATCTGCCGCCCGGCGGCACGCGCAATGATGCCGATGCGAAGGGTGACATCCGCCCAACGCTCGTCGCCCAGCGTACTGTACTCGAGCGGGAACATCGGCCACACGAATGGGCTCGTCGAGCGCGGCATCGCCAATCCCTTGTGCGGATGCCAGACGCCGGTCCGGTCGCAGTCGTCAACGAACCGGTCGAACATCTTCGTCCAGTTCTCGTTTCGCCGCAAGAACCCGAGACGCGCCATCAACTCAAGCCACATCAGGGCCGCTGGCACGTCGGCCTCGACGGCGTTGCGATGCGGAAGGATGTCGCCCAGCACGAAATGCGGTTGCGGCACGATCGTCCCGCCGACCAACTGTGCGGATTCCTGTCGCGGCAGCGGTTGGGTGAGATATGTGTACAGCCGTTCGATGGCCTCGTGGTACTCGCTTCGGAAGAACGGCATGTGCGCCAGCATCGTGAGCGCGTTGATCGACGGCGGGGTGGCTTCGGGCGCCAACACCTGGCGGTTGCCGACGCGAATCCACGGCTTCTGCGCGAGCGGCGACTTGAGGAAGGCGTTGATGCGATCGAGAATGCGTCGCGCGGCGCCGCGCAGTCGAGGATCGCCCTCGTAGCCCGCGTGCGCGAGCGCGCTGGCCGCCGCTTCGCGAAGAATGGCCCGCCCCCGACGCGCCGACTCTTCGTCCGGTTTCCCCTTGCCCGGGGCGAACTCGAACAGGTAGGCGGGATCGTCGTCTTCAGCCAACAACCGAAACAGCAGCCGGCGCACGCGCGCCAACGGCGGCGATTCGCGATCCCACCCGTACTCGAGCAGCCGACGCACCGCCGGGATCGTCCCGACACCCTCGAAATGCTCGGCGCGCATCGAGGGGATGCCGAGCATCGTCCGACCCCATCGGCCGTCCGGCTGCTGCGTGACGGCCAGTCTCACGGCCGGCTCATAGGCGTACGCCAATTCGGCCGCCCGCGGCACGTTTAGCTTGGCGACCTCGACTATGGCGCGGTACTGTAACGGGGGCGCGGCGTGGGTCAGCAGCCAATCAATCGCGAACCGCACCGGCATGGCCGGCGGCGGTGGCGGCGGTGGCGGTGGTGGCGCGCTAGGCGGCGCGGGGAGCGGTGGACTGACTGGTCCAGACGCTGGCAGGCCCGGCAAGGGGACAGCCGGTGGGCTTGGAGGAGGCGCGGTCACGCGTAACGTTAGCATATTTTTCGGCCGTACCGCTAGGGCTATATACAGACACATTTTGCGGCCGACACGGCCCGACGGCCTCGTGCGCACTCTCGTCCGACCGAGGTGATCGCTCTTTTTCGTGCTCCCAGCACCCTCCGCGCACGACCCGCCGACTGCCGCGACACCGGGTGGCGAAGGCACCGGCGCCGCGGTCCAGCCGGCGCCGCCCCGGCGTGTCGCCCGACGTGGATTCCGCACGAATTCCGGCGGTCAGGCGTGACCGGTTCCCGACGCCATCCATGGATCGATCGTGCGAGGTGAATTCGTAGAGCTTCGGAACGCCCGTGTCTACTACTATGCCGCGGGTACTCGCGGCGTCGGCGAGCCTGTGCTGCTGCTGCACGGATTCCCGACGTCGTCGTACCTCTGGTCCGGCGTCGTCCCGCGACTACCCCGCGGGCACCGCGTCATCGTCCCCGACCTGCTGGGCTTCGGCCGCAGCGATCTCCCGCGCCCGAGTCCCATCGATTTCGACCTGACCGTCAGGGGGCATGCCGATCGCATCGTGGAACTTCTCGACGTGCTGAAGGTGGAGCGCGCCTGCATCGCCGGTCAGGGTGTCGGCGCCGCCGTCGCACTCGCCGTCGCGGCCCGCCACCCCGGACGGGTGACTCGCTTGTGTCTGGTCAATGCGGTGACCGCGGCGACCTGGCCGACCCGCGACGGACTGCTAGCCCGCGCGATCACCATCCTCGCGCCCGGCATGCCGTCGAGTTGGCTGCTCGCCTTCGTGCGCCGGGCGCTTCGTCGAGGGTCCGCTGACCCCGCTCGCCTGGCGCGCTCCGCCGATCATTATCTCCGTCCGTTCAGCGCGCCGAACGGGCGCCCCACCCTGCTCGCTCACCTGCGGGCCCTCACGGCGCGCGCGTCGTATCCGCCGATCCCGACGCCGACGGCCACGCCGACGGCCACGCAGACGGCGATGCCGACGGCCATGCCGATTGCCATCGTATGGGGAGAGCGTGATCCCCTCCTGCCGGTTGCGTCGGGCCACGCGTTGGCCGCGCGACTGCCGCACGCCACGCTCGATGTCGTCGCCGGCGGGCACTACCTACCCGAGGAATCGCCGGAACAGGTCGCGGCGGTCCTCACCCGACTGCTGTCCGGGTAGGCCGAGCCCGACGCGCGACCGATCGATGGGCGCGCGGCGGCGTTAGTCGCTCAACGACTCCAGCCGTACCTCGAGCTCGGACGCCATGCTCGGGTGGCCGAATCGATGCGCGGCGGCGATTCCGGATTGCAGCGCTTGCTGCGCCTCCGGCAGTCGTCCGAGCTCGGCGAGGGCTTCGGCGTATCGACCGAATCCGTTGCCCTCGTCATCGTACGTGCCGAGATACGCAGCGTAGTGGTCGGCCGCCTCTTGGTACAAGCTTTCTTTCATCGCTTCGTTCGCCAGCCCGTAATGCGCGAGCGCATTCGTCGGGTTCTTCGTCACCATCTCGCGGAAGCTGTCCAGGCGGGAAGGGCTCACGGCGCAGAATATACTCGGCGCCATGCGGAGTCCAGTCGACCGGAGACGGCGACACAACACGCCGCCGCGTGTCCGATGAGCGGCTGCTCCCCGCGTGCCCTCACGGCGCGTGGTGGCTCACAGGTCGCGGCATCAGTTCGGCGCCCGCATACCGACTCCCCGGATTCCAGAGCAGCCACCCCATGATACCGTTGTCGTAGCCGGCCTGGATCTGCGCGCGGACTTCCGCCACGCCGTAGTGTGGTGGACCAAGGGTGAAATCCTGGTACCACGGTCGGATCGCGGCCGCGCCCGCGACCTTGGCGCTCCGACGCTTGGCGTCCTTGAGCGTGTGATCGATCACCGCGTACGGATGCGCATTCGGATCGGCGAGATTGTACGTCCCCTTGGCATAATGTGACGGATAGCTCATCGGCAGCACGACGTCGACCTGATCGGCGAACATCTCCCACCGCTGCCCGATCCCCATGTCCGTCGTGTCGGACGCCGTGAGGCCGAAGACATCTGCCGTCACCGGCACCCGGAGCGGCGCCAACGCGGCGCGCGCGAACGCGAGCTGCTCGCGGATGACCTGCGCTCGCAGCCGCCCGTTGGCCCGGGGGAACGTGGCCTCGGTCATGAGCCGCTTGTCGTCGGGAAAGCGCACGTAATCGAACTGGACCTCGCTGAATCCCAGCGACACCGCTTCTCGCGCAAGATCGACGGCGTACTGCCATACCCCGCGCTGATTGGCGTCGAGCCACGGACGTCCCTGCCGGTCGTGCCACGGCAGTCGCGGGTCGGCACGCCGCCGGATCGCCCAGTCCGGCCGCCGCTGCGCGAGCAATGGATCCTTGGCCACCACGATTCGTGCGATCGGATAGATGCCGTGCACGCGCATCGTATCGAGCAGTGCACGCAGGTGCGCGCCGGTGAGCGGTTGGATGGTGTCAGCGCCGATCTCGTGCGCCAGAGGCACCCGCGACCGATACAGCACGTAGCCGCGGTCATCCTTGACGTCGATGACGAGCGCGTTGACCTCCGTCGTCTTCGCCAGCGCGATGAGCTGCCACACTTTCGTGCCGATCGCCGCCCAACGATTGACGTACAGTCCGCGGACCACCGCCGGTGTCGGTACGAGCGGCGCGGGGGGTTGGGCCAGCGAATCGACGCCCAGTGGCCCACGCGTCGCGGAGTCCGTCACCACGCCGCGTGCTCGCAGGCCCGTGTCTCGCGGCGCGGCCTGCACGCCGGCCTGTCCCGCGAGCGCGACCAACCAAGCGCCCCGCGGATCACGAGCATGCGCCGACTGCCCACTCATGTCTCGGGCGACTGCCGTCGACATACTGCCGCACCACGCGACGGCCAATCCCGCCACGATGAGCCCACGACCCGGTACCGTCATGGATCGCTATGTCGCAACGCACCCCAGAGGAGCGGCAGCGTGGCCAGACTGACACCACGATACGCTGGATCAAAGCTGAACAAGATCACGCGTCCGTGACCCTGCGGCACATCAACCACCGCAGCCGCACCATCGTACGCGTGCCTGACCTGCTCGCCGGGGCGAATCACGTCACCGAACACATCGTACGCCGCGACCACGCGGCTGTAAGTGGTATCCGGCACGAACACGGTCGTCGGACCACCAGCCACCCAGGCCACGGCGTGCGCGACCATGTCCGCGGCGATGGGACTCCGGCGATCGACTTTCAGAAGTACGAGGGCACTATCGACATCGCCCGGCCTCCGGTTCTCACTCGGTGGGATGTCCCCGAATCGCCCCGGCAGACGCAAGGAGCGCTCAGCCCACTGCGCCCCGCTTCCCACCGCTACGATCGTCCCGCCGGCGTCGAGAAACGCACGCACTCCCGAGCCGCTCACCGTCGAGTAGGGCGCAAACCCGGCGTCCGGCAACAGCACGACATCGTACCGCCCCCGCAACACGTCACCAGCGGACAGCGCACTTCCATCGAGGGGGGCGAACGCCACGCCGAACCGGACGAGCGTCGCCCGCGTCCACGCCACCGGCCGCCCCGCGTTGGGCGGCACGAAGACACCGACCACTCGCCGCACGCTGTCGCCCAGTCCCGCGGGCGTGACGTACCGCGGCGCCCCGGGCGCGGACGGCATCGTCACCGGTACGGGGAACGAGTCGCGGACCTCGGCCACGCCAACGCCCAACAGGCTGGGGAGTCCCAGCGCCACGGTGTCGCCTCTCGGCGGCAGCGTATCCACGGTGCTCGCGTTGCGCACGACGTCGCCGTTTGCCGGGGCGAGCAATGCCGCCGCCGCAGGCGCCGCCGGCTGTGACGCCAGTATGATGTACGCGCCGGCGGAGTACCGGACACGACCCGACGCGAACGGCGCGAGCGCCCGCCGGATCTCGACGCCGTGGTCCGACAACACTCCGAGCAGTGTTTTGAGCGCCGCTTGATCGGGTTGCTGCTGGGGAATGACGTACGCGACTACTCCGCGCTGCGGCGGTGTAGTGCGCGAACCCGCGGTACGGACACCAGCGTCCCGCGGGAGGACGTCACGCACGCCGGTTGCCGCGAGGGCGACGAACGCGGCGGCTGAGACGAGCGCGACGCGGGCCACGCGGCGCGGGGCCGGACGATGAAAGCATGGCATCGGGAGAGAGACGACCGGCCCGCCTAGACCGCCTTCAGCTCCTCGGCCGCGCTCAGCACATGCGCGATCTCCCGCGACAGCGCACGCGCCTCCTGCGTCGCGGTGGCGACATCGTCGATCGCCGATTGGACGCCCGCGGACCGCAGGCGGAGCAGATCGAAGCGAATGTTCTGGAGAATGATGCCCGCGCTCTCGAGTTGCGAGAACAGCGCCGCACGCCGGTCGGACAAGTCCTGCAATGTCGTCCGCTGCCGGCGCAGCAGCACGAGCCGCCGATCCCGGTCCGGCGCCGCACCGTCCGCTTCCGTCACGGCAATCCGCTTGTCGAGCTCCGGCAACGCGTCGGGCGCAAGATCGCCATCCAGCCGGTGGAGCGCCGTCGCCAGTCCCGCGATGCGGCCCGCGAGCGCGTCCACTGTCTGCACGACGTCGGGCAACAGTGCTCGGTCCGCCGCTCCCAAACGGGCGACCAGATCCCGCACCGCGGCGCGGTCGGCAGCCGCCCGCCGCACCTGCGGGCCGTAAGCGCCGTTCAGTATCGCAGGCGGCGCGAGGCTTGCCGCCTCGTCCGGCACCGGGATGGGTGACGCCGGTGACGGAGGCGGCAACACGCCTGCGGCCGCCGCGTAGGCCGGTGGTGGCAGTTGCACACCGCCGCCCGCGGCAGGGTTTGGAGCGCCCGCGGCCCACTGCGGCCATTGGCCTGCGTTCATCTGCCGGATCCGCTCGCGATGCGCGCCGCGTTTGTCTTTGTCGAACAATGCGCGCGCGCCGTCGATCGATTCCGCGGCGACATCGAAAAAGAGACGTTCCCGCGAGTACTTGAAGACATCATGCCAATCGTGGCCATCGTGCCAGAGCCGCGCGTATTTCCATGCTAACCACATCGACAGAATCAGCGCGAGGATCAACGGGCCAGTGTCCGCGCCGATGAGCGACCAGAGCACACACCCGACGACCCCGATCGCGACCTGGGTGAACCGCTTCCGAAACTTCACCACCGCGGGTACCGACCACCGCGAATCTTCCGCCGACAGCGGGGGCGCGTACATTGGAGGAGCAATGTTCATCGGTGCCGCTGGCGCCAGTGTCGCGGCGCGCGACAGCGCGGCGGCGCCCGCCGTCCGATCGGCGGGAATGGTCGTCGCCGCACCTGCCTCGCCTTGATCGAGCGCCCGCACGAGCGCCCCCGCATCCGCGAACCGGTCCGCGGGCTGCTTCTCGAGCAGGCACATGACCGTACGGGCAAGCCAGGGCGGCAGATCGGGAACTCGCTCGAGGATCGGGACAGGCTTCTCGGAGATGTGCTTGACCAACAGCGCGCCCGTCCCCGTCCCCCGGAACGGAACGTCGCCGCTCAGCATCTGGTATGCGACGACACCCAGCGAGTAGAGATCGCTCCGGCCATCGACCTCGCGGTCACCCGCGCACTGCTCGGGGCTCATGTAGGTCGGCGTCCCGATCGCCACGCCGGTCGCGGTCAGCCGCGAATCGGCGCCGCTCGTGTTGCTGATCGCGCGCGCGATACCGAAGTCGGTGACCATCGCCCGCCCACCGTCCGAGGACAGCAGGATGTTGTCGGGCTTGATGTCTCGGTGAATGACCCCTCGCGAATGCGCGTAGGCGAGCGCGCTCGCGACCTCCGTCAACAGCCGCCGAGCCTCGGGGACCGGTACGCGGGCGTTGCCCTCCAATCGCCTGGCCAGCGTGTCGCCGTCGATGTACGCCATGACGAAAAACACCAGCCCTTCGCGCTCGTCCACGGTGAAGATCGGGACGATGTTCGGATGCGAGAGCTGTGCTGCCGTTTCAGCTTCTCGAAGGAACCGCGATCGAATGTCGGACCGGAACGAGAGCTCCGGCGGCAATACTTTGATCGCCACCCCGCGCTTGAGTCTGCGATCTCGGGCCAGATACACAATTCCCATCCCGCCCCGCCCGATCTCACGGTCGAGCTCGAACGTCGGCGAAAGCACCTGCTCGACGCGCGCGAGAAGCTCGGTGTCGGCGGTGGACGCCACGGGATCGGACATTCCCAAACATTAACACCACTTACAGGTTGTTGCAGCGAATCGGACGGTTACAGCTGCCGCCTAGAGCCTCGACATAAGGACCGGGGCAACCACCCGCCGTCCTGGCGGTGGCACGGGTGTCATGACGGCGTGATCGCGTTGCCAATCCCGCCGCGATGGCGTAACTCACCTGGAACCGCTCATGCACTAGATCGGGCCCGGTAATCAGATTGGCGGGGCGGGCCGCACTGGGCTTGCCCCATTTTTCCATTTCGGTCAAAGGTACGGATCATGGCGCAACGCCAGACACTCCCTGTCCTGCCACTCCGCGGGACGGTCATTTTCCCGGGCCTCACTGCGCCCATCGCGGCGGGCCGGCCGGGAACGCTCCGGGCCATCGAGGCTGCGCTCAAAGGCGACCGCCTCGTCTTCGCAGTCGCGCAGCGCGACAACTCCGACGAGCCCGCGCCCGACATTCTGTACTCCATGGGTGTCATCGCCCGGATTGGCCAGATTCAGCGCGGCCTCGGTGGCGTCCAACTCCTGCTCCAAGGTGAGCAACGCGCCACGGCCCTCCAATACGGCACCTCCGAGGGCTACCTGTCGGCCACCATCGTGCCCTCCGAAGAGATGACGCCGCTCAACGAGCACGATCCGGCGTTCGAAGCCCTCCACAAGGAGATTCGCGAGCGCGCGGCCGAGCTGGGCGAGCGGCGCGGGCTCCCCGAGGAAGTCGTGCATCAGGTGCTCGACTCCGTAACCGATCCCGGCAAATTCGCGGATCTCGTCGCTGGCTACATCGAGCTCAGTGTCGCCGAGAAGCAGGGGTTGCTCGAGACGCTCAGCGTCGAGGAGCGGCTCCGGCGCGTGCTCGTGCACGTCCAACGCCAGATTGGCCTGCTGGAAGCGCAAGAAGAGATCAAGTCGCAGGTCCAGGAAGAGCTGGGCGAGCGCCAGCGCGAGATGTATCTGCGCGAGCAGCTCAAGGCGATCCAGAAAGAGCTCGGTGACGACGATCAAGCGCGCGAGGTCGTCGAGCTCCGCGAGAAGCTCGCCAAGCTCGAGCTCCCCAAAGAGGCCCGCGCCGAGGTAGCGCGTGAACTCGGTCGCCTCGAACGGGCCGGCCGCGAATCGATGGAAGCTCAGGTCATCCGCACCTATTTGGAGTGGATCGCCGAGCTGCCGTGGAACATCCGGTCGGATGACCAGCTCGATCTGACGCACGCCGAGCACGTGCTCGACGATGATCACTACGGGCTCCAGGACGTGAAGGATCGGGTGCTCGAGTTCCTCGCCGTGCGGCAGCTCCGGGCCAAAGAGTTGGCGGAGGAGCTGGAGAAGACCGGGGAGCTGCCAGCCGCCAAGCTGCGCGTCGACAAGGACGACGCGACGCCGTCGCTGGCCGCGCGCGACGATGAGAATCGACAGATCACCGACAGCCGCGAGGCGAAATCGCGTGCCATGGCCAAGGGGCCCATCCTACTGTTCGTCGGTCCTCCTGGTGTCGGCAAGACGTCGATCGCGAAATCGATCGCTCGCTCCCTGGGTCGCGAGTATGTACGCGTCGCCCTGGGTGGCGCGCGCGACGAAGCCGATATCCGTGGGCACCGCCGCACGTACGTGGGCGCCATGCCTGGTCGAATCGTCCAGGGCATCAAGCAGGCGGGTACGAAGAACCCGGTGTTCCTACTCGATGAAGTCGACAAGCTCGGGACGTCGTTTCAGGGCGATCCCGCGGCGGCGTTGCTCGAGGTGCTCGACCCGGCGCAGAACGACACCTTCACTGACCATTACCTTGGCGTGCCGTTCGATTTGAGCGAGGTGCTCTTCATCGCGACCGCGAACTTCATCCAGAATATTCCGGCCCCACTGCTCGACCGGATGGAAGTCGTCGACTTCGCCGGCTACACGGAGCGCGAGAAGGCGGAGATCGCCAAGAAGTACCTGATCCCTCGCCAACTCGAGGAGTCCGGGCTCGCGAAGAAGCACGTCACCTTCACCGACGACGCGGTGATGGCCATCGTGTCGAAATACACGCGCGAGAGCGGAGTACGCCAACTCGAGCGGCAGGTCGGCGCCGTCGCCCGCAAAGTGGCGCGGAAGCTGGCCGCCGGCCAGACCGCCGACCTCGCCATCACCGCCGACGAAGTGCGGGAGCTGCTCGGCCGGCCGAAGGTGCACCCGGAACACGCCAACGAGCAGAACGAGGTCGGTGTCGCCACCGGGATGTACTACACGCCGATGGGCGGAGACATCATGTTCGTCGAAGCCGCTATCCGACGGCTGTACGGTCCCCGCTCGACCGACGACCGCGTGCAGGTCAGCGGAATGGGCAATGTGTCGCTGATCCTTACGGGGCAGCTCGGTGACGTCATGAAGGAGTCGGCGCGTGCCGCGCTGACGTACGCCGCGACCCACGCCTCACGACTTCAGATCCTGGAAGACCGACTCGGATCCCTCGAAGTGCACGTGCACGTCCCAGCGGGTGCGATCCCCAAGGACGGGCCGTCGGCCGGTGTGACGATGGCGACGGCGGTCGTAAGCGCAATGTCCGGCCGCGCCGTGCGGAAGGACGTCGCGATGACGGGTGAAATCACGCTGCGGGGCCGAGTACTGCCGATCGGCGGCCTCAAGGAGAAAGTGTTGGGCGCGCATCGGGCGGGCATCACGACGATCGTGTTGCCGAAGGCCAACGAAGGGGATATCGAGGATATCCCGCTCGAGGTGCGAGACGTGCTGGAATTCCTACCCGTCGACACCCTCGACGAAGTCCTCGCGGCCGCACTCCTCCCAGCGGCCAAGCCCGTCGTCACACGGAAGACGGAGATGGAAGAGGCCGAGGAAGAGGCGGACGCGCTGGCGTGAAGTAGAGGAAGAAAGAAGTAGAGGGAGAAAAGGAGAGAGTAGACAAACGGACCGCGTCTACTCTCTCTTTTTTTCTTTATTCGCGTTTCTAGTAGGCCCCGACCGGACCCTTCTCGAACACTGACCGGGGCTCGAACCGCAACGCCGGGGGCAACGTGCCGGGTAGGAAGTACTCGGTGTAGCGCCGCTCCGGCGGGGTCGTCGAATCCGCTGCCGTCCCGGTGGCTCGATCGAGGTCCGCGGACTCGAGGGTCACGGGCGGTACCCAGTCGGCGAACTCACGCCCACGGTCTGCCGCGGCCGCGAGCTTCGCCCAGATCGGCGCCGCGAGCGAGCCACCCGCGACACCCGGCATGATCATCTGCGGCTGATCGAATCCGAGCCACACGCCGGCCACGAGGTCGGGGGTAAATCCGATGAACCACACATCGGTGTTGTCGTTCGTCGTGCCCGTCTTACCGGCCGCCGGGATCTGGATGGGGAGCGATCGGCGCACCGCTGTCGCCGTCCCGCGCTCGATCACGTCGCGCATCATGTCGCGGACGATGAACGCGACGTTCGAATCCAGCGCCGTCGCCGGCATCGCCGGGTGGGCCGTCCAGACCGTGTGGCCGCCACGATCCTCAATGCGGACGACGAACTGCGGCGGGGCCACCGTGCCCAAGGTGGCGAACGCGCCGTACGCCGCCACCATCTCGATCGGTCGCACGCCCGAGGCGCCGATGGCGCTCGATGGGTACGGGGCGATCGGTGTCGTCAGTCCGAGGCGGTGGCCAAGGTCGATCACGGAGTCGATCCCCACCCGCATCGCCAGTTGCACCGCGACCGTATTCCGCGAGCGTGCGAGCGCCTCCCGGACCGTCATCGGACCGAGGAACTGCCCGTCCGCATCGTCGGGGCGATACAGGCTGCCGTTGTCGAGGGGAATGGCCAGCGCGGTATCGGAGACGATGGCGTTCGCGGGAATGCTGTCCGCGATTGCCGCGGCGTACACGACCGGTTTGAACGCGGACCCTGGTTGGCGCAGGGCGTAGAGCGCGCGGTCGAACGGCGAATCCGCGTAATTCCGACCGCCGACGAGCGCGCGCACATTGCCGGTCATCGGATCCATCGCGACCACGAGTCCCTGTAGGTAGTCGGGGCCACCTTTCGCGTGCGACGCCAGCGTCGGATGCGCATAGCCCGGTCGCGATTCCACGGCCGCCGCGCCCTCGGCCAGCGCGGTCACGGCCGCCTCTTGCAGACTGGGATCGAGCGTCGCGTAGACCCGATAGCCACCCGCGTCCACCGGCACCCCCTCACGCGTGGCCGCCGACCGCACGGCATCCACGAAATACGACGCGGTCGCGGTGGATGGCGCCACCGTCACCAGCGGCTGCCGCCGCGCTTCGGCGGCGGCGTCCGGAGTGATCAATTCCTGATCCGCCATGAGCCGCACCACGAGATCGCGTCGTTTGCGGGCGCGGTCGGGATGCCGGATCGGGTCGTAGTACGGCGCCGAGCGGGGGAGCGCGGCCAGCGTCGCCGCCTCGGCGAGGGACAGCTCTCCCGCACTCTTCCCGAAATAGTGGCGCGCGGCCGCGTCGACGCCGAACCAGCCATGCCCGAACGGGATCTGATTGAGATAGGCCTCCAGGATCTGGGCCTTCGAGTAATGCCGCTCCATCTCCCGGGCCGCGTTCTGCTCACGGAGCTTGCGGTCGAGACTCATGTCACGCCGATCCACGACGTCGGGGTGCATGTTGCCCACGAGTTGCTGCGTGATCGTGCTCGCCCCTCGCGCGCGGCGTCCGATGACGCGATCCTTGATCGCGCCCAACACGCCGACGACATCCACACCGTTGTGTTGGTAGAAGCGGTGGTCCTCGACCGCGACGAATGCGGCCGGGACGTAGGTGGGCAGCGACGCGATCGGCACGCTCGTCCGGAGCTCACGACCGATTTCTCCGATCAGCGAGCCGTCGTTCGCGTAGACCAGCGTCGATTGTGGCGGATCGACGATGCGCCACGGCGCGCCCGTCGAGGGCGGCACGGAGGGCGACGACGGGTCGCCGGTCCGGCTTGGCCCCGGGTCTCCCGTCGAACCGCCAGTCGGAGCAGGGACCGCTGGCTGGGTGGCGGGCGGACCCGTGCCTTGGCCCGCGACGGATGCTACGGGCGCCGCCGCGAGTGACGCGACCGCAAGTGCGGCCCTGAGCATGGAACGCAGTCGGCCGTGCGGCCGGCGGAGGAAACTCATGTCGAAAGCGGTACTTGAATCGTCATTAGCCGCACCTGCCCGGCCGTACGCCGCGCCGCCCGGGCCAGGGTTGTCAGATCGTGCTAACTTGAGTGCGTAATATGACGTCGCCGCTGACTATCGCGCTCGCCCAGTTCCGTCCGAGTAAAGGGCGCTATGCCGATAATTTGGCGCGTCTTGGCCCCATGTTCGCGGCGGCGGACACGCCGCACGCGGGTCCGCGGGTCCTTCACCTGCCCGAAACCGCACTCACCGGCTACTTCCTCGAGGGCGGCGTCCGAGACGCGGCCCGATCAGCCGGCACGTTGGCCCGGGAGTTGGACGAGACGTATCGCACGGCCGTCCCCGCCGCCGTAGCCGCCGGTCGAACCCTCGATGTCGTCATCGGGTTCTACGAACGGTGGCAGAGCACCCTGTACAACAGTGCCATGTACGTCACTCTCGGTGCCCACGGCGGTCCAGTGATCCGCCACGTTCACCGCAAAGTGTTTCTGCCCACCTACGGCCTGTTCGACGAGGAACGATTCGTCGAGCGCGGTCGTGAGGTGCGCGCGTTCGACACGCCGTGGGGCCGCGCCGCGATGCTCGTCTGCGAGGATGCCTGGCACAGCCTCACCGGCACCGTCGCCGCGCTGGACGGCGCCCAGGTCATCTTCCTCTCCGCCGCCGCGCCCGCGCGCGGCATCGAACCTCGTGATGACGGCATCGCGGGTCCGGCGACCGTTGCCCGATGGGATCGATTGATTCGGGACATCGCCGAGGAACATGGGATCTTCGTGTCGTACGCCAACCTCGTCGGCAGCGAGGGGGGCAAAGCGTTCTGGGGAAGCTCCTCGGTGGCGGGTCCGAGCGGTGACGTACAGGCCCGGGGGCCGTTGTTCGAGGAATCGCTACTCCCCGTCACCATCGATCTCGACGACGTCGCGCGCGTGCGCGCCGACGTGCCGCTGTTGGCCGACCTCCGCACAGTCCTCCCCGCGCTTCGCGCCGCGCTCGACCGGGTGGGCCACGCGCCTGAGGTCGCGCGCTATGACGCCGACGCGGGACAAAACGCGGGACACGACGCGCCGCGAGACGACCATCAGCCCGCGGCCCGTCCTAGCGGTGGGCCGCCAACCTTGGACATCAACGGGCCGTTGGTCGAGCAATGGCTCGTCCAATTCATCCGCGACGAATTCGCGCGCCGAGGATTCTCACGCGCGGTGGTCGGTCTCTCAGGTGGTGTGGATTCGGCGGTCACGGCGATGCTGGCCGCCCGCGCGCTCGGGCCGGAGAACGTCGTGGGCGTCCGCATGCCGTATTGCACGTCCAGCCCGGATAGCCTCGCGCACGCGCAACTCGTGATTGATGAGCTCGGGGTCACGCCGCGTACGATCGATATCAGCGCCGCGGTCGACGGGTATCTCGCGCAGGGCCCCACCGCCGACGCCGCCCGACGTGGGAACGTGATGGCGCGCATGCGCATGATCACGCTCTTCGACCTCTCGGCGCACTACCATGCACTGCCACTCGGCACCGGCAACAAGACAGAGCGGCTGTTCGGATACTTCACCTGGCACGCGGATGACTCGCCACCAGTCAATCCACTTGGTGACCTCTTCAAGACCCAGGTCTGGGCACTGGCGCGCCACCTCGGCGTTCCCAATGCCATCATCGGCAAGCCGGCATCGGCCGATTTGATTGCCGGCCAAACGGACGAGGGCGACTTCGGGATCAGCTACGCCAAGGCCGACGCGATCCTCAACTGGCTGCTATACGGCTACACGCCGGCCGATTTGATCGCCCGCGGATTCGATCGCGCGGAGGTCGAGCTCGTGCAGCGCCGGCTCGAGAGTACGCATTGGAAACGGCGGCTGCCCACGGTGGCGATGTTGAGCCCCACCGCGATCGGCGAGTCCTACCTCCGCCCCGTGGACTACTAGCGCCGCTCCACCGCGTCTCGCACGTCGAGCAGGATCTCGAAATAGAGCTGCTCCCGACGGTACGCGAAATCGAGCGTTGCCATCTGCGACGTGTCGTCAGACGTCTTCGCACGCTCGAACGCTTCACGGTACATCTCGTCAAGATTGGCCAGGATACGATCACGCGACCGGGACATGCGCAGCGCCTCGATAGCTCGAAGGGTCAGGCGGGGAGGATCGGTCGGCGTCTCGTCCGCGCGTGATGCCGCCGCAGTCAAGAGCCGCTTGGCCGCCTGACGCAGGAAGAGCCGCGAACCGATCGGATCAGCCACGACGAACTATAGTGTGGCTCATGGTTGGCGGTTAGTGGCTGGCAGTTAGTGGTTGCGCCAACCACTATGCACCGCCCTCTGTCCGTGCCACCGACGCCCCAATCGAGATCGACATCACCGTCGCCACGACGGCCAGCGAGATCACCGTCGGCACCTCGATGACTCCCGCCAGGATCATCTTGAGGCCGACAAATGTCAGCACCACCGCCAGTCCAACGCGCAGATACCGGAACCGCCGGACGGCATCGGTGAGCAGGAAGTACAGCGACCGGAGGCCGACGACCGCGAAGATATTGGATGTATAGATCAGAAACGTGTCGCGGGTGATCGCGAAGATCGCGGGGATGGAGTCAACCGCGAACAGCACGTCCATGAGCTCCACCATCAGCAGCGAGAACAACAGCGGAGTCGCGACGCGGCGGCCTGTCGTCGGTTCGCGCGTCAGGAACCGTTGTCCATCCAGCGTCGCGCTGACCGGCAGGACGCGCTGGAGCGCCCGCAGCACCGGACCCCGCACCCCTGCGAATCCTTCATCCCGTCGCACGAGGAGGCGCACGGCGGTGGCCAGCACGATGGCGCCGAATATGTACGTGGCCCAGGTAAACCGGCCGAGGATGAACCCGCCGGTGGCGATGGCCGCCCCGCGCATCGCGAGCGCGCCGAGGACGCCCCAGAACAGCACCCAGTGTTGGTATTCCGCGGGGATGCGGAAATAACCGAACACGAGCACGATCACGAAGATGTTGTCGATGCTGAGCGACTCTTCGATCACGTAGCCGGTGAGGAAGGTCAGCATCGACGGCGTGCCCTCTACGACGGCGATGACCCCGGCGAAGCCCAACGCCAGCGCCACCCACACCGCCGTCCAGATCGCCGCCTCCCGGGCGCGCACCACCCGCGCCCGACGATGGAAGACGCCAAGGTCGAGCGCGAGCACTCCGAAAATGAGCGCGTGGAACCCGATCCAGAACCACGGTGAGGTTCGCATCGGGTCAGCGCGTCTGCCACGGGCCGAGCGGGATCAGAACGCCGCGATCTCGCGATAGGCTCGAACGAAGTCCTCGACCTGGGGAAGAATTGCGTCTTCCAACTGCGGCGCGTATCCGACGAAGGTGTCAGTCGACGCCACCCGTTTGACTGGCGCGTCGAGCCAGGGGAAGCATTCGTCCGCGATCGCCGCGGCGATCTCCGAGCCGTAGCCCCACGACAGCGAGTCTTCGTACGCCACGATCACTCGGGACGTGCGCCGCACCGACGCGAACACGGTGTCGCGGTCCCATGGACTCAGAGACCGGAGATCGATCACTTCGACATCGATCGGCGGCCCGTCGGCGCCTTCAGCCACCCGGTTGGCGGCCACGACCGCCCGGTGGACCGTCGCCCCATACGTGACCAGCGTGACGTCACGCCCCGGGCGCACGGTCCGCGCCTTGCCGAACGGAATCATGAAGTTCGGCCCCGGGTTCTTGCTCTTGTTGTACGTCTGACGGTAGAGATGCTTGTGCTCGAGGAAGATCACCGGGTCATCGCATCGGATCGCCGTCCGCAACAAGCCGTTTGCGTCGAGTGCCGTCGATGGGCACACGACGCGTAACCCCGGACAATGCGTGAACAGCGACGCACCCGTTTGGGAGTGGTAGATCGCCCCGCGGATGTAGCCGCCGTACGTCACACGAATGACGACGGGTGACGAGAAGTGGTTGTTGGACCGCCACCGCATCGTCGCCAACTCGTCGCGGATCTGCATGTAGGCGGGCCAGATATAGTCGAAGAACTGGATCTCGACCACCGGCTTGAACCCGCGCGTCGCGAGACCGATCGCGCGTCCCGCGATGTTCGCCTCGGCGAGGGGCGAATTGTACACGCGGTCGCCGCCGAACTCTTTTTGCAATCCCCATGTGACCTTGAATACGCCGCCCTTGCCCTTCACCTCACCGAGATATGCATCGCGCGACACGTCGGCGACATCCTCGCCGAATAACAGGATCTTCTGGTCGCGGCGCATCTCGTCGCGCAAACAGGCATTGAGTAGATCCACCATCGTGGTGGGATCGCCGCTGTACTGCGGATCGTCTTCGGTGTCGAATTGCTCCCCCGTCGGGTCGACATCGGGAGAATAGACCGCGAACATCTTGGTGTCGCCCGCCGGCTGCGGCTGCGCCAACGCGTCGTCAGTCGCCGCCAGCACCTCGGCGTCCACTTCCACCTTGATCTCGGCGAGCTCGGCGTCCGTGACGTGGCCCTCCGCAACGAGCCAGCGCGGAAACGTGGTCAGTGGGTCCCGCGCCGCATCAGCCGCGCGCTCCGCGGGCGGCCGGTACATCCGTTCGTCATCCGACAATGAATGGGAATAGGGGCGGATCACCGTCGCGTGAACGAGCGCTGGCCCGCGTCGCGCACGCGCGTACGCGACCGCGCGCGACATCGCGCCGTAGCTCGCGACGACGTCGCATCCGTCCACTTTCTCGATGTACAGGCCCGGGAAGGACCGCACGAGCTCCGAGATCGACGACCCCGGTGTGTTGACTTCCACCGGAACGGAGATCGCGTAGCCGTTGTCTTCCACCAGGTAGACAACGGGCAGTTGCAGGTTGCACGCCGTGCTCAACGACTCCCAGAACTCGCCCTCGCTCGTCGCGCCATCCCCGGTCGAGACGTACACCACTTCGTCCTGGACGAAGCCCTCGGTGATCGCGAGGAGCTTGGCCCGGAGCGACGCCTCCGCGCACCCGACCGACTGCAGGAATTGGGTGCCCGTGGGCGAGGAGGACGAGACGATGTTCAGCGGGCGATTGCCCCAGTGACTGGGCATCTGGCGTCCGCCGGATGCCGGATCGGCGGCCGCGCCGACGGCTTCGTAGAGCATCTCCGCGGCCGTGACGCCGAGGTGCAAGCAGAGCGCGCGGTCGCGGTAGTAGGGATAGAACCAGTCGTACGCCGGTCGGAACGCGAGGCCGGCGGCGGTCAACACCGCCTCATGCCCGGCCCCTGAGATCTGGAAGAAAATCTTGTTCTGGCCCTTGAGCTGGATCTCTTTGTCGTCCAGCCGGCGGGACAGCAGCATCGTGCGGTAGGCCGCCACGAGCTGGTCGCGGGTGAGTCCCGCGTCGGTTCCCGTGTCGTGCTCGGTATGCGTCGATGTCGCCATGAAAGCGCAGGGAGGATGAGGGTCAGCGAATCCAGGTCGCGACCGCGCCAGCGCGCGCCACCACCGCGTTCCTCGGTGGGGCCGCGACCCGAATCCTAAGATAGCCACGCCCGCTATTCGCGGGCTACTCGCGCGACCCGCCTAGGGCAGTTGACACCGTGGTTGGCCCACTCGACATTGCGCCGGGACACGACAATCCCCCGGGGGCGCGGTATGAGCAAGGCGGCACAATGTATCTTTTGCGACCTGATTCGCGGGGCGGCCGAAGTGTCCGTATGCTACGAGGACGCCCGGGCCATCGCCTTCATGGACATTCAACCCGTCAACTCGGGCCACGTCCTCGTCGTCCCAAAAGCCCACTACGCGACGCTGCCCGATCTGCCCCATGACGTCGCCATGCACCTGTTCGATGTCGCCATGCGGCTCGCGCCCGTCATCCGGAAGGTGGCCGGCGCGGACGACATGAACATCGTGGTCAACAGCGGCGCGCATGCGGGGCAGAACATTTTCCACTACCACGTCCATCTGATTCCGCGGACCGCTGGCGATGGCTTCGATATTCCGCTGCCCTTCGACGGATCGTCGATGCCCGACCGCACCCTGCTCGACGCGACCGCCGCCCGGATCATCGCGTCCATGAGTGATCCGATGCGGGCCCGGACAGCAGCCAACGGATAGTGGTTAGCCGTTAGCGGAGAGCCTGTAGAACACCGCTTCTTCCACGACCCGACCACCCTTGAGGTGCTCGAGGACGATCCGTTCGAGCAGTTCCGGCGTCACGCCGCCATACCACACGCCCTCGGGGTACACCACGACGATCGGACCGCCGGCACAGGTGCCAAGGCAGGGCGTCTCTCCACGTTTGACCCGTGTCGGGCCAAAGAGCAGATCTTCGCGCTGGAGCAACGCCGCCAGGTGGCTGTAGAGCGCACGGCCGCGCCGATCGGGGGAGCAGAACCCCCCGGTGCACACAAGCACATGATGGCGATACGGGTCCATGACCGGCTCGCGTGCCGGCGGGACCCGAGGCGGGGCGGACATGGCCGAAAGCTAAGCAGCCGAATGACCGCCGTTCGCGGGCCCGGCGGCGATTAACTTTCTTCGATGAGCACGACAGCGGTGCCCGTCAAAGGGCCGTCGCGGATCCGCGCGACGTGGGCCGGCGATCATCGGTTCGACGCCGGACGTCCCGGCGGCCCGACCGCGCGGATCGACGCGTCGGGCACTGAGGGACAGAGCCCGGTCGATGCGCTGCTGACCGCCCTGGCCACGTGCTCGGCCGTCGATGTCGTCGACATCCTGGCCAAGCGACGCACCCCGGCCGAGCGCATGAGCGTTGATGTCACCGGCGAACGTGCTGCGGCGGCGCCCGCGCGAATCGTTCGACTGCTGGTCGCCTATACGATCGACGGGCCGGGGATCGACCGCCCGTCCGCAGAGCGGGCCATCGACCTGGCGCTTACCAAATATTGCTCGGTCCGGACATCACTCGATCCCGCGATCCCGATCGCGTGCAGCCTGACGCTGAACGGCGAGGAAGGCCCGACGGCCGCCGCCGTCGGTTAGAACCGACGTCGGGCCTGACCTCAGTCCTGACTATTGATTGACCGCACCCGCTCGTTCGTCGGGGCAGAATCCGGCACGGCGCAGCGCCTCGATCACGTGGCAGCGCACGTCGTTCGGCGCGCAGGTCGTGCATCGGCAGTCGGCGATCGCTTCCAGAAATCCCTTTTCGAAATCGTACTGCGGATAGCACTTCGAGCAGAGCGCCAGGTGCGTGCGAATCGCGTGCATCCCGTCCGCGCCCAGCTCCGAATCCAGATACTCCCACAGCTGTTGGAGCACGATCGTGCAATCGACCGCGCCTGCGCCCACGGCGGCGGCGCACGGATCTTTGGGCACGTCACTCATGGTTAGCGATGCGGTTGCGGGGTCGCGCCAGGAGCGACCGCCGGGGTGATCGGCGTCGGAAGTCCGGCGTCGCGTGCGTATTCGGTGAGCATCTGCTGCAGCAGGCGCCGGCCACGGAACAAGCGAGAGCGCACCGTCCCGATGGGCACTCCCAGAATCTCGGCCGCCGCGTCATATGACTGATCCTCGACATCGACCAGCGTGACGGCCGAGCGGAACGGCTCCGCGAGTCGGCCGAGCGCCTGAGACAGCGCGGGACCGAGATCGAGCCGGGTGAGCAGCCGATCGTCCCCCGAGGCAGACCCCGTATTCTCCGCGACCTGGGACGCGACCGCCTCGACGTCCCCGTCCTCCAACTCGACCTGATGCCGGGCCCGCTCCCGCGTCCGCAGAAACGCGTTACGACAGATCGTGAACAGCCACCGACGCGCGTCGCTGCCGCGCTCGAACGTGTGCCACGACCGGTAGGCTCGCAAATAGGTCTCCTGCACGATGTCGTCCGCGTCCGCCTCGTTGCGAGTCAACGAGAGGGCGAACCGGTACACGTCGTCGAGCCATGGCAGTGCCTCGCCCTCGAAGCTGCTGTCGTACTCGCGCTGCTCGGCAGGGGTCAACGCCATGCACGAAATCTAGCGGCGAATGGCCCGTTTAGTTCCGGCGAAGGAGCTTGTTACCCTCCCCCAGCGGGTAGCGGCGTGCGTCCGCGGCCCGTCCCGAGGGGCTGACGGCACCCACGTAGCGGCGGTAGCCCGGCGGCCCCCCCCGAGGACCCTTGCGGCCGTCCGCGCCAGCACCGATACTTTCACCCTCCTGCAGCAGGGACGCCGGTCGCTCCGGCGCACGGTCCATTCACCGGTGAGGGTTCATACATGTGGCAGAAACCTGAGTTCGAAGTGGTGGAAGTGACGATGGAAGTCACGGCGTACGTCGCCCGCCGCTAGAGTCTGAAGTGAGGGCCCGCAACCGCGGGCCCTTTTCACATCCAAGAGGGAAGACGGCGGCATTTAACTGCTTATATCTTCCCTCCAGCCATGCAAATCATCCTGCTCGGCACGGCGGCGGGGGGCGGCGTACCCCAGTGGAATTGCTGGTGCCCGACCTGCCGCACCGCCCGCGCTGACCCCGGACGCGTCCACCACCGGACGCAGTCGTCGATCGCGGTCAGCCCCGATGGCGCGCGATGGTTCCTGATCAACGCATCGCCCGACGTCCGGGATCAACTCGCGCGGCTGAGGAGCGCGGGCTCCATACCGGCCGCGACCGTGCGCCACGTGCCCATCGAGGCGGTGCTCCTGACGGACGCCGAGCTCGATCACTCCCTCGGCATCGTTCTGCTCCGAGAGGCCCGATCGTTGGCGCTGTACGCGACCGACGCCGTGGCACGGGTGCTCGAACATGACTCGCGCGTACTCCCCATGACCCGGGCGTTCGCGACCGTGACCGTCTCGCCGCTGCCGATCGATCAGCCGGTACCGCTACACGACCGGATCGGCGCCGCGTCCGGATTGACCGCTGAAGCATTTACGGTACGGGGTGACCCGCCGCGATTCGCGAGCGATCACGCGCCCGGACACACCGTCGGACTGGTGATCCGGGACGTGGCCACCGGGGGGTGCCTGGCCTACGTCCCCGGATGCGGAGCCATGGACGAAGCCGTGGTCCGCCGCCTCCGGGCCGCCGATGCGGTGTTGTTCGATGGCACATTCTGGCGCGACGACGAGCTCAGCGCGCTCGGCATCTCGCCACACAGCGCGCGGTCCATGGGTCATGTCCCGATCGACGGGCCCGATGGAAGCTTGGCGGTGCTGGCCTCCCTGCCGGCCGCTATCCGCGTCTACACCCACATCAATAACTCGAACCCCGTCCTGATCGAGGACTCGGCGCCGCGGGCCGCGGTCCACGCAGCTGGGCTGATTGTCGGCGACGACGGCCTGACCTTCGCCGTCTAGGCGGGGCGAGCTCACGCGGNNGAGCTCACGCGGATGTGGGCCGCTCCGCCGGACGTTAGATTGAGGGGCGTCTACCGAGGGCCCCATGTCATCTAGCGTCGCCCCTGCGTCCGCACTGTCGGCTCCCCCACCGCCCCCACTCCCAGCCCTGGCGCGCCCGCTATCCGCGTCCGAGCTCGCCGACGCGCTGCGCGCATTCCACAGCTCGTACTACGCGGTGCACCCGTTCCACCAATTGATGCGCGAGGGAGCGCTCAGCAAGCGGCAGCTGCAGGGGTGGGTCGCGAACCGCATGGCGTATCAACGTGCCGTCCCGCGGAAAGATGGCGCCATCATCTCGAACTGCCCCGATCCCGACGTCCGCCGGCAATGGATCCAGCGCATCGTGGACCACGACGGACTGGAGCCCGGTAGTGGCGGCATCGAACGGTGGATCCAGCTCGGCGAGGCGCTTGGCGTACCCCGCGAGGAGATGGATGACGAGCGGCACGTGCTGCCAGGCGTCCGCATGGCCGCGGAATCGTACGTCACGTTCTGCAAGACCCACTGGTGGGTCGAAGCGGTCGCGAGCTCGTTGACCGAACTGTTCGCGCCGTCCCTGATGCATGAACGGCTCGCAGCGTTTCCGAAGTACTATCCGTGGGTCGACCCGGCGGGACTGGAGTATTTCCGGTCGCGGCTCGTGCAAGCGCCGCGCGACAGCTCGCAGGGGCTCGCCATCGTGACCGCGCACTGTACCACGGTCGAGACCCAACGGCTGGCGTTTGGCGCGCTCGGGTTCAAGATCGAAATGCTATGGGTGATGATCGACACGATCTACCACGGCTACTCCGATTGAGCCTCCGCGCGTGGTGCTCGTGGATATGATGCCGCTGACGGCGCGCCCTCGCCTCTGGCGATTGGCCCGGCTCGAATTCGACCCGGTCCGCAACCGGCGGGTCTTGCTGTACCCGGAGGGCGCGATGTTGCTCAACGACACGGGCGGTGAGGTGCTCGCGCTGTGCGATGGCACGCGCACCGTGGCGGACATTGGAGCCGAACTCGGCACCAAATACCACGCCGACGTCACCGTGGACGTCGCCGCGTACCTAGCACAACTCGTCGAACGGGAGCTTGTGCACGATGCCCAATGAGAAGCCGGGGGTCCCCACGACACTGCTGGCGGAGATCACCCATCGGTGTCCGCTGCACTGCCCGTACTGCTCGAACCCGCTCGACCTCGCGCGCGCGGATGCCGAGCTGTCCACGGGAGAATGGCAACGCGTGTTCACCGAGGCCCGGGCGCTCGGTGTGCTCCAGCTCGGGCTGTCGGGCGGCGAGCCGCTGCTCCGAAAAGATCTCGAGTCGCTGGTCGGACACGCGCGCCAGGCCGGACTCTACACCACGCTCGTCACGTCTGGCTTGGGACTGACCCGCGACCGCGCGCTCCGGCTCCGCGACGCGGGGATCGACCACGTTCAGATCTCATTCCAGGATGCGGATCGCACGACGGCGGAACGGATCGCGGGTCTCACGTCGGTCGACAAGAAGTTGGCCGCGGCGGCGCTCGTGCGTGAGATCGGCGTCGCGTTCAGCGTCAACGTCGTTCTCCACCGCGGTAACCTCGATCGCATCGGCGAGATCATCGAGATGGCCGCATCGCTCGGCGCCGATCGGCTGGAGCTGGCCAACACCCAGTACTACGGATGGGCGTCCCTCAATCGCGACGCGTTGATGCCGACTCGGGCGCAGCTCGCCGCGGCGGAGCCGATCGTCGATGCCGCGGTGGCGCGCTACCGCGGGCGGATGCAGATCATCTACGTGCTTCCGGATTACTACAGCGAGTTTCCCAAAGCGTGCTACGGCGGCTGGGGCACCGTCTACATCGTCATCGGTCCGAACGGCATCGTGCTGCCCTGTCACGCGGCGACGCAGATCACATCGCTCACGTTCGACACCGTGCGTGACCACTCCCTCGACTGGATTTGGCGGGAATCGCCCGGGTTCCGCGCGTTTCGCGGCGACGATTGGATGCGCGAACCCTGCCGCACCTGCGCGCTCAAGACCGTCGACTTCGGCGGCTGCCGGTGCCAAGCGTTCCTGCTCACGGGCGATGCACGCAACGCCGACCCCGTGTGCAGCAAGAGTCCGAACCGCCATCTGATCGACGAGGCGCTTGCCGTCGTGACCGACCTCGAGACCACGATCGTGACCGCGCCCGCATACACCTATCGCGCCATGCCGCCCACGCCAACCGCTGGCCAACGCGCCAAGGCCGCAGTCGGTGACTGACGTCGGCGGCCCTCCCGACCGCCCTGACGAGCCCCCTGGTTCGGGAGTCGGTTGACGGTGACGCACGACACCGTGCGCGACGGACCCGCGACGCAGGTCAGCGATGGGACGCTCGACGCCGTCCTTGCGGGCGAACTCGACGCGCTGAGTCGCGCGGGGCTGCGGCGCACGCTCCGGCCGGTGCACGGGCGGTCTGGCACGCAGGTCGTGGTCGACGGCCATGCGGCGACCGATTTTTCCTCCAACGACTACTTGGGCCTCGCCAGTGATCCACGCGTAGCGGCCGCCGCCGTCGCGGCCCTCGCCGGCGATGCCATCGGGGCCGCGGCTGCCCGTCTGATCAGCGGCGACCATCCCCGGCACGAGAGTCTCGAACGCGACATCGCGCGCTACAAGCAGACGGATGCCGCGCTGCTCTTCGCCAGTGGCTATCTCGCCAACATCGGCGCCATCCCCGCGCTGGTCGGCCCTCGCGACGCCATCTACGCAGACGCGCTCAATCACGCGTCACTGATCGATGGCTGTCGATTGTCGCGCGCCGAGATCCGCGTGATGCCACACGCGGACGTCGAGGCGTTTGGCGCCGCGCTGGCTGCCGACCGGGGCCGATTTCGCCGCCGTTTGATTGTCGTGGACGGCGTATTCTCCATGGACGGGGATGTCGCCCCGCTCGACCGGCTCGTCGCGCTGGCCCGCGAGCATGGGGCGTGGACGTACGTCGATGATGCCCACGGGACCGGCGTGCTCGGCGCCCACGGCCGCGGCGCGGCCGAACACTGCGGCGTCGAAGGAGCGGTCGACGTCACGATGGGAACGCTCGGCAAGGCGCTGGGCGTCGCTGGAGCCTATGTGGCAGGTTCCCGGCAGCTCATTGACTATTTGACCAACCGCGCCCGGGGATTCGTCTTCACGACCGGTACCCCGCCCGCGCTGGCAGCGGCAGCCGCCGCGGCGCTCCGGATCGCACGCGCGGAGCCCGAACGGCGGGACCGGCTCCGCGCTGTCGCACGGCGGCTCCGCGAGGGACTGGCCGCACTGGGATATCTGTGTCCCGGCCTGCGCGACGGCCACATCATTCCGGTGGCCATCGGCGAGGCCGGTGAGACAGTGCGCGTCGGCGCCGCACTGAGCGCGCGCGGTTACCTCGTCGGTGCGGTACGGCCGCCCACGGTGCCGCTGGGGACATCCCGGCTCCGCATCACAGCCAGCGCGGCCCATACCGATGGGCACATCGATGGTCTATTGGAGGCGCTCGCGGTGACCCTGCCGATGGACCGCGCGTGACCGATATCGCCGCGCTCGACCAACTGCACGTGTGGCACCCGTATACGCAGCACGGACTCGCGCCTCGCGCGGTCCCCATCGTGCGCGCCAGCGGCGCGCTGCTCTACGAGGCCGATGGGCGGCCGATCGTCGATGCGATCTCGTCGTGGTGGGTCACACTGCATGGCCACGCGCATCCGGTCATCGCCGACGCGATCGCCGACCAGGCCCGGCGCCTCGAACAGGTGATCTTTGCCGGATTCACCCATGAGCCGGCCGCGGCGCTCGCCGCGGAGCTGGTCGCCCGTCTGCCGCACGGCCTCACGCGAGTGTTCTACTCCGACAACGGATCCACGGCGGTCGAGGTCGCGCTGAAGATCGCCCTGCAGTACTGGGCCAACCAGGGTCGGCCACGCACGCGCATCGTGGCGCTCGATCAGGCCTACCACGGCGACACGTTCGGGGCGATGAGCTCCAGCGCATCGAGCGTATTCACCGCCCCCTTCGCCGACCACCTCTTTGACGTCGTGCGGCTTCCCGCTCCTGGCCCGGATACCGACGAGAGTGAGACACTGACGGCCCTCGATCGGCTGCTCGAGGATGACGCGGATTCCATCGCCGCACTCATCGTCGAGCCGAGGCTGCAAGCGGCCGGCGGGATGCGCGTGTGGGGCGATGGCGTGCTCCGCGGCATCCGCGATCGGACGTCTGCGCGCGGCGTGTTGCTGATCGCCGACGAGGTGCTGACGGGTTTCGGCCGCACCGGGCCCCTGTTCGCCTGCGCCGGCGCAGGGATCGTCCCCGACGTGCTCTGTCTCTCCAAAGGACTCACGGGCGGCTTCCTGCCGCTCGGAGCGACGGTGGTTCGAGAGGCGCTGTTCGAGGCATTTCGCACAACGGACCGCCGCCAGACATTCTTTCACGGGCATTCGTTTACCGGGAATCCGCTGGCGTGCGCGGCCGCCCGGGCGAGCCTCTCGCTGCTCGACGAGCGATGCGACGCGCGACGCGCCGCGATCGAAGGCACACACCGCGCGCGCATGCGGCAATTCGTCGGACACCCGTGGGTCCGGCATCCACGCGTCCTCGGGACCATGGCGGCGTTCGACCTCGAGCCGCCCGACGACGCGACGCTCGGCGGGTATCTCGATCCGATCGGGCGGGAGCTCGGCGCGTTCGCCCTGGCCGCCGGCGTCCTTTTGCGACCGCTGGGCAATGTCGTGTATACGCTGCCACCCTACGGGATCACCGACGAGCAGCTGGCGCGGGTCTATGACGTGATCACGGAGTTCCTGGCGCAACTCGACGGCCGCGCACGACGGACGTCGCCCGGCGTCGCCGTCGGGGTGACGGCGTGACCACAACCGCAACCACAACCGCAACCGCGACCACAACCGCGACCACAACCGCTCGGACGACCGACCCTACGTCAGCGACGGGCGGACTAGCGTATGGCGTGACCGGTACCGACACCGGGGTGGGCAAGACACTCGTCGCGGCCGCAGTCGCGGCCGCCCTCGTCCGACGCGGCGTGCGCGTCGGCGTGCTGAAACCCATCGAGACGGGCGTCCGCTCGGGGAACCAGCCGGCGGACGCTGCACTGCTCAATGCCGCCGCCGGCGGCACGCAGGATCTCGCGATTGTCTGTCCCTTCTCCTTCATCGAGCCGCTCGCCCCGCTCGTGGCCGCGGAGCGCGCCGGCCGGCCAATCGAGCTCGTCGCGCTCGACGCCGCGTTCGCGCGCGCGACCAGCGGTTGCGGGGCGACGATCGTGGAGGGCGCGGGCGGACTCCTGGTGCCGATCGCGGATGGAGTCACCTACGCGACGCTGTTCCGGCGCTGGCAGTTAGAGCTCCTCGTCGTAGCCGCGAACCGCCTTGGGGTGCTGAACCACACGGTCTTGACCGTACAGGCGGCCGAAGCCGCGGGGCTGCGGGTTCGCGCCGTCGTTCTCAATAGCGTGACGGCGGGTGCCCCCGATCTGGCGACATCGACCAATGCCGCGGTCCTCCGTCGGCTGCTACCGAATTGTCCGGTCGTGGCGTTCCCCTATCTGGCCGATCCCCACCATATTCCTGCGCTCGCCGACGCCGCCGAATCGTGCGGCCTCCTGGCCGACCTTCCTTTACCCGTGTCCTGATGCAATCCAGGCCCGATTGGTTCCGCTTCGCTGACCGCGCGCTCGCGGGCGACCTGCTCACGCGCGAGGAGTCGCGCGCGGTACTCGCGTCACCCGATGAGTCGCTCCTCGAGATCCTGGGAGCCGCGTATCGTGTCCGCCGCCAATACTGGGGCAATCGGGTGCGGCTGCACTTCCTGTGCAACGCCCAGAGCGGTCTATGTGCCGAAGACTGCCACTACTGCTCGCAGTCGAGCGTGTCGACGTCGGAGATCGACAAGTATCCCCTGATCGCTCGCGAAAAAATCCTGGATGCTGCTGGGCGCGCCGCGGCGCTCAAGGCCGGGACGTTCTGCCTCGTCATCTCCGGTCGCGCGCCAGGCGAGCGGGTGTTCGGCAAGGTGCTCGACGTCGTACGCGAGATCCGGTCGCGCCATGAGCTGAAGGTGTGTGCGTGTCTCGGCCTCCTCACTGCGGACCAAGCGACGCGACTGGCCGACGCCGGGGTGGAGACGGTGAACCACAATCTGAACACGTCTGAACGATTCCACCCCGATGTGTGCACCACCCATACGTTCGCCGATCGCCGCGCGACGGTGGAGCACGTCAAGGCGGCGGGCATCAAGACCTGCTCGGGTGGCATCATCGGGATGGGAGAATCGGACGACGACGTCATCGACCTCGCTCAGAGTCTGCGTGAGCTCGACGTCCGGAGCGTGCCGGTCAATTTTCTGATCCCGATTGCGGGCACGCCGTTCGCCGGTCGGCGAGAGCTGGACCCGCGCCGTTGTCTCCGCGTGCTCTGTCTCTATCGGTTCCTGCTCCCCTCGCAGGAGATCCGGATAGCTGGGGGGCGTGAGGTCCACCTACGCTCGCTCCAACCGATGGGGCTCTATCCCGCGAACTCGATCTTCATTGGGGATTACCTCACGACGCAGGGTCAGACGGCGCGCGCCGACTACGCCATGATCCAGGACGCCGGGTTCGTGCTCGAAACGCCCGACGGGGAACCCTTCGCGGGCGACCCCATGGTAGACGCGCTCGATTCGTATCCGCGCGCACCGCTCCCTTTGCCCGTGATCTGACGGCGTGTCGCTCCCCGACGTCCGCCGCGAATACGCGCACGCCACGCTCTCCGAGCGCGAAGTCGATGCCGATCCGATCCGCCAGTTCGAGCGGTGGTTCGAGGAGGCGCGGTCGGCTGGCATCCAGGAAGTGAACGCGATGACCCTGGCGACCGCGACGCCCGATGGCAGTCCGTCCGCTCGGATCGTGCTCCTCAAAGGAATCGATGCCCGGGGGTTCGTGTTCTTCACGGACTATCGGAGTCACAAAGGCGCCGATCTCGCGAGCAACCCGCGGGCGGCGCTCGTGTTCTATTGGGCGGCGGTGGAGCGACAGGTACGCGTGACCGGCTCCACGACGCACATCAGCCGGGAGGAGTCAGCCGCGTACTTCGATTCCCGCCCACTCGCCAGCCGGCTCAGCGCGTTGGCATCCCATCAGTCGGCGGTCGTCGCGAGCCGTGCGGCGCTCGACTCGCGCGCGGACGAATTGGCGCGCGACTACACCGACCGCGCGCCCCGGATTCCGCCGTATTGGGGCGGTGTCCGCGTTGCTCCCGAGTCGATCGAGTTCTGGCAGGGCCGACGCAACCGGCTCCACGACCGCTTGCGCTACGCGCTCGGTTCCGACGGCCATTGGCGCATCGAGCGACTCTCGCCGTAGCGCACGCTCGACGCGGCCGACTGCGTTACCGGGTCACCGCGGTAGTAGTGCTACCTCGCAGCAGGTGACTCCAAGGGGTTCTCAGAGGACACATCCCACCGGCCGCGCAAGCTGCGGAGCCCGCGCGACCACGGCACGGCACGAGTTACTCCGGTCCAGTGAAGCGCTACGGCGTCGCGGGGTGAGACGAATCGCCCGACGCGCTCTTCTTCGACGCGCTGGTGACCACCTTGGTCGTCGCGGTGTTGGTGGCGGCGCCGCCATTGTGCACGACGGTCTTCGTATCGATGCCGGCGTGGCCCAGCCCTGCTTTGGCATTGGTGACAGCGGTGCTCACGGTGCTCTTCGACTTGGTCGTGGTGGCGTCGCCTTTGTGCACCACGGTCTTCGTATCAAGGCCCGCTTTCGCCAACCCAGCCTTGGCGTTCGTGATGGCCGTGCCGGCGGTGCTCTTCGTGTCCGTGGTCACCTTTTTTGTCTCGTCCTTGGTCGACGTGCTGGCCTTACCGACGGCAGTCTTCGTGTCGGTCCCGGCTTTCTGTACCGAGTGTTGCACGTTGTCGGTGACGGAGTGCTTTTTCTTCCCGACGTTTGCGCCCGCCGCGGTATCGCGGTGCGTCGTGTCCTGGCCCACGGTTCCACCGGGCTGTCCGTGCCATGCCACGAGGATCGCGACGAAGGGTACCAGGGCTGAGATGAGCATTGAGCGTCCTCTGAGAAATGGAATGACGGCTTCGTACACGTGACAGCGGTGACCGTTCGCGCGACTCGCTCGCCCTATCGTCGCGACCCATGGTCACGGATCACCGGGCACACGACTGAAGCACCTCCGCACAGGCATCCAGACAGCCGTCGAGCCCGTCGAGCGTATGATCGCCCATGTGGCCGATCCGCACTGTAGACCCTTTGAGCTTGCCGTAGCCGCCGCCGATCGTGTACCCCCGGTCCGCCACCCGGTGCACGATCGACTCCGGCGTCGCGCCCGGCGGGGTCACGATCGCCGTGACGGTTGGCGACCGCTGTCCGGCCCGCGCGAGCGGCGCGAGCGGGATGCCGGTCTTCGCCTGCAGCTGAGCTGCCCAGTCCGCAGTCCGGGCGGACATGGCGGCATGCCTCGCCCACCCGGCGGCCATCCCTTCGGCGAGCACCGACTCCAGCTGGAGGTTAAGTGCATAATAGAGCGAGATCGCGGGTGTGTTCGGCGTTTCGTCGCGCGCGGCAGAGGCCGCGAATTCCGCCAGATCGAAATACACCCCACGGCGATCGCGCTCCCCCGAGGCGAGAAAACGGTCTGACGCCACCGCGAAGGCGAGCCCCGGTGGCAACGCCATCGCTTTCTGCGACCCCGTGAAGACGTAGTCGAGCCGCCATTCGTCGAACCGCAGCTCCGCGCCGCGGACCCCCGACACGCTGTCGATCACGCAGACCGCGCCGACGGCGTGCGCCGCGTCGGAGATCGCCCGCACATCGTTGAGTGCGCCCGTCGATGTCTCCGAGTGCACGACCGACACCACGCTGTGGCCCCCCGCGCGCGCCCGTGACGTCACCTCCGCCNNTAACGCGTCGTGCACATCGCCCCAGGGCACTTCGTAGCGGTCCACGACGCGGCCGCACGCCTCCCCCACATTCGCGAACCGCTCGGAGAACGCTCCATTCACGAGCGCCAGCACCCGGCCGGCTGGCGCGTTTCGGATGGCCGCCTCCATGAGACCGGTGGCCGACGATGTCGCGATGAACACGGGCCGCTCGGTCCCGAATACCACTCGGAGCCCGGCTTGCGCCCGCGCGACCATCGCCCGGAATTCGGGTCCCCGATGCGAGACCATCGGCCCGGCCATGGCCTGCCGTATCGCGGGCCGCACCTCGGTCGGGCCGGGGAGGAAGAAGGTGCCGAATTCGGCGCCCGGGGTGGCGATTGTCATATGGCGTGCGGGGCTGCGATCCCCAGCACGACGTCTGGCAGCTCGCTGAACCGGTGGACCACGACATCCGCGACCGCGACGACGGGCGCGCGCGAGGCCACGCCCACGAACGCCGCAAACGCGTCCACCGCCGGCCCTGTGTCACCGCCGACCGTCTTCAGCTCGGCGTCGGTGCTGCCATCGCCGACGGCGATAACTGGACGCGGCAATCCGAGGGCCCGCACGACGTTCGGTTTGCCGCCTCGACACGCGAGTGGCGACGCGGCGTCGAACCCCGCATAGCTCCCGTCAGCCGCGAACCGCACGGTCACGGAAAAGACGTCGCGATCGGGGAACCCGAGTGAAGCCGCGAACGGTACTACCGCGTCTCGGAGTCCTCCACTCACGACGACCATTCGCGTCCCCGCCGCGCGCAACACGCCCAATGCGTTCCGCACACCCGGCATCACCGCCTGCTCGTACGCGTCGGCGAGCGCGGCGATGTCCATCCGTGAGGGTCGCACCAGCGCGAGCCGCTCACCGTAGACCGAATCCAGGGCGATCGTTCCCTCCATCGCCCGCTGCGTCATCGCCGCGACGGCCCGCGCAATGTCGGGTCCTCGTCGCTCCGCCAGCCATTCGATGCCCTCCAGCCGTGTCAGCGTTGAATCGACATCGAGGACGACCGACGCGAACCGTCCACCGAGTGGGGGCCGCGTCATAGGATGTTGCCCGGTGCCAGCAGACCCGAAGGATCGAGCTCGCGCTTAAGCGCGCGCATGACATCGAGCTGCATGGGTGAGAGCTGAAGCCCCAGCCACCGCCGCTTCAACTTCCCGATTCCGTGTTCGGCGGCGATCGTTCCCCCCTCGGCCACCACGTGGCGCAACGTCCGCTCGACGACCCCCTCGATGCGCTCGAGCTCCGCGGCGTCGCCCGCGATGTAGTTCTGATGCGGATGCCCGTTCCCGGCGTGTCCATAGGTCACCGCCGGTGGCACGCCCGCGTCGGCGGCCATCTCCCGAACCGCCGCCAGCGTGGCCGTCAACCGATGGTACGGCACCGCCCAATCGGTCGACACCTTCCGGCCCCCGGTCGCGCGGGCACGCGCGCCACGCTCGTTCATCGTCGCGGGGACGGCATGCCGCATCGCCCGCGCCCGCGTGAGCGCGGCCTCGCCCTCGAATACCTGGATGGCGTCCACGTACGCCTGTCGCGTGTCGGCGAGCGCGAGCCAAGCGTCGAGCACGCCGTCTCGCGTGCCGGTGCTCTCCACCGCCTGCTCCGCATACACCATACTGGCACCCTCGCCAACCCCGAGGCGACTGTGGTCCGCGCTCAGTGCGATGGCGACCGCGTCGGCGTCGAAATACTCGATGCAACGCGGCGCCAATGCGCCCGCATCGCGCGCCGCCGCGACGAACATGAGCGCCGCGCACTCGGTGGCGAACGGCACGGCGAGTCCGATCACCGCCGTTGGCCGCGGGACCAGCGTCAACTCCGCCTCGAGCACGATCCCCAGCGTCCCTTCACTTCCGATGAACCAATCGACCGGATCCTGCGCCGCGAGGTACCCGGCGGTGTTCTTCTCCAGCCCGCTCCGTCGGAGGTCGAGCACCCGCCCGTCGGCGAACGCGACCCGGAGGCCCCGCACGTGCGCGCGTGTCGGCCCATACCAGAGTGTCCGAGGGCCAGACGCGTTGCACGCCACCGCCCCGCCGACCGTCGATTCGGCCTCACTCGTCGGGTCCGGCGCCCACGTGAGGCCAAACTCTGACGCCGCACGCTTGACGTCCGAGACCAGGGCCCCCGCTTGGACGCGTGCGGTCCGGGCCGACGGGTCGATGTCCACGAGGCGATCGCACCCACGCATCGAGAGCAGGATCCCGCGATCGGTGATCGACGCGCCGGTGGTACTGCTCTGGGCACCGGCCACCGTGACCGGCCGGCGATCGACCGTCGCGCGTCGGAGCACCTCGACGACTTCTGACTCGTCCGACGGGCGCGCCACCGCGTCGGGGACCATTCGGAGGCCCGAGGCATCCGCTTCGTAGGCCCGGCGGACCTCCAGGTCGGCCGTGATCGCAGGACACACCGCGGATCTACTCCGTCAGGAGTGGCACGACGGTGGCCGAGTGCACGTCGGGGAGGGCGAGCAGGGCGTGCCGCACATCGTCACCGACCGCGCCGTCGACCGCAACCGCGGCCAACGCCTCGCCGCCCTGCGCCAATCGCGCCTGGTGGTATTCGGCGATGTTGACGCCGGCGGCGCCAAGGACGGTCCCGACGCGGCCGATCACGCCCGGCACGTCGCGGTTGGTGAGAATGAGCAGCGTGCCTCGCGGGTGGATGTCAACGTCGAAGTCCCCGATCCGCGTGATCCGCGGCGCAACGGTCGCGGGATGCGCGACCCCGGCCAGCGTCAACTCCTGGCTACCGCTCGTGAGCCGCACGGCGAGCGCAAAATCCGCGGCGCCCCGCTCCCCCGCCGATGGCACGACCGCGCCCTCCGTGGCCGACAGCGCGATCCCTCGCGCCGCCGCGAGCGCGCGCGCGTTGATCAGGTTGAGTCGCTCGTGAGCCACGACCGGCGCGAGGACGCCGAGAGCCGCGGCCGCGAGCAGCGCATCTCGAGCACCCGAGAGCGCGTCGCCGGGGGTCACTTCGATGCGATCGACCGCCCGTGCCCCGCGGTTGGCCAGGAGCGCGCGACCGACGGTGGCCAACTGGCGCGCCAAGATGAGGGCCGGCCGAACATCTCCGCCCTGCCCACCGTCGACGGACGCGGCGTTGATCGATCGCGACAGTTCGCCCCGCAGCAACGCGTCCCGGACCGCGCGACATACGTCCACGGCAACCGATCGCTGGGCCTCGACAGTTGACGCGCCGATGTGCGGCGTGAGCATCAGATTGGGCGCCAGTCGGAGCGCGTGATCGACGGCCAGCGGCTCGGTCGTGAACACGTCCAGCGCCGCACCTGCGAGGTGTCCCCGATGCAATGCGTCCACCAGCGCGCGTTCATCGACGATCCCTCCGCGGGCGAGATTTGCGATGATGGCGCCGGGCGCCAGGCGTCCCATCTCCCGCGCGCCGATCATTCCCCGGGTCTCGTCGGTCAGTGGCGTGTGCACGGTCAGCACGAGCGCCTCGCCGAGCAACTCGTCCAACGTGGCGGCGCGCCGCGTCCGCGTCGCGTGGAAGCGGGCGTCGCCGACGTACGGGTCGTAGGCGACCACCGGCATGGCGAACGCGTGCGCGCGAACGGCGATCTCACCCCCGATCCGCCCCAGCCCGATGATGCCGAGTGTGCGCCCTTTGAGCTCGCTTCCCATGAGCGCTGACCGATCCCACCGCCCGTCGTGCATCGACTGGTCCGCGTGCCGGATGTGGCGAAGCAGGCCGAGCACCGCACCGAAGAACAGCTCGGCGACCGCCACCGAATTGCCCGCCGGCGCGTTGATCACGGCGATCCCGAGCTCGGTAGCGAGATCGACGGCAATGTTGTCGACGCCGACCCCCGCTCGGCCGACTACGGCAAGTCGGGGCGCCGCCCGGAGGAGCTCCGGCGAGATACGCGTGGCGCTCCGTCCCACGAGCGCGTCGTATCCGCCGATCCGCGCCATGAGCTCGTCCCTGGGGAGCGTCGGCACCTCGTCCACGGCGAGGTCAGGCTCGGCCGCCAGAAGGGCGACCCCTTCGGCGTCGATGTCATCGGTTACGAGAATCCGGTACGTCACGCGTGCGGTCCTGTCGTGTCGAGAAGCCTGCGGTCGAGACCACGCGCGTCGCGCGCGCTGCTCGACACTGATCTACCCCGATGCACGTTCACCGGTCGCGACCCGAGACGCAAGCGCCGCCTGCCCACAGCACGCCGCACACCGCACACCGCACAGCACGCCGTGTGGATGCGCGGCGCGGATGCGCCGCGCCGGTCGAGGCACCAGATCGTGGGAAATCGCCGACCGATGGCGCCGCTATGGCGCGTGGGCCGACGACGTCCCCGTCGCGCTATCGCTCGTCTCCGCCGGCCGCGTGTAGACCGCCCGGCCACCAAGGTACGTCGCGAGGACACGCGTGTGCAGGATGTCGGCGTCGGCAACGGTCATGATGTCGCGATCGAGGACCACGAAATCGGCGTACTTCCCGACCGTCAGCGAGCCGAGATCGTGCTCCTGAAATCCCGCGTACGCGGGCCACAGCGTCATCGACTTCAACCCTTCATCACGCGTCATCCGCTGCTCCAGATGCCATCCTCCGGTCGGCCAATCATGCTCGTCCTGCCGTGTGACGGCGGCATGGAAGGAATAGAGCGGATTGACACGCTCGACCGGCATATCGCTCCCGTTCGGAATCACGACGCCGGTGTTGAGCAGCGACCGCCACGCGTACGCGCCCAGGATACGGGTCGGACCCAAGCGATCGGCGGCCCAGTACATGTCGCTGGTCGCATGCACCGCCTGCATGCTGGGGATCACGCCCAATTCGGCGAATCGCGGGATGTCGATCCAGTTGATGATCTGGGCGTGTTCGATCCGAAACCGGTGATCGGCGGTCGGGACGGCCCGCAGCGCGGCTTCGTACGCGTCGAGTGTGATCCGATTCCCCCGATCCCCGATGGCGTGGGTCGCGACCTGGAACCCCGCCTTGAGTGCACGCACGGACACATCGCGGAGATGGTCCGGCGTCGAGAGGAGCAGCCCGACGTTCCCGGGATCGTCGCTGTACGACGACAGTAACGCCGCGCCACGCGAGCCGAGCGCCCCGTCCGCGTAGAGCTTGACCGCGCGGATCCATAGGTGGCCATCGTCGAGCGCGTTCTGCGGTCCTTTGGCGAAGTACTCGGCCTCCATAGCGCTGTCGTCGGAAATCATCACGTAGTCGCGAAGCGTCAGCCGCGACGCGCGGGCGAGCCGCTCGTACACCGCAATGACCGGACGACGCACGCCCGGATCGTGGATGCCCGTGAGTCCCCACCGGTTGCACTCCGTGACGGCGGCCAACACTGCAGCCTCGAGCTCCGCATCGGTAGGCGTGGGCATCGCCCGCCGTACGAGTGACTCCGCGTTGTCGACGAAGACCCCGGTGGGATTCCCCGCCGCGTCGCGAAGCACCCGGCCCCCGTCGGGATCGCGCGCGTCGCGCGTGACCCCAGCCAGCTGCATGGCGCGCGCGTTGGCGAGGACCGCGTGACCATCGACGCGTGCGAGCAGCACCGGGTGGTCGGGTACCGCCGCCGACAGCGGGTCGTGTGTGGGGAAGCGCTGACCCGGCCAGCGGTTCTGATCCCACCCCCATCCCTCGATCCAACTGCCCGCGGGCATGTTCCGCGCACGCGCGACGACGCGGGCCACGACCTCCTCATAGGTCGCCGCCCCCGAGAGATCCACTTGCCGAAGCGTCTGCCCGAGATCCAACAGATGGGCGTGCGCGTCGACCATGCCCGGAATGATCGTCGCACCATGCACATCGACCACGCGCGTCCCCGCGCCGCGAAAGACGAGCGCCTCCCGCGCCGATCCCACGAAGACGAGCCGCGTGCCTCGCACCACCAGCGCCTCCGCCATCGGGCGCGCCGCATCGACCGTGTAGATGCGCGCGCCGGTGACGATGAGGTCGGCCGCGGCCGCTGACTGCGCTCTCGCCCCGCCCACACTCACGGCGGCGGCCAGCACGAGCGCCGCGGCTGCGTGCCGAGGCTGGGACATGCGCATAACGGACTCCTTAGCTGTCGTTGGCGAGCTCGGCGAACAGCCGCAGGTAGCTATCGTAGCGCGCGGCACTGACGTCGCCACGCGTCACCGCATCGCGGACCGCGCACCCCGGCTCGACGCGATGCGTGCAGTCGGCGAATCGGCAGGTGCCGCGGTAGGGACCAAACTCCGGGAAGCAGCGGTCGAGCGCGCCCGCCGAGAGACCCCAGACGCCGACCTCGCGGAGTCCCGGGGTGTCGGCGACGAAGCCGCCGTCCGGCAAGGGATGCAGCCATGCACCAACCGTCGTGTGCCGACCCTTCTGGACGGCGTCGCTCACCGCCCCGACGCGGAGATTGAGGCCGGGGTACAGGCCGTTGAGCAACGATGACTTCCCGACGCCAGACGGTCCGCTCACCGCCGACGTCCGGCCGACGAGCGCCGCGTGCAACTCCGGCAGTCCCGCTCCCGTGCGCACGCTCGTGAAGTGCACCCCGTAGCCGGCCCGCGCGTAATCCGCGAACCGCTCCCGCGCGACCGCCGCATCCACCAGATCGATTTTGTTGATGACCACCTGCGCCCCGAGCTCGTTGGCCTCGGCGATCACCAGGAACCGGTCGATCATCCGCGGATGCGCCTCGGGCTGCGCGGCGGCGAAGACGACGATGACTTGATCGACGTTGGCGACCACGATCCGTTCGCCATATCCGCCCCCCGGAGTCCGTCGCGCCAGGACGGACCGCCGCGGCAGGATCTCCTCGATGACCCACGACCCGCCGGCCCCGTCGGACGCGAGCATCACGTCGTCCCCGACCGCCAGTTTGCTCCCCGTCTCTTGTTTGAGGCGGCCTCGCAGCGCCGCCTCGCGCTCACCCGTCGCCGTCCGCACCACCCAGACTCCGCCCGTGCCGCGCAGCACCACGCCGCGCTCGGCTGGCGTCCCATCGCCATCACTCACCATGCGAGACCAAGAGGCTCATCGTTGCTGCTCGGCCTGGATCAACGCGTCGAGCACCCGCTTCGCCTCGCGCAGCGAGAGCCGTCCGGCTGCCGCCCGCGCGTCGGCCTCGCTCGCGCCGCCCGCGACATAGTCCGATTCGAGATGGCCTTCCAGTGCGGGCGCGCCGACACTCCAACGCACGAAGAACAGGTACGCGGCCCAGGGATGTTCGCCGTCACCGGTCACGTCGACGAGGACATCCACGCTGTACGACGTGCCGTCGGTTCCCTCGAACGCGGCGGGCCGCGAATGGACCGCCGCGTACCCACCCACAGTCGATTCGTCGCCCTGGGCGTAGTCCGGGGACAAGTGCTGGCCGATCATCGAGCCCCCGCGCGCCGCAGACCGACGATCGATTCCGCGAGCCATCCGGTCGGCGCGGCGACTGCCGCGGGCGCCCCGGTGCGCATCGGTGCCAACCTCGCGGTGCCGGCCGCGGTCACGACTGGTGGCCGCGCATCACTTCTCGCAGCACACTCCCGGCGATGAATGCGACGTTCGCGGGACGCTCGGCCAGGCGACGCATCAGATACGGATACCACTGCGTCCCGAACGGGACGTACACCCGCACCCGGAACCCTTCGCGCACCAACCCTTCCTGCAAGTCGCGGCGGACACCGTACAACATCTGGAATTCGAATCGCGAGGGGTCGATCGACCCGGATCGCGCGAAGCGTTTGGCGTCCGCGATCAGGTGCTCATCATGCGTGGCGAGTCCCGGATACCGCCCGTCCTGCATGAGCTGATGCATACACTCGGAATAGTTCGCATCCACCTCGCGCTTGTCCGGGAACGCCAGCGTCGGGGGCTCCTGATAGGCGCCTTTGCAGAGTCGCACCCGGCACCGCGCCTGGATCGCCCGCTGGACATCGGTCTCCGTCCGCCGGAGATAGCTCTGGAGCACGATGCCTACATGGTCCGGATACGAGGGATAGAACCGGTCGTAGAAGAGACGCAGCGTCCGGCCCGTATACGCGCTCGATTCCATGTCGAGACGCACGAATGTGCGATAGTCGCGCGCCCGGGCCAGGATGTTGTGCACGATCGTGACGCACAGCTCTTCCGAGATGTCGAGCCCCATGGCGGTGAGCTTGACCGACACATTGGCATCGATCCCCCGCTCGTGGATCCGATCGAGCATGTGGAGGTATTCCTGCCCCGCGCCGCGCGCTTCGGCCTCGGAATGGACGCTCTCGCCCAGAAGATCGAGTGACGCCGTGATGCCCTTCGCGTTGAGGCCGACGACCGCGTCGAGCACCTGTTCCAGCGATTCGCCAGCCACGAAGCGCTCGGCGAACTTCTTCGCGACCCGGTTGTGCCGAACGAAGTGGAACACCTGCGGCTGAGACGACAGATAGAGGAGCGCTTGTCTGAGCATGAGTGAGAGACGGGACGATTAATCCGAAATCGGATAGAAGCGGGCGCGCTTGTGTGCCATGTCGAGCAGCAATGCCGCGGGTTCGAAGCGCGGTGGAAAACGGTCGTTCAATTCCTCCAACTGCTGGACGATGGCCTCGGCGCCCAACGTGTCGATGTAACGAAACGGCCCGCCCCGGAACGGCGGAAAGCCGATCCCGAACACAGCGCCGACATCCCCATCCTGGGGCGAGCGCAGCACGCCCTCCTCGAGACACCGCGCCGCTTCGTTGACCATGGCGAGCACGGACCGTCGCTGGATCTCGGCGTCGCCCATGATGCTGCGGTTCGCGCCGGTGGGGAGCAGTCCATAGATGGTGGGGTCGACGCCCTGTTTCTTGCCCGCCTCATCGTACAGGTAGAATCCCTTGCGCCCCTTCCGGCCGAAGCGACCCGCGGCCAGCACCCGCTGCAACGAGAGGGACGGCGCCATGCGCGGGCCGTACGCGTCGGAGATGACCTCGCCGGACTTGCCTGCGACATCGATCCCGACTTCATCGACCAGCGTGATGGGGCCAACCGGAAATCCGAACGCCACGAGGGCCCGGTCCACGGCGTCGACCGCCGCCCCTTCGTCGAGCATCTTCGCCGCTTCGTTGATATACGGAGCGAGGACGCGGTTGGCGTAGAATCCCGGACTGTCGCGGACGATGATGACCGTCTTGCCCAATCGTTTGCCGAACGCGACTACCGTAGTGATGACCTGCGGGTCGGTCCGCGGGGTAACGATCACCTCGAGGAGCGGCATCTTGTGCACCGGGGAGAAGAAGTGCATCCCCAGTACCCGCTCGGGACGCGCCGATCCCGTGGCGATCCGCTCGATGGGAATCGTGCTCGTGTTCGACGCCAGGATCGCATCCGGCGGGAGCACGGCCTCCACCTCGCTCAGGACACGACGCTTGACATCGAGATCTTCGAAGACCGCCTCGATCACCAACTGCACGGTGCGAAAGCCGGTGTAGTCCACAGTGCCCGACACCAACATCATTTGATCGTCGAACTCCGTGGGCGTGATCTGGCGCGACCGCAAGCGGTCATCGATGACGTCCCGCACCGCGGCGAGCCCCTTGAGCACCCGCGTGTGGTCGGTGTCTTTGAAGCGCACGGAGACGCCGCGTTGGGCCGAGATCGCGGCAATGCCCGCCCCCATGAACCCGGTCCCCAGCACGCCAATCTTGGTGACTGGCAATGGTGGCGGCGCCGGCGGTGGCACTCCCGGATCTTTCTTCAGCGCGTTGGTGGCGAAGAAGAGAAAGATCAGTTGCTGGGCGACGTCGCTCGCCGCAGCCGTGCCGAACAGCTTGGCCTCGGCATCCAGTCCGCGCGTGCGACCATGCAGATACCCTGTCCGAATGGCGTCGATCGCCGCCAACGGCGCCGGATAGTGGCCGTGCGTGCGGGCCAGCGTCTGCTCGCGAGCCTGGCGAAATACGACAGCCCGGCCCAGCGCGTTGTCGTCCAGCAGCAGCCGCTGCGTCGCGCCGGTGCGCCGCCGCGCGCCGGGCCGCGGCTGCGCCAGCCGGTCACGTCCGCCGGCATCCGCGAGCTCGCGCGCCCGCCGAATGGCGATCTCTCGCAGGATCGCCGGGTGTACGACCTCGTCGACCAGTCCGGTCTGCAATGCCTTCTTGGGGCGCACGTTCTTGCCGGTCAAGATCATGTCGAGCGCGCCGCGCAGTCCCACCAGCCGAGGGAGTCGCTGCGTGCCGCCGGCGCCCGGGATCAGTCCCAACTGAACTTCCGGCAACGCCAGGAGTGTCTTGGGATTCTCAGACGCGATCCGGTAGGCGCACGCGAGCGCGAGCTCCAGCCCGCCCCCCATGCACGCCCCGTTGATGGCGGCCACGATCGGCGTGCGCATCCGTTCGACGCGATCCATCAACGCCTGCCCCAAACGGCTCAATTGCTCGGCGTCGGCGGCGCTCCGGAGCGCAACCAGCTCCTCGACGTCGGCCCCCGCGATCCAGACGTCGGCCTTCCCACTGAGCAGCACCGCCGCCCGCACGCCCTGGTCATGATCGAGTCGGTCGAGCAGCGCCACGAACTCGTCGCGGACCGCGCGCGTGAAGGTGTTGACCGGCGCATCGGACACGTCGAGCGTTACCACCGCGACCTCGTCCCGGACGTCCACGGTGAGCACCGGCGTCATATGCGCTCGACGACCATGGCGTGCCCCATCCCGCCCGCGGCGCAGACCGTGAGGAGCCCGAATTGCCCGTCGCGCCGGCCCAGTTCGTTGCACAACGTGGTCAGGATCCGCGCGCCGGTGGCGCCAAACGGATGGCCGATGGAAATCGAGCCCCCCATCACGTTGAGGCGGGAGCGATCCACCTCGCCGACCGGCGCGCTGAATCCTGCGCGGGCGGCCCACTCGCTCGATTCGAAGCCTCGCAGATTGGAGAGCACCTGCGCCGCGAACGCCTCGTGCATCTCGACCAGATCGATGTCGCGGAGCGACACCCCGCCCCGGTGCAGCGCGACCGGCGCCGCCAGCACCGGCGCCTGCAACAGTTGCTCACCCGGGTCGAGCGCCGCGTAGGCGTAGGACCGCACGTACGCCAGCGGCCGATACCCGAGCGCCTGCGCCCGATCGTCGCTCATGAGCAGCACCGCGGCCGCACCATCGGTGAGCGGTGACGAGTTCCCGGCGGTCACCGTGCCGTACGCTCGATCGAAGACCGGCTTGAGTGCCGCGAGCAGATCGTAGCTGGTCTGCTCCCGAATGCCGTTGTCGGACGTGACGACGGTGTCGTACGCGGGAGGGACATATATCGGCGCCATCTCCGCGGTCAGTCGCCCGTCCGCCGTCCCCGCCGCCGCCAACCGATGCGACCGCAGCGCGAACTGGTCCTGTTCCTCCCGCGGGATGTGATTGATCTTGGCCATCTTCTCCGCGGATTGCCCCATCGTCTCGCCGGTCGATGGCTCGGCGATCGCGGGTGCAAGCGGGCGAAGGTCGCGCGGGCGCACCCGCCTGAAGGCGTGCATCTTCGCGGGCAGCGTCTTGGCACGGCTCGCGGAGACGAGTGCGTCGGAGAAACCGCGCGAGAAGAGAATCGGGACCGCGGACAGCGACTCGGCACCGCCCGCGATCACCACATCGGCGTGGCCGAGCGCGATCTGGTCGGCCGCATCGGTGATCGCCTGGTTGGCCGATGCGCAGGCCCGGCTCACCGTAAACGCCTGGACGCCTTTCGGGAGGATCGGCAGGAGCGCGACCTCACGGGCGATGTTGGGCGCCATGACGGACGGGATCACGGTCCCGAATATGACCGCGTCAACCTCCGCGCCGTCCAGATTCGTGCGCAGAATGAGCTCGGACACGCAGCGGCGTCCGAGCTCGATCGCGGATACCGACTTAAAGACGCTCCCGGCCTTGGCGAATGGCGTCCGAACGCCGGCCACGATCGCGACCCGCCGGCCGATTCCATACGTGGGCATCGGCAGGAAAGCTACTCCCGAAGCAGGGTCGCGGTCAGAAGTCATCGTCTCGCGGGGCTGCTGTGCTGACTTCTGGCCCCTTTCCTCTAGTTTCCACCCAATGACCCGAGCCGACGCCTTCCTGACCCTCGCCGAGACACCGTATGACGTGCTCGTCGTCGGGGGCGGCATCACCGGGGCCGGTGTCGCCCGTGACGCCGCCATGCGCGGACTGCGGACCGCGCTCGTCGAGCGGGACGACTTCGGCAGCGGGACGTCAAGCCGCTCATCGCGACTGATTCACGGAGGCGTCCGCTACCTCGAGCACGGATACTTTCATCTGGTGTTCGAGGCCAGCCGCGAACGTCGGACGCTGCTCCGCATCGCGCCGCATCTCGTCCGCCCCCTTCGCTTCACCTGGCCGGTCTATCAGGGCGCCCGCGTCGCAGGCTGGAAGCTCGGTGCCGGCCTGCTCCTATACGATGCGCTCGCCCTCTGGCGGAACGTCGCGCGCCATCGACGGCTCGCCGTCACCGATGTCTTGAAGCGCGAGCCACGCTTGGAGTCACGGGGCCTCACGGGCGGCGCGGCCTATTACGACGCGGCGACCGACGACAGTCGGCTCACGCTCGCTAATGCGCTCGCCGCAGAGTCGGCCGGTGCGACAGTCCTCAACCACACGGAGCTCCGGTCGATCACGCGTGATGCAGCGGGCCGCGCGACCGGTGCGCGCGTCCGTGATGCGCTCACTGGCGCCGAGATCGCCGTCACCGCCACCGTCATCGTCAACGCGACCGGCCCCTGGGGCGACACGGTCCGACAGCTCGCCGACGGCGACGCCCAGGCCACCGTACGGGGAAGCAAAGGCGTACACTTGGCCGTTCCCGCCAAACGGATCGGCAACCGCGGCGCGGTGACGCTCCTGTCGGCGATCGATGGCCGCGTCATGTTCGTGCTGCCGGCCGGCGCACACACGATCGTTGGCACGACCGAGTCCGAAGCCACCGTCGGCCCAGACGAGGTGCGAGCCTCGGTGTCCGACGTCGCCTATCTGCTCGAGTCGGTGAACGCGGCGTTCCCGGGTGCCGCGCTCGCGCCGGCCGATGTCGTGAGCGCGTGGGCGGGGATCCGTCCGCTGATCGCCTCCGGCCGGGCCGAGGACGCGTCGAGCGCCTCGCGTGAGCACGAGATCGTGCGCGGCCCCTCGGGCCTGCTCACCGTGAGCGGCGGCAAGCTCACGACGTATCGCGCGATGGCGGCCGAAGTCGTGGACACCGTCGAGGTGGCGCTCGGACGGCCAGCATCGCCTTCCGATACGGATCGCGTCGAGTTGCCGGGGGCCGGCCGTCTCACCGCGATCGCGGCCCTTGCCGCATCCGAGCCAGGACTCGCCCAGCTCCTCGTGGCACCGCTCCCCTATCGGGCCGCGGACCTCGTCTACGCGGTGCGTTACGAGCACGCGCACACGTTGTCGGACCTCCTGATGCGCCGCACTCATGTCGCGTTCGAGACGCGGGACGGCGGCGGCGCCACCGCCGATCGCGCCGCCGCGGTGGTCGCGCCCCTACTCGGGTGGGATGCCGCAGCCAGCCGCGCAGCCGTCGATGCGTATGCCGCGGACGCGCGGCGAGTCTTTGCGATCGATGGTGCGGTTAGCCACTAACCACAGACCGCCTATCGCACGCCGTCGTGTATCGTGCGCAGCTCAACGATGGTGAGTCGGCGCGTGACCGCCGGCAACTTGATCACCGCGGTCTCACCCAGCCCCTTCCCCACCAGCGCCCGACCGATCGGCGACGACATGCTGCACTGGCCGTCCTCGAGCTCCACCGAGTCGCCGAACACCAGACTGTACGTCTCGCGTCCCCGGGTCTGTTCGTCCTGCACGACCACGCGCGACCCGAGACCCACCCGGTCGGACGGAATCTGGGCGACGTCGATCTGGGAGAGCTTGCTCAGCCGCTGATGGAGTTGGCCGAGGCGGGCCCGGACGAACTGCTGGCGCTCGAGCGCAGCCTTGTACTCGCTGTTCTCGCGGAGGTCGCCGAGCTCGACCGCTTTCCGGATCTCAGCGGGCAAGGTGACGTTGAGCTCGTGCTGGAGGGCTGCGACCTCCGCGCCGAGCTTGGCTTTCAGCTCTTCAATCATTCACGGGCGCCGGGTACAAAGCGGGTACAAAGCGGTACAAAAGGGGAAGGCCCGGCCGCGTGTCCGGGCCGGGCTCTCTGCCAACGTAAGCCGCGGCCAAGACGACCGCAACGCGGTTCGCCCCGCCACACCCGTCCACCCGTCCACTCGCGATCGCTGTGCAGGGGCTGGACGATACCGGGCGTTTTGACCGTTCCACTGTGACGTTTCGGCCGCCTCTCGCGTCCCCAGCGATAGGAACGTCGTTCGCACACCAGCTCGGCACAGACGGCGGCACGCCGCCACTGCGACGGGCGTCCCATGAGGGCGATGGACTATGACAGGTGCCTCGGGCCGCGGGATTTCGCGGATCCGCCATGGCCTCGGCCGCGCGCTGGCGTGCGTGCTTGCGGTCGTCGTTGTCGCGTGCTGGACGTCTGACAACCGCGGCGTGACACCGCCGAGCGGCGTCATTGGTATCACTCCGGGCGGGTCGACGGGAACCGGTAGCGGTAACTTCGCCGGGTTCTACACCCTCCAAACGCTGCGTGACACTATCGTGCCCGCGGTGATTTTCTACGACAGTACGCTGGGCGTCGACGATACGGTCTTCGCGGTGTCGTTCGACAGCTCGTTCATCTCGCTCAATACCGACACGTCGGCCAGCGAGATCGACTTCCTCACGATCCGCGACATCCGCACGGACGCCGATTCGGACGTCAATCGGACTGAATCGTTCGTCGATACGACGCTGGGCAACTACAGCGCCTCGGGCCAGAACGTCACGCTCACCCTGATCGATACCGTCGGCGGGGCCCACACTGTCACGACCAACTACGCCGTCAGCATCACGACCTCGCAGATGCTGACCGGGAAGATCACATATTCCCTCTACAACACGGCCGGTCTGTTCGAAGCGACTGACACGTCGACCGCCGTCTATGCGCTCAGTGGCCTCCCAGACCACGATGTGTCGAGCCAGTCGATCAGCTCACGCTCGCGCAGCCAGGCGGGTCCGCTCGGTCCCCGACGCTTCCGACCGCCGCTCGGCGCGCGGAGCGCTACCGGTGCGGCGATGCCGGCCCGGACGTGGCGTGCGCCGGCATCTCTGGCCGCTCGTCTCGCCGCGACGCGCGCGCGTATTCGTCCCTGAGTCGCTGCATCATCGATCCGCGCCGCTCAAAGAGTCGCTTGAGCGGTCGCGGGGGATGCCGGCCGAGCGCGTAGGACGCGAGCAGCGGGAGGCCGACCGTCGCGTCGAGATAGCAGACGACGGCGTCCGGCAACCGATCGGGATCGATCTTGCCCCAGCTCACCGCCTCGGCCGGCGTCGCGCCGGACAGCCCTCCCGTATCGGGTCGGGCGTCGGTGATCTGCAGGAAGTAGTCGTGCCCGCGCTCATCGATCCCCAGCACCTCCTGGATCTGCGGCTCGGTCTGTAGCACGAAGTTCTTGGGACTGCCGCCGCCGAGGATGACGACCGCGCTGCGGCCCCCCCCCACGCCCGGCGCCGGTCCACCCGGGATCCAGTCGCCGCGTTTCGCGCCGAGGACAATCGCCGCCGTCTCGTTCACATCCTGGTTCGGATCGATCGTGCACGCGTTCCCGTCGAGCGAGAGGGCCGCCACGTTCATGCCGATCGACGAATCGCCCGGTGACGAGGTGTACACCGGCACTCCTGCCGTATAGGCCGCCGAAAGCAGGGACTTGTAACTGAGACCCAGCGCGCGTTCACGCTCGCGAACGTATTTCCCGCAGAGATGATGGAACTCCGCGCTCGACATCGGCCGCTGGAATTCCGGCGCCCGAATGATCTGACGAAAGAATGCGTCGGTGGAGAGCAGGACGTCATAATCGAAGAAGATGTCGTAGATCCGGACGACTCCTTCGGCGCGGAGCACGACGTCCGACGCCTGTGGATGCCCGCGGTGCATGGACAGCCCAAGGCCGAAATGCGTGTCGTGGTACAGATTGGCGCCCGTCGAGACGATCCAATCGATGAACCCGGCCTCGACCAGCGGGATGAGCGCCGCCATTCCGAGCCCCGCCGGCGTAAGCGCGCCGGTCAGCGAGACGCCCACGGTCACCTCCGGCGCCAGCATCTTCGACGTAAAGAGGTGACACGCCTCGCGCAACCGCGCCGCGTTATAGGCGAGAAACGTCCCATCGATCAGATCGGGAACCGACTCTCGCCCGTCGATCCGTCGGGGGTCGATCCGCCCGCCCGACAAGAACCGGGAGCGCTGTCCATCGGGCTCAACGCCCGCTGCCTGCGTCTCATCCACCATCGTCGCGTGCCTCCCTCAGTCCCCAGCCACCGTCATCGCGTCGGCCTCGATCGCCCCGTCGCCGGTCGACCGATCACGCTGCGTGCTGACGTGGGCGGCGATCACGGCCGCCGCGGCCTCCGCCGGATCGTCCGTGAGCAACATCAGGTCGAGATCACCGGGCGAGATCTTACGCTCGACCAATACGCGGGTTTGCAACCACCGGACCAGCCCTGCCCAATACCGGCGGCCAAAGAGAATCACCGGGAACCGGAAGATCTTTCCCGTCTGGATCAGCGTGAGCGCCTCGAAGAGCTCATCGAGCGTGCCGAAGCCTCCGGGAAAGATGATGAAGGCATCGGAATACTTGATGAACATCGTCTTCCGAACGAAGAAGTAGCGGAAGTTGATCAGCGTGTCCACGAATGGATTGGCGCCCTGCTCGAACGGCAGCTCGATGTTGCACCCGACGGAATGCCCCCTCCCGTCTCGTGCCCCGCGGTTGGCCGCTTCCATGATACCGGGGCCGGCACCGGTGATGATCGAATATCCCGCTGCCGCCAACAGACGCGCGGTCTCGCGCGCCGCCGCGTACTGCGGATCGTCGGGTCCCGTGCGCGCGGATCCAAAGATCGATACCCCCTTGGGCACACCGGCCAGCGTGTCGAAGCCCTCGATCAGTTCACTCATGATCTTCAGCACACGCCACGGATCGGTCCGCGTGAAATCGACGCTCGGCCCACGCTCTTGGAGCAGCTTCTCGTCTTCCGTGACGGGGAGATCGCGGATCCCCTCATCGATCAGTCTGACCGCGCCGGAGCGTCGCGATTCCGTCCCATCGCGCGACGGTGGCGTCCGGCCCGCGAGGAGATGCCCGGCCTCCGTGCGCTCCCGGTATCCCGCGCGCGACGCACGCTCGGCCGTCTCCAATAAATCGGGACCGCCCTTCTTGCCCGTTGCCGTCACCGGTACCTGCGCCACCCGTCGTTTCGCCATGCCGAGCTCCTCAGAGAAGAACTACCGAAATCGACCCACCCACCGTGCATACCGCTCTACGTCGCGCGCGGGCGGTATCGCGGCCTCATCTCCGTACGCCGTATACATCCGCCAGCGCACGTACGCCGTCGGCGGCAGTGGTATAAACGGTGGCCGGCGGTACCATCCGCGACGACGAAAGCGCCAACCCACCCGCAGTAAATCGACCGCCAATTTCGGCCGAATCACTGCGCGAGTCGCCAATGCGAGTGTTAACCGGCGCCACGACATCGGGGGGAAAGTATCGCGTTACCGCGGGCCGCGCTGACTCGTCTCGGATCAGATGCGTCGCGTCGATCTCGCCCTCCTCAGCCCGTTACTCGCGATCGGCGCCTGGATCGCGATCCAAGCCCACGACGTGCACGCCAGCGCCGCCGTGCGGCAGAGCGCGGCAGCGCTCGACGAGCCCATCTCCGCACACGCCCGCGCGACGCCGGTCACGTTTGCCAGCTCGCTCGAGCGACGCGTCCTGCGCAATCGGCCAGCCACCGGCGATGCCGCCACGATCGGCCCCGAGGTCAAGCGCTCGCGTGAACCGGCCCCGATGCGTGACATCGATGAGATCCATCGGCGCTTGATGCAGAACGAAGCGGGGACGTACATCAACGACATCCTTTTGGCCCGCGACTCGAATGTCGCACGCTGGCCCGACCGGACGTCGCGCCCATTGCGTGTCTGGATTCAGTCCGCCTCCACGCTCGCCGATTGGAACCCGGCCTACGCCAATCAGGTACGGGATGCGTTCTCGACGTGGGTCGCCGCTGGGGCGCCCGTCCCGTTCACCTTCGTGGTCGACTCCAGCGCCGCCGATGTGCACGTGACGTGGGTCGATCACTTCGAAGAGCAGATCAGCGGCAAGACGATGTGGGCCCGCGACGACAACTGGTGGATCGTGGATGCCAACATCGCGATCGCCCTGCACCACAATCACGGCGAGCCACTCGATGCCTCCGCGGTCCGCGCCATCGCGCTCCACGAGATCGGACACCTCTTGGGGCTCGACCACTGCGTCGATACCACGAACATCATGACCGCTCGCGTCCGTGTCCGCGACCTCTCGGACGCTGACAAAGCCACCATGCGCCTGATCTACGCCCTGCCCCCAGGATCGGTGAAGGAAGCCCGGTAACGCGGCCCTAACGCGCGGCTAGCGCTCAGTTAGCGAGCGGCTTAGCGAGCGGCTGGCGCGCGGGTTAGCGAGCGGCCACGTTCGATCGGCAAACAAACTGGGGGCCGGCTGCGGTGCACTGCAGCTGGCCCCCAGGTGGTTGTGGCTGACCGCGAGCCGGCCGGCAACCACTAGCCGCTGCTCTTCTTCCCCGCTCGATGCGCCCGGTGCGCGCGGTGCGCGGCGCGACTGCGACGCGACCGGTGGGTGCGCGGCGGCGGGCGATTCCACCCCACCTCGCGATCCGCGCGAAAGCGGGCGGGCATCGCCAGCGTGTTGTCCGGGTTGTCGGTGACGGCGACGGCTGCGGCGTCGGCCAGATCGGCGCGCACGTCGGCGATCACCTTCGCGGGCCGACGCGCCCGTGCCGCGTGGACACGGTTGGTCAGCAGGACGACGAACATCTGGCGATCGGGATCGATCCAGAGCGAGGTCCCGGTAAATCCGGTGTGGCCGTACGCCCGCTCGCTCAGGAACCGTCCGCAGCTCCCATCGCTCCCATCGTCGCACATGTCCCAACCGAGCGCACGATGTCCGGCAGTTCGGCGCGTGAACATCGCGACCGTCGAATCGCTGACGATGTGCACGCCGCCGTAGACGCCGCCGTTGAGCATCATCTGCGCGAAAACCGACAAGTCGGCCGCGGTGCTGAACAACCCGGCATGCCCCGCCACGCCACCGAGGGCGTATGCATTCTCGTCGTGCACCTCGCCCTGCAGCGGGTAGCCACGCGGCGGCAGCAATTCAGTCGGGGCCACGCGCGCCTTGAGCGAATCCGCCGGCCGAAAGAACGTGTCCGTCATCCCGAGCGGCTGGAACACGTGCTCGTCGAGAAACACATCGAGACGCTCGCCAGAGACGGCTTCGACGATCATCCCCAACACATCCGCGCCAAGATCCGAGTAGATGTAGCAGTCGCCGGGGCGACATTCGAGCTGGGTATCGAGAACGAACCGACGCGCTTCGTCCGGCGTGCGCGCCAGGCGCCAGAGCTCGCGTCCCGCCGGCAGCCCCGACCGATGCGTGAGCAGTTGCCGGACCGTCACTGAGTCCTTGTAGCCGCCGCTAAACGCGGGCACGTAGGCCGCGACCGGCGCGTCGAGCGAGATCCGGCCCTGGTCGTACAGCACCATGATGGCGGTCGTCGTCCCCACGACTTTCGTCAGCGAGGCGAGGTCGTAGATCGTACGGTCAGCCACCACGCGACCGCTGCTGGCCTCCCAACTGAGGCGGCCAAAGCCGCGCTGCCACACGACGGCGCCATTGCGGCCCACGACGACGGCCGCGCCCGGATAGCCGCCCGCGCTGATCCCGCGCTGGACGACCCGGTCAATCGCCTCCAGCCGTCGCGCCGACATGCCAACGGCCGACGGCGACTTGACCGGCAGCCCGCTGGACGTCACCCCGAGGGCAGCTAAAAGCGCAAAAAGCGCGTGCACGGTGGGATCCCTACCTGGTCACAAAAGACAACACTCAGAGGCGTCGGTCGGACGCCTCCGAAAAAGGCAGCCAGCCACGCATTGCCCGCGCGGCAAGTCAGATTGCGGAACTCCTGCATTCGTACGGCCTTACGCAGCAGGGCCATGTATATAGGAGTCGGCCCGCTATAGTCAAGACGAGAGATGGTGGTCCCTGCAACGAGGCACCGGACCGCCTCGGAACCGCCGCCGGCCAGCATGCCCCGCGGTTCCGCTACGTCCGCCCCTCGGGTATACATCGAACCATGGGCGCGCGGCGACCCAATGGGCAACCTTGCCCGGGTGATCCGTGTCTCACTGGCACGCTGCATGGGAACGGACGCACTGCTAGTTCGACGCGCGATTGACGGGGACGAACGGGCACTGCGATCGCTTTGGTCACAGTACGCGCCGCGCGTCGATGCCGTCGTGCGCCGATTGGTAGGCGACCCCGACCACGCCGCCGATGTCGCGCAGGAGGTCTGGATCCAGATCTTCCGCGCGCTCCCCGGGTTCCGCGGGGATTCCCAGTTCGGTACGTGGGCCCATCGCATCGCGGTCAATCGCACGCTCAATGCCCTCCGTCGTACCAAGCGAATGCAGACGCTGGAAACCGGCCTCGAAGAATCGACCGCCTCTACTCCGCCCGAGGACGAACGACCCTTCGTGCTCGCGTCGATCGAGGCGGCCACCGCCAGGCTGGCACCCGGCGCACGGGCAGTGTTCGTACTGCATGACGTCGAAGGCTATACACACGAAGAGATCGCCAAGACGCTCGGCATCACTGCGGGTGGGTCGAAGTCACAGCTGTTCAAAGCCCGCGCAAAGCTCCGCCGGCTCCTCGTACACCTGGTCGAGCCCGAAGAACGTCGCGGCGCTACCAAACCAGCTCCGCGCGGCGCACCCGCCGGCCGTGGCGGTGCCGCAGGACACGTGGGAGGAGTGCATGTCAGGACCGTTGGCTAACGATCCATTCGCGCGGCTCCGCGGCCGCTCGGCGCCCCAACATGGGCGCTCGTGTCACCTGTTCTTTCCGGAGGCCGCTCGACGCGGCTCAATGACCTATGGACGCTGATTTCGTCGCCGGCTCGGCGGGNNGCGGGCACCAACCCCGACGAGCCGCACCCGCCGCCAGAGCGCCTGGCGGCCCTCGCCGATGAGCCGCCAACACCCGTCGAAGCGCGCCACCTCGCGGGTTGCCTCTCGTGTCGCGCCGAGGTGGAGTCCTACCAGTCGCTGTTGGCACTCGCCCGCGCCGAGCGGGATCGGCTGTCCGAGCCGCTCACTGATTGGAAGTCCCTCAGTGGTGTCCTGGCCCACGAGGGCCTGATCGCCACCGAGGCGCCAAGCCACCGGCACGCAGGGCCACCACGACTCCGCGCCTGGGTCGTTCGCTCGGCAGCCGCCGTCCTCCTGGTCGCCGGCGGCGTGGCTGCCGGGCGGTTCTCGGTCCGCCAGAACACGCCGGATCATGGCATAATTCCAACCATTGTCGACCAATTAAGCGACATTAAGGCGCCACCATCGCAGTTTAGTACCGATACTTCCACCCAGTCTGCGTCGGGTCAGGCCAGATTCGCGTCCGCTGACGACGCCCTCGCCGCTGTCTTGAACGCCGAGACCGCCTATCGCCATGCGGTCGCGTACCTGATGGTCGCGGACTCGGCCGATAAGGGGACAGGAATTCCTGACGACTACCAAACGCGTCTCGCGGCGCTCGACGAGGTCGCCCGGACGACGCGCGCCGCGATGTACAGGGCGCCACACGACGATGTCCTTCGCCGCGTGTATCTCACCTCTGTTGACGCCCGAGACGCAACGCTACGAGAGCTCGGCCAGACGATTCCGGCGAGCCTCCGCGGCGGGCGGTACTAACCGCGATGCGACAGCTGTTGGCACGACGCACCGTCCGTCGAACGCCCGAGTCATGGCGACCCACCTCGAACGCGGGGCTGGCGCACTGCGTCGATGCGGCCGGGGCGTTGGCAGTCGCTCGCCGCGGAGCGTGTGCTGCCGTCGTGGCGCTGACCCTCGCTGGGCTCGTCGCACCCTTCGCCGCGACACGCACATACGCCCAGTCGCCGCGGCCGGAGTCGAACGCGACAGCCGACAGTGTGGTGGACCGTGGGACGGTGACGTACACACGCGCGCCGCAGCGGCTGCCCGACGGCTACCTCGGCATCACCTTCGTGGCCGACGTACGGCGCCAATACGGACCGGAAGGCCTGACGATTTACCACTACGGCTACCCAGCGGTCGCGATCGTGCAGCGGGGCTCGCCCGCTGATCAAGCGGGAATTGTCCCGGGTGACACCATTGTGGCCTACGATTCGAAGGACGTGTTGTACCGGAAGATCGTGCTCGCGCAGCTACTGCGGCCCGGCTCGCAACTCGCCGTCCGGATCCGGCGGAATGGCGCGATCAAGAACCTCCGCGTGAACATCGCGCCACGTCCGTCCTCATTCGTCGATATGAACGTCTCGGGATTGGACGGCACGTCGCCCGACGCCTCTCACGCCATGATCCACCAGTGGGGGCTCGCCACTCCGCTGCCTCCACTCCCCGCGCCCGACGGCAGCGACTTCACGCCGCCTCGATCCGACACGTCACTCGACATCGATGCGGCACCGGGAGCGACCCCGCGTGCTGGCGGCGGCGCGGCAGACCCGCTCTCCGTCGTGATTGGCGGTGCCCATGTCATTCGAACGGACGCCGATCTGCAGGACGCCCTCGGCGTCGACGGCGGCGTGCTCGTGATCGCGGTCGGCAGGGGATCAGTCGCAGCCCAAGCCGGAATCCGCGCCGGCGATGTCATCACCGCCGCACATGGCGATGCAGTCGACTCACCGCAAAGTCTCGCCCGCCTTGTCCGGCGCGCCGAGCGCGACGACCAAGCAGTCACGCTCCGCGTCGTCCGCCGACGCGAGGCGCGCACCGTGATGATGCGATAGCGGGGGCTTCGCGACCCGCAGCCAACGGCCCTAACCGCCGCCCACCGTTGCCGGGATCGACGAACCCGGCGATCTTGCGAGGACGGCGGAACGCCGGCATCGCGGAGGCGTGATGGACCATCCCGTAGCAGATCCGAACCCGCACCACGAGCCTACATCGAACGCCGATGCGGCTGCCGCGTCCGTTCCGGCTCCCGGCGCCCCGGCGAGCGCACCCGCAGGCAGCACCGATGCCGCAATTACGGCGGATCAGGTCCGGATGGTGTTGCGCCGCGTGAAGGATCCGGACCTCAATCTCAACATCATCGATCTTGGCCTCGTCTACGACGTCTCCGTCGAGGGCTCGACGGTCGCGATCGACATGAGCCTCACGTCGCCCGGGTGTCCCTCGGGCCCGGAGATCATGGGCGATGCCGAGCAACAGGTGCGAGCGATGCCCGGCGTGACGGACGTGACCGTCAATCTGGTGTGGTCACCGTTCTGGTCACCGGATCGAATCGAGCCCCGCGTCCGGGCGTACATGGGGATGTAGCGGCTCGCCGCTATCCCCCGAACATCCCCTTCACGGCCACGACACCGAGTGCCGCCGCGCAGTTCGCGAGCGTACTCGTCTCCGACCGGCACGCCGCGCGCCAGCCGTAGCGGCGGTCGACCGGACGCGGGCCAGGCGCCGGGCGTCGCGGAAGCCACCGAGGAGTGCGCCCTTTGTACGCCAGGTACGCGGCGCCAAAGGTCGATTCCAGCACACCCTCCTCGTACCGGACGATGAACCCGTACTCCACGGCGAACGCGACCACGGCGAACGGCACGTACCAGTACACGCCAGTGACGATCGCCACACCCGTCCACACGAGACCGTTGCCGATGTAGATCGGGTTCCGCGCCCATGCGAATGGCCCATCCGTCACGAGGTGCGGAACGCACCGCGTGCGCCGCCGCGTCGCGGGCCCCGCGGCCGCGACTCCCGCGAGTCGCAGCAGCTCACCGATCGCCACCATCGCGAGACCTACCGCCCACGTCGTCGGCGACATCGATCCCCGCACGCACAACGGCACCACGAGTAGAGGGATCGGTAGCACCCCGCGATAGCGAAAGAGCCACGCACCGATCTGCGCCGCGCGGGTGCGCTCGGCGGCGCTGACGGGAGCCACCGTCACGCGCACCGTCGGCCGCGACCGCACGCGGACCACGTGGCCGCCACCGGTTGCGCGACGACGATCCGCGGACTCCTGGATCTCGGTGAGTGGCGGCGCGTGATCGACGGCGACGCTCGCGCTACGCCGCGCGCTACGAGCGAGCACGTCGTCTACCGCCGCGGCCCCGCGGTCAGCTTCGGTCAGTCCCGCATTTCGCGACAACACCATGAGCGCCGTGAAAGTTAGTTAGTTCTTGCCTACGCGCACGAACCGCGCGTCCGCAATTCGTGATCCGGTTTCGTCCGCGAACGGCCGCCCGTCGAACGTGACCCACAGCAGCACCCGTGGCTCGGTCGCGCGCGTGTCGGGGGACGCCGCCAACGCGAGTGCCACCACAGCAGCCTTCGCGGCGTACGTTGCATCGAGTGCGACCGGCTCGCCGCCGGCCTCGATTACGCCGCGTCGCATCTGGGCCGCGACCGACGCGCCGGCCGCCAGTGGGCGACCATATTCGCCGCCATAGGCCGAGTGCTCCACCACGACTGGCGCGGCCGGCAACTCTACGTTTCGACCCTCGAATCGCCGCACGAGCCGTCGCGTGCGCCGAATCAACGCGTGCACGCGGTACAGGTTGGCGACCGGCCAGGGCGCGACGCGGACGGCCACGACTGTCGTCGCCACTCCGCCGACCCCCAGGCCCAGCGCGAGCCCCGCGACAGTGCCGCCGGTCCCCAGCGGCACCACGACGTGAGTGGGCGCGGGCAGCAGTCCGTCGGCGATCTGCCCAGCCAATTCGAGACCCGCATCCATGTGACCCAGCACGCCGAGCGGATTGCTCCCACCGGGCGGCAGGTAGTGACGACGGCCCCCGGACACGCGCGCCGCGATCCGCCACGCCGTCGCCTGAGCGAGCGCGCCAACTACCCACCGGCTCCGGGTGTCGCTCACGCAGTGGTGCTCGATCGCGCGGGCCACCGCCCGAGACACCGGGTGCATGGCGTGCGCCCATCGGATCGCCGCGGTCCGTGCGCCTAAGCGTTCGGCGTGGACCGCGGTCGCGTAGACGTGGGTAGATCCCTCGCCTCCGACTGCCAATACGAGGTCGCCGGCGCGGACCGGACCGAGGAGGAACTCGAGGGCCCGCACTTTGTTGCCGGCCGCGACGGGCGCGTTCCGGTCGTCCCGCTTGAGCCAGAGCTCGTGGCCGCCCGCGATTACCCGTTCGACGGGCGACGGGAACGCGCCCAGCGGGGCACGGGGAAGCGCCTGGAGCGCCGGGAACCGATCGAGCAGTGCAAAGCCCTTAGATTTCACGTACTGTGTCCCTAGCTCCCCGACGTCCGACAGCGTCTCCGCACCCACAGGTCACGGCCGCCGCCACGTCGTGCCCCAGTGGGGCACCGAACCCTGTATACATCGACACCCCGTGGGCGGCCGATCAGTGTCTTGCGGCATTGGCTGGAGCCGGCGCGGTCGCGCTCGACACCGAAGGGGCGAGCTTTCACCGCTTCGTCGATCGAATCTATCTGTTGCAGCTGTCGACACGGTCCCAGAGCGCGATCATCGATCCGCTGGCGGCCGGCCCCCTCTTGGCGCTGGGCACGATACTCGAGGATCCTGCAATAGAGATCGTGTTCCACGATGCCGACTATGACCTCCGGCTCCTGCACCAGGATTACGGGTGGCGCGTCGCCAACATTTTCGATACGCGGGTGGCCGCGCAGCTGTTGGGGATTCGCGCGTTCGGGCTCGCCGCCTTGTTGGAGCGCTACTTCGGCGTCAAGCTGGACAAGCAGCACCAACGCGCCGACTGGTCGATGCGCCCGCTGACACCCGGCATGCTCGATTACGCGGCACAAGACACGCGGTACCTCCTCGACCTCCGCGAGCGGCTGGCCGACGAGCTTCGCGCGAAAGGCCGCTGGAGCTGGGCCGAGGAAGAGTTTGCGCGCTTGGAGGGAACCCACTGGTTGGAGGAAGACCCGGCTGAGGCGTTCCTGCGCGTCAAAGGCGCGCGCGATCTGTCGCGACGCGAGCTCGCGGTGTTGCGCGAGTTGGTGCCCTGGCGCGACGGCGTCGCCTCGGAGCTCGACCGCGCAACGTTTCGCGTGGTGGGCAACGAAGCGCTGATCGAGATCGCCCGCCAGGCGCCCGACACTCGGGAGGTGCTGGGGGCGATCAAAGGCATGCCGCGCGGCATCCTGGAGAGCCGGAGCGCTGACATCCTCCGCGCGGTCCGGCGCGGGGTCGACGCGCCGGACAGTGGCCTGCCGCGTTTTCCCAAAGCGCCCCGCTGGGATCGCGACCCCGATCTCGATGAGCGGGTCACCCGCCTCAAAGTCGTACGCGACGCGACCGCCGCGCGTCTTGACCTCGATCCCGGCGTGCTGTGCTCGCGCGAACGCCTCGAAGCCGTGGCACGCCGGCAGCCGCACTCGATGGACGAACTCACGGCCATGCCCGAGCTCCGTCGGTGGCAAGCCGCCGAGCTCGGCCCGGAGTTCTTGAAGACCCTTTGGCCTCCAGTGGCGCAATCCACGTCGGCCAGTGACTCGCCGTATAAGGACGCGGATTAGCCGCTCGCACGTGGGGCCGGCTGCGGTGCACTGCAGCCGGCCCCGATTCGTAGCTCGCCGCTGATCGCTATCCGCGACCCGTGGCCGCTCTCACTTCCTGGACGGCTTGCCGGGGGGCGTCTCGCTCTTGAAGACGTCCCGATTGATCTGGATGTACTGCTGCTGAGCCGCGGGCACATCCTCTTCCGGGAAAATGGCGGTCACCGGACACTCTGGCTCACAGGCCCCGCAATCGATGCACTCATCCGGGTGGATGTAGAGCATCTTTTCCCCTTCGTAGATGCAATCGACAGGGCACACATCGACGCAGGACTTGTCCTTGATGTCGATGCAGGGCTCGGTGATGATGTACGGCATGTCGGACTCGGCGCGTCGGCCGGAAGTAAGGGTAGCGTGAAAACTAATAGACAACCGCCGGCAACATCGATAGCCGGCGGCAGTAGCCGGCGGCCGGTAGCCGCCCGACAGCGTCAGGCCGTCGAGCAACTTAAATACCCCGCACACCAGATTTCTACATGACCGGTCCGCTCTTCTCCACCCCGCTGGTCGTCGTCCCGGGACGACCCGTCCCACCGAGCGACCACGACCGGCCGACGACCTGGCGCGAAAAGGTGGGCATTCTCCGGTCGCTGCCCAAGCTCCTGGGCCTCGTCTGGGACACGCATCACGGCTACACCGCGACCATGGTCGTGCTGCGCATCGTGCGTAGCGTCATGCCGGTCGCCTCGTTGTGGGTGGCCAAGCTCATTATCGACACGGTCAACCAGGCCCCGGCACACCGCGCCACGACTCCACTCTGGCGTTACGTCGGCATCGAGATCGCCATCGTCCTCGTCGGCGAGTTCCTCGCTCGCGCCTCCGCGCTCGTGGAATCGCTGCTCGGGGATCTCTTCTCGAACGACGTGAGCGAGCGCCTCATGCGTCACGCGGCCACGCTCGACCTGGCCCAGTTCGAGGACCCCGCCTTCTACGACCACCTCGAACGCGCCCGACAGCAGACGACCGCTCGCATCGGCCTGATCGCGCAACTCTTGGGAATGGCGCAGGACACGCTGACACTCGGCACGCTCGCCGTGGCCCTTCTCGCCTACAACCCATGGCTGTTGTTGCTCCTCGTAGCCGCCGTGTTCCCCAGCTTCCTCGGCGAGACGCATTTCGCCGCGCTCAGCTACTCGTTGCTCTTCCGTCGGACGCCCGAGCGCCGTGAGCTCGACTACCTCCGCTACGTGGGCGCCAGCGACGAGACGGCCAAAGAGGTGCAGATGTTCGGCCTCGCGCCATGGCTGACGGAACGCTACAGCCGTCTCGCGCGGCGGTATTTCGAGGAGAACAAGCGCCTGTCCGTCAGACGCAGCATCGTGAGTGCGCTGCTCTCGGTGGTGTCCACCGTCGGCTACTACGGTGCCTACGTGGTCATCCTGCGGCGTGCGGCAATCGGCGCCATCACCATCGGATTGCTGACCTTTCTCGCCGCCTCCTTCATGCGGAGCCGCGACCTGATCCAGCGCTTGCTGCTCTCCGCGAGCGACGTCTACGCCCAGACGCTGAACCTCCAGGATCTGTTCGCGTTCTTCGACATGCGGCCCACGATCCTGTCGCGAGCGGATGCCGTGCCCGTGCCCACGCCGATCCACCAGGGCTTCGTGTTCGAAGACGTGGGCTTTCAGTATCCAGGAAGCGAGCGGTGGGCGGTGCGCCACGTCAGCTTCGCCATCAGCCCGGGCGAACGATTGGCGCTCGTGGGAGAGAATGGGGCGGGTAAGACGACGATCACAAAGCTCATCGCCAGACTCTATGACCCGACGGAGGGCCGAGTCCTCCTCGACGGACGAAACCTGAAGGAATACGATCTGGCGTCGCTGCGGCGCGCGATCGGCGTGATCTTCCAGGATTTCGTTCGGTACGATATGCGATTCGATGAAAATGTCGGCGTGGGAGGGATCGAGACCTCGCGTCAGTATCTCGAAACGTCAAACGCGGCACATGCCGACGCGGCCCCGGCGCCCACAGTGCTCTCCCCGATTGCGGACGCCGCGGAACGGTCGCTCGCCGCGTCGTTGCTCCCGCGCCTGCCTCACGGGTATCGCCAGATGCTGGGTCGCCGATTCACCGACGGTGTGGACCTCTCCGGGGGCGAGTGGCAAAAGGTGGCGCTCGCCCGGGCGTACATGCGAAGTGCGCAGTTGCTCATTCTCGACGAGCCGACGGCCGCGCTCGACGCGCGCGCGGAGTACGAGGTGTTCGTCCGATTCGCGGAGCTCATGGCCAGTCGGATGGCCATCATCATCTCCCACCGCTTCTCGACGGTGCGCATGGCCGACCGGATCGTCGTGCTGAGCAACGGCGAAATCGTCGAGGAAGGGACACACGAGGCGCTGGTGGCTCGTGGCGCGGTGTATTCCGAGCTGTTCGAGATGCAGGCAGCCGGCTATCGCTGACGGGCGCCCATGAGTGCTCGATGGATGTCGCGACGCTACCGGCTGGCGCTCGGCGCCCGTCCCGCCAACGCCAAGAACGGCTTCGGATCGATGGGATCACCATCCCACCAGCGGGCGGCGTTCGGACGCTTCATGAGCTGGAAATGCAGATGTGGCACGTTGGCCGGCGCGTTGCCCGTCGTCCCGACATAGCCGATGATCTCGCCCTTGGCCACGTCCTTGCCCTCGGACAACGTCGCGGCGTAGTGGTCGAGATGCGCGTAGTAGTACACGAATCGGTTGCCCGCATCGATCTCGTAGATCGTGATGCCACCGGCGGGATTTGACCGCATTCGGAGTACGCGCCCATAGTCGGCTGCGAGTACCGGCGTCCCGCGCGGAGCCAGGATGTCGAGCGCGCGGTGCTCCCGTCCCCCGCTCCGGGGGGCACTATACGTGTCTGGAATCTGGTCCGGCCGCACGCCGGACACCGGCACCATCAGCTGGCGACTCATGAGATAGACGCTCTGGTCCGCCGATGCGACGCCCGGAACGACAGGCGCCGGCGGCGGCTGATGCCCCGCGCACGCGGCGAGCGCCGATGCGATCATGCACCCGATCGCGCCGCGCGCCACCCATACCACGACACGCGGGATGGTCCTGGTTCGAGGTTCGATAGCTCGGCTCGGCCACATGACGGTTGACGTGCCAGACGCGCCTCACTCGTTCCCGCGCATCCGATGGATCCTCCAACCTACACCGTCACGACCCGGGAGGATTCAGGCACCCATCGCGACCGACATCTGTGATCGCGACCCGCGAACGGCTAGCCGTTAGCCGTTCTCACCGGCCGCCACGTCAATGCCCATTCCCGACTCTGCTCGGGCTCGATCCAATGGGCGCCGCCCCATGCACCCAGTGCGTCGGCCAACGAGTCCGACGGACCGATACACGGCTCGATGGCCACGTTGAGGTACGGCTTGCCCCCTTTGAAGGGCGTCCACTCGCCGTTGTTCAGCCACACGCCGAGGTTCGGCACCACGCGTTCGTCGAACTCCACCTCGAGCCGAACGCCACCCTCTTCGATGGCCGCCAGGCCGGTGCCCGGCGGAACGTCGAGAAACAGTTTGCATGCGAACTGCCGTCCGACGAGATCCGGCTGCGAGAGATCCGCGATCCGGTCGTCCATCCGCGCGTGCGGCCAGCGGAACTCCGGCACCAGGCCGCGGAGCGCCTCGCCGCGGTGCGACCACACGCGCGTCCGTGCACCAACCGGCAGATCGATGCGCGTCGCCGCGGTCAGCGGGAAGAGCGGCTGCGCCGACCAGAGAAACGGGAGCCGGTCGCGGCCCGTATTGCGGACCGTGTAGTGCATCACGACGGCACCTGCACTCGTGACTTGCACCACCCGTGTGAAGAGATAGGGCAGCCGTCGCCCCTCCCACGTGCAAATCGCGCGGTGGCCCTCAGCATGCGTCTCGACGGCCACCGCCGCCCGCTGCGCCCACAACTCACCATGGTCGGGGAGCGCGAGGCCCCCGAATCGCGCCACGGTGTTCGGGATGTTGCACGCCGCCACCGTCGGAAAGCATTCGTCGTAGCCGCCGCTATCACCGGTCTCGCTATACGACGCGCCATCGACGGGCTCCCGTGGCGGAAGCGCATCATTGGCCCACAGCCACTCTCGGCCAAGCGCCGACAGCGAGGCGATGCGACCACCAAGCGCGGGAATGATCCGCACGCGCGTGGTGCCGCCCTGCAACTCGACGAAGCCAAAGGACATCACGTCGGACGGCAAGAAGTTGACCTGCGATTGTCGATCAGCCACCAACCCCCGACTGTCGATCCCGCCCGTGCGTCACCGCGGACACGGCACGAGTCACACGATGTCGCTGGCATCGATCCCGCGGGTCGCGAACACCCGCGCGACCGCTTCGCCGATCTTGTTGTTCGGCGTGCTGGCGCCGGCCGTCAGGCCCACCGAGATCTGCTCGGCCGTGCCAAGCCAATCGGCGGTCTCGACTTCTCCCGATGCCCCGACCAGATGGTGGCGGATGACACCGCGGCCGACGTCGAGGCACGTGGCGTCTTCGACATGATAGGTGCGCACCTTCGCCGCGCAGATCGCCGCCAGTGAGATCGTGTTGCTCGAGTTGTAGCCACCGATGACCAACATCGCGTCGAGTGGTTCCCGCAACAGCGCCTCGACGGCATCCTGCCGGTCCTGCGTCGCACTGCAAATCGTGTCGAAGGTACGGAAGTGTTCCGCCCGATAGTCGGCGCCGTGGGCCCGCGCCAACGCCTGCCCGATCTCTTCGCCGATGGCCAACGACTCCCGGGCGAGCATGGTCGTCTGGTTGGCCACCCCGACGCGCAATAAATCTCGGTCCGGATCGAATTCTGGCGACGCCGCGCGCGCGAATTGCGCCACGAATCCCTCACGCGTCCCACGGCCCTCGATGTAGTCGCACACGATCCGCGCCTCGTCCATGTTGCGGATCACGAGATAGCGTCCGCCGGAATATCGCGAAACCTGCGACGCCGTCGCGCGCGTCTCTTCGTGGTAATACTTGCCATGAATGACCGCCGTCAATCCGTTGCGCGCATAACTGTCCACCCGTTTCCACACGTTGAGCACGGAGCCGCAGGTGGTGTCCACGACGACGACTCCCTTCGCGCGCAAGGTCTCGAAGTCGTGCATCGTCACGCCAAATGCGGGCAGGATCACAACGTCGAGCGGTTCGACCGCCGAGTAATCGAAGTCGCCCCCATCCGACCGCAAGAACGTGATGCCCATCTCCCGGAGCTTCTCGTTCACATGCGGGTTGTGAATGATCTCGCCGGCGAGGAATATCCGCCGGTCCGGAAATTTGGTGCGCGTCTGGTAGGCGTATTCGACGGCCCGCTCCACGCCGTAGCAGAAGCCGAACTCGCGGGCCAGCCGCACCGTCACTCCACCCATGGACAGCATGTAGTCGCGCTGGCGCAACAGGTCCACCAGCCGCCCGGTGTAGTCGGCAGCCAGGGTATCGTGCACCTCGGCTTTGAGCCCGAAGCCCTTCCGATAATAGGTGGGCGTCGTCTCTGGGAGCGTCATGGCCCCAATCTAGCCGAACCAAATGCCGCCACACGCCCGCCCGGCCGCCGCAACGCCAGGCTCAACTAATACCCGGCGGCCACGATGACCGAATCCCGACCGCCGCGGAACGACCGCATCAGTTCTAATCCTCCGAGAGACCTTCCCCCGGTCGTCTGTATATCCTACGTTGACTCGAGACGGCTGTTTCCCCCCAACGGTCCCCCCTGTCTGTGTCTGCCGACGACGGCAACCCGTCCGCATTGGTGCCGGCGGCTGATGCCCCCCCACCCACTCCGGCTGCCGCAGTCCTCGGCGCAGACCGGGAAGTCCTGTTCGCGGCCGGGCTGCCAACGCCCGCCCGGCTGGCGGATCTCGCCGCGCCCGACGCTCCCGCGAGTTCACACGGGGCCGATACGCTGGCGGACGTGGCCCGGGCCGCCACTCCGCATGCGACACGCCCGGCCGTATGGGTATCCACAGTACCTGGGGCACCACCCGCCACATCGCTCCAGCCAATTGCGCCCCGCGCTCCGCTACTCCGCCCCCCCGCCCTCGTCAAAGGGGATTCGATCGGGGTGGTTGCACCATCCTACGCGCCACGGCCAGGCTGGCTCGCGCGTGGTGTCAAAGCCCTGGAACGCCTCGGCTACGGCGTCATCTTGGATCCCGAGTTGGGGACCCTCCGCCGATTCCAGCGCGCCGAGGACGAGCGCCGCGCCGAGAACTTCATGGGACTCTGGCTCGATCCTCGGGTCAAGGCCCTTATCGGCGGCACGGGCGGGTACGGCGCGATGCGCATGCTTCCCCATCTCGAGCCCGAAATCTTCCGCCTCAACCCGAAGCCCTTCGTCGGCTATTCCGATGTCACCGCGCTCCACCTGTGGCTCATGCGCCGGGCCGGACTGCGCGTGTTCCACGGTCCCACCGTGGACGACCTCATTCCCAGCGCGCGCGACCCAACCATGGCGTCATTGCTGGCGGCGCTCACCACCGCGAGACCGGCGGCCCGCATGGGCCGTGACATCGCGCGCGTCGTCCGCCCCGGACGCGCCGTCGGCCGGCTGACCGGCGGCAATCTCTCGCTCGTCCAGCAATCGATCGGCACCCCCTACGAGATCGATACCCGCGACGCGATCCTCTTTCTCGAGGAAACTCGCGATCCAATGTCGGTCGCCGACGAACGCCTCGTGCATCTGCGCGCCGCCGGGCTGCTCCGTCACGTTCGCGGGGTCGTATTCGGACAGCTGTCGCTCGACCGGTCGGAAGAGGACGAGTTCGAAGACTTCTTGACAGATCTACTCGCTGATCTCGATATACCGATTCTCACGGACTTTCCCGCGGGGCACGAGGTCCCGAATCTCACCTTGCCACTCGGCACCGAGGTGGAACTCGTGGCCGAGGACCAGACAGGGTGGTTGGTCTACCGAGAAGACGCGTTGTCGTAACCTGTCCAACCAGGAGGCGGTGAGGTGTATCGCCAGGGTCTCCTCTGGGTTCTGCTCGTCGTGGTGTTCGCGGTCTGCGCCATCAGAGCGTGGCGCGGGAGGCAGCGATAGCGCCGAGACGGACGCCGTTCGCGGATCCCCGGGGGACTAGCGGACTAGCGGACCAGCGGACCAGCGGACCACGATGGACTCGTCGTGCAGCTCGTTGCGTGACTCACTACGTGACTCACCGTCCGACGCGCTGCAGCTCCACGAGCAGACAGCGGTCCTGCACGACATCGATGCCCGCGGCCGTGAGACGTGCCGCCACCGCATCGTTCCGAATCCCGCTCTGCATCCAGACCGCGCGCGGCGCTTTCGCGAGAATGTCATCGACGTGGAGCGGGACGTCATTCGGTCGCCGGAAGATGTTGACCAGCTCGACCGGACCGGGGATGTCGATCAACCGCCGATACACCGGCTGCCCCAGCATCTCGGTGACCTCGGGATAGTACACGGGCACAGGCACGACCTCGAACCCCGCGCGCTGCGCGTACTCCGGAACGAAATGCGCGGGCTGCCCGGTTGACCGCGGCTTGATGCCCAGCACCGCGATGCGGTGCACCGTCGCGAGTAGTGCATCGATCCCCGCGTCCGTGTCCACCAGGCGACCGGGCATGCGTACATCATGGGGGGGCACACCATCGGAGACTGGCACTCCATTGGATCGATCCATACACCGCGCGCCTCGACCGACTGCGGGCCGGCCCTCGTGATCGGACTGGACGCCCCTGCCGTCCCGGCGACCCGCGTGCCAGCAACCGACCATCCGGCGTCACTCGGACTTCGCCATCAAATCTACCCGCATTAGATTGCCCCGTGCCCCCGGCCGCGTGCCGGGATGCGCGGACGCAACGCGCCCGGCGCGACCAAATCGTCGGTCGCCGTTCCCGATCTTCGTCACCTGGAGTCCGTCACTATATGCGCATGCTCGTCTTAGGGCGTGGGCTGCAAGGCTCGGCCTGTGCCTACGATCTTCTACAGAATCCCGATGTGACCGAGGTGCGGCTCGCTGACCTGCACGTCGATCACCTCCCCGAGTTTCTCGCGCCCTATTCCGGGAAGCGACTGATCCCGACTCGGCTCGATGTCCGCGACGCCGATGCGACGCGTGCCGTCATGCGTGAATGCGACGCCGTGATGAGCGCCATTCCCTACTATTTTAACTTCGAGCTGGCGCGCTTGGCCGTCGAGGCCGGAGTACACTTTTGCGATCTGGGTGGAAACACCGAGATCGTGTTTCAGCAGAAGGAGCTCGAGGGTCGGGCGCGCGCCGCCGGCGTCACGGTGATTCCGGATTGCGGGTTGGCGCCCGGCATGGTGAACATCCTCGCCCAGTACGGGATTTCCCGCCTGGATCACGTCACCAGCGTGAAAATTTTCGTCGGTGGACTCCCGCAGTATCCGGAGCCGCCACTCAACTACCAGATCGTCTATTCGTTGGAGGGTGTCCTCGACTACTACACGACGTTGTCGTGGGTGCTCCGCGACGGAAAACGACATCAGGTCAAAGCACTGTCGGAACGCGAGCCGATCTCATTCCCCGCGCCAGTCGGTGCACTCGAAGCGTTCCACACCGCCGGCGGTCTCTCCACGTTGGCCTTTCGGTATGAAGGGAAGATCCCAACCATGGAATACAAGACCCTTCGCTACCCCGGCCACGCCCACATCATGGAAGCGATCCGGGACCTCGGGCTCCTCGACCTGACACCCGTGGACGTCAAGGGCATGAAAGTCATCCCGCGCGATGTGGTCGTTAGCGTCGTGGGGCCGCGTCTCACCAAACCGCTGGGCAAAGATCTGGTCGCGTTGCGCGTCATCGTCGAAGGCACCAAGGACGACGCGCCCGCGCGGCTCGGTTGGGAATTGCTCGACTATTTCGACACCGCCCGAGGGATCAGTGCCATGGAGCGGACGACCGGGTACTCCCTCTCGATCACCGGGCAGATGCAGGCCCGTCGGGAAATCACGCCGCCGGGCGTGCACACGCCGGACGAATGCATGCCCGCCGCGAAGTACATCGCCGAGCTCGCGAAACGCGGCGTGAATATCAGGGAGATGGCGAGTTGACGGGCGGGGTCAGTGATGGCCGGCAGGTGCGGCCATCACTGACCCGTCTATTGAAACACCCGGTAGACCGCTCCCGCTTCGTCATCGGTGATCAGCAACGACCCGTCGGCCGCGACCATGACGTCGGCTACGCGACCCCACCGGCTGCCGTCCGGCCGCTGCCACCCGGTGATGAAGTCGTCGTACGATTGCGGCTGGCCATTCGCGATGTGCACCCGAATGATCTTGTCCCCCGTCGGCACATCGCGGTTCCACGATCCGTGACTCGCCACGAGCGCATCACCACGCAGCCCAGCGGGTAGCGCCGTCGCGCGATCGAGGAACGTGATGCCCAGGACGGCGGAATGCGCTTGGACGTTGAGCGCCGGCACGACCATGGCCGCGCACCTCGCCGGCTCGTTGAACTCCGGGCTCGCGTTGCGATTGCCCCAGCAATACGGCCACCCGTAGAATCCGCCGGCATGGATGATGTTGAGCTTGTCGGGGGGCGAGTTCTGGTGGTCCGGCTCCAGGTTGTCGCGTTCGTTCACCGTCACCCAGATCTCCCGGGTCGCGGGGTTGACCGCCACGCCGACGGCGTTCCGGAGGCCCGAAGCGAATACCCGCCCGTTCGCCCCTGACTCGTCGAATCGCATCACCGTCGCACGGGTCGAATCGCGCTCCACACACACGTTGCACGACGAGCCGTCGGACACATACATCGCGCTGTCAGGGCCGAAGACGATCGTGCGCGTCGAGTGCCCGCTCCCGCCGCCGTAGCGGTTGACGTACGTCGGTGATCCCGTCGGCACACCGCGCGCGTCGAGGTCGAATCGCACGACGCCGTCGTTGTTGGCGACGTAGAAAGACCGCTTGTGGAACGCCATCCCGTGCGGCTCGTTCAGCCCCGTAATGACCACCGCCTGGCTGTCCGGCACACCCAAGTGGCTGAGCGCGAAGAGCCGCACGATCTCGCCCCGCCGCGCGACCGATACGTACACCGATCCATCGGGTCCCTGGACCAGCCAGCGCGCGGCCGGAATATGCGCGAAATATTCGACCCTGAGCCCCGCCGGGAGCGTCAACTGTTGCTGCAACTGGGCGTCATTCGCGGGCTGCGCGACCGTGCGCGATGGCGAACATGCCGCCACGAGCACGGCGGCCACGAGTGTCGCGCACTCGATCGCCCGCCCGATCGGACGCCGGCCCCGATGCCCCCTGCGATTCGAGTCAGCCACGTGCCGCGTTATCCGCCGACTCTGGTCTTCGTCCAGATCACCACGACCGCGCAGTCCGATGCCCCGCTCTGTTGAAACTGGGCCGGCGCTTCAGACGATTGATACACCTCGACCGCCGCCACTTCGTCCGGATGCATGTAGTCGTTGAAATCCCCGGACCCCTGGAGCTGCGTCGGGATGCCGTCGATCACGTAGGTCAAACATGAGCCGCCCGCGCCCCGTGAGCCCTTCAACTCCGGTTGGCCACTCGAGTAGTCGATCGTGAGCCCGGGAATCGTGGAGAAGATGTCGGTCATGACCGTGGGCAACTTGCCGGCGATCTGATCCTCGGTCAGATAGTGGCCGAGTCCCGTCTTCTGCCGCTGAGTAAAGCCGACGTTGCGCAATCCTTTCTCGCGCTTGCCTTCGACCTGCACGGTGGTCAGCGTCGGTGGCGCTGGCAGCAGCTTGATGTCCGTATGCTGCGGCGCACGACTCGTCAGATCGACCGTGACCTGCACGGGCGCAAACGTCAGCTTGCGGACTTGGAGGGCCTGCGTTCCCGAGGGCAGCCCACGGAGCGTATACGCTCCGCTGTCGTTCGTCGTCGTCGTCGCCGCGGCGCCCTCAACCGTCAGTTCCGCGCCGGATATCGGCCGACCGCTCGGGTCGGTCACGCGTCCCGCAACCACGGCATGGCCACTTCTGAGCGCGGGGGCGGGACGCGCGGCCGGTGCGGTCGATGTCGCAGGCACGGTTGGCGCGGGCGCGCTCGCGGCGACGACCGTGTCGGGCGACGGCACGTGCAGCATGGCGAGCGTCACGAGTTCACCCTGTACGTTGATCGGCACATCGGCGGTCGCCGAACTCCCGCGCGTAGCCCGCAGGGAGCCCTGCACGTTTCCCGGGATTCCGCAGACGCGGTACGTGCCGCTCGAATCGACTGTGGCTTCGCGAACCCGCGGACTACGGTGCACCCCGGTCGCCTTGCTGACCTCGAGCTCCGTCCAGTACAGCACGACGCGCGCGCCAGTCGCCGGCAGGTCGGAATCGGCATCCAATACCCGGCCAATCAGCGCCCCTGGCCCAGTCAGCCGCTTATCGGCCGGGCAAAACAGATTCAGTACCGTCGCCTGCGACGGCGTCGACAGCCGCACCACCGCGTATCGACCTAACGGCATGGCGATCGGCTGCGTCTCGATGGCCAATCCGATCGAGTCCAGCAGCGGATGCGCGAGCTGCAGCTTGTATTCGCCCGGCGGAACGCTGTCGATGCGGAATTGGCCCAACGAGTCCGTCGTCCCTTCTCGCTTGGTGCCGGTCACCAATACAGTCGCGGCGGCTAGCGGCCCACCGTGGACGCTGTCGATCGCGACGCCGATGACGCCCGAGAAATGGTGCGCGGTGTCCGGTGCTGGCTTCGCGGGCGCAGCGGGCGCAGCAGCCTGGCTCTTCCCCTTCGTCTTGGTGCTCGACGATGCCGGTGGTGCCGTCGTCTGCTGGGCACGGACAGGGACAGCCGTGACGCCGAGCCCGATGCCGAGCCCGATGCCGAACCCGATGCCGAGCATGGCACCCATGATCAGGCCGGCGAGCAGCCTCCCGCCACGTGCGCGGCGACTGGCGCCGCCTCTATGTGCAATCATCCGAACCATCGCTTGAGCGCCGCGGTCGTGGTGCCAAGGGTACCCGGTTGGGTCGCCGCGTCGAGGGCAGCGGCGAAGTCCGGGGCCGTGGCGAACCGGTCATTGGGATCGCGTTCCAGCGCCTTGAGCAGGACCCGCTCGACGGCGCTCGGGAAATCTAGATCGGGGCGCAGCTTGCGGAGTGGCGTGGGGTGGTTTCGCAGCCGGGCGATCATGAGCTCCTGCTGCGACTTCCCGGTGAACGGCAGCGACCCGGTGAGCATCTCGACCGTCATCAGGGCGAGCGAGTAGACATCGGTTCGCCCGTCGAGCGCTTTGCCGCGGAGCTGTTCCGGACTCATGAACTCGGGCGTCCCGAGCACGATACCGGTCGCGGTCAGTCGTTCGAGCTCGGGCCCCGCCCGCCGCTCCTTCGCCAAGCCGAAATCCATGACCACCGCGCGCTCATGGTCGTCCGGCCCGCGCACGATCATCACGTTCTCGGGCTTGAGGTCGCGGTGCACGATCTTGCGATCGTGAGCCGCCTGCAGTCCCGCGGCGATCTCGGCCACGAATCCGACGACGTCCGCGAGCGGCAGTTGGACGAACCGATACGTGCGATCGGACAGGATCTCGCCATCGAGGAACGGCATGACGAGATACACGAGCCCATTCGGGGTCTGACCGAGATATTCGATGTGGCAGACGTTGGGATGGATCAACTGCCCCGCCAACTCCGCCTCCCGACGCAACCGAGCCATCGCCGTGGCGTCCTTCGAGAGCGACGGCGAGAGCACCTTGATCGCGTGCCGCGTGCCCGTCGCGGTCTCGGTCGCCAGATAGACGAAGGACATCCCGCCCTCACCAAGCTTTCGCTCGATCAGAAAGCGCCCGTCGAGAGCCTGTCCGATGAGCGACGCGTGTGCGGGTACGCCGGTCGGCGTGAGCTTGCCTTTCGCGAACGCAGGGCCCTGACCCGTGGGCACCGCTCTCGACGGCCCCTTCGCTGGCGGCCCCTTCGCTGGCGGCCCCTTCGCTGGCGGCGCGGTCGCCGGTGACGGTGCGCGCGACGGCGTCGGCAACGCAACCGGCGCCCCGGCCAGGTCTGGTGTCACCGATTCGGGGTCCGCCACGAGTCGCGCACCGTCCCGCGGGCAGAAACGGGTCGTGCCGCCGTAGGCGACGCCACAGGTCGGACAGCGCAGGCTCATCGCCCCGTTAATCTACTAGCGATCAGCGGCGAGCGATCAGCAACGGACAAGAAACGCTGAGGGCCGGCGGTCGAGCGACGACGCCGGCCTTACGACCTCACTCGGTTCCGACCCTCGGCCTTCGCACGGTAGAGCGCGGCGTCGGCCTGACCGAACAGGTCCTCGGCGGAATCCACACGAGGTCCCGGGAAGGTCGCCACACCGATGCTCGCCGTGAGGCGAAGGCCGGAGCCCTCGCTACCCGGCGCGCCGATCACGGCGAACATCTGCGCCTCGATGCGTTCCCGAATGCGTTCGGCGAACGCCACCGCGCCGCCTTCAGCCGTCTCCGGCAACACAATGACGAATTCCTCGCCGCCGTAACGCGCGACCACGTCGACGCTCCGCACGGCATGCTGCAGGACCGCGGCCACTTCGCGCAACGCGTCGTCGCCCGTCAAATGACCATACGTATCGTTGACCCCCTTGAAATGATCGAGATCGATCATCAACAGCGTCACGACCGAGCTGTAGCGGCGGGCGCGGTCCAGCTCCGCGGTCAGACGCAGGGTGAGCGCACGACGGTTGAGCACTTGGGTCAGCGGATCGGTGTGCGCCAGCGCCTCGAGGCGCGCGTTGTCCGCCCGCGTCATCTCGATCACCTGCGCTCGTTGGATCGTCGCCACCGCGGCGCGGATCACCGTGTCCGCGAATTCCACATCCTCCGCGGTGAGGAGCGGTTCATCGGCGGTCCGGCGAAGGAAGAATACCCCCGCCTGCGCCCGATCCAGCGAGAAGGGGAGGGCGATCACCGACCGGATCGACACCACGATGCCGTCGCGCAACCACGACGCGCGGACCCGGTCGTACAATGGACTCGTCCGCAGATCCTCGATCAACACCGGCGTGCCGCCATCCAACGCCGCGCGGACTTCGGGATAGCGGTCCAGCGCGATCTCGAGATTGCGGATCGCCGGGTTCTCGAACGCCGCCGCGACGAGGCCGCGCTCGTCCCCTGGCCGCGCCAGAATCACCGAGCAGTGTGAGATGTCGAGCGCCCTCGCCACGCGGCGCGCCACGATGTGGTAGATCTCGTCCGACGAGAGGTCGCCCGTGACTTCGTGAAGGATGTCGACGAGCTTCCGGCGGCTTTCCGCATCCTCGCGCGCGCGCTGGAGCTCGACGTCCTTGCTCCGCAGCTCTTCACGAGCCGCGACCAACGCCGCACGGACTCGCAGCTGCGCCTGGATGCGGGCCAGCAGTTCGCGCACGCGCACGGGCTTCCGCACGAAATCGGCGGCGCCCAGGCCGAGCGTGCGCACGGCCGCTTCATCCGGCGGCAGCGACGAGACCATGAGCACCGGCAGGTCGCGCCACCGAACGTCCGACTTGATCCGCTCGAGCGTTTGGTAGTTGTCCGAGCCCGGCATGGCGACATCGAGCAGCAAGAGATCGGGCGCGTCACGCTCCAGTCGCTCGAAGAGCGACGGACCATCCTGCGCCGCGCTCACGTCATACCCCTGCTCTTTGAGCACCCATGCGACGGTCTGGAGGACCGCCGGATCGTCGTCGGCGACCAGGATTCGGGTGTTGGCGATCATCGGCCGCGACTCGTGCGCGACCGGCAGCGCCACGCTCCGTTCATCGTGGTGTGGCGCGGTGCTTCCGATGCCCAAGTCCCCGCGACCGCCGCCGGCACCCGGCGGCGCGTCGAGCCGGTCGGCAGGCGACGGCGATCCAGCCCCCAGGGGGAGCGACTCCACGATGCCTGCTTCACGCGCTGATACGGTTCCGCCCCGCCAACTTGGCGCGGTACAGGCCACGATCCGCATCGGCCAGCAACGCGGACGGCACCAGTTCGCCGATCGCCGGCGCGACCGTCACTCCAACCGAGATCGTCACCGGCAGCGATTGCCGCTGATCACCGAACACGTGGTCATCCACGTTGCAGCGGAGCCGCTCGGCGAACGCCGTCGCGCCCTGCGAGCCCGTGTCGGGCAGCACGAGGATGAACTCGTCGCCACCCAGCCGCGCGACCGCGTCGGTGTCCCGAGCCGTTTCATTCATGATGTCGGCCACGGTCTGCAGCACGTAGTCGCCGAACGGATGGCCATACGTGTCGTTGATCGATTTGAAGTGGTCGACATCGACCGCGAGGATGGAGAGCGCCGTTCCTCGGCGCCGCGCTTGACGACATTCACGAGCCAGTCGCGTCTCCAGGGCACGTCGGTTCAGACACTCGGTCAGGGGATCCGTTCCGATCAACTCGATGAGCCGATGCCGCATGTCGTCCACGCTGCGCGCCAACAACGTGAGATCGTCCGGGCGACGATCCGCGGTCGCGTCGATCGGACTTCCGAACTCCCCGACTTCGACATCGTGACACAACCGGCGCAATGCATTCATCCGCGAGCGAAACGTACCGAACGCGAACACGAGCGTGGAGCCCGCGAACAAATACGTCACCGCGTAGGATACGATCGCCCACCCGTCGGCCCCTGGGCCAGTGCGGATCGAGGGAAGGAAGATCGAACCCAAAACGTACGCGGCGAGCGTCGACAGCAGTCCCCAGATGGCGAACGAGAGCCCGTAGTACACGACCGCGACCTGCACGACCACGAGTCCCAAGATGAGCAATCGATCGTAATCCCGCACTGTCGCGGTCAGATACACCGCGCTCGCGGCTGCGCTGAGGTCGACGGCCATCACGAATCCAAGCAGGCGGCGGGACACACCGTCGGCGGTCGACTGCCGCAGATGCCACGCGACGACCGCGGTGGTCCCCGCGTAGATGACCGCCACGCCGGCGAGCACCAGCCAGGAATGCATGGCGTGTCCGCCCAATCGTTGCACGGCTGCAGCGCCGAGTGTGAGCGCCGCCGCCACATATCGGGCCCATCGCTGCCACAGTAGGACCTGCCGTTCCGCCCCTACGGCGGTCACTTTGTCCGAAATTCGCCGCGGCGGATCGTTGACCGGCCAGTCGGATGCGCTGGCTGATGCGCCCGAGCCCCCGTCGCCCAACACGGGCACCAGCTGCCCCGTCGAGGCGCCCTGCCCAAGCCCGCCGGCCTCGGGATAGACCGGGGTGGCCAGATCGGCGCACCCTGCCCGCATCTCAGGCGGGACGCGCGCTGCGCGCGACCGCCGGACGCCCAGGATCTCCCCGGCCGCCGCCGCCGGGCTAGCCGGCTGGCGCTGGGGGTACAGGGGGGTGACGTCAGATAGGTCCATGGGGCCCAATCCGTCGGTAGACACGCGTGCACCGGCCGCATCACTGTCCCGAGAATCGCCGATGTGCGACCCAGGGGACGTCAGCGCAGGGACCATCAGGTCGGGCATGTCCAACCCAGGCGCCGTCCCGCGCACAATAAGGCAAAAAGCGAGCTCGACGCACTAAACATCCGACGCATTGCCTGGAAACATTGCTCGCAAGCACGTTGTCATGGTCCTTGACGATCGGATTCGTAAACGGCAACGGAGGCGGTGATTAGATCACCGCCTCCGTTCTCGAGATTGAAATTGCTCGGATTGTTTTCTGTGCAGAAGAGCTCGCTATACGTCGTCTTCAGACGCATCATCCGGGCCACCGGGGGTGGCCTCGGCTGCTTCGACCGCCTCCGTCCCTTCGGTCTCGTCCGGGACCACTCTGGCTACGGCGGTGACCCGGTCCCCCTGGTCGAGTTGGACCAATTTGACCCCCTGCGCGATCCGTCCGGTCACCCGAACCTGGGCCACTGAGGAGCGGATGATGATCCCCTGCTTCGTGATGAGCATGATCTCATCCTCCGGCAGCACCTCCATGACCGTCACGACATCGCCCGTACGCTCGGTGCGGTTGACCGTGATGATCCCCTTTCCGCCGCGTTTCTGCACGCGGTATTCGTCGATGTTGGAGCACTTGCCCATCCCGAGCTCCGTCACGACGAGGATCGTCGCGTCGCGTTTGAGCACCACCATGCCCACGACCGCATCACTCGGGCGCAGCTCGATCCCCTTCACGCCCGTCGTGTCGCGCCCCATGTAGCGGACGTCCGACTCGTGGAACCGCACCGACAACCCGTGCCGCGTCGCCAAGATCACATCGTTCGTCCCGCTCGTGATCTGGACATCGATCAACTCGTCCCCAGCCTCGATCTTGATCGCCTTGATGCCGTTGGTCCGGGGATTTGCGTATTCGCTGAGCGCCGTCTTCTTCACCGTGCCCAACTTCGTGCAGAAGAACAGGTATTGGTCGGCGGGGAAGTCGCTCACCGGGAGCATCGCCTTGATCGCGGTGTCGGGCGACGTGTTGATGAGGTTGACGATGGGGCGCCCCTTCGTCGCGCGTCCAGCCTGCGGAATCTCGTGCACCTTGAGCTTGAAGCACCGGCCATCATCCGTGAAAAACAGGATGTGGTCGTGCGTGGACCCGATGAACAGGTGCTCGATGAAGTCGGAGTCCTTGAGATCCTGTCCCGAGAGGCCGCGTCCGCCGCGGCGCTGGCGGCGGTATGTCGAGACCGCGGTCCGCTTGATGTAGCCCGAGTGGGACACGGTGATCACCATGTCTTCTTCGGCGATCAGATCCTCGATCGAGAACTCGCCCTCATCGCTCGTGATCTCCGAGCGCCGGTCGTCCGAGTACTGCTCGAGAATCTGTCCGAGCTCGTCTTTGATCAACTTCATGCGCTTCGGCCGTGAGCCGAGCAGCGCCTGCAGGTCCTTGATGATCGCTCGAACATCTTTGAGCTCCGCTTCCAGCTTGTCGATCTCCAGCCCCGTGAGCTTCGCCAGCCGCATGTTGAGGATGGCTTCGGCCTGGCGCTCCGACAGCTTGAACCGCGCCTGGAGCCGGGCACTCGCTCGCGGGGTGTCCTCCGCCGACCGAATGAGCTTGATCACCTCGTCGATGTTGTCGACGGCGATCTTGAGCCCTTCGAGGATGTGCTCGCGCTCCTGCGCCTTGTCGAGCTCGAACTGCGCTCGGCGTACGACGACGTCGTGGCGGTGGGTGATGTAGTGCTCGAGGATCTCCTTGAGCGCCATCACCTTCGGCACCAACTGTCGCGTCGTCGGATCGGGCACGAGCGCCAGCATAATCACGCCGAACGTCGACTGCATCGGCGTGTGCTTGTAGAGCTGATTGAGCACGACGCGTGGGATCGAGTCACGGCGCAACTCGAGCACGAGGCGCCGCCCCTCGCGGCTGGTCTCGTTGCGCATCGCCGTGATGCCGTCGAGCCGCTTGTCGGCCACCAGATCTCGGATGATCTGCTCGAGCTTGGCCCCGTTGACTTGATAGGGCAACTCGGTGACGACGATCTGTGCGCGCCCCGATTCCTTCTCCTCAATGACGGCGCGAGCCCGCATCACGATCCGCCCGCGGCCGGTCTCCTGATAGTCCTTGATGCCCTGGCGGCCGTAGATGTAGCCGCCCGTCGGAAAATCGGGGCCCTTCACGATCTTGCGGAGGTCGGTCACGCTCAGTTCGGGGTCGTCGATCAACGCGACGACCGCATTCACGACTTCCTTGATGTTGTGCGGCGGAATGTTCGTGGCCATGCCGACCGCGATCCCCGACGATCCGTTCACGAGCAGATTCGGGAACCCCGATGGCAGGACCTTAGGCTCGGTGAGGCGGTCGTCGAAATTGGGCGCGAAGTCGACCGTGTTCTTGTCGATGTCCGCCAACATCTCCGTCGCCAAACGCGTGAGCCGCGCCTCGGTGTACCGATAGGCCGCTGCGTTGTCGCCGTCCGCGCTGCCGTAGTTCCCCTGCCCATCGACCAGCGGATAGCGCAGTGAGAAATCCTGCACCATCCGGACGAGTGCGTCGTACACCGACGCGTCTCCATGCGGGTGGTACTTGCCCAACACGTCGCCGACCACCGTGGCCGATTTCTTGTACGGCCGTCCCGGCACCAACCCCAACTCGTTCATCGCGTACAAGACGCGCCGATGGACCGGCTTGAGTCCGTCACGCACATCCGGAAGGGCGCGCGAGACGATAACGCTCATCGAGTAGTTGATGAACGACTCTTTGATCTCGTCGTCGATCAGCCGGGGGAGAATGCGCTCTCTGTTGTTCGGTGCGGTCATGACTCTGCCAAAGAGGAACGGCGGCCCGACGCGGAACGCGGCGGCGGGATCGTCGCCGGAAATCGGCCGGGACAACCTCCAAAGCTACCCGACTGGGGAGCCGAACGCAACCCGCAAGCCGTATCGTAACCTGTTGCCATACTGGGGTTTGCGCCCTCGGAAAATATCGACCGATGCGCCCCGCAGTGGCCGTCGCCGCTCAGCGGCATCGCGCCCCTATCGTGGGCCCGAAATCGGGGGCCGATCGGCCGCCGCCGGCGCCGCCGCGTCCGCTGACAATCCGCCCGTGACCGACGCACCATGCGCGCCATCCGCGCGCGTCTGCGCTTGTTCCTGCGCCGCGCTTTCGCGTGCGATCGCGTCGCGTTCCTGCCGGTACTGCTCGTACCACTGGCGTGTCACTTCGCCGGCGAGCTTCCGATTGCCGAGTCCGAACGCGAGCGCCATCGCCAGCGCGACTGCGCCGAACAGGATCGCGAATGCCGTCGTCACGATCACGGTCGCCACACCCAGTTCCTGGAGCGGGAAACGGGGAGCGAGACACGACAGTCACGGTGCGCGATGGCCGGCTGGCGGTCCAGCTGTGACCCACGCGCGGCTAATTTCTCGTCGCGCGGGCCGAGTCAAAGATCGCACTCCGATGACAGTGAGGACAGAGGAGCCAGATGCGGCGGCGGGCGTAGCCGAGCCCAAACGACCCGCCGCCGATCGTCCGACTGTGCATCGTCACCGCGCAGTACGGACACTGCGGCTGCTCCCCCGCCAACCACTGCTGCCGGATCCGCTGCTGGTCGGCGGCCTCGTACTGCGCGCGCTCGGATGCCGGGTCGGATGCCGGGTCGGCGGCCGGAGGCGCGCCGCGCTTCCGCGGCCCGTCACCCATTGCTCAACCGGGCCCGAATGTGGTCGGGGATCCGCATGCTGTGCTGCGCCTCGTAGTCGAACATCACCTGCACGGTCCGGCCTTCGGCGACCAGCCGCTCATCGCGCGGATCGATGATGCGATAGGACCAGACCCATGCCTTGGTCCGGATCTCGGCGACCGTGATGTCCATCGTGAGCGGGTCGCCCCACTTGGCCTGACTCACGTATCGCACCGATGCTTCCATCATGATGAATGGGAAGTCGTCGGTGAGTCCCGTCAGCGCCTGCCACGCGCGGTGCCGCCCGATCTCGAAGTAGGTCAGGTACACGGCGTTGTTGACGTGGCCCCGTGTGTCGTAGTCGTTGTACCGCGGGTCGATAGGTACGCGCACGTCAGGCCTCCTGGCCGCTCTGCATCGTCAGCACGATCTTGCCGAAGTGGGCGGTCGACGCGAGTCGCTCGAATGCCGCCCGCCCCTCCGCCAATGGATACACGTGATCGACCGGCGTGCGCAGCCGGCCAGCGCGAAATTCCGCAACGATCGCCTCGAACTCGGCGTCGTTCCCCATGGTCGAGCCCATGAGGGTCCACTGGTTCCAGAACATCCGGCGCACGTCGGTCTCCACGAGCGGTCCGGTCGTCGCGCCACAGGTCACGAGACGTCCCGCACGCCCCAACGCGAGCAACGACCGCGCCCACGTCGCTTGTCCCACGCAATCGACGACGACGTCCACACCACGCTTGGCGGTCTGGGCCCGGATCACGCGCGCCACATCCACGACGCGGTGGTTCAGCACTTCGTCCGCACCAAGCGCGGCCGCCCGCGCCAACTTCTCATCGCTGCTCGACGTCACCCAGACCCGCGCGCCACGCGACTTGGCGATCTGCAGTGCGGCTTGGGCCACCCCGCCGCCGATCCCCCAGATCAGAACAGTGTCGCCGGGGCCGACCATGGCCCGGGTCACCACCATGCGCCACGCGGTGAGCGTCACCAACGTAAACGCGGCGGCTTCGGCGGCTGTCGCGCCGCCGGCGGCGGGCGCCGGAACCGCACGGACGTTGGCGGCCGGGACGACCACGTAGTCGGCGAACGTGCCCGGTCGGTGCTCGCCGAGCAACTGGAAATGGACGCACAGCGATTGCTCGCCACGCCGGCAGTACTCGCACACGCGATCGCTCACGCCCGGGTTGACGAGCACGAAATCGCCGACCGACACACCGTGCACCGCCGACCCGACTTGATCGATCACACCGGCCGCGTCGGCGCCCAGCACCCACGGCGGGATGATCGTCACGCCCGGCATCCCGGCGACGACGAAGAGATCGAGATGATTGAGCGCCGCGGCGTGGACCCGGACACGCACGTCGGTCGCGGCTGTGAGCACGGGATCCGGCAGGTCGGCCCGGAATTCGAGCCGCTCCATGCCGCCGTGCGCGCTGATCGTGAGTCCTCGCACTAGTGTTGGCGAAAGTTATATTGAAATGGAAACGTACGAGACGAATCTGCCCCGTGGCAGTCGCCGACGACGCCCACGGATGGTTAACGATATGCCCCGGTACGCATGATCGCGATCAAAGTCCCACCCCTTGGCGAATCGATCGTCGAGGCCACTGTGTCGCGCTGGGCCAAGCAGGTCGGCGAGTCGGTCGCCGCGGGCGAGACAGTCGTCGAGCTCGACACAGACAAAGTGACGGTCGAAGTGCCCGCGCTCAAGAGCGGCGTGCTCGCGTCGCAGGCGAAGCATGAAGGCGATGCGGTCAAGGTGGACGACCTGTTGGGCGAAGTGGACGACACCGCGGTCGCGACCGCATCCGCGGCGGNNGTCCGCGTCCCCCGCCGCCGACTCACCACCGCCCCCCGCCCGAGCCGCCGTTCGTGCGTCGCCGGCCGCCGAGCGGCTCGCCGTCAAGGAAGGTGTCGATCTCTCGCGCGTCGCCGGCACCGGCCGCGGGGGCGTCGTGAGCACGCCCGATGTGCTCGACCACATGGTGCGCCCGGCCGCATCCGGCGGCGCACCCAGCGGCGCACCTGCGGCCGCCGCCGCGCCCCAGGCGCCGGGTGCTGGATCACGGCTCAATTCGTTGGCGCCCACCGGCGCGCGCACGCCGTCAGCCGCGAGCAGCTCCCGCGAGACACGGGAGAAGATGACGACGCGCCGCAAGCGCATCGCCGACAATCTCGTGCAAGCGCAGCACGTCACCGCGCACCTGACGACCTTCAACGAGATCGACATGTCGGCCGTGACGGCGCTGCGGAATCGGATGCGCGAGCGCGTCGAGCAGGAGCAGGGCATCAAGCTCACCTTCATGCCCTTCTTCGTGAAGGCCACGTGTCTCGCCCTCCGTCAATTTCCGGTGGTCAACGCGCAGATCGACGGGGACTCGATCGTGTACCGGCACTACGTCAACATGGGCATCGCGGTCGCGGCCGAGCAGGGACTCGTCGTCCCCGTGATTCGCGACGCGGACCAGAAGGGCCTCATCGCGGTGAGCCGCGAAATCGTGGACGTCGCGACCCGCGCCCGGGCTGGGAAGCTGGCCATCGATGATCTCACCGGAGGCACCTTCACGATCACGAATGGCGGGGTGTTCGGGTCGCTCGTGTCGACGCCCATTCTCAACTACCCGCAGGTCGGGATCCTGGGGCTGCACAAAATTCAGGACCGTCCGATCGCCGTGCAGGGACAGGTCGTCATCCGACCCATGATGTACGTCGCGCTGTCGTATGATCATCGCATCGTCGATGGCCAACAGGCGGTGATGTTCGTGGTCCGGATCAAAGAGCTGATCGAAGACCCGGCCGCCATGTTGGTGGCGTGACGTCGCCGGTCGTGACTCCTGACACAGGTATTCCGACCCACGCCGACGTAGTCATCATTGGCGGCGGCCCCGGTGGGTATGTCGCCGCCATCCGCGCGGCCCAGCTCGGCCTGCGTACCGTCTGTGTCGAACAAGACAAGACACTGGGCGGCACCTGCGTCAACATTGGGTGCATCCCCTCGAAGGCGCTGCTCACGAGTTCCGAATACTTCGAGTTCACGAAGCTTCACAGTGCCGAACACGGGTTCTCCACGACGGGGCTGACGCTCGACCTGCCGCGCATGCTGCAGCGGAAAGACGACGTCGTCGGCCAAAACACCAAAGGCATCGAGTTCCTCTTCCGCAAGAACAAGATCACCTGGGCCAAGGGCCGCGGGGCGTTGGGCCCGGCGAATACGGTGACGGTGACCGATGCCGCGGGCGTGGTGACGACGATCACGGCGACCGATGTCATCATCGCGACCGGCTCCGTGCCTGTCGCGCTCCCGTTCCTACCCTTCGATGAGCAACGCGTGCTGTCGAACGACGGTGCGCTCAGGATCCCGCAGGTCCCGGACCATCTCATCGTCATCGGCGCAGGCGTGATCGGTCTCGAGCTGGGTTCGGTATGGCGTCGGCTGGGCGCACGGGTGACCGTGCTCGAGTTGGCGCCGACGATCCTTCCAGGCTTTGATGCCGATGTAATCAAGGACGCGGAGAAAGTCTTCCGGCAGCAAGGACTCGATCTTCGGACCGGCGTCCGGGTCACCGGCGCGCGGATCGATGGCCAGCGCGTCGCGGTCGAGTTTCAGAAGGACGGCGGCGCCAGCGAACGGCTCGACGCCGACCACGTGCTCGTCGCGGTCGGCCGGAAACCGAGTCTCCAGGGCGTTGACGCCGCGGCATTGGGGTTGGGACTTGGCAAGCGAGGCGAGGTCCTCGTCGATGACCAGATGCGCACGAATCTCGCGCACGTCTACGCGATCGGCGACGCCGTCGGCGGCAAAATGCTCGCCCACAAGGCGGAAGAGGAGGGCGTGGTCGCGGCGGAGGTGATCGCCGGGCAGCCATCGCGCATGCACTATCGCAGCATTCCGTCGGTCGTCTACACCTGGCCCGAGATCGCCGTCGTCGGATTGGCGGAGCACGAAGTCAAAGGCGAAGGCCGCCGATACACCGTCGGCAAGTTTCCCTACTCGGCGAATGGCCGCGCGCGCACACTCGGCCAAACCGCCGGCTTCGTCAAGTTCATCGCCGACGCGGCGTCCGGCGAGCTACTCGGCGCGCATATCTTCGGGCCGAACGCCTCCGAGCTGGTGAGTGAGGTCGTGCTCGGATTCGAGTACCGCGCAACGGCGGAGGATATCGCCGGTACGGTGCACGCCCATCCGACATTGGCGGAGACGACCAAGGAGGCCGCACTCGCCGTTCTCGGGCGCGCGATCCATATCTGATGGCCGCGCAGCGATCACGCGGTGACGGCCGGTTCCAGTGTCACGGTCAGGTCGCGGGCTCGCGGTCACCGTCTGCTGACGGCGGGATGGCGACCCGACCCGCTCCGTGAGCGATCGGACGGCCGCCGTTTCGATCCGCCCCCTGACGGGAGCTGACAGCCCGACGTGCCGGATGCTATTCACGGCCGCGTTCGGGAATACGCTGTACGCCGAAGCGCCGCGGGGCGCGTTGCACGCGGCGCTCGACAGTGCCGGCGCGGGGCGGGACAACCCAGAGTGCGGTGGTTTGGTGGCGGTGGTGGGCGATCGCCTCGCGGGCGTCGCGATCTATGGGGAGGTGGCCGGCGCGATTGGCGCGGGCAAGATGCACGGCATGGCGGTCGCCCCCGACTCGCAACGCCACGGCATCGCGCGCACACTCATCGACGCGTTGGTCGCGGAGTTGGCGAGACGGGGTGCGCGGTTCGTTCTCGTGGAGTTCCCCGACGCGCCAGAGCTGTCCGTTGGGCGAGCGCTGCTCCTGCAGTGCAAGTTCATCGAAGAAGCTCGCCTCCCCAATTTCTTCGTCGACGGCGTGGCCCTGTCATTTCTGCGCCGCAATTTGTAGGCTGTCATTTCTGCGCCGCAATATGTCGGCGCAGTGTTCGAGTCGCCGGCCTGGCCTGCCCATCGAATCACATCGACGAGGGCAGCGGCGGCCGTTCGAGAACGGCCGCTTCTCGCCGTGGCGCGAATCCTATTGATGCACCACGGGGTCGGCCCACATCTGGACCGACCCCGCGCTGCTCGGTATCCGAGAACGACTCGGGTTGGCGCTACCGCTTGCGCTACCGCTTGATCGTCGTTCCGATCACGGCGCCGATCGTCAGCAAGCCCGCTGCCGCGGCGGCAACCGTCACGGGGTTCATTTCCACGGACCGGCTCCACCAGGGGGTCGCGACCTGCGGGGTAGTCGCCGGGAGCGCGGCCATGATGCGCTCGGCGAGGTCGGTAGGCGCTTGTGCGTGACGACGCACCTCGAGGTCGTGGTCGAGCCGCTTCCAGAACTCGACATGGCGTACCGCGTCCGACCCGCGCACACCGGACTCTGGCAACTCGCCGTCCAACCACGCGTGGATGAGATCCGGGGTTCGGGTCAGCTCGATCGGAACCTCACGGTCCGCCAGCTTCCCAGACTCGCGAGCCCGCGCGGGGCGCGCTTGCCCAGCTTCGGGCGTCTCTGGCGCACGGGTGCGGTCTGCATCTTCGCGCCCGTCGCGCGCTGAAAGATCGTCATGCATCACGCGTATTTCTCCTCTAAAAGGACTTGAAGCGCTTCACGTGCGCGGTGGACACGCATCTTGAGTGCCCCAACGGTGGTGCCCAACAGATCAGCCATCTCCTCGTACGACCGCCCTTCGACGTGCTTCATCACGAACGCTTCCCGCAAACTGGGGGCGAGCGCCGCAAGTGCCCGGTCGAGGTCGCTCCGCAACTCCGTCCGGTCGAGATCTTCCTCCGGGGTCGCATACCCCGACGGTTGGTCATCTTCGTCGTAACTCAGGTGCGTCCGGCGGATGTTTTTCAGCCAATCCTTACATCCATTTGCTACGATTCGAAACACCCACGCATCGAATCGTCCCCGAACCTCCGCGAGATGTTGGTAAGCTTTAATGAAGGACATTTGAAGGATGTCCTCCGCAACATCAGGACTACCGGTCATTCCTAACGCGTGCCGGTACAACGCATCGCTGTACCGCATGATCAACAACGAGAAGTCTTCGCGGTGCCCAGTCAACACTCGCCCAATGATCTGCTGGTCCGCTTCTAACTGGTCGGCCTGTGCCGGCGTCACGGTCGTCTTCACGGGGCTAGCATAACGCGTTTCCAACGCGGTGTATAGCCCTGCGCCAGCGACCGAGATCCGTGACGCGACGGTCACACCGCATCGACGACCCAGCCCCGCGGGAGTAACACGACTTCACACGATGTATCATTTATGGCCAGTTGCGTGACGGTGAGAGGCGATGAAGCAGCCGGGCGAAGGTCAGTCGAGAACGGCCCAACGTCGGCGGAGAATGGTCAATGATCACAAGACGGGGAGTACACGCCTCGGCCGGCTGATACACATCGCAGCCGGCCGCGAACATCTGGCCTCCGTCCGGTGGCTCCGACCCTTACCGCTTCCCCGCAGGCTTCTTCTTGGCGGGGCTCTTGGGGGGGCTCTTGGCGGGGCCTTTGGCGGCACTCTTCGCGACGCTCTTCCCGACGGGCTTCGCTTTGGGCGCCGGCCGCGCGACGACTTTCTTCTTGGCCACCTTCACGGGCGCCTTCTTGGGAGCGGCGACGACCGCAGCAGGAGCGGACACACGCGGTGGATCGACGCGGGGGGGCATCTTCGCGGCCGGCGCGACGAACGACGACGGGACAGGATCCACTTTGAGAATCGGCGGCGGGGGCGGCTTCGGGACCTTCGATGGAGGCGGCACCGGATGCGGCTTCCGCTTCCCATCCGCCTCCTCCGCCTCCCGGATCAGCTTGTCGGCCTCATCCTGCGTCATCTGGCCGCGCCGTACCATGAACTGCACGAGGTCCCGCGCACTCTCGATCGCGAATCCCGACAGCCCAGCAGCCGCACTGACCACGTCCTTCATTGCCGCCGCCATCTTACTGCCCGCCTCCAAACTGATCTCCTGCGCCTTGGCCGCCATCTCGGCCACCGTGTCGCGCACATCGGCGCCGCGGTGACCAGGACTCCTCTTCGGCACCACCGGTGCGGGAGGCGCGCCGTCCGTCGGCGCCTTCGCGTCCAATGTCTCGGCTTTGTCCGCCATAGCGTACGTGCTCCGTCCATGCTGGGCACCGGGGCGCGGAACCCCGGAGAAGTGTATTGAAGGCGTCTCAGGCGCGGCGTAACCTTACCGAATCCATCCCGCCAATCGCCCCCGGCAAAGGACCAGGCCGCGCGCGGCGGTAAGTATATGATTTTTCGTCATCTATGCAAGTCACCCGCGCCCGCGCTCAATAGTATAGACGTACTGTTGCAGGTTCAAAATACAGCAGCATCATAACGCCATTAATGCGACAACATAGCCTAAGTGGTATCAAAGTGCTCGATCTCACGCGCGTCCTGGCCGGGCCGCTGTGTACTATGATGCTCGGCGATTTAGGCGCGGATGTGATAAAAATTGAACGCCCTGGTTCCGGCGACGACACCCGAGGCTGGGGACCACCCTTCGATAACCGCGGCGAAAGCGCGTATTTCCTGAGCGTCAATCGCAACAAATGGAGCGTCGCCGCGGATCTCGACCGCGCCCAGGACCGAGACCTCATCGGCCGGTTGGCGGCCACCGCCGATGTCGTGGTCGAGAATTTTAGCCCTGGAACGCTCCAGAAGCACGGAATTGATGCCGATGTCCTCATCGATCGACACCCGCAGCTGGTCTGGACCACGATCACGGGGTTCGGCGATCAGAATCCGAGACTCGGATATGACTTCGTGGTCCAGGCCGAACAGGGATGGATGGCCATCACCGGCGACCCCGACGGTCCGCCATCGAAAGTCGGCGTCGCACTCGCCGACGTTCTGGCCGGCAAAGACGCGACGATCGCCATTCTGGCTGCGATCGCGGCCCGAGGGCGCGGCGCGGTCCCGGCCGCCGCACGCCGCATCACGATCTCCCTCGCCCAGAGCGCGACTGCCGCACTCGTGAACGTCGCACAGAATGTTCTCGTCACGGGCGCGGATGCCACCCGCTGGGGGAATGCACACCCGAATCTCGTACCGTACCAACTCTTCGAGACCGCCGATCGACCGCTGGCGCTCGCCGTCGGCACCGACGGCCAATGGCGCGCGTGCGCCCTCGCCCTCGAACTCCACGACCTGGCAAATGATCAGTCGCTCGTCACCAATGCCGGTCGGGTGACGAATCGCGAGCGCGCCGTCCACCGCCTCGCCGCACGATTCCGCGAACGCAGGGCCAGCGAGTGGATCGCGCGCCTCAACGCCGTGAGCGTCCCCGTCGGTCTCGTCCGCTCGATCCGCGAAGCGCTCGCCGATGTGTCGGCGTCAGCGCTCACCGGGATCGCCCCGTCCGTCCCCGGCGACGTCCGTCATCCCCCACCCCTCCTCGATGAGCACGGCCCCGCAGTCCGCCAATTCGGGTGGGATGCATTCACCAACCACTAGCCACCGCTCTTCCCCAACACATCCATCACGTGCGCGCAATTGATCAACGCGATGTGCGTGAACGCTTGCGGGAAATTCCCCAGGAATTCACCCGTCGTCGGATCGAGCTCCTCGCTGTAGAGACCCAGATGGTTCGCGTGGGCGATCATTCGCGCGAAGATCCGCTGCGCGTGTTCGCGTTCACCCGATAGCGCCAGCGCCTCGGCCAGCCAGAAGGTGCAGATCGAGAAGACGCCCTCGCCGCCCTGGATGCCGTCCTCGTTGCGGTACCGATAGACCAGCTCCTCCCCCTCGCTGGTGAGCTCGCGGAGCGTCGCCTGGATCGTCCCGACCACACGCGGGTCGTGGTGTGGGAGAAATCCCACCATCGGGATCACGAGGTTCGACGCGTCGAGCGCCTGCGTGCCGTAGTACTGGACGAAGCTCTGCTTCTGCTCGCTCCATCCATTGGCCAGCACATCCGCGTGGACAGCCGCGCGCTCGGCTTCCCACCGCTCGAGCGGCGCCGTGAGCGCGAACTCCCGGGCCATCCGGATGCCGCGGTCGAGCGCCACCCAGCACATCACCTTGCTGTGCACGTAGTGGCGCAGCCCCGCCCGCACCTCCCAGATCCCGCTGTCCGGCCGACGCCAATTGTCCGCAACCCACCCCACCAACCGCCCCAGCGTGGACCACGTACCCTCGGTCAATGGCCGCGTACGGCTCCACAGGTATGCCGTCTCGAGAAGCTCGCCGTAGACGTCGAGTTGTAGCTGGTCGTACGCGGCGTTACCCACGCGCACGGGCGCGGACCCGCGGTAGCCCTCGAGATGCGGGAGGGTCTGCTCGGTCAGATGTCGCCGGCCATCGATGCCATACATGACCTGCAGATGCGTCTCGCTCGTACGCCGCGCGACACGCTTGAGGAATTCCATGAATCGGTCCGACTCAGCCGAGTGGCCGAGAATGCTCAACGAGTAGAGCACGAACGCGGAATCGCGGATCCAGGTGTACCGGTAGTCCCAATTGCGTACGCCACCGATCTCCTCGGGCAGCGATGTCGTGGGCGCCGCGACGATCGCGCCGGTCGGCTCGTAGCAGAGGAGCTTGAGCGTGACCGCTGACCGGATCACCGCGGCATGGTACGGTCCGTCATAGCGGATCGCGCTCACCCACGTGCGCCAAAACGCGATCGTGTCGGCCAGCCGTTTGTCGGACTCATAGGACGCCAGCGGTCGGACCTCGTCATCGTCGTACCGGATCACGAACCACGCGGCATGATCGTCGCCGCCCGACGCCGTCCGGTTGTGGGCGCCGTCCGACCGGTCGTGGCCCCGCTCGCCGACGCCGCTCATCCGCGTCACCACGTCACTGACTCGAGCCACCGCCCCTGTCAGCATCGCGACCGCGGCGCTCACGCGACGACTCGGACCGCCCGCGCGCACCGATGGGTCGCGGTGATGCCGTCCGGCGCCGTCACTAAGCCCGCTGGAGGCCGTACCGGATCGGAGAGGTGATGCACCGTCGGAGTCAGACGAGGCACCCGCGGACGCCTCGGGTCGGCCGTCACTTGGCCGCTGGGGAGTCGGCGCATCGGCCGCCCGCAACTTGAGTCTCGCAGTGGCCGTACTTCCCTCGACGGACCACCAGATCTCCGGCGGCGATGCCAGGGTCAGCACATCGTCGTCTTGGTCCGTCGCGAGCACGCCATGGCGACGAGGGTGTACGACCGTTTCCCCCGTCCCGTAGTCGAAGCGCGGCGCGAAATCCACTCGGAACTCGACTTCGCCGCTGATGCAGACTGCGTGACGGTGGATCTCCGCGAAGCGCCGCCCGCCGCTCGCGCCGACCGGCATGAAGTCCGTCAGCTCGAGCACACCGGTGGCCGTGCGAAAGGTCGTCACCAAGACGGCGGTCGGCTGGAGATATTGCTGCTCGACCGTGAATTCCCCTACTGGCTCGATCCGGCAGTATCCCCCGCGGGCCGCATCGAGTATCGCCGCGAAGACCGACGGCCCGTCGAATGCTCTGGGGCAGTACCAGTCTACCGCACCTGTGCGGCTGACCAACGCCGCGGAGTGCAGATCACCGATGATGCCATAATCCGAGATCTTGGTATAGGCTGAGGGACGCGCCGCGGCGCCCCGATCAGATGCGGGCTCCGCGGCCGAGGGCCGCGACGGCGGTGCCGACGAAGTGGTCACCCGTCAGCCGGGATGTCCGCCGGGGGCACCCCAGCCATGGACGCCACCCGAGAGGTGACCCCGTTGAGCCAGTCGAAGACTGTGGCCTGGCGGAGCCGACGTCGCATGGCCCCCATGCGCCGCTGACGCTCCGCGACCGGCATCGCCAGCGCGGACCGAATCGCGGCGGCCATGCCATCGACGTTGAAGGGATTGATTAACACCACGCCCTCGATCTCCTCCGCCGCGCCTGTGAACCGACTCAATACGAGCACACCACGCTCGTCGAGCTGGCAGGCCACGAACTCTTTCGCTACGAGATTCATTCCGTCCTGCAACGACGAGACGAGACAGAGATCGGCCGCCCGATAGATGGCCGCGAGCTCGGTCGCCGGTATGGCTTCGGACATCACGACGATGGGGGTCCATGTCGGGGTGCCAAATCGCGCGTTCAGCGCCGCGACGCGGGCGTCGATCTCCTGCTCCAATACCCGGTAGGGTCGCAACTCGGTCCGCGACGGCGCGGTCACGATGAGCATCGTGAAGCGGTCGCGCAGCTCCGGCGCGCTCGACCAGAGCACTTCGAGAGCGCTCAACCGCTCCAATATCCCCTTCGTGTAGTCGATTCGGTCGACACTCACGCCCAATTGGCGATCGCCCCACGCATACCGCTGGCGCAATTCCGCCGCGCGGGCCGCGGCTTCCGGCGCGGCAGCCAACGCTTCGAAGCGATCCACGTCGATGCTGATCGGATAGACACCGAGTGCCGTGGTCCGGTCGGCGTATCGCACCGTCAGGGCCGCCCGGTCGCCGACGGCCCCCGGCAGCAGCTGCGCCGCGCAATCGACGAAGTTCACGGCGTAGCGCTCGGTATGGAATGCCAGCAGATCGTTGCCCAACAGGCCGCGCAACAGCGATTGGCAGACCCCATACGGCAGCAGCCGGAAGATCTCCGGCGGGGGAAACGGGATGTGCAGGAACTGGTGAATGAACAGCTCGGGCCTCGCCGCCCGCAGCGAGTCCGCGACGAGCGCGAGGTGGTAGTCCTGGATCCACGCGATCGCCTCTCGCCCCGTATCCTTGCGGAGACGCATCGCTTCCTCGAGCGCCGCGTCGGCAAACCGCTGGTTCACCGCCTGGTAGCGGGCCCAATCCTCGTCGCGGAATCGCAGGTGATGGATCAGAAGATGGCAGAGCGGCCACAAGACGGAATTCGCGAAGCCGAGGTAATACCCCTCGACGTCGGCGTCGTCGAGCCAGACCCGACGAAGCGTATACATCGGATCTTCAGGCGCCGGCGGCACATCCACGCGGCCGTGCGCGTCCGAAGCCGCCCGGTCGCCGCTCCCGGAGCCCCACGCTACCCACACGCCATGCGTCGCCTTGAGCGCTGGGTCGAGGGCCGTTACAAGACCGCCGTACGGGTGACGCACGACGACCGTCCCGTCCTCCGGAATCGCGACGTGTTCGTACGGCTCGCGATTCGACAGCAGTATGATCGGGCGCTCGTTCTGATTTGACAGCGGGGTCTCGGACCGGGGACGCTGTACGTCGCTTGCCGTCAGGTCGCCCTCGCTGTCTCGGGGATCGAGCCCACGTGTCTCGATCACGGGTAGGGTCGATGTTGCGGTGTCATTCATAATAAGGTACCGGGGCAACTGCCGTGCCCAGCCATAGCGACGGCTGCAGGCGTGACCTGCGACAGGTCCTGCCCGGCATTGCGTCGAGGTATACACTTATCTCCCGAGATCGTGACTCACGTGCACCGGACTCCCGCCTGACCCACGCACAATACGACGCCCTCGAGCGGGCGATAACGGACGGGCGCCGAATCGTAGTGACCCGACGGGGCAGCGAGTTTGTCGTCATCCCTCTCAGGCTCCGCACGGTGACGGGCCGGGAGGTGCTCGACGCGCGACACCCGACGACCGGCGACCATCTGACCCTCGTACTCGACGAGCTCGATGTCGTCGAGGCCATTCCCGGCCGGTAGCCCCTCGTGCCCGCGGACAACGGTTCCCGACCCGACTCGCCAGGCCCGATGGTCGCCGTCTACGCCGACGAGTCCTGCCTCGGCAACGGCCAGGACCGCGACACACCCGGCGGCGCCGGTGGGTTGGTCGAATATCAGCACCCCCAATCGGGCGCGATTGCTCGTCGAGACTTCTGGATCTCTGACCCGGCGACCACGAACAATCGCATGGCGCTGCGCTCGGTCATCGAAGCGTTCCACGGCCTCTCGGCCAAAGGCACAGCGCTGAACGTGGTGTTCACGAGCGACTCGAAGTATCTCATCGACGGATTCCGGGACTGGGTGCATGGGTGGGCCGCCCGTGGATGGACCCGAAAGGGCGGTGCCATCGAGAATCTGGCGCTCTGGCGTGAGGCGATCACCGTCATTCGCGCCGGCAGACATCAGTGCGATTGGCGATGGGTCCGCGGCCACGACGGGCATCCGCAGAATGAGTACGCCAACCACCTGGCCACGCGCGCGGCGGCGTCACAAACCGCCTCGGACGGGCTCGTGCCGTCGCAATTCGATGCCTGGATCGCCGCTCGCCCGACGCGGTCCGGCCGACCCGCGCTCCGCGCGGCGGATGCCTTCCCTGCCGCTGGGTCATTCAAACCCGGCCGCACGCTTCCCGAGGCGACCCGCACGTTACCGGCCTCCGCCGCAGGGCGTCGGGACAACTGAGGGAGAACTGAGGGAGAACTGAGGGAGGACCGCGGGTGGCGAACGGTCGCCACCACCGGCCGGCATCCACAGGCCGACCACCGACCACCGACTGCTACTCAACATGCGCTACATTATCGTCCTCGCGATCGGCATCTGCGCTGGCTACGCCTACGGATTCAGCGACGCGCAGCACAACGCAAAGCCGATCGTCGAACGGATCGTTGACCACGTCGGCGGCAAAGACCGCGAGCGGTTCATGAACGACGCGGATCGGAAGATGAACGACCTCCAGCAGCATTAGTGCAATCGCGGAGGGTCCTTCCGTGCCGCCGGTGATTGCGCAGGGAGGATGCCGTTATTGCGGAGGCGATCTGCCAGCTGGCCGTGCGATCACGTTCTGTCCCCACTGCGGCCAGAACATGACCGTCACCCAGTGTCCGGCGTGTAGCGCGGAGCTCGAGGTCGACTGGCATTTCTGTCCGACGTGCGGTCGGAAGATCGAGGCGAGTGAAGGAGCCCCCGGATAGCGGTCGCTGCGCCCGCGCCACCGGTCTCCTGCGATCGGACACGACACGGGAGAGGGCATGACTGAGGTCGTATTTCTGTCCGGCGTGCGAACGCCGTTTGGCACCTTTGGTGGCGCGCTGAAGGACATCTCGGCCGTCGAGCTCACCGCGATTGCCTCGCGCGCTGCGCTCAGTCGCTCGGCCGTCGATCCATCGCAAGTGTCCCAGGCGGTCTTCGGCAATGTGCTCCTCACCACCGCCGACAGCATCTACTTCGCCCGTCACGTGGCGCTCGCCGCGGGCTGCCCGATCGAATCCCCCGCCCTCACCGTCAACCGGCTCTGCGGGTCCGGGTTCCAAGCCGTGGTGAGTGGCGCCGAGGAGATCCGGCTCGGGTATGCCGACGTGTGTCTGGTCGGGGGCGGCGAATCGATGTCCCAAGCACCACATGTCGCCCGCGGCCTCCGATGGGGCACACGACTCGGACAGTCGCCGGTGCTCATGGACTCGCTCTGGGAAGGGTTGACCGACACGATGGCCAACTGCTCCATGGGCGACACGGCTGAAAACCTCGCTCAACAGTGCACGGTGGATCGCGCCAGCGCGGATGCATTCGCTCTCCGGTCGCAAACGTTGACCCGCGACGCGTGGGCGGCCGGTGCATTCGACGATGAGATCGTGCCAGTCCCGGTGACCGACCCGCGGACCCGGCGCCCCACAGAGTTCACTCGTGATGAACACCCGCGCCCTGACACCACGGCCGATGCACTCGCGAAGCTCAAGCCCGTGTTTCGGCCAAATGGCGTCGTCACCGCCGGTAACGCGTCCGGCATCGGCGACGGCGCGGCCGCGCTCGTCATCGCGAGTGACGCGTACGCCCGCGCCCATGGCCATAAACCGTTGGCTCGGCTCGTATCGTGGGGCATCGCCGGCGTGGATCCCCGAGTGATGGGCATTGGTCCGGTGCCCGCAGCTCGCCAAGCACTCGCGCGCGCCGGCCTCTCGCTGGCCGACATGGATCTCGTCGAGGTGAATGAAGCGTTTGCACCGCAAACCGTGGCCGTCGAGCGCACCCTGGGCATTGATCGCGACCGACTCAACATCCACGGCGGCGCCATCGCCCTCAGTCATCCACTCGCCGCGTCCGGCGCCCGAATCACCGCCCATCTGCTCCACGCGCTCCGACGGGCCGGTAAACGCTACGGACTCGGCAGCGCATGCATCGGCGGCGGCCAGGGAATCGCCGTCGTGATCGAGGCGATCGCCGACTAGCGCTAGATTGCGTCAGCCCCATGCCCGACGCCCCAGCCCCCTCCAATCTGCCCGTCCCCGTGTCGCCGAGCGCCGAGGCGCGTGCGGGGGCGCTCATGTCCATTGATCGGGGCGCCCTGGAACGGGTGCTGGCCAGAGCGGCCGAGCTCCAAGCAGTCGCGGGTGACGACGGCGCGCCCAGCGACGGGCTGACGGAGCAGCAGTTGCTCGATGTCGGCAGCGAAGTGGGGCTCTCCGCCGCGCACCTCCGACTAGCGCTCGCCGAAGAGCGCACCCGCAGTGCCGTGCCGCACGAGCGAGGACTCGTCGCACAGATGGCCGGGGCGGCGACCGCGTCGGCTCAACGGATGGTCAATGGTACACCGGCCGCAGTGCTGGCCGCGCTCGGCCAAACCATGGTGCGGGATGAATCGCTGAGCGTCAAACGGCGGTACGCCGACCGCGTGACCTGGGAACCCCGGCGGGACTTCTGGGCCACGTTTCGCCGATTCGTCCCGGCCTCTGGACGGGCGTACGATCTGGTTCTGGCCAACGAGGTGGCCGCGACAGCCATCGCGGTCGACGACTCGCGTACCCTGGTCCGTCTCGACGCCGACGTCTCCCGGACCCGCGCGCAGCGCCTGCAGGGCGGTGTAGCGGTCGCGTCGGCCGGCACCGTGGTGGGCGCAATCCTGTTTGGGGTCGTCATGATCGTCCAACCATTGCTCATCCCGGCGATCGCCGCGGCCGCCATCCCCACCGTCGCGGGCCTCGCTGGAGGCGCGGCGGTCGCGCGCACGCACCGACAGATAGTGGAGCGCGCGCAGTTGGCGTTGGAGCAAATATTGGATCGCGTGGAGCACGGTGAGGCACGCCGCCCCCTGTCCATCCTCGACGTTCTCGTGCGTTAGCCACCGCCGGCCCGGAGACTACGATGGCGATCGAAACGGTGGGGGTGGTGGGCGGCGGTCTGATGGGGAGCGGCATCGCCCAGGTGGCCGCGGCCGCAGGCTTTCGGACGCGCTTGCGGGAAATGACGCCCGCCCTGGCGAGCCAGGCTCGGGCCCGCGTCGTGCGGTCGCTCTCGATCGGCGTGGACAAGGGGAAGGTCACACCCGAGCAGCGTGACGCGACGCTTGGCCGGCTCAGCACGGGTACTGATGTCAGCGAGATCGCGACCTGCGACATCGTGATCGAGGCCGTCGTGGAAGATCTCGCCGTCAAGACCGCGCTGTGGCAGGAGCTCGATCGCCTGGCACCGCCCGATACCATCTTCGCATCCAATACGTCGAGCCTGACCATCGCCGACATGGCGGTGTCCAGCGGTCGGCCCGATCGGGTGGTTGGGTTGCACTTCTTCAACCCGGTTCCCCTGATGGCGCTCGTCGAAGTCGTTCGGGCCATCACGACGAGTGACGCCACGGTGCGCACCGCGACCGAATTCGTCCGTCGGCTGGGAAAGCAGCCGATCGCCGCGCGTGATACCTCAGGATTCGTCGTCAACCGTCTGCTCATTCCGTACATGCTCGACGCCATTCGCGCGGTGGAGCACGGCGTCGCCTCGGTCGCCGACATCGACACTGGTATGCGACTCGGCGCGGGACATCCCATGGGTCCACTGACGTTGCTGGATTTCGTGGGCCTGGACACAACGTTGCGGATCGCCGAGATCATGTACACGGAATTCCGCGAGACGCGGTTCGCGCCGCCCCCGCTGCTTCGGCAGATGGTGACGGCGGGCATGTTCGGACGGAAGTCCGGTCGCGGGTTCTACGACTATTCCGTTGAACCGCCGCGCGCGACCCCACTCCTCACGGCCTGACCAGGACCGCATCCATGTCGCCGCGCGCGGCGGCGGCCGACCGGCCCCCAGGGTTCCGCGGCGTCTTTCGAGCCGACGCCGACGCCCGCGCGGTGTACGCGGAAGCGGCTGGGATCCAACGCATCTGGCCCGACGCGGTCGCAGTGCCGGCGGACGCCGCTGACGCGAGCGTACTGGTCCGGTGGGCGCACGAGACGCGGACCCCACTCGTGCCTCGCGGCTCGGGAACGAGCATGGCGGGCGGCGCGATCGGCCCGGGCGTCATCGTCGATCTGAGCCAGTTGCGCGACCTGCCGACTGTCGATGCCGATCACCGTCGCATGCGCGTTGGCCCCGGAGTGCTTCGCGGCGAGGCCGACGCCGCCGCAGCCGCTTTCGGCTTGCGATTCCCCGTCGATCCATCGAGCGGCGCGTATTGCACGATCGGCGGGATGGCCTCGACCAATGCGGCGGGCGCCCACACGCTGAAGTTTGGTGCGACGCGACCGTGGGTGACCGCGCTCGACTGCATTTTCGACGACGGCACGCAGGCAGTGGTCCGCCGCGGCCAACCCCTGCCAGACGGTGTGCCGGCACTCACGCGTTTCCTCGAGGACGCTGCCCCCGAGATCAAGGCCGCTGACCCCACATCGCTCGTACACCGGGATGTCCGCAAGGACTCTTCGGGCTATGCGGTGGCCGAGTACGCACGCGGCGGTGATCTCATCGACCTGCTCGTCGGAAGCGAAGGCACGCTGGGGCTATTCGTGGCCGTCGAGATCGCGCTCATTCCGCGGCCCCTCGCGACCGCGAGCCTTCTCGCCGCGTTTCCCACGCTCGAGGCAGCGGTGCTCGGCGCGACTGTGGCTCGGCAGGCCGGGGCCAGCGCATGCGAGCTCCTCGATCGTACGTTTCTCGATTTCGTGCGCGACGTTGCCGACGTTGGTGAACCCGCGGCGCGGCTGCCGGTCGCGACCGATGCCGTGCTGTTGATCGAAATCGAAGGCGATAGCACGGATCGAGCGCGGTCCGCAGTGACGGATCTCGCGCGCGCGGTGACCGCGGCGGGCGCCGTATATGTGGAGTTGGCGTTCGACGAGGCTGCCGAGGCCGCGTTGTGGGAGCTACGGCATGCGGCCAGCCCGATCCTGGCCCGACTCGACCCCGCGCTCAAGTCGATGCAGGTGATCGAGGATGGCGCGGTGCCACCCGACCGCCTAGCCGACTACGTGCGCGGTGTGCGGACCGCGATGACGAGGCAGGGAATGCGAGGCGCGATTTTTGGTCATGCGGGCGACGCCCACGTCCATGTCAATCCGCTGGTCGATGTCCGCGATCCGGCGTGGCGCGACAAGGTGCGCGCACTCCTCGACGAGGTGACCGCGCTCACCGCACGGCTAGGCGGCACGCTGACCGGCGAGCACGGCGATGGCCGGTTGCGAACGCCCCTCTTGCCCCTGATGTGGCCGGCCGGCGATGGCGTGGCGCTGCGTCTCTTCCGCGCGATCAAGACGGCCTTCGATCCGCGGGGGATCTTCAATCCAGGCGTCAAGGTCGCAGCCCCTGGGGCTGGCATCCTGGGCGACGTGAAATACGACCCGAGGCTCGCCCCGCTGCCGCCGTTAGCGCGTCGTGCGCTCGATCGGGTGGCCGACGAACGCGCCTATGCGACGCCGCGCCTCTCGCTCCTCGACGCCGCCGGCTGATCCACTTTCGCGGTGACGGCGACGCGTCCATCTTTGTATACAACGGCATTCGGTATACAACGGCATTCGGTATCCACCGGTGGAGGCTTCTGTGGCGGCGACCTTTGTACACTCGACACTGATCCCCATGGACGGCGCCAAGACCTTGTCACGGGCCTACTTCACGTCGCCCGAGCTCTACGGCGATGAAATGGCGAAGATCTTCTTCTCGCGATGGCTCTGCGCCGGCCGGGCCGCCGAGATTCCGAACCCGGGCGATTACTTCGTGCGTCAGCTCGGCGACACCGCCGTCATCTTCGTGCGCGACAAGTCCGGACCCATCCGCGCGTTCCACAACACCTGCCGGCATCGCGGCACCCGGCTGTGTGAGGCTCCCACGGGCAATGTTGGTGATCGGATCGTCTGCCCGTATCACTCGTGGGTGTACGCGCTCGATGGGCGCCTGATCGGCGCCCCGTCAACGGCCGATATCGACGGCTTCGACAAGAATGACTACCCGCTGCATGCGGTCGCGGTCGATGAGTGGGAAGGGTTCGTGTTCTACAACGTCGGAGCGCATCCACAACCGTTCGCCGAGGCCTTCGCGCCGTTGATCGGGCGTTTCAGCCGCTTCGACTTGTCGGCGCTGGTCTCCGCAAGCCGCATCGACTATGACGTGCACTGCAACTGGAAGCTGCTGTTCCAGAACTATTCGGAATGCTACCATTGCTCCCCGGTCCATCCGGCGCTGGTCAAGCTTACCCCCGCCACGAGTGGCGAGAACGACTTGTTCGATGGCCCGTTCCTCGGCGGCTACATGGTGATCAACGACGACGCGGGCAGCATGACGATGAGCGGCCGCGCATGCGGGTTGCCGGTCGGAGCGGACTTGACGGAAGACGACGAGCGACGCGTCTACTACTACTCGATCTTCCCGAACATGTTGCTCAGTTTGCATCCGGATTACGTCATGTTTCACACGCTGTGGCCCGAGGGTCCAAGTCGAACCCGCATCAGCTGCGAATGGCTCTTCAACGCCGACACGTTGAGAGACACGGACTTCGACCCGCAGGATGGAGTCGCCTTCTGGGATATGACGAACCGCCAGGATTGGCACATCTGCGAGGAGAGCCACCGCGGCATCGTCTCGCCTGCCTACACCCCCGGCCCCTACTCTCCCCGCGAGAGCCTGTCGGCCGCCTTCGATCGCGAGGTGCTGAGGGCGTTGAAGGATTAGTGGTTGCTGGTTGGTAGTTGCTGGNNTGGTAGTTGCTGGTTGGTAGTTCGGTAATTGGCGGCTAGTGGTTAGTCGTTCGCGGTTGGTGGTTCGTGGCTGCCGATTAGCAGTTGGTGGCGAGCGCCAAGACAGAGGGCCGACTGCGTTGCATTCGCAGCCGGCCCTCTCGTCTGCCACTCCCCGTCTACTTTCTACTTTCTACTNNTTTCTACTTTCTACTTTCGCCTCTCTCCTCTCTCTACTTTCTCTCTATTATTCTCCTATTCTCACTGCATCTCTCCCAACAGCTTTACATAGAATCGCACGCCCCATCCGACGGTATTCACGGGAATGCGTTCGTCGTCGCCGTGCTCACCGAGCCGATCGATGGCCATCTCGATGAAGTACGGGGTGAGCCCGTAGCACGCGATGCCGAGCCCGGCGTATACCGGACGGTCAGTCGCACCGGCGTCGGTGACGGTAGCGATCGGCACCCCGGGAATGATCTCGTGGACGACATGCTCGATGGCATGGAACAGCGCGGTGTTGGTCGGCGCGCTGAAACGAGGCATGACGCCGGGCAGAGTCCGGATCTCGACCTTTGGGTCGTCGATGATCCGCGCCAGCTCGCGCTTGAACGCCGCAGTGTCCTCGTCGGGCAGCAACCGGATGTCGAGATTCGCGGTGGCCTCGCCCGGGATGATATTGGTGACCTCGGCGCCATGCAGTACGGTGGGCGTCACCGTATTCCGTAACAGCGCGTTGCGGCCAGGATCTCCGAGAAGCCACGCCCGACCGTTCGGGTTCCGTAGTGCACTCGCCGCGTCGGCCAGCCATTGGTGATGCGGGCCGGTCTCGTACAGTGCCTCGGCTTTGAAATAGCGATCTACCGGCGGCGTCAGCCGTACCGGCGTGTTCCACGCCGCTGCCCGCACAATCGCGCGCGCGAGCCGCGGCACGGGGTTGTTTGATGTCGGCTCCGACGCGTGGGACGCTGTCCCGTGGACCACGAGTTCCTGCCAATATGCGCGCTTCTCACCGACGTTGATCCCCCACCATTTGAGCCGACCACCCTCGACCCGCGTGTCGGCGCTCTCGGTCATCAGATATTCGACATTTTGCAGCACATCCCGATGCCTTCGCACGAAGGTCTGCGACCCGGTGCCCTCTTCCTCTTCGTCTGCGTTGCCGATGAAGAGAATGTCACGCGTGAGGTGGACGCCGGAACGCTTGAGAGCGATGAAGGCCATCAGCTGGATGATTCCCTGGCCTTTCATGTCCAGCGTTCCACGCCCCCAGAGAAAACCGTCCTTGATGACGCCGCCGAACGCGTCGACCGACCACCGCGCCGGGGTCACGGGGACGACATCCATATGATGCACGAGCGCAATGCCTTTCTGCGTGCCGTCGCCCTTGAGGACCGCGTAGAAGTTGGCGCGCCCGGGTCCTAGCTCCGCCGTATCGACGATGTGCCCCTCGATCCCCTCGCGAGCCAGCACATCCTTGAGCCAGTGTGCCGTCGCCAACTCATTGCCGGGCGGATTGCTCGTATTGATTCGGATGTACTCGGCGAGCCGAGCCACGGTTTCCGCACCCAGCGAATCATTCGGAGGCGTCGTCGCCGCCAGGATCTCGGCCACCGATTTTCCGCCACCTGCGACCGGCCACGATGCCGCCGTGCTCTCCGCCGGGCCTGCCCCGTGCCCCGCACGCTGTCCCGCGGCTACCGATCCGATCACGGCCAACACCAGGACGCCAATGCCCGTATCGCGCACAGCCCGTCGCAGAACATCTGGCAATCGAGGATTCATTCGCGCCCCTTCCAATGAATAGTTGACAAGAACCATTACCCTTGTGTGTCCTCTCCACTTTCTCATCACTGCATGTAATTCTTCGGCGGGTTCTTCATCTGCAAAATCGGCCGCGTGATGGTGAACGGCGAGATGTCCGATGGCGTCGAGCCGTCCATCGCCAGCTCGGAGAGAATGCGGCCGATCACTGACGCGAACTTGAACGCGTGGCCGGCACCGATCGCCGTCCAGATGTTGGGGTGCGTAGGGAGCCGGTCAATGACGAAATCGCGGTCCGGTGTCAGCGTGTAGAGGCAGGTCTTGGTATACAGGACGGGGCCGAGCGCGTCGGGCAAATAGCGACCGAGGAACTGCTCCACCGCACGTTCCTGCGCCGGGTCTGGGTCAAAGGACCGTGTGTCGGCCGTGACCGCTGGGCCGCCCGCGTCGCGCGCAGCTTTGGTCGCCGCTTCCCCAAAGATCGGGAAGCCGTAAAACGACGGGTCGTCCATCCAGATCCAGATCGGGAATCGATCGGGCGCGAATGCCTCTGGGTGTGGCGTCCGAAAGTAGGTCACCTGCTCTCGAGTCACCTCGAGAGGAATGTCGGTGCCGAGCTGGCCCAGCACCGGCGACGACCATGGGCCGGCCGCGATGACGAGCGACTCACAGCGGTACCGCTGCCCCCCGGCGGTCACCTCCACCTCACCATCGATCGACCGGACGGAGCCGACTGCCGTCCGCTCCATCAACGTCGCGCCGTGCGCGCGCGCCATCCGCTGATGGGCCGCATTCGCCCGCGCCGCCATCGCGATGCCGCTCTCCGACTGGTAGATGCCGTGGTGCTCGTCACCCAGGCGCCACTGCGGCCATCGGCGCATCACTTCCGCCGCGTCCAACGATTCGAAGGGCACGCCGCAGGTGGTCAGGCTGTCGGTGTAGGTGCGCAGATCGATCGCCGCGTCCCGGGGCGCGACATCGAGCCCTCCCGTCTTGAGGACTACCTGCTCTTTCGCGTCGGCGGCCAACATCGACCAACATTCGTAGGCCCGTTGCGCGAGCCGCACGTACGTCGGGGTGTGATATGATAGCCGGATGATTCGCGAATGGTCCTGCGACTCGCCGCGTACGTGCCCCAACTCGAACTGTTCGAGCCCGAGCACATCTCCGCCCGCTCGGCGCGACAGCCAATAGGCGGCCCCACTCCCTAACCCGCCGAGGCCGAGCACGATGTACCGGAAGTCCTTACGCGTGACACGAGGAGCCGTCATTCGCTGATGTCGCCAATGCGGTCGCGCACGTACCGACGGATGTCGAGACTCCAACTCTCCATCGGGGCGTAGAACCCACGTTCGAACACACGGGACCGCATCCCTCGCTGTACTCCTTCACAGATCGTCCAATCCTGACGGTTGACGAGATCCCAGAAGTTGACGGCATCGGACGGATCGAAACCGGCCTTGGCCATCTCCGCGGGGTCGAAGAGAAAGTCGCAGGCGATCGTCGTATGCGTCGGACTCCGGGGCCAGAGCGTAAATGCCGCCGCGTGGTCGGCCGACAGGCTGAGCATGAAATTGGGGTACATCAGCTCCCCCTTGTGGCGGACGCGCTCATCGTCGTCGAGGTCGGCGAATGGCGCGCGAGTGCTCGTGCCGGTCTCGGTAAAGGTCCACGCGCCAGGCCGGTGCGGGATACCGGACTCCCAGTCGAGCTCCGACCCACCGCGGTACTTAAACGCCGGAACCAGCGCGCACAGTTCGGGGTGTACGCCGGCACAGTGATAACACTCGTTGTAATTCTCTAGCATCACTTTCCAATTGGCCGCCACTTCGTACACGATCCGCCGCGCGGTCCGTAGCTCGGCCAACGGGTAGCGGACGACCCGAGCCGGCGCGTCGCCAAGCTGCGCGAGCAAGCTACGACCCTCCGCCGCGGCGCTGGCCGGCAGGAGGTTTACAAACACGAATCCACCCCAGACGTCCACACCCACCGGATGGAGGGGAAGGTCGGCCCGCGAGAACTCGTCGTCCTCTTCGAGGAATGGAGCGGCCCGCAATGCGCCGTCGAGCCCGTATGTCCACGAGTGGTACGGACACCGGATCGCCCCCGCGAACTGACCGGACGGGCCCACTCCCTCATCGACCGCCCGGCGCTCGCCGGTGAGGACGAGCTCACATCCTCGGTGGCGACACACGTTGAAGAAGCCGCGCAACGTGCCGTCCGCGCCGCGCACGAGTAGGACACTCTCGCCCGCCACCACGAGAACGACGTAGTCGCCAGCCGCGGCCACCGACTCGGCGCGGCCGACACAATACCAATCGTGCGCGAAGATCCGCTCGCGCTCGAGCCTAAAAATCTCGTCGTCGAAATACGCGCGACGCGGCAGCGTGCGCTCGAGTGCTGGCATGGAAGAACAACGGTTAGTGGTGAGCGGACCGCCTACTTGCCCTTGCGGTCCCGGAGAATCTCTCGCGCCGCGTTGTACCCCGACGCGCCCATGACGCCGCCCCCCGGATGGGTCGCCGCGCCACACAGGTACAGTCCGCGGATCGGCGAGCGGTAGTTCGCGTAGCCCGGCACTGGCCGCATGAAAAACAAGCTCGACAACGACATCGCGCCCTGCATGATGTTACCGCCCGTGAGTCCGTAACGGCGCTCGATGTCGACCGGCGCCAAGATCTGACGGTCGATCACCGACCGGCGGAAGTTGGGCGCATACTGGGTCATGATGTCGAAGCAGCGGTCCGCGAACGCTTCCTTGGCCGCTTCCATGGGTTGGCCGGTGCTCAACGCGTACGGGAAGTATTGGATGAACATCGACATGAGGTGCTGGCCCTTGGGCGCCACCGTGTCGTCCAACACCGATGGAATGGTGCATTCGAGCATCGGGTTCCGCGCGGGGCGCCCATACTTGGCGTCGTCGTACGCTTCTTCGATGTAGTCGAGGGTGGGACAGATGTGGATGGTCCCGCGGTGCTGCGGACCGGGTGCGGTCCCCGGGCAAGCCGTGAAGTCGGGCAGCTCGCGCAACGCGACGTTGATCTTGATGCTCGCGCTGCGGTAGTCGAGCGCCGCGATCGCAGCCGCAAAATCGTCAGGTAACTCTCGCCGATCGACCAGCCGCTCGAAGGTCACGTGGGCATCCGCACCCGACGCCACCCGCGGTGCGCGAATCTCCGTCCCATCGACCAGGGCCACGCCCTCGACCGCCCCATTCCGAATGAGGATGCGCGCGACTTCGGCCTCGGCCCGGATCTCGGCACCCGCCGCTCGCGCCGCGCCCGCGATGGCGTTGCTGATCCCTCCCATACCGCCCCGCACGTAGCCCCAGACACCCCGTACACCGTTGGTCTCCCCCATCACGTGGTGGAAGAGCACATACGCGGTACCCGGCATCGACGGAGCGGCCATCGCGCCAATCACGGCATCGGTCGCGAGCAGGACCTTGAGTTGCTCCGACTCGAACCACCGCTCGAGAATCGGACGCGCGGCTCCCGTGAGAATCTCGATCGCCGCTGCCCCATCTTTCCGGCCAAGCTTGAGGAACCCCCAGCCGAGCTTCACCATCGCAGCGAGATTCCGCGGAGTGAGCGACCACGGGTCCGGTGGCGTCATCATCAACGTCGGTTCGATGAAGTCCGCCACTCGCTCGAGCATGGCCTCGTATCTCGGCAACGCTTCCGCGTCCCGCGTCGAGAACTTCGACACCTCCCGACGCGTCATCTCTTTGTCGGGACCCAGCATGAGATAGCGCCCATCGGGAAAGGGCGAAAAGGCCGATGGACTGCGTGGGAGCATCTCAAATCCGTATTTCGCGAGATCTAACTCCCGGATGATCTTCGGCCGCAGCAAACTGTTTACGTACGACGCGGTCGAAACCTTGTAGCCGGGCCAGACCTCTTCAGTCACACAGGCACCGCCGATGACCTCGCGTCGCTCGAGGACGACCACGCGGAGACTCGCCCGCGACAGATAGGCCGCCGTGACCAGCGCGTTATGCCCCGCACCAACAATGATGATGTCGTATGGCCCCCCCTTTCCCGCTCCCGTGCCGGATTGCGTCACGGCCATCGCTGGCCCGGTCATCGTGCACCCTGCGCGGCCTGCGCGCCGGGCGCCAGAAAGTGGTCGTACCACCCGAGATAGCGCTGGAGCCGGTCCCGAAGGTGGGTCAGCTTGGTGAACTCGTGGTACTCCCCGGGATAGACGATGAGCGCCGTCTGTCGACCGAGACTGCGCAGCGCCTGATACAACTGTTCGGAGTTGATCAGCGGTACGTTGGCGTCGAGATCGCCACAGAAAAAGAGCGTCGGGGTCACGATGCGATCGGCGTGAAGGAATGGAAAGGAGACGCGCATCCAGAGCTCTGGGTGCGTCCAGGGCGTCCCAAGTTCGGCTTCGTACTCTCGTACGTATTCATCGGTACCGTACCCCGCGAACGCGTTGGCCATCCCGGCCCCGCTCGTCGCGGCCTTGAATCGCGTCGTGCGCGCGATCACTTCATCGGTCAGGATCCCACCATATGACCAGCCCCCCACGCCCAATCGGCTCGAGTCGGCGATGCCGTCCGCCACCGCCTGGTCCACCACGGCGAACAGGTCCTGCGAATCTTTGTTTCCCCAATCGGCGAAGATCGCGCTCGTATAGGCTTGTCCGCGCCCCGAGCTGCCGCGGGGATTTCCGGCCACGACGACGTATCCGTGTGCAGCCAAGAGCTGCCAATCGAACTCGAAGCTGTCGTCGTACTGTTCGACCGGCCCCCCGTGAATGCGCAGGATGGTCGGATACGCGTGCCCCGCGGTGTACCCGGGCGGGGTGAGGATGAAACCGCTCACCGGCGTGCCGTCCCGGCTGTGCACGGTCACTTCCCGTGTCGTCGCCAACGTCACGGAGTCCAGCCAAACGTTTTCGTGGCTGAGCTGCCTGGGCGCCGACCCGCCATTGCCGACTGGCCGCACCCCATCCTCCATCACAAAGATCTCCGGTGGGGCGTTTGGCGTACCCGACACGAACGCGACTCGGCCCTGCGGGGTGACTTCAAATCCGCTCAGCACTTCCCGTCCCGTCACGATCCGATCGATCGCGCCACCGACTGCGCTGTCGCCATGCGCCGTGATCGCCACCCGCGCCAGCTCGACGGCGCGGTCATCCTCCAACAGGAAATAGACGCTCATCCCATCAGCCGACCACTGCGGCTGGATGATGCTTCGATCGAGTGTCGGCGTGACGATGCGCTCCGGGCCGCCCCCGGCGGGCACGACAGCCAGATGCTGCACCGCGTAGTACAACATCTGCTCCGACCCTCCCCGCACGTACGCGATCCATTTGCCGTCGGGACTCCACGCGGGTGGGCCGGCGACCCATTCGGGATCGTTGTTGTTGACGTCGGACTTCGTGACCTGGCGCGGCATTGCCCCCGCACGCGGTTCTATGGTATAGACCTGGTGGTTGGACGTGCGGTCGCCGTCGTCGGGGGCCTTCCGCACATAGGCGATCATTCGTCCGTCCGGCGACCACGATGGCAGCGCCGCGTCCACGGCCCCGCTCGTGAGCAAGGTCGCGGCGTGTGTCGCCAGATCCACGACGTACAACCTCGCTCGGCGCTCACCCAGCCAGCCGATGTTGTCCGCCCGGAATTGGAAGCGGGTGATGACGATCGGCTTGGGCGTCTTGGCCTTTGCCGCGCTGTCGCCGGCCGTCGAATCAGGGTCCGGGTCGTCCGCGATCACCGCCAGCCGGTGTCCATCGGGGGCCCACGCGTATTCGAGGACACCGCCCGGCAGCGCCGTGATGCGTTGCGCCTCGCCGCCATCTCGCGGAAGAATCCAGAGCTGATCCACCGAATGGTCATCGTCACGCGACGACAGAAACGCGAGCGCCTTTCCGTCGGGACTCCAGCGAGGCATGTGCTCGCCGTCTTTGCTCCACGTCAGTCGTCGCGTGGTGCGCCCGTCCCAGCTGGTGAGGTAGATAGCCGGCACCGAGACGTCGTGGGCGGTGTCCGCGGCCGTCACGCTGTACGCGACCCATTGCCCGTCCGGTGAGGGTCGTGGATCGGCGGCGTCCCGCTCTCGTGTGAGATCGTCGATCGTGAGTAGCCGGTGCCCCGCCGGCGCCGCCACCGCGGCGACCGCAGGGGCAACGGGCGGCGCGATCGTGGAGACCGGCGCGACTTGCGCGTCCAACACGGAGCAGGTGGCCAGTGCAGCCGCCAACAGCGCGGATACACGACCGATCGATGAGACCATGAGCCGTACCACCAGACGTCGGCGCCGCCTACCCCGTCCGGGCGGGCGACACCGGCATCGATTAAGCGTGGTTATTGAGACAGCCGTGAGAATTCGGGTTGTTCGATTCGTCCGAAGACACTGGGAATTCGATCGAGGAGCCGTACGGTGCGCCGACGACGGCGTCCAGCCCACTGGGGAAGACGTGGTTTGCCGTGCGGCCGTATTGCCGGATCAATCGCCGCATGTCGCTCAGGCGATGACCCGTGAGATAGAGCCAGAACGCGCGTTCACGAAACATCACATTGACCCGCGACGTGTCGGCGACGGAGTTGTCGGTGGTAGAGTCAGCGGGCAACGCTGGGATGGCAGAGGTGAACGCGGTTTGGCGGAGCGTGTTCAACGTCCCGGCCCACACGCCGTTCTGCCCCGCGTGCAGCTGTGCTTCAGCCACGATCAGTGCCGCTTCCAACCCGGTGGCCAATGGGGTGTTCGACGTTGGGCCGGTATAGATCTCTTCGTTGATGAAATCCTGCCCGACCCCGCTGAAACCCGGCCCGCCAATATCCATGGTCGGCACACGAGGGTCCGCGGCCGAGACGAAGTTCAATCCGTTGCCCCCTTCGTTGTCCGCGACGCTGAAGGCGAGCTGGGTCGTGAAATACCACACGCCATTGTATTCGCGTGGCGAGTTACTCGACCCCTCGATCGCGTAGACGAACGAAAGTGGCACCGTCGCGGCGACGGTGGCGGCCGCATTGAATTGCCCCTCGTCCAGCAGCACGCGCGCTTGCCCCACTCGGGACAGACTGAGCTGCTCGAACCCCTTGGGATCGCCATTCACCGCGGAATCGGCTGCCGCGATCGTCAGCGCCAACGCGAAGTCCTTCATCGCACGGGCGTACATCGAGTCCGTCGGCAGCGGCTGTCCGTAGAACACCTTCCCGCTCGGCGCGATCGAATCGAACGGCACGCCGGCGCAGTAGTCTTCGGCGAAGACGACGTAACTGTACCCCGCGAGATTGAGCATCTCGGCTCGCAGCACGTTCGTGGAGTCGAACTGCTGGTACAGTCCCGCGGCCCGCTCTGCCGACACCCGGGCCTGGCTCAAGTCGAGAAAATTCCCTCGCAGCGTGCCGTTGCCAGGTGTGGTATTGCGCTGGTCTACCGCGATGCGCGTGGGAAATGTCTCCAGATCGATGTACTCGTCGGTGAGCAGCGCCGTCATGTTGATCTGCCCTTCGTTGGCGCTGCCCGCCGACGCGGCGGAGCCGGCCCAGCCGACCTGGAATTGCGAGATCGCGCCAGCCCGCGCGTTGGGGAGGCCGGCGGCGCTGGTGATCGACCCGACCGGACTCGTGTCCTTGTCCTTCGTGTCCAGCAGTCGATTGACATTGCACGCTGACACGGCACTCATCAGCAACAGCACCGTGCCCACGCGCGCGACGTGGCGCGATCGATGGGTGATGTGCATGGCGGTCTCTGCGCTCCTGAGTCGGTGGGTTACCATGTGATGTCGACCCGCCCGGTCCAGTATCGCACTGGTGGCTGCGTGAGGAAGTCTGATGCGGTGAATGGATTGTTGCCGTTGTTCACGTTGGGCGCAAAGTTGATTTCCGGATCGAACCCGGAGTACTTGGTCCAGGTGACGAGATTGCGGCCGGAGATCGACACGCTCAGGTCGTGCGCGTTGAGGCGGCGCGCCCAGGATTGTGGCGCGGAGAACCGCGCGGTCAGCTCGCGGAGCTTCCAAAAGGATCCGTCCTCAAACGCGCCGGCATCGCTGAGTCCCAACGATTCAGTGATGGCCGCCGCCTGCCGCGCCAGCCCGACCTTGGGGTCGTACGCTTCCTGACAAATCGTGTTGGAAAAGCCGCACCGGAATTCCTCGGTGCCGTTGTACGCGAGATTGCCGGCCCGCCGGTCGAATAACGCCTGCAGCCGCAGCATCCGGAACACCGTGATCGCCGGGGTGAATGTGAACTCATCGGACGGCTGCGAGTTGCCGAAGAACACCGGCGTGGACCCGACCGTAATCTCGTTCGGCTCAATGATGCCGTCGTGGTTGAGATCCTTATAGGTATACGGGAATGACCAAAACCCGCCGAGTGAGTACCCAGGAGTGAACTCCTGAGTATCACCCGCATCGCCGGCGTCGAAGGTGATCGGGCTGATACCGTTGCCCAACTTGATCAGTTTGTTGTGATTGACCGACCCGTTGACCGTCAGCTCGGCCGCGAAGTTTCGGCTTTGATAGATCGTACCGGTCGCCCCGATCTCGATGCCGCGGTTCGTCACCTGACCGAGGTTGACAAATTGGACGTCACCGCCAGTGCCGGGCGCGAGGGTGCGCTGTACCAGGGCGCCACTCGTCGTCTTCGCATAGCCGGTGACCTGCACCTGGATGCGTTCCGACAGGAAGCCGGCATCGAACCCGCCCTCGAACTCCCGTGAGATCTCCGGCGTGAGATTGGGATTGCCGGTGGCGGTGTCGATCGCGCCCACGAGCTCGGTTTCGTCCTTCTTCACCGGCGCGGGCGAGTAAAAGAAATTCGGCTGCCGGAACGACGGCCGCTCGCCCGACTCGCCGTACGCCGTACGCAGGCGGAGTGAGCTCAGGAACGAGGACTTCGGGAAGAACGGTTCCTCGCCGATCACCCACGACAAACTGGCGTCAGGATAGGTCGTCCACGCGCCGTTCTGCAACGAACTGTTCTTGTCGGTGCGTACGGATCCCGTCAGAAACACTTTGTCGCGCCACGCGAGCTGCTGCTGGATCAGTCCCCCGAACAGCACTTCCTCCGGGTTGTCCTCCGTGAGGGTGAAGCTGTTGGTGGCGCCGCCCAGTGTCGCCACGCCGGGCAATAGTCCTTGACCCGTGCCGAGCAGTTGGCTGTGGCGCTGATCGGTGAACTGCGTCCCGGCCGACGTCGTCCAGGCAATCGACGACCCCGAGTTGTAGTGTGCCGTCGCGGTGAGATTGGTCGTGTACTCGGTGTTGTTGATCGGATCCGTCTGCACTTCCCCGGACGGAAAGATGGGGATGAGGCCAGTCGGAAAGATCTGCCGCTCGGTCATCTGCTCGTAGTCAACACCAGTCACCCCGACCAGCGACAGCCACTCCAACGGGCGCCACGTCACGGTCGCGCTCCCGGTCAATCGACTGACAGCTTGGGTCGAGAGGGCCTGTGCCAGGCTGTCGGGGGTGAGGCCGGCGAGATAGCCATGCGTCACCGGGTCGTTGAACGCGGCGCCGAGCAACCCGCCGCTCAGCACGCCGTACGACGCGTTGTCGTTTTGCGGGAGTCCGAGTCCACTCTGCAGATAGCCGATGGCGGTCGTCATATCCACTTTGGGGCTCAGCGTCGCGTGCAGATTCACACGGGCGTTGTCGCGGGTGACGTAGTTGTTCTGGTAGACGCCCTGCTCGTTGCGATGATCGCCGCTCGCGAAGTAGCTCAGCGCGTCGTTCCCGCCAGAGACCGACAACCCGAAATTGTCGCGGTACCCCGGAATGTTGGGGCTGATGTTTTCGAGGGGATTGAACGACACGATTCCCCCCGTCGGGGTGCAGCCGCCACTGTATTGGAGCAACAGGGTGCATTGCGTGATCTGCGTACCGGCTGAATCGACCGTCTCGGTACCCAGTCGGGCGTAATTCGCCGGGTAGTTCACGTAATTGCGGACGGTGCCGCCCTCGGTGTACAACCGCCACACCGGCTTGCCCGCCGTGCCGTGCTTGGTGGTCACCTGTATCACGCCGTTCGCGCCCGCCGTTCCATAGAGCGCCGACGCGGCCGGTCCGCGAAGCAGGGTGATGTCCTCGATCTCGTTCGGATCGAGGTCATCGAGGCGCGACGGCGCCTGGCCGCCGACATCGAGTTGGGTCGATGACTGATCGTTGTCGGCCCGGATGCCGTCGATCACGAGCAACGGTCCGTTGTCGAGCGAGATGCTGCTGCTCCCGCGGATTCGAATGCGCGACGTCCCGCCGGTGGTGCCCGACGCCTGCGTCACGACAACCCCGGGTGCACGCGACGACAGCACATCCGAAAAATTCGCGGTTGCGGCCTTGGGGACCGAGTCCGTGGTAATGACCTGAACCGAATTCCCCGTCTCCCTCGTCCGCTCCCCCTCGCCGGTCGCCTGCACGACGACCTGATCGAGCGTCGTTGCCGCCGCCGAGAGGGCGAAATCAGCGGTCACCGTTCCCGAATCGGGGACCGTGACCACCCGGGTCTGCGCCTGGAACCCCAGCCGCAGCGCTTGGAGCGTGGTGGCTCCGGGCTTCGTCACGATCAAACGGAATGTGCCGTCTTCGCGCGAGAGGGTCCCGATCGAGGACCCCGCGATCCGGATTTGGACGTCTCCGACCCCGGCGTGGGTCACCGCATCCGTGACATGCCCGGTGATCGTTCCCCGCTGCGCGAGCGCGGCGCTTGGAAGCCCCAGTGCAATGATGACGGCCACCCATGGGGGCCGCCGCATGAGCGCGGACATTAGAGCTGCATGCGCACATCCCTCGCCGTTGAAGACCTCGCTATCGCGGGGCGGCCGGTGTCGAGATGGCCGCCGGGCGAATCGCGTCGTAATTTTGACACCACGCGCGGTCGAAGCGTGGCCGCCAGCAGATCACGCACCCAGACGGCTAACAGCCTTGCGCCTGATGACGTCCACGCCGACATGCGGCGTCGGCGGCAGGCCGCGATCATACATGCCGGTCGGGGGGATGTAAAGACCTGTACGCCGGATGCAATGCACACAATGTCGCGACGTTGCTCGCACGTAAACGGCGCCCTAACATTGGCTCGCGCGGCAGCGCACCGGATTGCCCCTCCGATGTCCGGGTGCACCCTCCCTCTCGATCCGCTGGAGCGGCTCACGATGCGCGTTCGATCACCGAGCACCGCCCGCATGATCGGTTCTGGCCACGCACGTAATGGCGGCGATTCGATGGGTTACCCGCACGCCCGATCGTGCATGTATGCATTCGTATTCGTCCTCGCAACCGCCGCCGGAGTGGCCGTCTCCGCCGCTGGGCAAACGGCGCATCCCGCAGCACCACGGCACGCGGTCCCACCGGACACCGGCGTCACGCCGCGGGCGCGGGCGCTCGGCGTTCCATTCGACGGCACACCTGGACGGTGGGATGCGATCACCGATGTCGCGGGCGTCGAGGTCGGCGAGGTGACGCTGATCTCAGGCGACGGACCGCGCAACGCCGGAGGCAGCCCCGTCCGGACGGGGGTGACCGCGATCCTGCCCCGTGGTAAGCGCGACGGCGACCCCACCTTCGCCAACTGGATGACGCTGAACGGCAATGGCGAGATGACCGGCACCACGTGGCTCGAGGAGTCGGGCTATCTCAAGGGGCCGGTGATGATCACGAATACGAATAGCGTTGGGGTCGTGCGCGACGCGGTGATCGAGTGGCAAGTCCAACATCTGCCGAACGCCGATTGGGAGCTGCCGGTCGTCGCCGAGACGTGGGACGGCTCGCTCAACGACATCAACGGCTTCCATGTGACCAAGGAGAATGCGTTCGCCGCGATCGATTCCGCGCGGTCGGGGCCCGTGCCCGAGGGTAACGTCGGCGGCGGCACCGGGATGATCTGTCACGAGTTCAAAGGCGGAACCGGGACCGCGTCCCGGGTCCTGTCTACTCGGAACGGCGGCTACACCATTGGCGCCCTCGTCCAATGCAACTACGGCGAGCGACGCCTGCTCCGAATCGCCGGCGCGCCAGTCGGCGCCGAGATTGCCGAGCCGCTCCCCTGCTACAAGGGGGGCGGCCCGCGCGAGGAGGGGTGGGATTCCTGCGACCACCCGCGGTCGCGCGAACGGGATGTCGGCTCGATCATTGTCGTGATCGCGACCGATGCCCCCCTCCTGCCCCACCAGCTCAAAGCGGTTGCCAAACGGGTGACCCTCGCTTTGGGTAGAATGGGAAGCCGCGGCGACGACGGGTCAGGGGAAATCTTCGTCGCGTTCTCGACCGCCAATGCACACGCCGCCGACCCTGATGGCGTCCGCTCGCTCACCATGCTGCCCGATGACCGCCTCAATCCGCTCTTCGAAGCGACCGTCCAAGCGACGGAGGAAGCCATTGTCAATTGCCTCGTCGCCGCACGCACGATGACCGGTGGCAACGAATTGACCGTACCCGCGCTCCCACACGACCGCCTCCGCGCCGCCCTCGCCAAGTACAATCGCCTGGGGGGCTAGTGGTTCGCCGTGAGTGGGTCAGGTCGCGACATTATGTATTGGATGTGTATTGGTGCCCGATCGTGCCCCGAGTGACGGCGGCCGCCGCCGCGGGTGGCCGAGATGGCGAAATGAGGTCAGCGATGCATTGTATACATTTAGATCAACAGGCCGTTTCGCCGCGCGACACCGCCTCGGCGCCGCGCACCGGCCATCCAATCGCCTCTAGCGACTTACGAGCGACTCACTAGCCACCACCCACGCCGTTGCCCTTCAGCTACCCCGACTCCCCGGTCTTCTACCGCAAGCTCCGGCGCACGTATCCACTGATCGTGCGTGGGGAGGGCTGCTGGCTCCATGACTCGGAGGGGCGTAGCTACCTCGACGCGTGCGGCGGTGCGTTCGTCGCGAATATCGGGCATGGCGTCACCGGGATCGGCGACGCCATGGCCCGACAGGCGGCCCGCGTCGGATACGTGAGTGGCATGACGTTCACCAACGAGCCGGTCGAAGCACTGGCCGCAGCCATGGCCGGGCGCGCCCCTGGAGACCTCGACCACGTCTATTTCCTCTCCAGCGGCTCGGAGGCCGTCGAAGCAGCGCTGAAACTGACGCGCCAGTACTGGGTCGAGTGCGACCGTCCGAGCAAGCACAAGGTGTTGGCTTTCACACCGAGCTACCACGGTAATACGCTGCTCGCGCTGTCCGCGTCGGCACGCGAACACTATCGGGCCACGTATCAGGATTGGCTGGTGACCGTGCCGCGGGTGCCCGCACCCTACGCGTATCGCTGCGCGTGCCGCGGTATCGGCGACCCGTGCGCGGCGTGCACCGGTGACGCCCTCGAGGCCGCGATCCGCAGTGAGGGAGCCGACTCCATCGCGGCATTCATCGCCGAGCCGATCGGCGGGTCGTCCACCGGGGCCAGTGTCCCGCGCCCCGATTTCTGGCGCCGCGTGCGCGCGTTGTGCGATCGCCACGACATCCTGTTCGTGGCCGATGAAGTGCTGAGCGGCGCCGGCCGTACCGGCACCTGGTCGGCCCTCGAACCGTACGGCGTGACGCCCGATCTGCTCGTAATGGGCAAGGGGATCACCGGCGGCTACGCGCCACTCTCCGCGTTTGTGGCGCCCCGGCGGATCGTGGACGTCCTGGCCAAGGGGAGCGGCGCCCTGCTCCATGCCCAAACGTTCTCCCACCACCCGGTCAGTTGCGCGGCCGGACTGGCTACGCTCGAATACATCTCGGCCCACGACCTGATCGCCCGATGCGCGCGGCTCGCGCCGACGTTTCACGCTGCCCTCGAACCGCTACGCGGCCTCCCGCACGTGGGCGACGTCCGGGGCCGCGGCCTGCTTGCGGGCATCGAGTTTGTTGAAGACAAGGAATCGCGCGCGCCCTTCCCCCGCGCACTACGATTCGCGGAGTCGTTTACCGAAGCGGCGCTCGCAGCGGGCCTCATCGTCTGGCCGAATTCGGGCCAAGCCGACGGCACGAATGGCGACCTCGTGATGCTGGCACCCCCGTTCGTGATCACCGATGCCGAGATCGCCATGATCGTCGATCGGCTGCGGATCGCGCTCGATGCGACGCTCGCCGCCGTGCTCACCCCCCGCTGAGGCCTGCGCGCTATGCCCGGTCCACATTCTACGCCCGCCGCTGCGGCGACCAGCGCCAAACCCGCGACGCCACCCAAGATCACGTATACATCGGCCAATGGGGATCTGGAGCTGTTCCATCAGCTCTTCGACGACGCGCTGGCCCGGGTACGGAACGACGCCGGTCGGATCCACCCGTTCTACATCGACGGCGCTCCCATCACGACCGCGGCCCCGCGACTCGTGGATCGGTCGCCGATCGATACCCGGGTCGTCCTGGCCGAGTTCGCGGCCGCCGGACCCGCGCACGTGGACGCGGCCGTGACCGCCGCGCATCGTACACAGCGGGCGTGGGCGAAGCGCCCCTGGGAAGAGCGCGTCGAAACCTTACGCCGAGCCGCGGCGCTGATTCGCGAACGCAAGTTCGACCTCGCGGCCCGCATGAGCATCGAGGTCGGGAAGAGCCGGCTCGAAGCCATGGGCGATGCGGAAGAGGCGGCCGACCTCATCGACTACTACTGCCAACAACTCGTTGACGCACACGGTTTCGTCCGCACGATGGCGCGACTCACACCCACGGAACGGAACACCGACGTGCTGCGCCCGTACGGGGTCTTCGCCTGCATCGCGCCCTTCAACTTTCCGCTGGCGCTCTCGACGGGAATGTCGGCCGCGGCGCTTGTGGCCGGTAATACGGTCGTGTATAAGCCAGCGGAGGACGCGCCCTGGACCGGCCTCGGACTGTACGAGGTGTACCGCGATGCGGGGCTTCCCCCAGGTGCGTTCAACCTGCTGACGGGACACCGCGAATCGATCGGCGACGCCCTGTGGCAACATCCCGGCGTCGATGGGGTGGTGTTCACCGGATCCAAGGCCGTCGGGCTGCGGATCCATGCCGGCCTCGCAGCCGGGCCATGGATCAAGCCCTGCCTGTTGGAGCTCGGCGGGAAGAACGCCACCGTGATTACCGAGAGCGCCGACCTCGACGCCGCCGCTGAAGGCGTGGCGCGCTCCACATTCGGCTTGCAGAATCAGAAGTGCAGCGCGACGTCACGAGTCTACGTCGACCGTCGCGTCGCGGCCCCCTTCATCGATGCGCTGCTCGCCCGCACCGCCGCCATCCGGATCGGGGATCCGACGGCCCGAGATGTCGCCTTCGGCCCAGTGATCAACGAGCGCGCGGTCGCCCGCTACGAGCGCGCCAGTGAGCAGGCCCACGCCGATGGGACGGTCCTGGTCGGCGGCGCCCGCATGACCGACGGGCTCTTCGCCCACGGCTATTTCGTGGCCCCGACCATCGCGCGACTACCGTTGGCGAGCTCGCTCTTCCGCGATGAGCTGTTCGTCCCCGTACTCGCAGTCGGCGAAGTCACGGGCCTCGACGAAGCGATCGCCCACGCCAACGACACCGAGTACGGGCTCACGGCTGGCATCTTCACGGGGCGCGCGGAGGAGATCACGCGGTTCTTCGACGAGGTCGAGGCCGGCGTGTGCTATGCTAACAAACGGACCGGCGCCACGACTGGCGCGTGGCCCGGTGCACAACCGTTCTGCGGCTGGAAGGGCTCAGGCTCGACTGGCAAAGGCGGTTGCGGTCCCTATTATGTCGCGCAATTCCTGCGCGAGCAAAGCCGCACCACTATCGAGCCGTGAGTCCTGCTATGCCGCACCCGAGCCCAACCGTTCCGACCCCCGATCGCCCGGCGTCGAGCCCTCGCGGATATCCGCGCATGCTGGTTCCACCGCCCGGCCCGAAGGCGCGCGCGATCGTGGATCGGGATGCCATGTGGACGTCGACATCGTACATCAAGGAGTACCCGCTCGTCATTGCCCGCGGACACGGCACGATGGTCGAGGACGTCGACGGCAATCGCTACCTGGATTTCATGGCCGGGATCGCGGTTTCGTCAACCGGCTACGGCCATCCAAAGGTGATCGCCGCCATCAAGGACGCCGCCGATCAGTTCCTCCATATCTGCGGGTCCGATTTTTATTTCGAAGGGATGGCCGCCCTATGCGAGCGACTGGCCAAACTCGCACCAGGCACCGACAAGAAACGCGTCTTCCTCACGAATTCGGGCGCCGAGGCGGTCGACGGCGCCATCAAGCTGGCTCGGAACTCGACCGGCCGCGCCGGACTGGTCGCGTTCAAGGGCGCATTCCATGGTCGGACTTACGGGGCCATGTCGCTGACGTCGAGCAAGGCGCGCCAACACGCGGGATTCGGTCCGCTCCTGCCCGAGGTCTACCACGTCCCGTTCGGGTATTGCTACCGCTGCGAGTTCGGCAAGCAGTATCCGTCCTGCCAGTTGTTCTGCGTGGCGGCCATCGAGCGTGACCTGTTCGCCCGCCAGATCGATCCCGCCGATGTCGCGGCGATCTTCGTGGAGCCCATCCAGGGCGAAGGCGGCTACGTAGTCCCGCCGGCCGACTATCTCCCCGCGCTCCGCGCGCTGTGCGACAAGTACGGGATCCTCCTCGTGTGCGACGAAATCCAATGCGGCATCGGCCGCACCGGGCGCATGTTCGCATCCGAGCACACCGGGGTGGTGCCCGACATCCTGCTCACGGCCAAGGGACTGGGCTCGGGCATGCCGATCGGCGCCATTATCGCGCGCGAATCGATCATGCATTGGAAGAACGGCGCCCACGGGTCGACGTTCGGCGGTAACCCCGTGTGCTGCGCTGCCGCCCTCGCCACCTTGGACGTCGTGGAGCACGAGCTCATGGCCAACGCACGCGCCATGGGCGAGCGACTGATGGCCGGCGTGCGGCGACTCGCCGACCGCCATCCCACGATCGGCGATATTCGCGGACTCGGTCTCATGATCGGTGTCGAGTTCGTCCGCGACCGGGAGACTCGCGAGCCCGCCACGGACTTGGTGAACGCGCTCGTGCAGCACGCATTCGGCAAGGGCTTGCTGTTGCTGGGATGCGGCCGCAGTACCCTCCGGCTCGCCCCGCCGCTCATCGTGGACGCCGTGGACATCGACACCGGGCTCGCGATCATCGACGAGTGCCTCGCCGCCCTGGCGTGAATCCAGCCGACAGTCCCGCGCAGGCCCGACCGGCGGCGAGCCGGCCGGACCTGTCCGCGTCCGCGTCCGCGTCCGCCTCGGCTGCAGCGCCAGCCCCCGGGACCAAGCTGATGTCGATGCGCGACGCGATCGGCGCCTTCGTACATGACGGCGACACGCTCGTGATCGAAGGCTTCACTCATCTCATTTGCTTCGCGGCCGGCCACGAGATCATCCGGCAGGGACGCCGCGAGCTGGTGCTCTGTCGGCTGACACCGGATCTCATCTACGACCAGATGATCGCCGCGGGATGCGCGCGCAAATTGGTCTTCTCATGGGCGGGAAATCCCGGCGCCGGCTCCCTCCATGCCTTCCGACGGGCGATTGAGGGCCCAGCCGGCGACGGCGGCCGCCGGCTCGAGATCGAGGAATACTCGCACTTCGGTATGGTCGCGCGCCTCGCCGCGGGCGCTGCACGGCTCCCCTTCTGGCCGCTGCGAGACTATGCCGGGACGGATCTGCCGGCCGCCAATCCGCGCATCTCCACCGTCACCTGCCCCTACACAGGCGAACGATTGGCCACGGTACCCGCCCTCAATCCCGACGTGACGATCATCCACGCGCAGCGCGCCGACGCGCAGGGCAATACCCAGATCTGGGGACTGCTCGGCGTTCAGAAGGAGGCCGCGTTCGCGTCCCGCCACGTGATCGTGGTCGTGGAAGAGGTCGTGGACGAGCGCGTCATCCGCGCGGATCCGAATAGGACGCTCGTGCCCGGTATCATCGTCGATGCGGTCGTGCACGAACCGTGGGGCGCCCACCCATCGTACGCGCACGGCTACTACGACCGCGACAATGATTTCTACGTGTCGTGGGAAGCGATCTCTCGCGATCCGGCGCGACTCGGCCAGTATCTGGACCGCTTCGTCCTCGGGGTCCCCGATCGGTCCGCGTATCTTGCGCTTCTCCCCGATCTCCGGACGCGGCTGCGAGTCAGCGATCGGATATGCGCGGGGGTCAACTATGGCTATTGATGCCGGCGTGGGCGCGCGACACGACGCGCCGAGCAGCGCCGGTGCGCCAGGGACGAGTGGCTACTCTCCCAGCGAAATGATGGCGGTGGTGGCCGCGCGTGAGTTGCGCGACGGCGAGATCGTGTTCGTCGGCATCGGGTTACCCAACCTCGCGTGCAATCTCGCGCGCGCGACGCACGCGCCGGGCCTCGTGCTGATCTACGAGTCGGGCGCCGTGGGCGCCGTGCCGGAACGCCTTCCGGTGTCGATCGGCGACCCGTCGCTGGTGACGGGATCGCTGATGGTCTGCGGCATGGCCGACGTCTTCCAATACCTGTTGCAGAACGGATGCATCGAGGTGGGGTTCCTCGGCGCCGCACAAGTCGATCGCTGGGCGAACCTCAACACCACGGTCGTCGGCGACTACGACCACCCGACGGTCCGACTGCCGGGTAGTGGTGGCGCCGCGGAGATCGCGACCCACGCGCGCCGCACCATCGTCGTGGCCAAGCTCAATCGGCGCGCATTCCCTGAAGCGGTGGATTTCGTCACGTCGCCCGGCCACTCCTATCACGGCACGCCTCGGCGTGCTCTCGGGCTCCCCGGGGCTGGTCCCGTCAAAGTCATTACCGATCGGGGCGTGCTCGAGCCGGACTCCAGTGGCGAGCTCGTATTGACGGCGCTCTATCCCGGCGTCGCGCCTGCTGATGTCGCGCGCGATGTCGGGTGGCCGCTGCGCAGCCGCGATCCGCTCACCACGCTCGATCCACCCACCACCACCGAGCTCGTGTTGCTCCGCGAACGACTCGATCCCGACAAGCTCTTCCTCAAGGGATGACGCTGCATGACTGATCGACCAGTGACCACCGCAGGGTCCGACCCAATGGGTGCCGTTACGGGCGCGACGACGCCCGAGCCCGCGACGATGTCGCTCAAGCGCTCTCTCGGCACACGCGATCTCGTCCTGTTCAATCTCGTCGCCATCCTCGGCCTCCGCTGGATCGCGACGGCCGCCAAGGCCGGCCCCAGCGCGATCACGCTATGGGTGCTGGCGGCGCTGATGTTCTTTATCCCGCAGGGGCTCGCGGTCGCCGAACTGTCGGCCCGATATCCGGCCGAGGGCGGCATCTACGCGTGGACCAAGCAACGCTTTGGCGAAGGCCATGCTTATCTCTGCGGCTGGTGCTATTGGGTGGTCAACATCCTCTACTATCCGCAACTGCTGCTGTCGACCGCCATTGTGGCGACCTACGTCATCGGTAAGGGCGACAGCGGGCTCGGCGATCGATGGATATACGTGCTCCCGACGACCCTCTGCGCGTTGTGGATCGCGGTGGCGTTCAACATCGTCGGACTCAACACCGGCAAGTGGTTACAAAATGTGGGGGGCATCGGAAGCTACGTGACCGGCGCGATTCTCATTCTGGTGGGCATCGCCGTGTTCGTCACCGGCCACTCAGCCAACCCCATCACGCCACGCGCATTCGTGCCCAGCTTCGCGTCGCTGAATACCGTCAACCTGTGGGCGTCGATCGCGTTTGCGTTTGCCGGACTCGAGCTGGGCGCCACGCTGGGTGGCGAGATCAAAGACCCGCGACGCACACTTCCCCGCGCTGTGTACCTGTCTGCTCCGCTGGTCGCGGGACTCTACATTCTGGGTACCGGAGCCGTGCTCTGGATCGTCCCCACCGGCTCGATCAACATCGTCACCGGATTCCTCCAAGGCATCGACATCGGCGCCGCGCGATTCGGCCACTGGCTGTGGTGGCTCGCGCCGCTCGCGGCCGCCGCGTACACGATCGGCAATATCGGCGGCGTCGGCGCATGGCTGACCGGTCCTGCCCGGGTCGCGTTCGTCATCGGACTCGATCGCTATTTCCCACCTGCGTTCGGCCGCGTGCATCCCCGCTGGGGGACGCCATACGTCGCGATTCTCGTGCAAGCGGTGTTCGCGTCACTGCTGTTGCTCGTGTCGCAGCTCGGCAAGGGATCGACGGTCGAGGACTTCTATCTGATCCTCCTGTTCGCGCAACTCCTGATCTACTTCATCCCATTCATCTACCTGTTCCTCTGCTTGCTCGTCGAGCCCACGCACGTCGCAGGCTCACCGACCATTGTGCCCGGCGGCAAGATTGGGAAAGCGGTATTCGCACTGGCCGGTCTCTTCGTCACCCTGTTCGCGATGGCCGTGACGGTGATTCCCTCCGCGGACTCCGGGCCGCTGGTCCCCTATGAGCTGAAAATCGTCGGCGGCGCACTCGCATTCATCTTTGTCGGTGGCTTGTTCTACTGGAACGCGAGCTGGAAGCGCGGCACACCGACATAGTCCGTGAGTGCCGTCACCGTCGGGACGCAGACTGGCCTGACGACCGATGAGGCGCGCCGTCGGCTCGCGACCGTCGGCCCAAACGCCATGCCCGACACGACGGCCCATCCGTGGCGCGACGCGGTACGCAAGTTCTGGGCGCCCGTTCCGTGGATGCTCGAGGCCGCGATCATACTCCAGATCGCGCTCCACGACTATGCGGAAGCCGCCATCATCGCCAGTCTCTTGGTGATCAACGCCGCGTTGGGCCTGTTCCAGGAGGGGCGCGCCCAAGCAACCCTCGCGGCGTTGAAGTCGCGGCTCGCCCTATCCGCATCCGTCCGCCGCGACGGTGTGTGGGCGACCGTGGCCGCCGCCGATCTCGTCCCGGGCGACGTTGTGAAATTGTCGCTTGGAGCGGTGGTGGCCGCGGATGTGCGCCTCACAGCGGGCGGCGTCCTACTCGATCAATCCATGCTCACCGGCGAATCGGTGCCGATCGAAGCTGGGCCGGGCGTGCAGACGTATGCGGGTGCGTTGGTCCGGCGAGGCGAGGCGGTCGCGGAGGTGACGGCGACCGGAGCGCGCACCAAGTTTGGCCGCACCGCGGAGCTTGTTCGCACGGCTCACGTCGTCAGCTCCCAGCAGCGGGCAGTCCTGCGCGTCGTGCGGAATCTCGCCGCATTCAACGGCGTCGTCATCGTGCTGCTGCTGGCCTATGCCTACGCGCGACGACTGCCATCTGCCGAGATTATTCCTCTGGTTCTGACGGCGGTCCTCGCCTCCATACCGGTCGCGTTGCCGGCCACGTTTACCTTGGCGTCGGCGATCGGCGCACGGTCGCTGGCGCGGGTGGGCGTTCTTCCAACCCGGCTCTCCGCAGTGGATGAAGCCGCGACGATGGACGTCTTGTGCGCAGACAAGACCGGCACTTTGACGCAGAACGAGTTGGCGGTAACGACTGTTCGCCCAATGCCCGACGTCGATGCCGCACGGGTTCTCACGTTGGCCGCGCTGGCGAGCTCGGATGGCGGCGACGATCCCGTCGACGCGGCGATTCGAGTCGCGGCCACCGGCAGGAACACGGGCGACGCGCCCCACCTCGTCAGCTTCGTGCCGTTCGATCCGGCCACGAAGATGGCCGAGGCAACCGTAACGGTCGCGGGGGGCGGGACGCTGCGTGTTCTCAAGGGTGCGTTCGCGGTGATCATTGGCCTCGCCGAGGCGCCGCCGACGGCGTCCGCGACCGCGCGTGAGCTCGAGGGGCAGGGGTTACGAGTGTTGGCGGTCGCGGCTGGACCACCGGCGACACTGAAGGTCGTCGGACTCATCGCGCTCAGCGATCCACCCCGCGCTGACTCCAAGGTACTCGTCACCGAGTTGCGTGGATTAGGTGTGCGCACCGTCATTGTGACGGGAGACGCGCCAGAAACCGCCGCCATTGTCGCCCACGCGGTGGGACTGGATGGGGCGATCTGCCCGCCTGGTCCCATCCCAGACACCGTGCGTCCGGAAGCGTTCGCCGTATTCGCCGGCGTGCTTCCAGAGGACAAGTACAAACTCGTCAAAACATTCCAGACGGCCGACCACACCGTCGGCATGTGCGGCGACGGCGTCAACGACGCACCGGCGCTCCGGCAGGCCCAGATCGGCATCGCGGTCTCGACGGCGACTGACGTCGCCAAGTCGGCCGCCGGCATGGTGCTGACCCAGCCCGGACTCGGCGGTATCGTGGCCGCCGTCAAGGAGGGACGGGTGACGTTTCAGCGGATCCTGACCTATACCTTCAACTCGATCGTCAAGAAGATCGTCACCGTGCTGCTCCTGGTACTCGGTCTCATCATGACGGGGCACGCGGTCCTGACCCCGCTGCTGATGGTCANNTGATGATCACGGGCGATTTCCTGGCAATGTCGTTGACGACGGACAACACGCGACCATCCCCGATGCCGAATGTGTGGCGGATTGGCAGTCTGACGACGGCGGCTATCATCATGAGTACGTGCCTACTGGCGTTCTTCGCTAGCGTGATGGCCGTGGGCCAATTTGGATTACGCCTCGGCATCGGAGCGCTNNGCCCCAAGCCGCTGGCTTGCCATATCGTCCGTCGCTGATATCGCCATCGCCGCGGCCTTGGCCGTCGGCGGAATTGCCATGACACCTCTCCCAATCGTCGTAGTGGCAGGACTACTCGGCGCAGCGGCGCTCCTCGCTGTGGTCCTCGCTGTGGTGAAAGTCCCGCTCTTCGCGCATTTCAAGATCACGTAGCGCCACGCTCCCTCTCTGTGACCCGACGATGCGATCGACAATTGACGAGATCTTTGGCATCGTGAGTCAGAGTCGGATCGGAGTCGTTCGTCACCCCGTGATCTGGCTGAATCGGGTCTCGACTTGACGGCGCCCGACTCGCGCGCTCCACACCGCTGACAGAAGGACGATGAAAATCAAATCCAAGGACTTTCGGGTACACGAAGGCGACGACGTCGACTTGCGGAAGTGGCCGACGAGAGTCACCCCCGTATACAAGTCGCAGGAGCAATATCAAGCGCTCTTGGAACAACACGTGGAGCAGCTTAGCTCGTTGCAGCAACTCCTCTACGCATCCAACGCATACGCCGTGCTGCTGATATTTCAGGCCATGGATGCCGCTGGCAAAGACGGCGCCATCAAGCACGTGATGTCNNGAATTGCAACACGATTTTCTCTGGCGGACGACGAGAGATCTCCCGGAACGCGGGCGGATCGGGATCTTCAACCGATCCTACTATGAGGAAGTGCTGATCGCGCGCGTCCACCCGGCGATTTTGCGCAGCGAAGGGTTGCCGGAGATGGGCGGTGGCGAGAAAACGATCTGGCACGACCGATATCAGTCCATCGTGGATCTGGAGCGACACCTCACTCGCAACGGCACCCGCGTCATCAAATTCTTCCTTCACCTCTCGAAGGAGGAACAGCGAAAGCGTTTTCTCGAACGTATCGATGAGCCAGACAAGAACTGGAAGTTCAGCCTCGCGGACATCGAAGAGCGAAAGTTCTGGAAGGACTATATGAAGGCCTATGCGGCATGCCTCAGCGCGACCACCACGCACGACGCCCCATGGTATGTGGTGCCTGCCGACGACAAGAACAACGCCCGGATGATTGTTTCCCGGGTTGTGCTCGACACCCTCGATGGGCTCAACATGAGCTACCCCCGCACGAGCGCCACGCATCGACGTGAGCTACTGGCTATCCGCAAGCAACTGGCGAAGTAGGCGCCGGACAGCCTCAGGACACGGCCCGCGGCGCGAGCGCCCACGCATGCCGGGCGATCTGCTCGTCTTCGTCCGAGGGCAGCACCAGCACCGCCGCGCCTGCCGTGGGGTCGCTGATGGGGTTGGTCGCGGACCGGTTCCGCGCGTCGTCGAGACGGAGGCCAATCCACGATAGGCCGCTGCAGATGGCTGCGCGCACGGCGTCGTCGTGTTCGCCAATACCACCGGTGAACACGACCACGTCGACACCGTCGAGTACCGCGATCATCGCGGCGATCTGCTTCCGCACCGAATAGCAGAACATCTGAATGGCGAGTCGCACGTCGCGATCCGACGGAGCGGCGTGATGCAGGCGTCGCATGTCGCTGCTCAGGCCAGAGATCCCCAGGAGGCCGGACCGGCGATCGACCAATTCCTCCACCATCGCCGCGTCGTAGCGCTTCGCACGCATGAGATAGACAAGCACTCCGGGGTCGAGGTCCCCGCTGCGCGAGCCCATGATCACGCCACCGGTCGGGGTCAATCCCATGCTGGTATCGATCGATTTACCACCCTTGACCGCGGTGACGCTTGCACCATTTCCGAGGTGGGCGATGATCAAGCGGTCCGGTACGTCGGGCGCCAATTGGTGCACGATCGATTCGCACGATAGACCATGGAAGCCGTAGCGTTGGATACCCTCCGATTGCAAGTCCCGGGCGATCGGAAGGATACGGGCGACGTCCGGCATTGCGGCGTGAAAGGTCGTATCGAAACACGCGACCTGGGGCAGCGTGGGGTATCGCTCTCCGGCGAAGCGGACGACCGAGAGCGCCGCCGCCGTGTGCAGTGGCGCGAAGACGGACGCCGCGTCGAGCAGGCCTAGCACCGAGGCATCAATGAGGCAATGCTCGCGGAGCATCGGGCCGCCATGGACGATGCGGTGCCCAATGATGTTGGGCGCCGGCACGTTGGTATCGGCGAGACATTTCTCGATCCGGATGATCGCCTCGCGTTGACTGGGAAAGGAGGCGGCCTCGGCGACCACCGTTTCTCCGCCTGCATCGCGGGCCTCGAACTGGCCTATCGGGTCGCCGATCGACCCGGCCTCGCCGGAGAGCAGCACGTCGATCCGGCGCGATCCGACCCGGTACAACCCGAACTTGAGTGACGACGAGCCACTATTCAGCGCCAGCACACACACCTGGGGTGCCGCATCGCTCATACCCGGCGGGGCCATGGCACGTTTACGAGTGCCATCGCCAATCGCGGACCTCTGGCATATCGTCGCCGTGCTCGCCGATATAGAGCTTGTGGCGCTCCATGGTCGCCCAGTAGCGCGCCGTCTCCTTCGCTACCCGATCGTGGAGACGTGGTATCCGCTCGACCGCGTCCAACGCGAGGCGGTAACGGTCCAGATCATTGAGGACGACCATGTCGAAGGGGGTCGTCGTCGTGCCCTCTTCCTTGTACCCCCGCACGTGAATGTTGTCGTGATTGTGTCGTCGATAGGTCAGCTTGTGAATCATCGCGGGATAGCCATGGAAGGCGAAGATCACCGGTTTGTCGGCCGTGAACATCTCGTCGAAATCCGTATCCGACAGACCGTGGGGGTGCTCGGATTGCGGCTGCAACGCCAACAGATCCACGACGTTGACGACTCGGATACAGATGTCCGGGATATACGCGCGCAAGAGTGTCACCGCCGCGAGCGTCTCGAGGGTCGGTACATCGCCCGCACAGGCCATGACGACGTCGGGAGTCTCGTCATCGATGCTGGCCCAGTGCCAGATGCCGGCACCCGCGGTACAGTGACGCACCGCCGACTCCATGTCGAGCCACTGCCACTCCGGCTGTTTGCCAGCAATGATCAAGTTGATGTAGTTGCGGCTGCGCAGGCAGTGGTCCGCGACCGAGAGCAAGCAGTTTGCGTCGGGGGGCAGATAGATGCGCACGACGTCGGCTTTCTTATTCGCGACGTGATCGATAAAACCGGGGTCCTGGTGGGAAAAACCATTGTGATCCTGTCGCCAGACGTGCGATGTGAGCAGATAGTTCAGCGACGCGATCGGCTTACGCCAGGAGACGGCTCGGCTGGTCTTCAGCCACTTGGCATGCTGATTGAACATCGAATCGATGATGTGGATGAAGGCTTCGTAACACGAGAACAGGCCGTGGCGTCCCGTGAGGAGATACCCTTCAAGCCACCCTTCGCACAGATGTTCGCTGAGCACCTCCATCACGCGGCCGGTCGCGCTGAGATTGACGTCCACGTCTTCGACCGCCGCCATCCATTCCTTGCCGGACACATCGTAGACGGCCTCCAGCCTGTTGGACGCCGTCTCGTCGGGGCCAAAGAGTCGAAAATTGGCGGTCGCGAGATTGAGCTTCATCACGTCGCGTAGGAAGGTGCCCAGCACCCGAGTCGCTTCTGCCTCGGCACAGCCGGGACTCGCGACCGCGACCGCGTAGTCCTGGAAGTGAGGCATCGATAGCGGGTGCAACAATTCACCGCCATTGGCGTGCGGGTTGGAGCCCATCCGGCAATGGCCGGTGGGAGCGAGCGCGGCCAGCTCTTCGCGGAACGTTCCCTGTTCATCGAACAATTCGTGTGGCCGGTAGCTCCGCATCCAATCTTCGAGCTGCTTCAGATGTTCCGGGTTCTCGAGGTCCGCGATCGGCACCTGATGCGCGCGCCACGTGCCTTCGACCGGCTTGCCGTCCACGAATTTCGGCCCCGTCCACCCCTTGGGCGTTCGGAACACGATCATGGGCCACCGCGGACGCTCTGGGCGTTCCGTCGCACCGCCAGCGCGTGCGGTACGCTGGATCTGCCGAATCTGCTCCAGAATCGTGTCGAGCGTACCGGCGAGGGTCTGATGCATGACCGCCGGATCGTCCCCTTCGACGAAATGTGGGTCGTAACCGTAGCCGCGTAACAGCTCCGTCAACTCCGCGCGACTGATGCGGGCGAGCACCGTGGGATTGGCGATCTTAAATCCGTTGAGATGCAGGATTGGCAGCACCGCGCCATCGCGCACGGGGTTGAGAAATTTGTTGGAGTGCCAACTGGTGGCCAACGCGCCGGTTTCCGCTTCGCCATCGCCGATGACGCAGGCGACAATGAGATCTGGGTTGTCGAATGCGGCGCCATAGGCGTGAATCAACGAATAGCCCAACTCTCCGCCTTCATGAATGGAACCCGGCGTGTCCGGAGAGACGTGACTGGGGATTCCGTACGGCCATGAGAACTGGCGGAAGAGCCGCTGGAGGCCGTTTCGGCTGCGCTCGATCGCCGGATAGCGCTCCGTGTACGACCCCTCCAGATAGGTCTGCGCCACAATGCCTGGACCACCATGCCCTGGGCCGATGACGTACATCATGTTCAGGTCGTTCTCTGTAATCAGCCGGTTGAGGTGCACGTAGAGAAAATTCAATCCCGGCGTCGTGCCCCAATGCCCCAGCAATCGGGGCTTGATATGCTCGATCGTAAGCGGGGATTCGAGCAGCGGATTGTCCTGGAGATAGATCTGCCCGACCGATAGGTAGTTCGCGGCACGCCAATAGGCGTGCATCTTCTGGAGGAGATCGGGGGACAATACGTCGGCCATCAGGGTCTCCGGCAATGAATGATGTGCTCTCACCGTGCGGGCGCGTTCGCCGAGCCAGTCTCGACATACTTACGATCGATAGTGGGCGACGGCCCGGTTCAAGGCGGCGCCGATGTTCTTGCGAATTACGTGCCTTCCCGCGTTCTGCCCTCTTCCGTGCCTCGCCACCGGCACTCCTCATCATCGATGCTGACCCCATCACCGCCTGGGCCTCTGTCCGGGCGCCAGCCGGTCCTCGCTTGACACCCTGTAACTCGCGGACGTAATACGTATGTATTGGTTGGTGCGGGCCCTCATCACCGCGTGGAGCTGTTCCCTCATGGCCGTCGCCTGGCGTATACAAGCGAGACGAACACACCGAGTGTCCATGGGATCGGTACAGGACCGACACAATCAATGCCCGCGTGTGATACTGGACGGCGGCAGCCGGTGAAATCGTCTCCGGAGTCGGATACCACATGGCAGTACGCACGGCCACGGCCGACGCGATCCGGACCGCCCTGGATCACGACGGATCGCCAGCAGGCGTTCTACGCCCGCTCCCGCTAGCGCAGGCCCACTGACGCCGCCCGTCGCCCAGGCTGCCACCGCGGTTGCGCGACATCGAGTGGTCGTGGTCGGCGCCGCCGCCGGCGTCGTGGTTGTCCTGAGTCTGGCGGCCTTCCTCCTCTGGCGGCACAGCCGACAGCCGATCGCTGCAACCTCGCTCGCCCTTCACGGAAATGTGGATCTCCGCGAGGTGGATCTTCCCTTCAACGGCACCGAACGGGTGGCCGCGGTGCTCGTCCAAGAGGGCGATCGCGTCCACACAGGTCAAGTGCTCGCGCGGCTGGACACTCGGCGGCTCCTGCCGCAGGTCGCTCAGGTCGAGGCCCAGACCGCGGCCCAGCGTGACGTCACCGCGCGGCTCCGCAACGGCAACCGACCGGAGGAGGTGGCCGAAGCGAGGGCCAATGTGGAGTCAGCGCGAGCGGACGCCGAGAATGTGCGGCAGCAATACGAGCGGCTTCGTTCATTGGCCGAGGGTCACAGTGTAAGTCAACAGGAAGCCGACAACGCCAAGGCCGCCTGGGACGTCGCTCAAGCGAAGCTCGTCGTGAATGAGAAGGCGCTGGCACTGGAAGTAGCGGGCCCCCGACAGGAGGACGTCGCGCAAGCCGAAGATCAGTTGCGGGCAGATGAGGCCGGACTCGCCCTCCTTCGACAGCAGTTGGGCGACGCGGTGCTCGTCGCACCGTCCAATGGCGTCGTCCGCTCACGATTGATGGAGCCAGGGGAGATGGCATCTCCTGAGAAACCCGTTTTCTCGTTGGCGATCACTGACCCAAAGTGGGTGCGCGCGTATGTGTCGGAGCCGGACCTTGCCAAGGTGCATCCCGGGATGCGCGCGGTCATTACGGTGGACGGTGAGCCGGGGCAGCGGTTCAGCGGATGGGTTGGATTCATCTCGCCGATCGCCGAGTTCACCCCAAAGGAGGTACAAACCGACGCCCTGCGTCCAAGCCTCGTCTACGAGGTCCGTGTGTTCGTGCGGGATTCGTCCGACGTGCTGCGGCTCGGGATGCCGGCAAGTGTGAGCCTGTCCCTCCTCCAGGCCCTGCCGCAGAGCGACACGCTCCCGTCGACGACGGTGCGGGTCATTCCGGAGCCAGCCCCCTCGAACTCGCCGTGACCGCGGCCACCGCACCCGCACCGATCGTCCGCGGTCGCGACATAGCGAAGCAATTCCGAGGAGCCGCGGGTGATGTCGTACATGCCCTCGACGGCGTATCATTTGAGATTGCCGCTGGATCGCTCACCGCGCTCGTCGGACCCGATGGCGCGGGCAAGACGACGTTGCTGCGATTAACCGCGGGTCTGCTCGTCGCCAACAGCGGTTCGCTGCAGGTGCTGGACATCGATGTGGCGCATGACCCGCAAGCAGTCCAGTCGCGGATCGCGTACATGCCCCAGCGATTCGGGTTGTACGAAGATCTCACAGTGCAGGAGAATCTCGATCTCTACGCCGATCTGCGCGGCGTATCGAAGGAGGAGCGCAGAACCACCTATCCGGGGCTCATGGAGATGACGGCGCTCGGCCCGTTCACCCGACGACTCGCCGGCGAGCTGTCCGGGGGAATGAAGCAGAAGCTCGGGCTCGCGTGCACGCTCGTCCGATCGCCCGAATTGCTCGTGCTCGATGAGCCGACGGTTGGCGTGGATCCGCTGTCGCGACGCGAGTTGTGGGAGATCCTGCTCCATCTCGTGCGGGACCAACATCTGACCGTGATGCTCAGCACGTCGTATCTCGATGAGGCCCAATGGTGTCAGCACGTCCTCGTGATGCACGAGGGCCGAGTGCTGGCGCAGGGAGCGCCGAACGACATCAGCGGCGTGGCCGCCGGACGCAGCTACCTGGCTGAACCTCCAGCTGGTCAAAAGGCCCGCGACCTCCAAGCGCGTCTACTCGACGACGCGGCCGTGGTCGACGCCGTACCTGAGGGCGGCTTGGTGCGCGTCGTTTGCGCCGAGCCGCTCGAACACGCCGCGGCGCCTATCCAGAGCCTGGAAGGCGTGAAGACGACACTGACTCCGCCGCGGTTCGAGGACGGCTTCATGATACTCCTCCGTCGCGTGGCGACCCCGCGCTCGGCTGCACCTCGGATGACGATGGATGAGCCGGCGGCCGCGCCCGCGGGGGAGCGCGGGGCGGAAGCCGAGGTGGCGGTCAGCGATCTCGTGCGGAAGTTCGGCACGTTCACGGCCGTTGACCACGTGAGCTTCGAGGTGCAGCGTGGCGAGATCTTCGGGCTCCTCGGTCCGAACGGGGCGGGCAAGACGACCACGTTTCGGATGCTATGCGGCTTACTCTCGGCAACGGCCGGCACGCTCCGAGTGACCGGCGTCGACGTCCGGGCTGGCGGCGCGTCGGCCCGCCGGCGAATCGGGTATGTGGCCCAGAAATTCTCGCTGTACGCCCAGTTGTCGGTCACCGAGAATCTGGATTTCTTCGCCGGCGCGTACGGTCTCAAAGGTGATAGGAAGCGTGATCGCGTGGCCTGGGCACTACGCCAGTTCGAGCTCCAACCGTTTGCGACGGAGCAGAGCGGACGCTTGCCGGGAGGATTTAAGCAGCGCCTTGCAATGGCGGCCGCGCTCCTTCACGAGCCGGAAACGCTGTTTCTGGATGAACCCACGAGCGGTGCCGATCCGCAGGCCCGGCGCGATTTCTGGCGACGGATCACCCTGCTCGCGGCGGGCGGCGTGACGGCGATCGTCACGACGCACTTCATGGAGGAGGCCGAGTACTGTGACCGGATCGCGGTGATGGACGCCGGTCACATCTTGGCCCAGGGCACACCGGCCGAGATCCGACGCCGCGCTCGACCGATCCCTGGCCACGAGACGACCATGGAGGATGCGTTCATCGCAATCGTCGAGACGTCTCGGGGCGTCGACCCGACTGAACGGTCGCCCGTCACGGAGTCCCCGTGACGGGCGTGGCCCACGGCCTGCGCGATCGGGTGCGCGGTTCCCTCAGACGTACCTGGGCTCTGGTGCGGAAAGAGACTCGCCAGGTCGTGCGCGATCCAAGCAGCATCGCGGTCGGCGTCGTGCTGCCGTTAATCCTGATTCTATTGTTCGGCTACGGGTTGTCGCTCGACGTACAACACGTGGGAGTGGCCGTGGTACTGGAGGATCCCGCGCCCGAGGCCGCGGAGCTGGCGGCGGGATTTCAACTCTCTCCCTCGTTTAGTGCGCACGTGGTGAGATCGATGTCCGATGCCGAACACCTCCTTCAGACCGGGGACGTCGACGGGATCGTCCGGGTCCGATCGGATTTTACACGGCGACTGGCGCTCGGGGACGTTACAGTCCAATTGGTCGTGAACGGTGTGGACGGGAACCGTGCTCGCATCATCGAGGGCTACTCCCAAGGCGCCATCGGCGAGTGGGCGGCGCGCCGGGCCGCCGAGGGTTTTGGGGGGGCCGTCGAACCGGTCATCGTGCAGGACCGGATGTGGTTCAACGAGGCCAACGACAGTCACTACTTTCTCGTGCCAGGGCTGATCGTATTGGTCATGACGCTCATCGGGGCATTGCTGACGTCAATGGTCATGGCGCGGGAGTGGGAGCGCGGCACGCTGGAGGCGATGTTCGTGACCCCCGTGCGGCCCGGGGAGATCCTGCTCGGGAAGATCGTTCCCTACTTCTTCCTCGGGATGATTGGGCTCGCTCTGTGCCTGCTGTCCGCCAAGTTCCTCTTTCACATCCCCTTCCGCGGATCGGTGTGGCTGCTCGCGGCGACGTCGGCCCTCTACCTGCTCGTCGCGCTGGCGGCTGGGCTCTCGATCTCCTCGGCGACCAAGAGCCAGTTCGTCGCCAGCCAGATCACGCTCGTCGCCACGTTTCTGCCGGCTTTCCTCCTCTCCGGGTTCATGTTCGACCTGCGGAGCATGCCGACACCAGTGCGCCTACTCACCTACATACTGCCGGCGCGGTATTACGTGACGCTCCTGCAGACGATTTTCCTGGCCGGCAATGTGTGGGGGATCGTGCTACCCGATGCCGCCGTACTCGCGACCATGGCCGCGCTGCTCCTGCTGTTGGCCAGAGTCCTCACCCGCAAGACACTCGCCTGAGACGGAGAACCATGCTCGCGGCACTGTACCGCATACTCGCGCTGGCCCGCAAAGAGCTCCTCGCCGTGCTCAAGGATCGGCGCAGCCGTTTCAGTCTGCTCCTGCCGCCGATTCTCCAATGCCTCGTCTTTGGATATGCCGCCACGTATGACCTGACCAGCGTGCCATACGCCGTGCTCGATCAGTCGCGCGATCCCGCTTCGCATGACCTCCTGGCGGCGATCGACGGGTCGGGTGTCTTCCATCGCGTGGCAAACCTGGACCGCGCCGCGGACATCGCGACCTACATCAACGAACAGCGTGTCGTCCTCGTGATCCAGATCGGGCAAGACTTCGAGCGACAGCTCGCATCGGGGAAGTCAGCTGAAATTCAGGTGATCGCCGACGGTCGGAATTCCAATACTGCGGGCACCGCCACGAGCTATGTCGGTGCCGTCGTCGGCACGTTTAACGCCAGTTGGCGCGCCGCGCATGGCGGCAGTGGGCCGGCGATCAGCGTGACGAGTCGAGCCTGGTACAATCCGAATTTGGAAACACGATGGGCGTTCATTCCGAGCTTGATCGTGACACTCACCCTCAACCAGGGGCTCCTGCTGACAGCGATGTCCGTCGTTCGCGAACGAGAAGATGGCACGTTTGATCAGCTGCTGGTCGCGCCGTTCCGTCCGGTCGAGATCATGATCGGCAAGACGCTTCCGTCGATGCTGGTCGCGATCGTGCAGGCGACCAACGCGCTCCTCGTCGCGGAGCTGTGGTTTCGTATTCCCTTCGCCGGCTCGTTTGTCACGCTCTATGTGGGGATCGTGGTCTTTCTCCTGGCCACAGTGGGCATCGGCCTGTTCGTGTCGTCGGTCTCCGCCACCATGCAGCAGGCGATGATCTATTCCATGGTCGCGATCATGCCGTTCTCGCTGCTCTCTGGTCTCACCACACCGCTCTCCAGTATGCCCCGGAGCCTTCAGTACCTCACGCTCATCAATCCGTTGCGCTACGCCATCGACCTTGCCCGGCGTGTCTACCTCGAAGGGGCAGGGTTTGGGGTGATCGTCTCGGATTTGTGGCCGATGGCGTTGATCGCCACGGTCACGCTCTCGGCGGCGACCTGGATGTTTCGCCGTCGCGTCCAGTGAGGCGACGCCCCGCTCAACCGCGACCGACGCCGCGGGCGACGCCGCGGGCGGCACCGCTCCTCTCGTGCCCTCGCTACGCGCGGGTACTGGCGGCGCGGCCGCTGACCTCGTCCAGGTGTATGCGCATCACGAGCTGACGGAACGGGACGGGGTCCTGCTCCGTGCCCGTCCCCGACACGAGGTCGTGAAGCAGATCCACCCCGTGCGCGAACGAGTGCTGGTCAACCGGCGGCGAATCGGAGGTCAGAAAGTACACGGATCCATGCACCACGACGCTCCGCCAATCAAAGAGCCCATCGACTTCGTCGACTTCGAACGCCACCCAGCGTTGATGTTCAATGGTTGCGACTTTGACGCCGCGCGACGTACGGCAATAGATCCACCCATCCGCAAACACGTAGTTAATCGGCTCGATATCGACCCGGGTGTCTCGGGCGTATGCCAGTCGGCCCATGTTGTGACGAGTGAGGATCGCCTCGCAGTCGGCTCGTGACAGATCCCTGATCACAGGTCCGCGGTCTACTGGCATCTCGGTTCTCTCTGCAGATGAGTCGTGGGAACTGCCCGGTGACGTTGCCGCCATCGCCGCTACGCTTCGATGATCACCTTGAGCGCTCGCGTGCTGGCGGCGTGCGCGAACGTTTCGTACGCATCAAGAATCTTGTCGAATGTAAACCGGTGGGTAATCAGGCGCTGGGGGTCGATCTTGTGGGCGCCCAGAACGTTGAGCAGCATCGGTGTGCTGACCGTATCGACCAGACGAGTGGTAATGGCGATGTTACGGTCCCACAGTCGCTCCAGATGCAGAGGCGCTTGCGTTCCATGCACGCCAATGTTCGCGATGGTACCGCCCGGCGCGACGATGTTTTCGCACAGCTCGAAGGTCGCCGGGATGCCCACGGCTTCGATGGCGGTGTCGACCCCGCGCCCACCAGTCATCTGCATGATCGCCGCCGCGGCTTTGCCATCTCCGCTGTTGACCGTCGATGTCGCACCGAACCGCGTCGCCACGTCGAGGCGATTGTCGTCGAGATCGACCATGATGATCTCAGCCGGTGAGTAGAACTGGGCCGTGAGGAGCGCCGCAAGGCCAACCGGCCCCGCGCCGACGATCGCCACCGTGTTCCCCGGCTGCACCTTGCCGTTGAGTACTCCGCACTCGAAGCCCGTGGGGAGGATGTCGCTGAGCATCACCAGCGCCTCGTCGTCCGCCCCGTCGGGAATATGATACAGGCTCATATCCGCATAGGGAATGCGGACAAACTCGGCCTGCGTCCCATCGATGCGGTTTCCCAGGATCCAGCCGCCGGTGGTACAGTGCGAGTACATGAGCTTTCGACAATACACGCATTTGCCGCAGGCGGTGATACAGGAGATCAGGACTCGGTCTCCCACCTTGAACGCGGTGACGGCCGGCCCGACCTGGTCGATAACGCCGACACCCTCGTGCCCGAGCACCCGTCCAGGATCACAGCTCGGGACGTCGCCCTTGAGGATATGCAGGTCGGTGCCGCAAATCGTCGTCTTCATGATCCTGACGATGGCGTCCGTCGGGGCGGCGATTGCGGGCTTGGGACGGTCCTGCACGGCTTTCGTGCCCGGTCCCAGATAGACGAGCGATTTCATAGCTGACGTCCGTAATGTCGTGACGCGGGCGCGAGTTACAGGCCGCGGCATCGTCGCGCGACCGATGATCGCACCGACGATTGTGTGTCCTAGGTGCCGAGTCGCGGACTGCTGTCGTCGGCCGTGCGCGAGCACCTGACGGAGGGCTACTGCGATCCTGGTTGCAAGAAACCAGCCTCGTCCCGAATTGGATCGAATTACGCTAACCGCGAGCGGGAATGGGACCCGGGTGGACTCGCCGTCGTGACACGCACGCACTTGCGGATCGAACAAGGATAAATTGTGGTGTTCGCCACCACAGGTGGCTCGCCCTGGGCACGGGATCAGGTCGTGTCGACGACACCCGTGTCGATTCCTTCCATCCACTGACCGCCTCGCCGATCGTGCTCTCGATGTCCCGACACGCGTTGATGCGGCGACTCCAGGTCCTCGGCGGACTGGCAGTCGGCCTTGTCGTGACCGCACACCCGGGAGCCGCGCAACGACGGACCGTGCTCGACCAGATCACCGTCCCGCATAACTACTATTTCCGCGAGATGTATCTCCCACAAGCGACCAGCGGACCGAGCTCCGTGAGCTGGTCGCCCGACGGACGTTCGCTCGTGTATTCGATGCAAGGATCGTTGTGGCGCCAGAACCTCGACAGCACTGACGCTCGGCAGCTGACGGCCGGCCCGGGATACGACTATCAACCGGAGTGGTCGCCAGACGGCCGGTGGGTGATCTACACCTCCTATCGTGGCGACGCGGAGGAGCTCTGGCTCCTGGATGTCGCGACCGGCGTCAGCCACCGACTCACGTCGACCGGCGCGGTCAACGTAGAGCCACGCTGGTCCCGGGACGGAACACAGGTGGCGTGGGTGTCCACGATGTATCGAGGCCGCTGGCACATCTTCGTCGCACCATTCGATCACGATTCGTTGGGACTCGCACGTCGCGTCACGACCGACCGCGATAGCCATCTGCCCCGCTACTACTACAGTGTCTACGACCACTACCTCTCGCCCACGTGGTCGCCGGATGGCACTGAGCTGCTGTTCGTGTCGAACCGCGGCCACATCTGGGGCACGGGCGGGATCTGGCGGGCCCAGGTCGGTGCGACCGATTCCGCGCACCAGATTCGCGACGAAGAGACCACATGGAAGGCACGCCCCGACTGGTCCCCCGACGGCTCCCGCGTGGTCTACAGCTCGTACCTCGGTCGGCAGTGGAACCAGCTCTGGCTCATGCGCGCGGACGGCGGCGACGCGCTCCAACTCACGTACGGCGACTACGACGCGACCGCTCCCCGGTGGTCGCCTGATGGACGGCGGATCGCGTACATCGTGAACGAGGGCGGCAACACCGCGCTCCGCATCGTCGACGTGCCGGGCGGGCAGGTCACGCATATTCGGACCGTGAGACGCCAGTACCGCGAGCCAGTGGGGACGATACGCATCCTGGTGACGCAGGCGGCCACGTCGCGCGCTACGCCCGCCCGCGTATCAGTCACCGGAGCCGATGGACGGAGCTTTACGCCCGATGACGCGTGGCGACACGCGGACGATGCGTTTGACCGGAAGGAGCGACGCCTCGAGGTCGGATATTTCCACACAGCCGGGGCATCAGTCGTGACCGTCCCAGCGGGCGACGTGTCGATCGACGTCGTGCGTGGAATGGAGTTCACGCGTGAGGTACGCCACATCGCGGTCCCAGCCGGCCAGGCCGTCGTCGTACGAATCGCGATGCATCGACTCGCCGATCTTGCGGCGAGTGGATGGTACGGCGGCGATGTCCACGTCCATATGGATTACGGTGGCGCGTACCGGAACGATCCGAGCCACCTCGCGGCTCAAGCGCGCGCCGAAGATCTCCGCGTGATCGAGGATCTCATCGTCAACAAGGAGCAACGGGTCCCCGACATCGGTTACTTCACGGGACGCTTGGACCCGGTGTCGAGCGCGAATTTTCTCCTCTTTCATGGTCAGGAGTTCCACACCAGCTATTGGGGACATTTCGGCGTTCTCGGCCCGCGCTCGCACGTGCTGCTTCCGGGCTATGCGGCGTACGTCAATACGGCGGCCGCGAGCCTCGTCCCCACGAACGCCGACGTCACCGATCTCGCCCATGCCCAGGGCGCGCTTGCCGGCTACGTGCACCCCTTCGATACCTACCCGCAACCCGCTGACACGACACAGCCGCTCACCGATGAGCTGCCGGTGGACATCGCGCTCGGGAAAGTCGACTACATGGAGATCGTCGGCTTCAGCGATCACCAATCCACGGCCCGCGTATGGTATCAACTCCTGAATTGCGGCTTTCGGATCCCGGCTGCCGGGGGGACCGACGCGATGGCGAACTATGCGTCGTTGCGCGGCCCGGTCGGCCTCAATCGTGTGTACGTCCATGTCGACGGTCGGTTGACCCATGACCGGTGGCTCGCGGGCCTGCGTGCCGGGCGAAGCTTTGCCACGAACGGCCCGCTGCTCGGATTGACGCTCGATGGCCATGGTATCGGCGATTCCATCGGATTCGATGCGGGGCGGCATACGGTGCGGGTGCGCGCCCGACTCCGGTCCATCGTCCCCGTGAACCACGTGGAGCTGGTCTCCCGAGGCCAGGTAATTTGGGCGGCGTCCGACGGTACGCGTCCATTGACGTCAGTCGATCTGGATACGACCATCACCGTGGACTCGAGCGGATGGTACACGCTGCGTGCGTGGAGCGATCACGCCACGATGCCGGTGTTGGATATCTATCCCTTCGCGACGACCAGTCCGATCTATGTGCGGGTCGGGAACGACGACATCCGCAACCCAGACGACAAGCGCTACTTCATAACATGGCTTGATCGCCTGTCCGCGAATGTCCGCGCCTACACGTGGTTCAATACGGCGGCCGAACGCGCGCACGTGCTCGACCAGATCGCGCAAGCCCGCTCGGAGTTCGAGAAGCGATAGCGAACGCACGCGCGGTCAGCGCGGCATCCGACACGGGCCAGCCCGTACCACCTGAGCTGACCCTTTCGTCTTCGCCAAACATCGGCTTGGTTATTTCTCTACGTTCTAGTTTCTAGTTTTTCTACCGACCGACTACCGCGCGAGTCCCAGGCTCAGCCCAGCGCTGATCGCGTAGTTGTTCGTGTACCGGTCGCCCGACTGAAAGGGGAATTGCGGCGTGATGTTCCAGTGTCCGATGTAGTCCTTGCCCAATATCTGGAGGCCGACGTTGCGGGTGATCGAGTAGTCGAGTCCAAGGCCGACGTTGAAGGCGAAATTCGTGGCGCTCTCGTCGCCCAGCGTGTTCTGTGTCGAGTACCGCATCGCGCCGGCGCCAAGCTGGATGAATGGATCGATCCAGTGCCCGCCGCTTCCCCGGAACGGGGAACTCAGTTGCAAGTCGCCGTCGAACATCCAGACGCCGGAGTTTCCGAGTGTCGGGCCCCCACCCGTCGGCTCGAAAAACACCATGTTCGAGTTGGCGTGCGCGGCGTTGCCGACGAGTGCGAAAAACGGCGTCAATGGGAGCATGACCTGCGCGCCCACGAGCGCGGCTTCACCACCGGTGGCGCTCGTCCCGAGCGGGCCATCCACGTAGTGGCCGAGGTTCATGTAGCCGAAATACGGCGTGATGCTTGGATCGGTCGGCGGCGATGGCTGTGACCAGCCGGACCGCACGCGATATTGCGCCGCAGCTGGGTGCGCTACGACGACGGACGCAAGAAGCGATGCAGCAACGGCAAGACGCGTCAACATTGTTCCTCCACGGAACGACCTCGAGTCCGGTCGCCGACGGTCAGCCGCGGCGAATGGCGTAGGGGGTCGAGCCCACGAGGCGCGAGACACAAGACGTCTCACGTCTGCCCCGACATACGGCACGCACGGTGCCGAGATCCCCCATGACTCAATGGTTCGCTAACCCATTGCCCCGTAAGCGGCTGCCAAATCATGCGCGCATGGCTGAGCCGCGTGCTGTCTGTCATCACGGCCATCAACTGTCCCCGATGAAGGACAGAAGCGAGACCGGAGAAACCAGAAAATCGAAAGTAGAAAGTCGAGAGGAGACAGGATCAACCAACGAATCGCGAGATATGGTGGTCAGCGGAAACGACAGAGGCCGGCCACCCCACTGCGCAGCCAGCCCCGAGCGTTGTTCTCGACGTTCGACTTTCTACTCTCGCGCTGTTCGCCGTTCCCGCTAGCCAACCGGCATGGCCGCTACCATTGGCTGTTTATACACAAATCGCTTCCCCTCATAATTCCTGAACACCACTTCGTCATCGGTGATGGACTCGACGTACTCGGGCAACAACGGCACCTTGCCGCCGCCGCCGGGCGCATCGATCACCAGGTGGGGTACCGCGAGTCCCGACGTCCACCCCCGGAGCGCTTGGATGATCTCGAGCCCCTTCTGCACGGTCGTGCGGAAATGTTCGCCGCCGGCCACGGGATCGCACATGTAGATGTAGTACGGTCGGACGCGGGCCTTGAGCAGCCGGTGCATCAACTCCTTCATCACGACCGGGTCGTCGTTCACGCCCTTGAGGAGCACCGTTTGGCACCCGAGTGGTACCCCGGCCCTGGATAAGCGATCGAGCGCCGCCACTGACGCCGGTGTCAGTTCATCCGGGTGATTGAAGTGCGTATTCATGAACACCGGATGGTACCGCTGTACCATCTCGCAAAACTCGTCGGTGATGCGCTCCGGGAGGTGGCTGGTGATCCGGCTCCCGATGCGAATGATCTCGATGTGCGGGATGGCGCGCAGCGTCTGGAAGATGTATTCGAGACGTCGGTCGGACAGCATCATCGGATCGCCACCGCTCAAGATCACGTCCCGGATCTCGGTGTGCGCTCGGAGATACGCGAACGCGGAATCATACTGATTGAGCGGGATCTTCTCCGGGTCGCCGACCTTGCGACGACGGGTGCAGAAACGGCAGTACGACGCGCACACCGGACTCACGAGGAAGAGCGCGCGGTCCGGGTAGCGGTGCGTCAGGTTGGGGACCGGCGAATCAGCATCCTCGTCGAGCGAATCGACGACACCGTCGACCACTTCCATCTCGGACACGGTCGGCACGTATTGCGCCCACATCGGGTCGCCGACCGCCTTGATCTGATCGAGCACCGCGGGCGTGAGGCGCATCTGGAATCCGTCGAACGCACCGCGCAGCGCCTCGACGTCGATCACATCGGATCCGAATCGCGCGGCCAGCGCATCGAGCGTCGCCACGCTGCGATCCTTGAGGAGAGCCTGCCATTCGCTCATCGCGCCTCGCCTCCTCGACTTCCCCGGATCCGCGGGGCTGGCTGCAGTCGCTTCGTGAACATCACCCGGTCATCGGCGGGACCGTAAAAATCGCGCACCCGCGCTCCCTCGATGTAGCCGCGCGCCACATAGAACGCGCGCGTCGGCGCGTACGCGGCCCGCGAGGAGGTCTCGGCCAGCACGAGGCGTGCATTGCGCCCGCGCAACCGCCGTTCGACCTCGCCGATCAGGAAGGTGCCACCGCCGCCGCCCTGCGCGGCCGGCGTCACCGCGATCCAATAGAGATCATACCCGCGATCCGTGCCTGGTGTCGGACCGAAACACGCGTAGCCCAGGAGAACGCCCGTCGGGTCGAACAATCCGAGGAATTCGTAGTCGGACCCCTCACCCGCGTCGCCGGTATCCGCGCCCCCCGACGGGAGGCCGTAGGTCGCATCGAACAGCTCCAGGGCGATCGCGATCTCGTGCTCGCCGAACATCCCGGTCGTCCGAACGATTTCCGCGATCGGGCCGCGGTGACCGATGTCGATCGACCCGACCTGATACGCGGTGATCCCGGCCGTCGGCCTGCCATCTCGTCCGGCCGGCGCCAGCGCATCGCCCGTCGCCCCAGCGGTCGAGCCCCCGTCGGGGTCCGTCGGGGACCGCCCGCCCCGCAGCACGCGGCCCTCTAGCCGACCGACACGCCGGAGAGACGCTGGGTCAACGCCCAGAGATCGGCGTCCAGCGCCGCGATGCCGCGACGCGCCGTCAGGGCCAGCTCCGCCACGTGTCGTACCAGTGCCGGGAAATCCATATTGGCGGCACGCGCCATCCGCGCGAGACCGGCCGTCGGCGAGAAGTCAGGGTTGGCGTTCACCTCGAGGATCCACGGGCGCCCGGCGCGATCGATCCGGAAATCCACGCGGCCGTAGCCTTCGCCTCCCACCGTGCGCCACGCAGCGGTCGCCACATCGGCGAGCTCCGCGGCGAGCGCCGTCGGCAAGTCCGCCGGACAGTTCGGCGACGCGCCGCGGTCCTCATCGCTGCCCGTATCCCACTTGGACCGGTACGAGACGATTCGCCACAGCCCGCGCGGCATCGCACGGAAATCGATCTCGGCGATCGGCAGCACCCGGTCGCCAACGATGCCGACGTTGACCTCACGGCCATCGATGTAGCGCTGGACGACAACGTCGTCCCAGCATTCGTGCATCGCCGCCAATCGGTCCGTCAGCGCGTGTGCCGTCCGCACGACGGACCGCTGTTCCACACCGAGCGATGCGTCTTCCGCCGCCGGCTTGCAGATCGCGGGGAACCCCACCGTCGGGGCCTCACCGCCCCGCTGCGCGATCGTCCACCGAGGGACCGGAAGGCCGCACCGGTCGAGGAGTGCATTGACTCGGTGTTTCCGGAGACACAGCGATGTCGTGGCGCTGGAGCTGCCGGTAAATGGTACACCGAGGAGCTCGAGCGCACCGATCACCGCGGGCTCCAGCGCGGCCACACCATCCACGCTCTCACACAGATTGTAGACGAGGTCGAGCTTGGCCTTCCGAACTCGCTCCATCCAGCGGCCGTCCGGGTTGACCGGGATCCGGATGACATCGTGTCCGTCGTCGGCCAGAATGGTCTCGACCGACTCGACGGCCTCGAGGATCAGGAGGTCGGGCGACTTACCGAGCGCGGACGCGCCGTCGAAGAGGATGGCGATTTTCATGTGCGAGCCCGCCGCAGCCGAATGCCTTGCCGCTCGCCGGCGAGTGTCAGACAGGTCTGGATCAGCGACTCATAGCTGATGCCGGCCGCTCGCGCCGCCTTTGGAAAACAGGAATTGTCCGCGGGATCGGGAAGGATACCCGGCAACGGATTTACCTCGATCACGTTGGGGACGCCGGCGGCATCGAGTCGCACATCCACTCGAGACCAGTCGCGGCAGCCGAGCGCCTGGTAAGCACGGAGGGTCGTCGATTCGATCGTCCGGCGAAGCGCATCGGAGATGGCGGCGGGACATTCGAAGATCCTGAGTGGTGCATCCGGCCGATCCCAGAGCCACTTCGCCTCGAACCCGTAGACTGGGAGCGCCCCGTCCGGGAGGGCGTCGAAATCCATGCCGACGATCGGCAGCACCCGCGCCTTCCGCCCGTTCCCGAGTACCGCACAGGTGAACTCGGCGCCCGGCAGGTACTCCTCGACGAGCACCGGCTGGGCATAAGTCTCCAACAGGAACTCGACCTGGGCGGCGAGATCGGCCGGACCCTGGCACAGGTTCCGCTCGGTGATCCCCTTCGAGGACCCCTCATGGATCGGCTTGACGAACAGCGGGTAGCGGAGCGCCGACGACAGTGCGTCTACCGTGTCGGCCGACTCGACCACCGTAAAGGACGGCGTGGCGACCCCGTAGTGAGACAGCACTTCCTTCGTGCGCGACTTGTCGAGGCACAGCGACAGCGTCAGCGGATCACTGCCGGTGTATGGGATGCCGAGGAACTCACAGATCGCCGGCACGTGGGCCTCGCGATTCTTCCCCCCGGATCCTTCAGCCATGTTGAATACGATGTCCGGCCGTTCAGCCCGGAGCCGCTCCGGAAAGTCAGGGGTCGCTTCGAGTCGGCTGACGGTGCCGTAGGCCGACAGCGCGTCGGCAACCGCATCGATCGTCTCCGCCGTGTCCCACTCGGCGTACTCGTCGTCCGTCGCGACGTCCTGCACGAGCACGGTGCTGTCCGGCTGCCCGATCGCGCCGGACCTCTGCCGAGGGCTCCGTACGCGGGCGGCACCATTACTGGGAGGCTCTTCGTCGCCGTGGATTGGGTCGGCGGTGTCGTCGCCCGCGCCCGCGAGCGTCGCGCCCATTGGGGTGGTGAGTGGCTCGGGCTTCAAGTTGAAGGCGATTCCGATCCGCGTCATCCGATCCTTTTCGTGGGAGATCAGACTGCCCGGTCGCACCACGGTGCAGCAATTGAGATGCCAGGTAGTGAATCGCGCGCATAATACCGAGTGCGAATTCGTCGCGCAATGACCTTTAAACGACTTTGCACCGCCTCACGCAAAATAATGTTTTCGCGATGGTGTCCGAGTCGTTGCAATACGCCGGATCTTCCGCAGAATGCGACGGGCGTGCGACTGGATTGCGGCACAATTCACCGTGTAACGAGCGGCATCGAAACGACCGCGTCGCCGAGCTGACCAACATCCAACGGTCGCGGGCCGCGAGGCACCGCCGACGGCGCGCGGTGTTCTTCGGAGTGAATCGACTCGCGCCGCGACCGCCGACCGCGGGTGAGATCGCGCGGTCGGGCGTCCGCTCAGACTTTGTGGTGCTCCGAGCGGGCGGCTTCGCGCCGATCCTCGGCGATGTAGATCTCGAAGTCGGAGAAGAACCCCGGCGCCTCGGCCTGCAGCGCCCGGAGAATCGCGATCGCCAGTCGTCGAATCTCCAGGTCCGCCCCCTCGCCCGCGCGGAGCTCCAACATCGTCCGCCACGCCCGCGCGTTGGCCGTCACCACGACCTTGGTCTCCGTCGAGTTGGGAAGGACGCCACGAGCCGCCTCCCGCGCCATTTTGCGCCGGTGCACGCGGTCGGTGACCCACGCGTATCGGGTCATGAGCTCCGCCACGAGTCCGACATAGGATGCCTGCGCCCGCTCCATCTCGGCGCGCCAGCTGGCTTCGAGCGCCGCGTCCCCGAGGATGGCCGGTGGAACGACGAAGTTGGCCTCCGACTCATCCACGTACCGCTGGGACAGTTGGGAGTACGACGCCGTGCGGTGGCGGACGAGCTCGTGGCTCAGCGCCCGACTCACGCCTTCAAGGAGCAGCGAATAGGAGGCATGCTCCAGGACACTGCCATGGCGCTGCCGCTTGATGTTTTCGAGGTATTCGCGCGTCGCGCGACTGGCCGGGTTCTTCTGACTCATGTAGCAGAGCCGACCGGCAAATTCGGCTAAGCGCTCACCGTCGGTGCTCTCCCCCATCCAGTGGACGGGCAGATGGGCCGGCTCCGTGAACGCGGGGCGGGCGAGAATGGTGATCCTGGGCTCAGAGTAGAACACGGGTGGCAGACAGGCGAAGGATGGGGCGTACGGACCGGCCGGCGATCCAGAGGGCGACGCCATCGGCGTCGCCCTTGTCGCGGGGGACGGTAACCCCCGGCCGCCTGTACTTCAATGTGCGCGAGGCGTGGGCGACGGCGTGGTTGTGCAAGCCCGTATCATGCGCCCTGACGACGCCGATGCGCCAGCCCGGGGCGGTGGGCCATCCCGGAATGGCGGCGCGGACAAGACGAAGGCCGGCCACAGTACATCGTAGCCGGCCCCCGCTGTCGATTCCCATTCGCCCCTCACCTGCGACCACCACTCCCTGCTAGCTCAGACGAAAGAAGATTCGGTCTCAGTCTCCCTCGGTGTCGTACGCGAGCGCATCGGCATCGCGTATCGTGTCCAGGAACGAATCGACGCGCGCGCGCGTCGCCGCCGTCACCTCGACGACGGGGGTGAGCGAAAACCCGATGGCGCGCCGAGCGCCTTCGGGCCAGTCCGGCATCGAGAGGCCGGCCACCAGCCGCCGAATGATCTGGCCACACTCGTTGAGCAGTAGACGCGCGCGTTCGGTGAGGACGTCGAGCGGGATCAACAGATCCCGCGACACCAGTTGGCCGGTTACCTCGTCCCGCCACGCGGCGTCGCCGACCGCCCCGCGCTCCGGCCAGAGCCCCAAATGCCGGATCACTCCGCCATGCTCCTCCTGGAGCCGTCGGCTCTCGACGGCCGCAGCCAGGGCGAGCGCCAGCGATTCGGGAGTGGGCGACCCATAGAGAGTCACCACGTCCCGCGTCGGTCGATCGGAATTCAGCGGTGCTGGTCCCGAGTTGACGTGCGCGAGCACCGTTGAGCGATCGGGGTGATCCTCGAGCATCACGAGGATGTCCATACTTCCCCCTGCAGTGAAATTCCCCTCAGCCATCTCCCGAGAGGCGCACCCCCGCGTGCACCTCTGTCGGACCGTACCGATTTGCGAGCGAAAAAGTTCCCGCAGCGGACGATCGGTTATCGCCTGTTATCCGATTGTGACTCGCACACCCACCGCGCATCCGTGCTGCAGACTCGTGCCGCATACGCGTCCCGCACACTCGACGACTACCCCTACCGTCGCGCAAGTCGCATACCGCTCGCCATAGCCAGGGCGAACAGCAGGTAGACGGTCGCGGCACGTGGCGCTGACGCATACAAGTCGTTGCCAAAGCGCAACGCCGGCGGAAGTAACGTGGCGCTCATCGCCCATGCCGCGCCGCTGGTGAGAAACGCGACACCGAGGACCCGGAGGCCCCGCAACGGCGCCGCGATGACCCCGAAGATCACACCCCAGACGAGGGAGACGGCCAGGTGCAGGACGGCGCCGATCGGCGGCCCGACATCGGGGTCGAAGAGCGGAGTGTGATCCTGATGGGCGAAGACGATGAGGGCGCCAAGCGCCGCCGCAGCCCCCAGCACCCCGCTGATCCACCCCAGGCGCGCCGCGCCGGGCGCATTCTCGTCCACCACAATTCGCACGTAGGGAAAAGAACGCCGACCCACCATGAGCAGCAAGGGACCGCAGCAGCAAACGAAAACAAACGAAAGCGAACGACCGCGAACGACCGCAAACGACCGCGAACGACCGCGAACGACCGCGAACGCCATCACGCCACGCGACGCCCCCGCCTTGCCGCCAATGGGAAGATTCGTATGTTTCCGCCATGACGACGCCCGGCGGACGCCCCACCACTATCCTGCTGGTGGAAGATCGGGCGGAGGTGCTTGAAGTCGTCCGTCGGACGCTCGTGTCCAACGGATACGCGGTCGAGACCGCGACAGACGGCGAAGAAGGGCTGCACAAAGCGCTCGATCTCCAGCCTGATCTACTGATCCTGGATGTCGGCCTCCCGCGACTCGACGGGATCGCGCTCGCCAGGGAGCTTCGCAATCGCTCCTTCAGCGCCCCCGTCCTGATGCTCACCGCCCACGATACCGTCTCGGACACAGTGCTGGGGCTCGACGCCGGCGCCGACGATTACCTGCCCAAGCCGTTCGACTACCACGAACTGCTGGCCCGGGTCAAGGCCCTGCTGCGCCGCGCGACCCTCCGCGCCGACGACGTGACCATGCGCATCGGCGACCTCACCCTCGACCCGCTCGCCCGGCAGGTGTCGCGCGCGGGACACGCGATCTCGCTGACGACCAAGGAATTCGCGCTCCTCGAATACCTGATGCGCAACACCGGGCGGGCCGTCACGCGAGAGCAGATCGCCGACCAGGTCTGGCGACAGCCCTTTGATCCGGCCAGCAACATCGTCGATGTCTACGTCAGCTATCTCAGACAGAAAATCGACGGCCCGGGGACCGGTCGCCCGCTCCTCCACACCGTCCGCGGCACCGGGTACCAGCTGTCCGTCGAGCCCCCGAAGTAGCGGTCAGTCGACGGGCGCCGGCCCCCTTAACGCCGGCTCGCTTCACTCGTCTATCCCGTAGTTCCTCCACACGGGATCCTCACATGCCGACGCCTTTCCCGCGCGGTCGGTCGGCCATGGTCACCGTCCGCGTGCTGTTGTTCCCGGTCGTGGGTGGACTCACCATGATGGGTTGTGCGGCGCACGTCAGCCGGTCGCAATCGACCATGAGTCCCCTGCCCCCGACCTCCGACGCGGGACGCGAGCTCACTGCCGATCAGCAGGTACTGCAGGTGATCAATCGCCTGACCTTTGGCGCCCGGCCCGGCGAGGCGGCACAAGTCCGTGCCATGGGCGTCGACCGTTGGATCGGCCGACAGCTCAATCCGGAATCGATCGACGACCGGGACGCTAATGCCTTCGTCGCCCGTTTTCCCACCTACGCCGCGTCGATCGGGCAACTCCAATCGGACTACCCTCCGCCCGCCAAGGTCCTGCTCGCCCGACGTGCCGCCGCCGGCGCGAACAACGGGCCGGTCACGGGCGAGGACAGCATGGCGACCCGCGTCGCTCGGCGCGCGGCCAATCGCGTCGTGCTGGACTTGCAGACCATCCGCGTCGCACGCGCGGAGATCAGCCAGCGGCAGCTGCAAGAGGTGATGACCGATTTCTGGCTCAACCACTTTACGGTGTATGACCGCAAAGGGGCGCAGATGCGGTACTACCTCCCGGATTTCGACCGGGACGTCATCCGCCCGCATGCGCTTGGGAAATTCCGAGACCTGCTCGAAGCCGTGGCGAAGAGCCCAGCCATGCTCTTCTACCTCGACAACTGGGAAAGCGCAGCCGACAGCACCGAGCCGACCATGGCCCCGCGTCCTGGACAGCGGACGTTTGCACGCGCGCCTCAGGGCGACGGGGCGCTCACCCCGCCGCGTCGGCGCCGCGAGCTGGGGCTCAACGAGAACTACGGCCGTGAGTTGCTCGAGCTCCACACGCTGGGCGTCGATGGCGGCTATACGCAGCAGGACGTCATCAACGTCGCGCGTGCATTGACCGGATGGTCGATCGCCCGACCACAGGAGGGGAGCGGATTCCGCTTCCGTCCCCAGTTCCATGACGCTGGTCCGAAAGTCGTCCTCGGTCACGCCCTGCCCGCCGGGCGGGGGATCGAGGACGGAGAGGACGTGCTCGACATTGTGGCCCGTCACCCCAGCACGGCTCGGTACATCGCCCGCAAGCTGTGCCAGCGGTTCGCCGGGGATGCACCGCCGCAGGAGCTCGTCGATCGCGCCGCGGCGACGTTCACGCGTACGGATGGCGACATCCGTCAGGTCGTGTGGACGATCGTGACGTCGCCGGAGTTCTACGCGCGGTCGGCGTACCGAAGCAAGGTGAAGTCGCCGTTCGAGGTCGTCGTGAGCGCGCTACGCGCCGTGGACGCCGCGCCCGACACGACGCCGCGCACCGCCCAGATCATCGCGCGGATGGGGGAGCCGATCTTCGGGCACCAAGCGCCCAACGGCTACCCGGAGACGGGCGAGAGTTGGATGAACACGGGAGCCATCCTCAACCGCATCAACTTTGGCCTCGCCGTCGCCGCGCAGCGCATCCCCGGCGCGTCGCTGGACCGGTGGCCGGATACGCGTGCGCTTATGACCGCGCCGCGCGCCGCGCAGGTGGACGGTGTCGTGGCGTCGATCCTCGGCGGTGACGCATCGCCCGACACGCGCGCCATCCTCCTCTCGGGCGAGGACCCGCTGCTGGCGGCCGCTGGGCCGACTGGCGACGAGGCGACGGACGCGGCCGCCGCGGGCACTCGCGGCACGAGTCGCCCGTCGCCGGACACGACTTCGGGCACGCGGAGTGCGTCGAGACCGGCGTCGATCGATGGAGCGATGGCCGGTTCCGCCATGAGCGCCGACGGGATGGAGGCCGACGACATGGTCGGCACGAACGGCGGCCAGGCGGCCGGACGCGGCGGATTCGGGCGCCTCCCGTCGCTGCAGGGGCTCGCGCAGGTAGTCGGCCTCGCACTCGGTGCCCCCGAATTCCAACGTCGGTAGGAGGTCCTATGCAACGTCGCGTCTTCGTCAAATCGGGCGCCCTCGCGCTGGTGACCATGGGGCTCAGCCCACGGTTCCTCCGCCGGACCGCCTTCGGCATGGAGCTCCCCGCCGCCCGGAAGGGAAAGGTGCTCGTCTGTCTCTTCCAGCGCGGCGCAGCCGACGGGCTCAATGTCGTCGTGCCGCATGGAGAGCAGGCGTATTACGCCATGCGTCCCAACATCGCCGTCCCGCGGCCCAGCGCGAGCGCGCCCCTCAGCGCCATCGATCTCGATGGGTTCTTCGGGCTGCACCCGTCACTGGCACCGTTCAAGCCGCTTTACGACCGGAAGCTGCTGGGCATCATTCACGCGGTCGGCAGTCCGAGCACGACGCGCTCCCATTTCGACGCGCAGGATTACATGGAGAGTGGCACGCCGGACGACAAGGCAACGACCGATGGCTGGCTCAATCGATATCTCGCGGTGCACGGCACGTGCGATGAATGCAAGCTCCAAGGCGCCGCCACCGGCGCTGGTTCCCCGGACCGGGGCTCGGCGTTCCGAGCCGTCGCGTTCGCGCCGCAGACGCCACGAATCCTCGAAGGCCCCTCCCCAACGGTGGCCATGAACAGCCTCGACGAGTTCTCCGTCCGCGCGACCGGGACGCAGGCCGAGCGACTCGAAGCGCTGTATCGCACCGGCTCGGCGGACATCGTGCACGCGACCGGGACGGAGACGTTCGACGCGGTGCGCATGCTGCGATCCGCGAACCCCCAGCAGTATCAGCCCGCGAACAACGCGACGTACCCGAGATCACAGTTCGGCCAGCGACTCAAGCAGATCGCCCAGCTCATCAAGGCTGACGTCGGCCTCGAGATCGCCTTCGCCGATGTCGGCGGCTGGGACACGCACGTCAATCAGGGCGGGGCCACGGGTCAGCTCGCCCAACGGCTGGATGATTTCGCCCAATCGATCGGCGCGCTGGTGACGGACATCGGCGACCGTATAGGCGACGTCACGATTCTGTCGATGTCGGAGTTCGGCCGCATGGTCAAGGAGAACGGCAACGGCGGCACGGACCACGGCCACGCGGGCGCGATGTTCGTGATCGGCGGTGACGTGCACGGTGGGAAGGTGCACGGCCACTGGCCCGGACTACAGCCGGAACAGCTCTACGAAGGCCGCGACCTCGCGCTGACGACCGACTTCCGCGCCGTCTTCTCGGAAGTCACTGCCCGTCACCTCGGTGCCCGGCGGCTCGACGCGATCTTCCCAGGCTATACCCAAGGACCGCCGCTCGGCCTGATGGGCTGACACGACGGGCGCTCGGTTGCCGCCGCGGGTACGGCATCGCCATCGTACGGAGGCCGACGATCACGTCCGCCGGCGATCACGTCCCCCGGCGCACACCGCTGTATCTCCAACTACCCTTCGCCCGTCTCGTGTGGTGATGCTCAAACCATTCCTGTCCTGCGCCCTCGCGCTGACAACCCTCGGCGCGACGCCAGTCGCGATCCGCGTCGCGTCGCATGTCGCCACTCCTCGCCTCGCGCCGTCGCCACTCGGCGCTCGCCAGGCGCCAACCGCCACTCGCGAGCCCAATACTCACGGTCGAATCCCGATCCTCGAGTACCACATCATTGGCGATCACGAGTCGCGGTGGACGGTAGATCGCGAGCACTTCCGGCGGTCGCTGCAGATGCTCTACGACCGTGGGTACCGCCCGGTGAGCGTGTCGCAGATCCTCGACCACAAGTTGGATCTCCCGGCCGGATTGTCACCCGTCGTCTTCACCTTTGATGATGCGTCGCCGTCGCAGTTCCGGTACGTCGAGCACGACGGTGCACTGGAGATCGATTCCACGTCCGCGATCGGGATCTGGCTCGATTTCCACGCCAAGCATCCGGATTGGGGCAATCACGCCGTGTTCTGCATGCTTCCCGCCGCAGCCGCCGGGCACGCGTTCTTCGGGGAACGCGGGATCGAAGGCCAGCGCTCCGCGTGGCGATTCAAGAAAGTGCAGTTCCTGTATCAGCAGGGGTTCGAGCTCTGTGGCCATACGCTGTGGCACGCCAATCTTGGCAAGTACTCGGACGCGGTCGTACAAGAGCAGATCGCCCGCGGTGAGTTGGCGATCGACTCCGCTGTTCCGGGATACCACGTGCGAACCTTCGCCCTGCCCCTCGGCATCTGGCCGAGGAATCGCGCGCTCGCGCGCGCGGGCAGTTGGACCGACCCTAAAACGGGTCGCCAAGTCAGCTACCGGTTCGACGCCGTCCTCGAGGTGGCAGGCGGCCCGGCGCCGAGTCCCATCGACCCGGCGTTCGACCCGCAGCACCTGCCGCGCGTCGAGGTGTATGCCGAGACACTCGAACACACGCTCGACGCCCTCGACCAGACCCATACCCGCTACGTTTCCGACGGTCGGTAGCGAGCGGCCGCTGCCCGGTGCACAGAGGCCGGAACGACGATCGCCGCCTGTCTGCCCCCGGTTCGTTAGGGCCGGCACGGTCGCAACGACCAGCTCAGCCAATCGTCTCTACTCGAGTTCGTGACTACTGTCGCGAAACTATACAGTATGTCGAGGATCGGGATTCTTGACCGTTTAGAGGCTCCATCGTCTTTGCTATGAACGCGAGTTCGCCCGAAATTCATCAATGAGTGGCGCCGCAGAATCGCGCTGACCGAGGTGTTGTGGCTGATACCGTGACGGGCTCGATCGAGCACCTGGCGTACTACGATGCGCTTGGGCGAATGACTGAGACGGACGCCGAGTGGCCGGTGCTCAATGCCGGCCTCCAGGTCCTCTTGCTCGTTGACGCCTGGCTCGATCGCGGGGCCAACGCGGCCCGCGCCTCGGCGTACGGCATGGCCGCCATTCGATCCGCGGTCGACGGTGTTCCGACGTCCGTCACAGCGCGTCAGATCCTTTTCCGGATCGTCGACGCGGTCGAAGCCGCGGGTGTGCCCGACGCGCAGCGTGTCGCCCGGCACCTCATGACCTACGGACGTTCCCTGGACTATGACGGCCGCTACGCGCTCGCCGTGGACGTCTACCATACGTTGCTCCGCCATGTGGCGACGACGGTCGACGCGGACACCGCGATCGACGTGCAGATGCGGCTCGGGTACTGCTTGCGCGTGCAAGACGACTGGTCGGGTGCGGAAGCGGCCTTTGGGCAGGCGCACGCCATCGCCTTCGCGCGCGGTGACGCATCGAAGGCCCTGCACGCGCGGATCGGAGATGCGTCGGTCGCGTTCGCCCGCGGCAACCTGCCAGCCGCTGAGTCGATGCTCGACGAGATCATCGTTGAAGCGTCGGAGCCGGAGCTCACGGACATTCGATCGATGGCGCTCCATGACCGGGCGACGGTGGCGATCCTCCGTGGCCAGAACGACCACGCCGCGCGCTTGGCTTACGGCGCGCTGAAACTGACCCGCAGCCTGACCGCGCGCGACCGTATCCTGGCCGATCTCGCCAACGCGTTTGCCCAGCTCGGTGTACTCGATGCGGCGCGCGACGCGTACATGGTGCTCGCGAACACGGCGCAGGAGCAGTACGTCCGTTGGCTGGCGATGATCAACCTGTTGGAAGTCTCGGCGTTCCAGGTCAATGAGGCCGTGTTCGAAGACTATCGTGTTGACCTGACTGGCGAGCCGCTGCCGTCGGTGCTCCGAGCTCAGGCTCATTACTACACCGCCGTTGGCTACCATACGTTCGGCAAACACGCCGCGGCGCTGCGCTCGCTGGAGCAGGCCAGCGAATTGGCGGAGACACACCATTACAATCGACTGCTCTTCCAGATCGAGGAGCTCACTGCGGCCGTCAAGCGTGGCACTGAAGCCACCCGTCGCGCGGCCCGCTCCGCGCCCGCCGAGCTACGGGACGTCAGCGATGCGGTGTCGGAGATGCGGGAGTTGGCCGGCGTCTAGTCGAGGCCGCTTGGTGTCGTAACAGCGAAACGGGCCACGAAGAAACTNNCCGTTTCGTGTCTAATTATGCCGAGCTGGACCGTTTAGTGGCAGGTCCCTGAACCCGCGGTCACGCCGGTGCAATCCTGCGCCGGGGCGGTCGCCGACGAACAGGCGGCCAGAGCGGCAGTGAGTACCGTGAGAACGGCAAGCGATATGTGACGTCGGAGCATTCAAACCTCTTCGGCAGGGTAGAGTCGTGGAAGCAACTCTTCCACTAACATGACCGAAGGTACGGCCACGCGGCGTGGCAAAAAGGTGCGTTTTCTGCCAGAAAGGTGCATTTTCCTGACACGTGCGCGCCATCAGCCTCGACGTTCTCGCATATCTTCCGGCGCCGCTCCAGTCGCACCTTCGGGTCGTACTGGGGGGGACACGCGGCCACATCCTCACGGCTGTCGATCAATGGGATGCGTTCGCCAACGAGTTGCGGCGCGCGACGAGCGACGTCGTGATCGTCGATCCCTGCGCGGACGGGGCGTCGCGCGCGGCGGCGGTCGCCGCGCTGCTCGACTCACACCCCGCGATGCCGGTCGTGATCTACACGCCGGTCTCACCGCTCTCATTTCGCGCGATCGCCGAGCTCGGGCGTTACGGCGCACACCACGCGGTGCACCAGATCGTACTCCATCGCTACGACGACGAGCCGCACCGGTTCCTCGAGTTGATCGAACGCCAGCCGGGAAACGCGCTGAGCGTCGCGTTGCTCGACCGTCTCGCGCCGGCCCTCGCTGATCTGCCGCCCGCGCTCACGCGCGCCGTGGAACGTCTCGTCAGACAGCCGACGGATTTCCACGACGTTGGCGATCTTGCCGCGACGGCCCGCATCACCGTGCGTACGGCATACCGACACCTCGCGACCGCCGGCTTCGCATCGCCGCGGGCCCTGCTCGTTGGCGCTCGGTTGCTGCGCGCCTATGCGTATGCACGCGACCCGCGGCAGTCACTCGAGGCGATCGCGGCCAAGGTCGGCTACAGCGCGCCCCGCATGATGGCCAAGCACATGCGTGAGGTCATCGGCTGCACCCCACGCGCCGTGCGCCGGCAGGTGCGTCCAGGGGAATTCGTGGACACGCTCGCGCTCTGGTTGTGTCGAGTGCCGGAGCCACCGATCCCGATTGCGCCGCCACAGGTCGCGCGGTTCGCCGACGGGGCGCCAGTCTGGGACTCCACGGTCCACCCAGTCGGTGAGCCGGTCTCGGCGATTGCCGCGCCAGCCTGGAATCGCACGATGCGGCCACTCGGTGACACCGGCGTGACGACATCCGCGCCCCTCGCGACACCTATTGGCACGAGACGCGACATCTCGTGGCCCGATCATCCTCCGCGCCCGAGACTGGTGTGAGACCGATGATGCCTGTCCGCGCGCTGCCACCCGCGCCAGCGTCGAGTAGCCGCATCCTGGTTGTGGACGACGAACCGTCAATCTGCCGCGCACTGACGATCGCGCTCTCGCGGGCCGGCTACGATGTCGTCACCGCACTCTCCGGAGAGGCCGCGCATGACCTCCTGCGGACGACGCATTTCGACGTGCTGTTTCTTGATCTGCGCATCCCCGACGTCCGCGGCGACGTCCTCTTCCATCTCGCCGCATCGTTGCAACCCCACCTGCGCAGCCGGACACTCTTCTCGACGGGCGACGTCAGCGACCGCGCGCAGGCGCTGATCGACGAGTGCCAATGCCCGGTGATTCGCAAACCATTCAAGCTCGACGACGTCCTCGCGGCCGTAGGGGCGCTCATCCCAAGCTCGCGAGCATCGGAATCGGCATGAGCGGCGCACCGCTTCCCCGCCACTCTCCACACCGGGTCCACCGGCGCCGAGCACCAGGGACGGGAGTCGGGTCAGCACCGTGACCACCATGTCGGGATCGACCACGACCCGCGCATTCATGACCGCCAGCGCTCTCGTGCTTGGTGTCGCCGCGCTGGCCCTCATCTTCGTTCCTGACGCGATCCTGACCGCCGCCGGCGCCCCGGCAACGGCTCTGTCCCTCGTCATCGCACAGCTCTATGGTGCCGCGCTGGCGGGGTTCGCGACCACGACTTGGATCGCCCGCACCAGCTTACTCGGCGGCATCTTCGGTCGGGCCGTCGTCGCCGGCGGGGCGACCCACGGCATCATTGGCGTCCTAACCCTGGCGCGCGAAACGTTCGCTCGCCACACCATCCAGGTCACCCCGGTCGTGTGGGTCGCCCTCGCCATCTATGCATTGCTCGCCTGTGGATTCGGAGTGCTGATGTTTGGACAGACGCCAGGGACGCCGTAGAGGCACCTCGCGCCCGAGAGGTTACGCGCACATCCGGGACGTCGCCGAAGCGCATATCCTGGCGCAGGGGGTTTTCATCGTCCATGAGCCGCCGGACAGCGGCACACTGGTGTCACATCCAAACGTCGTCGATGTGCGATGGGGCGACGGGTACGCGGGGCTCCGCACGCCGCTCGACGAACCCTTTGCCCGGACGGCGATCGCGACCCTTCGCTCGGCCTTTCCCGACATGGTGCTCATCCCGGCGTTCGGCGGCAGCTTGCCGATCGCGCCCATCAGCGATGTACTCAACGTGCCCTTCGTGATCGTCCCACTCGTCAATCACGACAACAATGAGCACGCGGTCAACGAAAACCTACGGCTCAAAAACCTATGGGATGGCATCGAGGCGTACGCAGTGTTGCTCACCGGGTTGGATTGGACGCCGCCACGCCACGCGCTCGCGCCGCCCAGTCACTGACGGGTTCGATCAGCTCCCGGCCCGGTGGTCGAACACCAAACTGAGACACGTCACCCCCGCTTCCGCCTTCTGCAGCTCTGACACATCCACGGCCGCCGTCCGAAAGCCGTACTCCTCCGCGATCGCCCGTGTGCCCGGCGCACTGGCCGGGAAGATGACCGTCTCGCCGATCCGTACCGCGTTGGCACCCCACGGCTCATCCGTCGCCACCGCCACGACGTCCGCGTCCCGGAACACCGCAGGCTCGATCCAGTCCGGATTCACGAGTACGGTCCCGTCGTCGAGTCGTGCGCACGCGCTCTTGAGATGCAGGCAGCGGGTGATGGGGACCGCGCACACGGAATATCCGGCCGGATGCAGCAGCGCCTGGAGTTGGGCGACCGCGGTCGCGTTCGTGCGCGGAGTCCGACCGACATATATCGTGCGCCCCAGACGGAGCACGTCGCCACCGTCGAGCGTGGCCGGTGACGTGAGCCACGAGATCCGGAGATACGGCGCCAGCGCGGTCGCCATTGCGTCCGACTCGGGACGACGAGACGCCGCTCCCATCGGCGCGAGTACCGCGCCTCCATCGACGAGAATCGCGGTGTCCTCGACGAACGTCGCGTCGGGGAGTTCGTCCAGCGGCGGCAGCTCCACCACTTGGGCACCGGCGGCTCGTAGTGCGGCCTGATACTCCCGGTGTTGGACGCGGGCTCTGGCCACGTCGATCGGGTCACGCGTCAGAAACGAAAGCTCGCAATCCGCCAGACGGCGACTCGGCACCCGGACCAGCGCGGTCAGCATCTTCCTAATATCGCGTCCGGATCACGGGACCGACCCGCCCTGCCGCCCCTCGCCACTCGCCTGTCGCCACTCGCCGCGCCCCCCTACTGCCTATACAACGCGGCGTCGAGCACCGACCAGAGATGCACCGCCCACCCGAGCAGGAAAATCCACAATACAGCGGCGAGGCAAAACTGCACGATCGCCATGAAGAGACGACCTTGCAGCAATTGCCCGAGCCCGGGAATAAAGAAGCTGGCAAGTGCCGCGACGACGTTGCCCGTGGAACCCTGACCAGTCATTTTGCGTTTCTCCGGGTAAGGCCCCGCGGCAACGGAGCATTCGACAGTCGCATACTCATCCTACGGAAGCGGCACCCCCTGGGTTACACGGCTGGGGCCGCCAGCTATCCCCCCCGTCCCCGGTACCCGCCGAATCGGGCGGCGAATTGAATCGTCTTCTGGCTAACGGCTTAGTCACAACGAGCTGACAGCTAACCGCGAAACGACCGACCCTATACCTTCCACGTCCGTAGGGTCGCGATGGCATGATCCAAAGCGGATTGCTGGTGCGGGTGCGTCGCGCGGACGCGCAACTCCCCGTACGTCTCCAACGCCAACTGTAGGGCCGCGGGATCGTGTTCGGCGCCCGCGAGGCTGGCGGCGTTGTCGGCCAGGTTCGCACGAGCGAGGTCGTCATCGAGGAATGTTTGGCACACCCGGTGCCACCGCTCGACGCGGCGGCGCGGACTGGGCTCCGACAGCGCCCAGAGATGCCACGCCCCTCGGTTGTCAGGATCGGCCTCGCGCGCACGGGCGGCGAGCTCGCCAACGACGTCGGGTCCGCGGCCGGCAAGCCAGTAGGCGTTGGCCAGTATCACTAATGCACGAGCGTTCGTCGGTTGAGCCGCAACGACGCGCTCGTAGATGGGGCCAGCAACTTCAGGGATATCGCGGAATGGCTCGACCGCTGCGACGAGCGCGTCCGGCGTCGCGCCCGCGACCAGCGCCGCGAGTCGGAGATGCAGGTGCGTGACGTTGGCGGACGCACGATACTGTTCCACAACCTCCGCGAACGCTCCGCGAAGATCGCGAGGTGACTCACCAGATGGATCGCCGGATCGGGAGTTCGCGAGAGCCCCCAACGGTGGATCGGCCGCTGGAACCATAGGCGCCGGCCGATCACCGACCAATGGGCTGGTCGCCGACTGGTCGCCGGGCAGCGGCTCGCGCGGTTCCTGTGGGCCGCGAGTTGCGTTGTCATCCGACGCCGCCGCGGCGGGGAGGCCGAGGGCGTGACGAGCATCGTAAGACGTATGATTTGGAGGCGGAACGACCATGGAAGACCCTTCAGGCAAGGATACGCGATCAAGGTATACGGAGCGACAACTCGCCGCCGCTGGCGAGGTCGCGCTCGATCTGCGGCACGCGATCAACAACCCGTTGGCCGCCCTGATGGCCGAGGCGCAGCTCTTGGCGATGGAGCCGCTGCAGCCCGAACACCGGGCCGCCGTAGACCGGATCATCGACCTGTGCCGCCGGACCGTGGCCCTAATTCGGGGATTGGACGCCGCGACCCGTGCGGCGGACGAGGCATGAGGCACCTGAGCCAGTACGACCTTGCGCAATTGGCGCGGAAAGGCGATCTTGGGTGCGTCCAACGATTGACGCGGCGACGCGTTTGTAAATGCCGGACGCCGCACGCGCGTGACCGAGCCGCGCCCCCGGACACGGGGAGCAAAAGCAGTAGTAGTTGCGCGGACTGCGCACGACCACATAGCACACCCACATAGATGAACGAACGCCGACGTCCCCATCGTCGCGGTCGTGGGCCTCGCCCGTATGGCAACGCCCCCGCCGATTCCCAAGCCGACGCGACCAGCGAACCCAATCCCTATCGCGATAGCGGCGACAGCGAGAGCGGAGCCACGCTCGACTCTCACCCCCCTCCGGACCGTCCGCCGACTGCGCCGACCGGCCAGCCATCGGACCAGCCATCG